>JBGUVW010000001.1:0-31800 GCA_045220475.1 Bacteroidaceae bacterium
TTAAGAACATCGTGGCGTTCAACGACTGTTAGGCCCCGAAGGGGACTAAAAAGGAGGCGATCGATGTTTAGGTCTCGTAGGGGTACGGAGTAGCCCCGGAACGTTGTCTCTCCAACCCCATAGTCCGGCGGAGCCATAAAATAGAGGCCCTGCTAATTAGCAAGCAGGGCCTCTTCTCAATGTGTTTTCTATAAGATTATTTTACAGAAAGCTTGTAGATTACAGTGTGCTGGTACTTCTCACCCGGACGCAGAGTAGTGCTGGGGAAGATGTCATGGTTAGGAGAGTCAGGGTACATCTGTGACTCAAGAGCTATAGCGGTGCGGGCACCGGTATAAACCTGAAGTCCCGGATGGTTGTTCCAAACCTCCATGAAACGGCCAGACTTGGGAGAGTAGAGTGTAGCAACCTTCTCAACCTTACCCTGCTGCTCATGAATGAGGCAGAAGTTGTTGTCATAGTTGCGAACCATACCCTCGGGAACCTGTCCGCCAAAACCGCCGAATCCGCCACGGCCACCCTGACCGGGAGCCGGTGAGTACTGACGGTCACCAATGCGTACCGGCTTCTGGAAATCATAAGGAGTTCCGTCAACGATACCATAGTCACCTGTAGGAATGTTACTGCGGTCAGTCTCGGTAATGAAACCGGCGTTGATCATCAGTTCATGATCCATGATGTCACCGTTTCCGGTACCATCCAGGTTGAAATAGGTATGGTTAGACAGGTTAACTACAGTAGCCTTATCGGTAGTAGCCTCATAGCTGATCTGCAGTCCGCCATCCTTTGTGATGGAGTAGGTAAGGGTTGTGGTCAGTGTGCCGGGGAATCCGTCCAGACCATCGGGAAGAACGCAGCTCAGAACCAGCTTGTCCTTCTTAACCTTTACAACAGTCCATACGGTATGGTCAAAACCTTTAGTACCTCCATGCAGGGTGTGCTGTCCGCTGTTCTTGGTGATGTTATACTCAACACCGTCCAGAGTGAACTTACCGTTAGCGATACGGTTGGCATAACGACCAAGGGCCGGGCCAATCATACCCATGTTGTAATTGAAGTACTGCTTGATGTTGTCATAATGGTTTACCAGGTTGGCATACTCACCGTTCTTGTCGGGAGCATAGAGGCCAACTACAAAACCACCATAGTTAATGATCTGAGCAGCAACCTTACCTTTCTGGATGGTATAGAGAGCCACCTTCTGACCGTCAATGACGGTGTCATAAGGAGCACTGTCCAGCAGCGGGAACTTGGGCTTTGCTGCACTGGCCGATACGCAGAAAACAACTGCTGCAACAGCCATAAAAACTTTGGATAAATTCTTCATAATGGAAAGGCTTTCAATTAATTCTTATACTTAACTGCTGCTTCCTCAATAGGCAGGCATTTCTTGTAGTTCTCAATGTAGGCATTGAAACCTGCTACGTCCTCGGGTGAGGGAGTAACTGATGTTCCGGTATCACCGGCAAATACGGCATCATCAAGGAACTCAGCCAGAGACTGGTTCTTCTTGTTATTGATAAGGTATGATGCCAGGATTGCCATACCCCAAGGACCGCCTTCACCTGCAGTCTTCATGCAGGAGATAGGTGAGTTCAGGGCTGCACCCAGTATTCTCTGACCTACACCGGGAGTGGTGAACAGACCGCCGTGACCGGTTATGCGGTCAACCTTGATCTTCTCCTCGTTGAACAGGATATCATTACCAACCTTGAGCACGCCTATGGCACCGCTAATGATGGCGCGCATAAAGTTAGCCAGGTTGAACTTGTCATTGGCGGAGCGTACAAACAGCGGGCGGCCGTCAGCAAAACCGGTAACAGGCTCACCTGATACGTAGTTGTAGCTCATGATACCGCCGCAATCGGGGTTACCCTTAAGAGCTGCATTGAACAGGTTGGTGAAAATCTTGCCCATATCAACGGGAATACCCATAACCTCCTCAAACTCCTTGAACAGGTTAACCCATGCGTTCAGGTCACTTGTGCAGTTGTTGCAGTGAACCATAGCCACGGGGCTGCCGTCAGGGGTAGTCACGATATCAATCACCTCATGAGGTTTGTTGAGATCCTTCTCAAGCACGATCATTGAGAATGATGATGTTCCGGCCGATACGTTACCGGTGCGCGGACGTACGGCGTTTGTGGCAACCATACCTGTGCCTGCATCGCCCTCAGGAGGACAGATGGGAGCACCCGGTTTGAGGTGACCGCTTATGTCAAGTTTCTTGGCACCCTGCTCGGTGAGCACACCTGCATCCTGACCGGCGTCAAGTGACTCAGGCAGGATATCCAGGAGCTTCCAGGGGTATCCCTTGCCCTCAATGAGCTTATCGAACTTGGCAACCATATCGGCATTGTAAGTCTTGGTCTTGGGATCGACGGGGATCATACCCGATGCATCACCTACGCCCAGGACTCTCTTACCGGTGAGCTGCCAGTGGATATAACCGGCCAGAGTGGTAAGAAAATCAATGTCCTTTACATGAGGCTCGTTATCCAGGATAGCCTGATAGAGGTGTGAGATACTCCAACGCAGAGGAATATTGAACACAAAGAGCTCTGACAGCTGGGCTGCAGCCTTTGCGGTGTTGGTGTTACGCCATGTACGGAAAGGAGTCAGTATCTGAGCGTGCTTGTCAAAAGGCATGTAACCGTGCATCATAGCACTGATACCTATGGCGGCAAGGTTCTCAATCTCGATATCGTATTTCTCCTTTACGTTTCTGCGCAGATCCTGGTAGCAATCCTGAAGACCGTACCAGATACTCTCAACGCTGTATGTCCAGAGACCGTTCTCCAGCTGGTTCTCCCAGGTATGGCTACCTTGGGCGATAGGCACGTAATAAGGGTCAATGAGCACAGCCTTGATACGGGTCGAGCCAAACTCGATACCGAGTATGGCCTGACCTTTCTCAATAACGGATTTAGGATCGTATGCCATATTACTTCAGGGCTTTGTTAAGCATGTAATAAACCTCGTTGTTACGGAGCTGCTGCTTGAATCCGCTGATAGTAGTATTCTTGTCGATTCCGATGTACTCTATGTCGCACATCTCGGCAAAATCCTCCCAGTACTCGGCAGTGATGTCATAAGAGAATGCACTGTGGTGTGTACCACCTGCCAGTATCCATGCGCCGGCGCCAATCTCAAATGTAGGCTGCGGAACCCAGAGGGCCGATGCAACCGGCAGTTTGGGCATTGGTTTGGGCTCGATGCACTCAACCTCGCTGGTGATAAGACGGAAACGGTTACCCAGGTCAACAACTGTAGCCTTGATACCGCGGCCGGTCTTTGATGTGAATACCAGACGGGCAGTCTGCTGCTTGCGGATACCTATGCCAAGGAAATGAACCTCCAGCTTGGGCTTCTCGGTAGCAATAAGCGGGCAGATCTCCAGCATGTGGCTCTGCAGGCTTGATGTGCAGTCAGCGGCAAAGTTCAGGGTGTAGTCCTCAAGAAATGAGCAACCCTTAGGCATGCCCTGGTTCATAACCCAGAGAGTACGCTGCAGGCAGGCTGTCTTCCAGTCACCCTCAGCACCAAAGCCGTAACCCTCCTGCATCAGACGCTGTGATGCCAGACCGGGGATCTGGTCAAAACCGCAGAAATCAGGAGCGTCGATATCGGCGTCACCCAGGTCATCAAAGTTGGTGGTGAAAGCGGTAGCGTTCTCATCCTTCAGGACGCGACGCAGGGCGATCTCAGCCTTTGCGGCATTCTTAACCTTCTCCCAGTATACCTTCTCACCGCTCTCATCGATCTTGATGGTGTAGAGCTTCTTGTACTCCTCGACAAGGGCGTCAGCCTCAGCGTCGGTAACCTTCTTGAAGTAATCCATCAGTGATGATACGGGGTAGTAGTCTACATGATAACCCATGCGCTGCTCAAACTCAACGCGGTCACCGTCAGTAACGGCAACGTTGTTCATGTTCATACCGAACATAAGGCAGCGTACGTTGTGTGCATCGGCACGGCCGGCAGCGGCACGAGCCCATACGGCAATCTGCTTCTGAGCATCAGCGCTCTTCCAGTGACCTACAACAACCTTGCGGGCTACACGCATACGTGTGCAGATATGACCGAACTCGATATCGCCGTGGGCACTCTGGTTCAGGTTCATGAAATCCATGTCAATTGTATCCCATGGAATATCTGTGTTGTACTGAGTGTGGAAATGGAGCAGAGGCTTCTCAAGAGCCTGCAGTCCCTTGATCCACATCTTGGCGGGGCTGAATGTGTGCATCCAGGTGATGATACCTATGCACTTGCTGTCATTGTTGGCAGCCTTCATGATGGCCTCTACCTCGTTGCTGCTGTTGGCAGTACCTTTATATACAATCTTAACGGGGATGTTTCCGCTCTTGTTCAGACCGTCAACCATCTCCTTTGAGTGACCGTCAACCTTAACGACAGCGTCACCTCCGTAAAGTAACTGGGCACCAGTTACCCACCATATCTCATTGTTCTCAAACATAGTGTTTACTGTTTTAAGTTATTTCTTTTTCTGGCCGTAATAAGCGTTAGGGCCATGTTTACGCATATAGTGCTTCTCAATCAGAAGCGGGTTCATCGTGAGGTCCGGATTGACAGTCAGAGCCACGAACGCCATCTTGGCGCACTGCTCCATCACCTTGGCGTTGTAAACAGCGTTGTCAGGTGATGTTCCCCATGAGAACGGACCATGGTTCTTTACCAGAACGGCCGGAGTGTGGTCGGGGTTGATCTTGCGGATGTTCAGGATCTCATCCACAATCACGTTACCGGTCTCCAGCTCATACTGTCCCTTAACCTCAGCCTCGGTCATGTCACGTGTACAAGGAATGTCCTTGTAGAAATAATCGGCATGTGTGGTGCCGATGTTGGGGATGTCACGGCCTGCCTGTGCAAAGGCGGTAGCATAAGTGGAGTGGGTGTGTACCACGCCCTTTATATTGGGGAATGACCTGTAAAGTACCAGGTGAGTAGGGGTGTCCGATGAAGGATTGAGGTCTCCCTCAACGACCTTACCGGTCTCGAGGGAGACAACAACCATATCACTTGCCTTCATCTCGTCATAGCTCACGCCGCTGGGCTTGATTACGACCAGACCTTTCTCGCGGTCTATGCCCGATACATTACCCCAGGTGAATATGACCAAACCCTGCTTTACAAGGTCCAGATTGGCACGGAATACCTTCTCTTTAAGCTCTTCAAGCATATTACCAGAGACTTACGTAAAGGATGAACAGAATTACGATAACACCCAGAGCACCCAGATTGAATGTTCTGTCGGTGCGGAAGAGAGCCAGGTCAATACCAACGGCCTTGGCATCCTGAACCTTATCCTTGGCATTTGAACGCAGGTAGAGTCCAAGAACACCCAGGATAGCAGCCAGGAAGAACATAGCCTCAAATCCCCAACCGCGCAGAACCGGATCGATAACGCCGTAGATGGCAGCTACCAGGCAGATTGCAGCGCAGGCGAACAGGATTGATGACCACTTCATCTGAGCGTCGATGGTGTGCTGGTCAAGCTTATCGGCCTCAACGACATTCTTCTTGCCATAGAGTGACATCGGGATAAAGATGGCAACCAGGCAGAGGAATACGTAACCCATACGCAGCATGAACGGAGTGTTGGGCATGAGGAACTTGAATGCGATTGAGAATACGAATGTACCGATAGCGGCTACAACGGCAGCGGGACCTGAAGCGCGCTTCCAGAGCAGACCCAGACCAAAGATAACTACAACACCCGGATATACAAATCCTGAGTACTCCTGGATGATCTGGAATGCCTGGTCAGCACCACCCATGATAGGATAAACGGCGATCAGGGCAATGATCAGGGCAGATACAGATGTGATACGGCCTACGTTTACAAGGCGCTTCTCACTTGCATCCTTCTTGAAGTACTGCTTGTAGATATCCATCGTGAAGATGGTTGATGTTGAGTTGAACATTGAAGCCAGTGAAGAGATAACGGCTGCAGACAGAGCGGCGAATGACAGACCCTTTACGAATACCGGAGTGAAGTTGCGGATAAGGAAAGGATAAGCGTCATCAGAAACTGAGATACCACCTGCCAGGCTTGCGAACATCTCAGGCTGCTGAGTCTTGATGTAGAATGCGCATACACCGGGGATACATACGATGAACGGGATGAGGATCTTAAGGAATGCGGCAAATACCATACCCTTCTTGGCCTCGTCCAGGCTCTTTGCAGCAAGACCCTTCTGGATGATGTACTGGTTGAAGCCCCAGTAACCCAGGTTGGTCAGCCACAGGGCACCAACGATAACGGCGATACCCGGAATGTCAAAGTATGCATCGGGAGTCTTGGCCTGGTTAACGACCAGGTTGAAGTGTGAGTCACCCGGAATTGATTTGAGCTTGGTGAATACCTCACCGAGAGCGGCCATTGCACCACCCTGGAGATCCAGCTTGTCGGCGATAACGTCAAGAGCGGCATAAGCGGTGATAAGACCACCACCAACCAGGAATGTAACCTGCATAACGTCGGTCCATGCAACTGATGACAGACCACCGTAGATTGAGTAGATACCGGCAATCAGATAGAGGATCAGGATGATGATGAGACGAACTGATACGGCTGTGCCGCCAATCATGATTGAAAGGCCGCGCAGACCCAGGATCTGCTCGATGGCAAGAGCACCCAGCCATGCAACTGATGTCAGGTTGATGAATACATAGAGGAACAGCCAGAAGATTGAGAATGCCAGACCTGTGCCCGGGTTGTAACGGTCACGCAGGAACTGCGGGATAGTGAATATCTTCTTCTCAATCATCACGGGGAGCAGGAACTTACCTACAACGATAAGTGTAGCTGCAGCCATGAGCTCATAAGCAGCGATTGCGATACCTGATGCGAAAGCTGTACCGGACATTCCGATAAACTGCTCGGCACTGATGTTGGCGGCGATCAGAGATGCACCTACTGCCCACCATGTCAGGGTGTTACCTGCCAGGAAGTAGTCTTTAGAGTCTTTCTCTTTACCGTCTTTACTGCGGGACAGGAAAAATCCCAGGAAGATGAGGATTGCCAGATAGGCAACGAAAACTACATAGTCAATCGGCTTGAAACCGTTGTTTGACAATGCTTCAATAATGCTAGTATTGTTCATTTAAAGTTTAATTAGGTTTGTATTTGAATTCGTGATTATTCTACGCCAAACTGATAGATGCAATGGCTGTAATACTCCTGACCGGGAACCAGCTCTGCGCTGTACCAACCGGGAAGATTTGACTTGTTGGGGCTGTCGGGGAACTTCTGTGTCTCCAGGCAGCAGCCGGTACGCTGCTCCATCTTGTTGCCCTGCTTGTCCAGACCTGAACCATCCAGGAAGTTACCTGAATAGAACTGGATACCCGGCTCGTTGGTGTAAACCTCAACATAGATACCGGTGATGGGGCTGTAGAGCTTGGCGGCGCACTTGGTGTCATCGCACTTGGTGTTCAGAACCCAGTTGTGGTCGTAACCGTTACCGTTCTTGAGCTGTACATAGTCATAGTTGTTGATCTCCTTGCCAATCTCCTTACCCTTTGTGAAGTCCATGGGAGTGCCGGCTACCGGGAGGATCTCACCTGTTGTCATGTAGGTGTCGTCACAGGGTGTGAAGTTGTCGGCATTCAGGGTCAGGATGTGGTTGGTAACGGGAATTGAGTGGTCACCGTTCAGGTTGAAGTAGCTGTGGTTGGTCATGTTGACTACAGTCTTCTTGTCGGTGGTAGCCTTCCATACAATGTCAATGGCGTTCTTGTCATTGAGGGTGTAGGTGGCGGTAGCAACAACGTTACCCGGGAAACCGGCCTCACCGTCAGCAGAGTTCATCTGCAGTGTGATGCTGTTGTCCTTAACCTCCTTTACGTCCCAAACCAGGTTCTGCCAACCCAGGGGGATTGTGATGTCGCAACCTCCGTGCAGGCAGTGTCCGAAGTTGTTCTGGGGCAGCTGATATGTAACTCCGTCCAGAGTGATACGACCCTGGTCGATACGGTTGGCGTAACGTCCTACGGTTGAACCGAAGTCGCTGGCCAGAGTGGTGTAATCCTTGATGTTACCGAATCCGATAACAGCGTCCTGCATCTTGCCGTCCTTGTCAGGAACCATGATGGCAACGATACGTGCACCAAAGTTAGTTACCCAAACCTCGCAACCGTTAGCGTTGGAGAGTTTGTACAGGTCAGTCTGTTTGCCTGTAAATTCCATCTGGAAGTCGGCCTTGTTCAGGACCGGAGCCTCCTGCTTCTGTGAGCAGGATGTCAAAGCGATCATACCTGCCACGAGAGCGATAAAACTTGATTTTCTCATTTTGTTGGTTATTTAGTGATTAATGAATTATTTCAGTTTTCTTGAGCCGTCGCCGATGGTGACGCTGTATACGTCGGGTACTATTCCGAATTTGCGTGCGTACTCGCGCTTGGCCTTTGAAACGAACTTTTCACAGATGGTGTCACGTACCAGGTTGATGGTGCATCCTCCGAATCCTCCTCCCATGACGCGGCTTCCGGTTACACCGCACTGCTGAGCCGTCTCCACAAGGAAATCCAACTCCGGGCAACTTACGGTATAATCACGGCTCAGTCCCCAATGGGTCTCGTACATTTTTTTGCCTACGGTCTCGTAGTCATTCTCCTCAAGTGCGGCACATACGGCCAGGACACGCTCTTTCTCATCAAGAACGTACTTGGCACGGTGGTAGTCCTCCTCGCTCAGGCCGCCCTTTACTGTGTCAAGCATCTGGTAGTTGGCATCGCGCAGGGTCTCCACGCCGCCGAACTCCCGGTTCATCAGGGTAACGGCCTTCTCGCAGCTTTCGCGGCGCTCGTTGTACTCGTTACCCAGAGAATGCTTGACCATTGAGTTGATCAGCACCAGACTGTAACCGTCAGGATTGAACGGGAAGTATTCGTATTCCAGAGAGCGGCAGTCCAGACGGATAAGGCAACCCTTACGTCCGAATACCGATGCGAACTGGTCCATGATTCCGCATTTCACGCCGCAGTAGTTGTGCTCGGTGGCCTGACCTATCTTGGCCAGTTCAAACTTGTCAACGCGGCCGTCGGCGAACATGGTGTTCAGAGCAAATGCGAAAACGCTTTCAAGTGCGGCCGATGAAGACATGCCGGCCCCGGCCGGGACATCACCCGTTATGGCTGCGTTGAATCCGCCCAGGGTCACGCCGTGCTTTTCCAGTTCCTTGCATACTCCGAAAATATAACACGCCCAATGTTCCTCAGGCTTTGAGGTGTCATCGAGCGTGAATTCTACGTACGGATGTTCTTTCTGGTCAAGCGCCAGAAGGCAGACCTTGCGGGATCCGTTGCGGTATATCTCAATAGTAACGCCTTTGTCAACGGCACCCGGAAAGACGAACCCGCCGTTATAGTCGGTGTGTTCGCCAATCAGGTTGATGCGTCCCGGCGAAAAGTACAGGTCACCGCTTGTGCCAAACTGCTGGCGGAACCTGTTTCTAAGAATGGTCGTATCCATCTTTAAGGATTATTCCACTCCGAAACGATAGATTGTTGTCTGTGTGTAAACCTCTCCCGGGTTCAGTACCGTAGTGGGGAAATACGGATGATTGGGGCTGTCGGGGAAGTGCTCTGCCTCAAAGCAGATGGCGCAGCGCTTGGGCAGTGTAGATCCGTGAGCGCAGGTGCTGCCGCTGCAGTAGTTGCCGGTATAGCACTGAACGCCGGGCTCGGTGGTATAGCACTCCATAGTGCGGCCGCTTGCAGGATCAACGCACTTAACGGCCAGGCTCAGCTCGCCGGGCTCACGCTTGTTAAGTACCCAGCAGTGGTCATAACCGTTACCGTTCTTGGTCTGCTCACCCTTCTCGATGCGCTCGCCCACCTTATGCGGGGTGCGGAAATCGAATGATGTACCCTCAACCTTGTCAATGGTACCCAGAGGAATTGCAGTATTGTCGATTGGAATGTAGTGGTCGGCATTGATCATCAGGTCATAATCCAGAACCGTCAGGGGGTTCTTCTTCATGCCGTTCAGAGTAAAGTAGGCGTGCTGTGTCAGGCAGACAACTGTCTTCTTGTCTGTGGTTGCCTCATACTCTATGGCCAGCTCGTTCTCATCGGTAAGACGGTAGATCACGTTTACGTCAAGGTTGCCGGGGAATCCCTCCTCACCGTCCTTGCACAGGTAGTGCAGGTGGAGTGTCTGGGCATCGGTCTGCTCTGCGTCGAATACGCGCTTGTGGAAACCGGTAGGACCTCCGTGAAGGCTGTTGGGATCGTTGTTGATTGCCAGAGTGTACTGCTTGCCGTCAAGTGTGAACTTGCCGTTTGCAATGCGGTTGCCGTAGCGGCCGATGAGTACGCTCAGGAATGTCTCCTCGCTGTCCATGACATGCTGGATGCTGTCATGGCCCCATACAACGCTCTCCATCTTACCGTTGCGGTCAGGCATCATGATTGCGCACAGCGCACCGGCAAAGTTGGTTACGGCTATCTCTGCTCCCCTCTTGTTCTTGAGTATGTAAAGATCTGTTTTCTTACCCTGGACTGTGGCCTGGAAATCCTCTCTTTTGAGGCCGGCCAGATTCTCTTTTACAAAGAAATCGCTCATATAGTATGATTGGCTTAATTTGGTTATTAAAAATAAAACACGCAAATTAAGCCAATTTCAGATACTGATGCAAGCGATTGGGCTAAAAAAATCAGCCGTGAATGAAGAATTCCGGCATGGTCAGCAGGTCGGCTACCACGAATGTGCTGCCGCCTACAAAAATCAGGTCATTCGGAGCTGCCTCACGCTGGGCTGTAGAGACTGCCTGAGCCACTGTTCCGTATACCCGTCCGGTCAGTCCGGCCTGGCGGGCCATATCTCTCAGGGCGCCGGCCTCAAGTGCTCTCTTGACAGATGCCTGTGTGAAATAGTACCTGGCGTTGCGGGGCATCAGGGCAAGCACGTCGGCAACGTCCTTGTCATTCACCATGCCCATAACTATACGTAGCTGTCCTGCACCGGGTTTGGCTGACAGCTCCTCCAGATGCTTGGCTATATATTTGAGTCCGTGGCTGTTGTGGCCGGTATCGCATATAATGTCAGGCTTCTTGCTTACCAGCTGCCAGCGGCCGCGCAATCCTGTCATACGGCATACATCCTTGAATCCCTTCCGGATAGCTGTCTCGGGCAGGCTGAATCTCTTGCGCTTGAGCTCGTCAATGGCTGTCAGAATGGTGTTGGCGTTGTTCTCCTGGCACAATCCGGCCAGGCCGCTCTCCAGTGCGGGTAAGGCGTCGGTCTCATAAACGACCTTTGACGGATTTACGTATTTATGCGAAATTATCTTACAATTATCCTGTGCGAAGAGAACCTTGGTTCCCACCTCCTCGGCCTTGCGCTCAAACACCTTGCGGGTCTCATCAGTATGCTCTCCAATGATTACAGGAACGTTTTTCTTCATGATTCCTGCCTTCTCAAAAGCAATCTGCTGTAGCGTGTCGCCCAGGAATTTCATGTGGTCATAACCGATGTTGGTTATGATTGAAAGGACCGGAGTTATTATGTTGGTGCAGTCCAGTCTGCCGCCCAGGCCGGTCTCTATGACTGCAACGTCAACCTCCTGTTCTGCAAACCAGCTGAACGCCATCGCGGTGGTCACCTCAAAGAATGACGGGTGCAGCGGCTCCAGGAAATCCTTGTTGTTCTCAATGAATTTTACTACGTAATCGGGGCTTACAGGCTTTCCGTTCACCCTGATGCGCTCGCGGAAATCGGTCAGATGGGGTGAGGTGTAGAGTCCGGTCTTAAGGCCCGATGCCTGCAGGATGGCGGCCAGGGTGTGCGATACGCTGCCCTTGCCGTTGGTGCCGGCTACGTGGATTGTCTTGAACAGTTTGTGGGGGCATCCAAGGTGGCGGTCAATCGTCACCGTGTTGTATAGGCCTTCTTTGTATGCCTCCTGGCCTACGTTCTGGAAAAGGGGTGTCTGTGTGTAGAGATACTCTACAGCTTCTTGGTAATTCATTAGTCAAAATAACTACGGAACTTGCGGAACAGTTTCTCCTTGATGGATGCGGTGGGCTGGAAATGGTCCGATGTCTGGAGCTTTTCCATAGCTGCCTTCTCATCTTTGGAGAGGGTCTCCGGTATGTATACGCTTACGTTTACAATCATGTCGCCGCGACGGCTGGTGTTGACCTCGGGCAGTCCCTTGCCGCGCAGACGCAGCATCTTGCCCGGCTGGGTTCCCGGCTCGATCTTGAGCTTTACCGCACCGTCCAGGGTAGGTATCTCTACCGCACCGCCCAGGGCAGCCTGCGGAACTGTCAGCAGCAGGTTGTATACCAGGTCATTCTCGTCACGTACCAGGTCCTTGTGCGGAATCTCCTCAATCTGAACCAGCAGGTTGCCGTTGTATCCGTTATGCTTGCCGGCATTACCCTTGCCCTCTACGGAAAGCTGCATGCCTTCTGCTACACCTGCGGGTATGTTGATCTCGACAATCTCCTCGCCGTATACCACGCCGTCACCGCTGCAATGCGGGCAACGGTCCTTGATGATCTTGCCTTCACCTCCGCAACGGGGGCAGACGGTCTGAGTCTGAACCATGCCGAAGAAACTTTGCTGGGTGCGCATTACCACACCTGAGCCATGGCAGTCCGGACAGGTCTCTGCGGCCGATCCGTCCTTGGCGCCGGTACCCTTACAGTGCTGGCAGGGAACCAGTTTCTTGAGCTTGAATTTCTTGGTGACACCGGTGTTGATTTCCTCAAGTGTCAGGGCAACCTTGACTCTCAGGTCTGATCCGCGTGACTTGCGCTCTCCGCTGCGCCCGCGTGTACGGCTGCCTCCGAATCCGCCGAACCCGCCGAATCCGCCGCCACCGAATATGTCGCCGAACATTGAGAATATATCGTCCATTGACATGCCGGCACCGCTGAATCCGCCGCCTCCGCCGAATCCGCTCGCGCCGTTCAGACCGTCAAATCCGAACTGGTCATATTTGGCTCTCTTATCGGGGTCGCTAAGTACGCTGTATGCCTCGGCTGCCTCCTTGAACTTCTCCTCGGCCTCCTTGTCGCCGGGGTTCTTATCAGGGTGGTACTGGATGGCTTTCTTACGGTAAGCCTTCTTTATCTCGTCGGCTGTAGCGGTCTTGGGGACCTCAAGCACTTCATAGTAGTCTCTTTTTGCCATATTCCCGTGGTATTACTGTCCTACGGCCACCTTGGCGTGGCGCAGTACCTTGTCGTTAAGTTTGTATCCGTCTATGGCGCAGTCCAGAACCTTGCCCTTTGACTCCTCGTCAGGAGCGGGTATCATGGCTATGGCCTCATGGAAATCAGTGTCGAACGGCTCGTTCTTGGGGCTGATTTTCTGCAGGCCTTTCTGCTCCAGGGTATGCATCAGTTTGTTGTAGATCAGTTCAACGCCCTCTTTGAGAGCATTGAAATCCTCTGACTTGGCTGAGTTTGCGATGGCTCTTTCCAGGTCATCGATTACAGGCAGGATATCCGTCACCACGCTGGCGCTTCCGTTCAGTATGATCTCAGCCTTCTCCTTCATGGTGCGTTTGCGGAAATTGTCAAACTCTGCCATCTGGCGTAACAGACGGTCCTTGAGGTCGGCCACCTCGGCTTCACTCTTGGCCAGTTTGTCCTCTATGGTCTCCTCCTGCGGGGTATCCTGTCCGTCGGCGTTATCGGCCTGTGCCTGCTCAGTCTCCTGAGCTGCACCGTCCAGAATATCCTTTTCTTCTTCCTTCTCTTGGAAATTTTCTGACATTTTATGTTTGTTTCTTTTACTCATTTCTTGTTTCCTTGCAACGTCACCCCATATACAACAAAGATTGTGCCACGGCATGTTGCGGTGACACTGTGTCATATTAAAAAACCAAAAAGGTCATTTCATTGATTCGGCCCCGAAGCAGAAGGGTAGTATTGCGTCGGTGCCGCCCTCAATTATCATTGTGCCCTGAGTACCGTACAGGATGAACCGTATGGGCTTGCCGCCTCGTTGCTCGGTCTCAGCCAGGACCTGTCTGCATGCTCCGCACGGAGTGATGGGCTGGGCTGTAAAACCTTTGTCGTTACGTGCGGCAATGGCCAGTGCAGTGACGGCCTTGCCGGGGTGGGCATGGCCTGCAGCGAAAAGAGCCGTACGCTCAGCGCATAGACCTGACGGGTAGGCTGCATTCTCCTGGTTGCTGCCTGTCACAATCGTGCCGTCCTCAAGCAGCAGTGCCGCTCCTACCTTGAATCCGGAGTAGGGTGACCAGCTGCCTGATGTGGCTTCTTTTGCTGTTTCAACCAGTTTAAGGTCGCTGCCGCTCAGTTCATCATCACTAAGAATGCTCCAGTTTATGGTCTTGCTCAGTCTCTTCATAAGCTCAGGAAGATTTTACTGAGCGCTAAGTTACTCTATTTTCGGCATATTTCACTAACTTCGCGTAACTTAACGCTTTCATGATGAAGATACTCCGTCCGGCTTTATTCCTATTGGCGCTTCTTTATGTGGTGTCATGCTCCGTTTCCAGGCAGACAGTCCAGACAACAGCTGCCAAGGATGCCTACTCGGCCTATATTGCCAAGTACAGCGCAATGGCGGTGGAGCAGATGAAACAATACGGAATCCCGGCCAGTATCACGCTTGCCCAGGGCCTGTTGGAGTCCGATGCCGGCCGCAGTTCGCTGGCTACCAAGTGCAACAACCATTTCGGCATAAAATGTCACAGTGACTGGACCGGCCGCAAGATGTATCATGATGATGACGAGCGCCATGAGTGTTTCCGCTGTTACCGCAGTGCCGAAGAGTCATTCCGTGACCACTCTCTTTTCCTGGTCAACGGCGCCCGCTACAAGTCCCTGTTCAAGCTGAGTGTTACGGATTATAAGGGATGGGCCAAGGGTCTCAAGGCTGCAGGTTACGCCACCAGTCCCACCTATGCCACCAAGCTTATAGAAATCATTGAACGTTACGGTCTGGACCGATATGACACCAAGACCGGAGTGCGTCTCAAACCCGGACAGCTGCCGCATCAGCCGCTTCTTGTCAACGGACAGCGTTGCGTGCGTCTGCGTGAGGGAGAGACCCTTAAGGATATAGCCCGCGAATACGGTATGCAACTCAGGCTTCTGCGCCGTTTCAATGAGGTGGACCGTAAGTTCACTCCACCCACAGGTACTCTCGTATTCCTGGAAAGAAAAAAGGCCCGTGCCGACAGTGAGCACAGGTCTTATGTAGTTAAGAAGGGTGACAGCCTCTGGTCAATATCCCAGCAGTTCGGAGTCAGGATGGGATCGCTTGTAAACCGCAATCATCTGGGTGATGACAATCCGCTGACCGTAGGAATGACCCTGATACTGCGTTAATCCATCTCCTTTGTAGTTTTTGCTACCAGCTTTTCAAGGTCTTCGCGGCTCATGGTGCCGTCCAGGCAGATAAGGGTGAAGGCGTCATTCTCCGCTGCGGTCATCACAAAGTGAGTTACGGTCTTGTCGTTGCCCGATGTATAGACTCTCACCACCTCGCCTTTCTCCTTTATCTCCATAAGCAGCTCAAACTTGTACTTGCTTATGAACTTGTTTACATCCTCCTTGATGTTCTTGCTTACCTCGGGATCCTCGCAGTCCAGTATGTACATTGAGTCCAGAGTCTTTATGATAGAACCTATATCCATGGATCCGTTACCCATATCCATGCTTGGCAGGTTACCTATCAGCTTGAACATGGCCGATGAAATGTACACGGCGCTCACCTGGTCATTATCGGAGTACTTGTTGTAGATACCCTTGCTGTCCTGCGCTCCAACGCCTGCGGTGAGCAGGAACAGTGCTGCTACTATTGATACAAACCTTTTCATCTCAATGCGTTTATAGTTTTATCAAATACCGGCTCGGCTACATTGGCTATATCCATTCCGGCGTTCATTTTCTCTGATATGAATCCCAGTACCTGCTCCATCTGCACGTAAGCCATCTTGGGATCGTCAAACGTATCCTCGGGAGTATCCTGGAATGACAGGTGCAGACCTACTGCAATGACTGCTACTGCCGCGGCGGAGTAGGATGCCAGGCTGATTATCTTTTTCAGTCCCTTCCTGAATCCGGAGTTTCCTGTGGTTGCTTCTTCCTTGGTTGCCATCTCAAGGGCACGTGCTGTGATGGCTATGTCCCGTTTCAGGGTAGCCGGCGCCATGATGCTCTCATCGGATGCAATCCGTTCCAGATCAAGTGCACTCAACCTTTCAATATCTTCCAACTTTTTCATATCTGGTTCCTTAGTGACTTCCGGGCATTGCTTAGCAGTACCCTTAGAGTCAGGTTTGTCATTCCTGTTTTCTCTGCAATCTCGTCGTATGACATCTCCTCAAACACATACATCTTCATCACGTCCCGCTGTCTGGCCGGCAGTCTCTCTATCGCTGCCATTACTCTCTCAAGTTTCTCACGGGCGTCATAGTCCTCATCAACTCTTCTGGCTTCGGCCATATCGGGCCCCGGTTCCATCACCTGTACCCTCTGCTCCTTACGCAGCCGGTCTATGCACAGGTTTTTCATCAGTGTGGTGCAGTAGGCCTTCAGGTTCAGGACAGTGTCCAGCTGCTCGCGGCTGTTCCACAGTTTTATGAAAAGGTCCTGTACGGCATCCTCTGCATCGGTCTGTGACTCAAGTATATAGTATGCCACCCTATAGAGCCCGTCGCTCAAGGACTTGAATGATTCTGTCAGGACTTCAGGTGTCATTTATATTCTTGAATTACCGATAATAAGACGCATCAACACGGATTGTGTTAACGTACAAATGCAAAAATAATGATTGTTTCAGAAAATTGCGTTAAAGGATCTCGTGCTCCTCCTTCATGTCAATCTCCTCGCCGCCGGGCTTGACGAACCTGTATGAGAGGAACGGGAGGTTCTGGTCCGGAAGCACCTTGATGCCCAGACCGTAGTTGAATGCCCAGCGTAACTTGAGCGGGAACAGTCCCTTGTTTATATACGCGTATACGTACGGGTGTACGAAGAGGTTGAAACGGCGTATCTTCATCTGCTTTACCAGACAGTTGATCTTGTTCTCAAGCTGGTCGGTAAACAGGATTGACGGCCTTATCGTTCCGCTGCCAAAGCAGGTGGGGCAGGTCTCGTCAACAGGCACATCCATCACCGGACGTACTCTCTGACGTGTAATCTGCATCAGACCGAATTTGCTCAGGGGCAGGATGTTGTGCTTGGCGCGGTCACGTTCCATGTTCTGGCACATGCGCTCGTAGAGCTTCTGCCTGTCCTCGGCAAGTGCCATATCGATGAAATCAACCACTATGATTCCGCCCATATCACGCAGACGCAGCTGGCGTGCCAGTTCATCGGCCGCACCCAGATTCACCTCAAGGGCGTTCTCCTCCTGTGTGCCGGCTTTGACGCGGTGACCGCTGTTCACATCTACCACGTGCAGAGCCTCGGTGTGCTCAATGATAAGGTATGCTCCGCTCTTGTATGAGACTATGCGTCCGAATGATGACTTAATCTGCTTTGTTATGGCAAAATTGTCAAAAATGGGGAGCTCACCTTTGTAAAGCTTTACGATCTTGGTCTTTTCAGGATCTATAAGCTCTACATAGTCGCGGATCTCATTGTATGTCTTCTCATCATTTACATGGATTGACTCATATGATGAGTTGAGCATGTCGCGCAGTATGGCAATTGTACGGCTGGTCTCCTCAAATATCAGGGTGGGGGCCTTCTCGGCTTTCTGAGCCAGTGCCAGACTGTCCTCCCAGCGGCGGTACAGTATTGACAGCTCGTTGTCCAGCTCGGCTACGCGCTTACCCTCGGCCACGGTACGTACTATGACGCCGCAGTTCTTGGGCTTGATGCTGTGGATGAGCTGCTTAAGGCGGGCACGCTCCTCGTTGGACTTGATCTTTGATGAAACCGATACCTTGTCGCCGAACGGAATGAGAACCAGGAAACGTCCGGCAAATGAAATCTCGCCTGTAAGGCGCGGGCCTTTTGTGGATATGGGCTCCTTGGTAACCTGAACCACAATCTCATCGCCCTGCTCCAAGGCAGTGCTGATGTTGCCCTGTTTCTCATCAAACGGTACGTACTGCGCTTTGCTGAACGGAGCCAGTTTCTTGCGGTTGGAACGAACCTGCTTGATGTATCTTTTCAATGACTCGAACTGGGGGCCAAGGTCCTGATAGTGCAGGAAAGCCTCCTTCTCAGACCCTACGTCCACAAAGCATGCGTTGAGTCCGGGCATGAGTTTCTTGACACGTCCCAGATAGAGGTTGCCTACAGCAAATGATACCTCCTGGGCATCCTTCTGGTACTCAACCAGGTTATGATCCTCAGTGATGGCTATCTGTATGCTGTCCGGCTGGACGTTGACTGTCAGTTCGCTTGTCATTATTTATATTCCTTTATTTAAAGCAAAGAACAAACCTGACGAAAACATTTTGCGGCAAGTTTGTTCTTTGAGAGTCGATAACACAGACGGAGCTTACTTGCTCTTATGTCTGTTCTTTCTCAGTCTTTTTTTACGCTTGTGCGTAGACATCTTATGTCTTTTTTTCTTTTTACCGCTTGGCATAACTGTAAATATTTTGAAGTTAACTATTACTTTCTAACAGCAAGTGCGAATGTCTTGGCCGGCTTGAAAGCGGGAATCTTGTGCTCAGGAACGGTGATAGTGGTGTTCTTAAGGATATCACGTGCGGCCTTGGCAGCTCTCTTCTTGGTGATGAAACTGCCGAAACCTCTCAGGTATACGTTCTCATCATTCTCAAGTGAAGCCTTAACTACCTCCATGAAACCCTCAACGCAAGAAAGAACGTCGGCCTTGTCGATGCCGGTCTTCTTTGCAATCTCGCTAACAACTTCTGCTTTTGTCATATTGTCAATAATTTAAGTCTAAAATGTCGCGTTTTGTTTTCGGATTGCAAATGTAGACTATTTTGGCGATATGGAAAAAATTTTCATCTGTTTTTGTGCTAAAAATAGCAGTATTTACAAATGATTATGATTTGTGGCGGCGGCATCCTAAAAAAACGTTGTCAGTTTTTGGTTTCATCTCAGTCAGTGACTATATTTGCTGCTGTAAATAATACCTAATCTAATTATTATGTCAGTTAACAAAGTTATTTTAATTGGAAATGTGGGTAAGGATCCGGATGTAAGGTATCTGGACAACCATGTTTGTGTAGCTAATCTTACCCTCGCCACGACAGACCGTGGTTACACTGCTCAGAACGGCACTCAGGTGCCTGATCGTACCGAATGGCACAACCTTGTTTTTTGGAGAGGACTGGCCGAGACTGTAGAGAAATATGTCCACAAAGGCGACAAGCTCTACGTTGAGGGCAGCATTCGCAATCGCAGTTATGATGATCAGAACGGAGTAAAGCGCTACGTGACTGAGATCTTTGTGGATTCCATGGAGATGCTCACCTCACGTTCGGGCAAGCAGGATGCCCCGCAGGCCTCTGCGGCTCCTGAACAGCCGGCCGGTGAAAACCCGGGCATTCCGTTCTAACTTAAAATCACAGCATTATAGAACCCGTTATTATTTTGATTTCGGAGGCTGCGGCCCGGTGGGCTGTCAGCTTTAATGCTCCTACAGCGGGGTCCGTCATAGCAATTGTGACGGCCCTGCTTCTTTTGGTTCTTTCAGCTCTTGTATCGGCATCCGAGACCTCTTTCTTCTCACTCTCGCCCGATGAACTGCAGCGCATATCGCAGGATGAGTCACCACGTTACCGCCGTGCATCGGCCCTGCTTTCTGACTCGGAGCGTCTGCTGGCAACCATACTTACAGCCAACAATCTGGTCAATGTAGCCATAATCCTTCTGCTTGACCTGGCATTCGCCCAGATGATAGTGTTCGGCGTGGAGTGGGTGGAGTTCCTGGTGCTTACGGTGCTGCTCACCTTTATACTATTGCTTTTCGGTGAGATAATACCCAAACTCTACTCGGCTCACAACTCCCTTTCATTCAGCCTCAGGGCCGCTCCGTTGCTCTCATGGCTTACTGTGATGCTGCGTCCGGTATCCACTTTGCTCATGCGCTCCAAGGCTATATCCGACCGGGTACAATCTAAGAAAAATATAAACATATCAGTGGATCAGCTGGAGCATGCCCTGGAGCTTACTGACCAGCAGGATATCCAGGATGAGCACCAGCTTCTGGAGGGCGTCATCCGCTTTGGCGATGAAACGGTTGTGGATATCATGACATCACGTATTGATATGATTACGCTGGATATAAAAGCCAGCTACGGTGATGTGATCCGTTGCGTGAAAGAGAACTTCTACTCACGTGTTCCCGTCTACTCCGGCACGTTTGATAATATCAAGGGAATTCTTTACATAAAGGACCTTCTTCCGTACCTTGAGAAAGGTGACGGATTCCGCTGGCAGTCACTTATCCGTCCGGCATTCTTCGTGCCTGAGACCCGCAAGATTGATGACCTGCTTCATGACTTCCAGACCGGCCGTATCCATATGGCCATAGTGGTCGATGAGTTTGGCGGCACATCGGGCCTGGTAACCCTTGAGGATGTCATTGAGGAGATACTGGGTGAGATCAATGACGAGTTTGACGATGACTCGGTAAGCTATCGAAAGACCGGTCCCGATACATTCGTCTTTGAGGGTAAGACACTGCTGTCCGATTTCTTCCGTATCGTTGACCTGGATGAGGATGATTACGCCCAGTATGTGGGTGAGGCCGATACTCTGGCCGGTTTCCTTCTTGAACTCAAGGGCGATTTCCCCAAGAAGGATGAGGAACTTGTCTGCAAGGACCTTGTCCTCAAGGTCATGGAAAAGAAAGAACGCCGTCTCTCCGGTATCCGTGTGACAGTACGCCATCAGGGTCATTCCGCTCCTCAGGAATGATTTTTTCACATTTTTTTAATTTTTTGTCCATTCACGCGCGTGTGTGATTGTTATTTAGTATCTTTGCCCCAAGTGCGTTTCATTTACAGCAGAGAATACTAACAAAACCAATATTTCACTATGGACAATTTTAAAAGAACATTGGCCTTGTGCGGCATCATTGCAGCATTTTGCCTTAGCTCATGTATCTCTACGTCCAATGATATCGACCTCAACAAGGATATCAGCATGGACGTGCAGATCGGCCGTGGAGGATTATCTATTCCTGTTGGCAGCCTGAGTAAGATCTATCTGGATTCACTCATCAAGACTGATGGTGATGACTCCGTCCTGGATACCCTTGACGGTGGCTTGTTCGGTTTTACTATGGATGGCACCATTGACAACGTTGAGATTGATTTCGATCAGGTCAAGCTGGGTATTCCGGCTCCTGAAATGAATGAAATCACAACCAGCTTCAATGCGCCTACCAAGGATGACCTCTCTCTGAATATCCCGGAGGAGAGCAGTGAGACGACTCTTGAGATCGCTTCAATAGACCTCAATGAGATCAACAGTAAGCTCCCTGCATTTGAGACTGAATTCACCACTGATACCTATAACCTTTCAATGGTTCCCGCCGGTCAGACCGTAAACTACACGTTCAACGTTCCTCTTACCGGTACAATCTCAAAGGAGATATCTTTCAAGTACAATCTCCCTGACGATGTTGAGAAACTGGATACCATCTATTTCGGTGACGGTACCTATCAGGCCGGCCAGTTGATTACTCTTGATGTTGACCTGGGCGGTATCTATTCTGCACTTAACAATCCTACAGTTACCATATCGGAACTGAACATAGCATTCCCTGACAACTTCATTCTCCAGAAGGATAACAACCTCTCCGGTTACATCACTCAGGGTACCATCAACGTAACAGGCAACCAGTTCAGCATTACTGGCGGTAAGGTCAAGGATATGACCTCTAGCACCAGCAAAAAACTGCCTATCACGTTCTTTATGAGCAAGGCCTCTTTCGGTAACTACGGAAAGAACATCAACTACACCGGTACAATCAGTTACTCACTTAAGATCGGTGTTAACGGCAAGACCAAGGGCGGCGGTTCAATGTTCGTATACGTGAACATGAGTGACGCTCTCAAGATGGCCGATTTCTCCGTACAGACCAAAGCCACAGAGGTGGAGCTGGAGTCAGAGGATATAGAGTCATCATGTAAGATCGATGGTCTGGACGGTATGCAGAGAATCAACTACATCACCTTTGTTCCGGATAACAGTTACTTCAAATTGTCACTTTCAGATTTCAGCATCGATCCGTTCAAGTTCGGTGATGACAGTTACATACGTCTTGTATTCTCCAATGATTTCGTCTTTGACAAGACCTATGACATGGGTGGCAAGGCAACCTGGAAATCTGTAGGCACCAATAACAATGTGCTGGATATCAATCCTGCCAAGGCCAAGGGTCAGGATATATTCCTGCATGTTGAAAGACTGGACCTGTATCAGGACGTAGATACCATGAACGCCTCAATCACTCTTGACAATAAGGTTTCATACAGTGCCGATATCGAGATTGAAGGTAAGAAAGACCTTCATGCTACGGATCTGGCAAACCTGGGTGACAAGGATATAAAGTTCACGGTATCCGGACAACTGGTGATTGATGATGCCAACTTCATGACATCTGAGATTACCACTGATTTTGACCAGACTACAGACATATCCATCAACTCCAAGGTTGACACATCACTTATCGCACTCAGTGAGATAGAGCTTGTGCAGGATGCCGGCGTTAAGTTCAAACTGAAGTTCAACGGTGTTCCAACCATGTTGGATTCAATGAGGATCTCCAACCTCACCATCGGACTTCCTGATTTCCTCAAGATCAGCTACACAGGTGATCCCAACATCCGTATCGGTGATGACGGACACTCACTTATCATAAGCAAGCTGCTCACCCAGGCAGAACTTGCCGACAACAGCCCCGGCTTCATCATGGATGGCCTCAAGATCCAGGGTCTTGCATTCAAGACACCTCAGAGACTGCAGGATGGCAAGCTTATAATTGATGACTCAGTTACCGTAAAGGGTAAGGCTGTCGTAGGCTCGCAGAAACTTGAGCTGGGCGGTCTGAATGATATCGTGGTTACTCCTACCGTTGAGTTTGACTCAATCATAGTCAAGGCTGTTTCAGGTAAGGTTAGCCCCAAGATTGATGCTATCACAGAGAGTATCAGTCTTGACCTGGGTGATGATGTTGACTTCCTCAAGGATGCATCACTCAAACTTAAGGATCCCAGAATCACCATCAACCTTAACAGCACAGTATCAGTTCCCATCAAACTTGACCTGAGTCTCTCATCAAAGGATTCTGACGGTGATTTCATCGCTCAGAGCATCACTCCTGACAAGGGTACCATTAATCTGACACCTTGTGATCCGAGCGCTCCCAGCCGTACCACCACACTCGTGATAGGTCAGGCCGTCCAGGATGCTGAAAGCGGTGATACTCTGTTTGTAGGTATGAGCCGTCTGTCAGAACTTATGACCACGGTTCCGGATTCAATCCTGTTCCGTCTCAATGCATATACCGATACAACCGTATGGCATTACATAGACATAACCAAGGATCTCACCGTATCGGGTGACTATCTGGTTACCATACCTCTGTCATTTGACAGCCTGTTCGTATCGTACTCAGATACCATCAAGAACCTTGGCGAGGATCTTAAGGACTTTGCCGATAAGGTAATTGAGAACCTCACGATGGAGGTACGTGCCGACAGCATCATCAGCACCATCCCGCTTGGAGTAAAGCTCAAGGCAACCGCTCTTGACAAACAGGGTGTTCCTGTTCCTGAGATAACGGTTGACTCATGCGTGATAGCTGCAGGTGACGATGAGGGCCGACTGCTCGAACCTATGGTTCTCAAGCTCTTTGTCGAGAAGGGTGGACTTGAAAAACTGGATGCCTTCCAATTTACCGCCGAGTGCCAGTCTGATGACAACAACAGCAACGGCGCAATCAAGAAGGGTCAGTACCTGCATGTAAAGGGCGTCAAACTCAAGTTCCCGCAGGGAATCGTACTTGACCTCAGTGAGAAGAAAAAAGAAGACAAGTAACCCTTAAACAGAAAACGTTATGAAAAAGCATATTATCAGAAAGTCATTGATAGCAGCCTCAATGCTGCTTGTGACCGCTATGTCATACGGCCAGAGCTCAAGTTCAGGTTATTTTGTTGAGGGTTTCAGCCAGCGTTATCAGTTGAACCCGGCCTTTGCCCCTGAACGCTCATTCCATCTGGAGATCCTTGGTATCAGTAATATCCAGATAGAGGCACAGAGTAATGTAGGTATATCCAACTTTGTGTTTGAAACCGGTGATGACAAACTCCATACATTCATGAGCCCCAAGGTTTCGGACAGCAAGTTCCTTGACAAGATGCCTTCTACCACTCAGATCACTTCTAACATCAGTATGGACCTGTTCGGGTTCGGATTCGGCGGTGAGAAGTGGTTCACCTCATTCAACATCAAGATGAGGAACAATGAGGAGGTGCTTCTGCCCAAGAGCCTGTTCAAGTTTATGAAGAACAGCCTTTCAGAGGGTAGTTATGAGATAGAGGATATCAATATCAAGACCAATACTTATCTGGAGATTGGGCTTACCCACTCACAGAAAATAATGGAGAACCTGACCGTGGGTCTGGGACTCAAGTTCCTGGCTGGTGCCGAGTATGCCGATATCAACATTGACCGCATCGATGCCGATCTTAACGGTGACTCATGGAAGGTCAAGACTCAAGCCACCGTGAACGCGGCTCTGCCCGGTGTCGAGTACAAGTACAAGATTGATGAAGAGACCGGTCGCCGTGTTGTTGAAGGAGCCGAGGAGTATAAGGTCAACGTCAACGAATTGATTCCCGAGAGCTTCGGTTTTGCAGTAGATCTGGGTGCCGAGTATGATTTCAAGGATATCGTTGAGGGACTTAAGGTTTCAGCTTCTATAACAGATCTTGGCTTTATCAATTGGAAAGGAATGTATACCTTTGCAACCGATAAGGACAAGTATGTAGAGTTTGCAGGTTTCAACAACTACGACGTCAACGGTAACAACGAGGATGACGATACTATGGATAAGATCCAGGATGACTTTGAGGACATGATGCAGTTCTATCCTGAGATGGAGGATGATACCAAGAAAGTCAATCTCAATGCAACATTCCGTCTGGGTGCCGAGTATACCGTTCCTACAATGGAGTGGCTGTCTGTGGGTGAGTTGTTCACTTACCGTTCAGGTTCCCTGCCGTATGTATCTTCAAAGACATCTGTAACTCTTACACCTTGTGGATGGTTTGACCTTACCGGTAGCTACGCGTTTACATCAACAGGCTCCTCGTTCGGCATGCTGTTCAACCTTCATCCGGCAGGAATCAACTTCTTTGTTGCAGTTGACCGCGTTAAGGCCAAGTTCAACCCGCAGTTTATTCCTGTTGACGATTTCGGAATTAATTTCAGTCTTGGTTTGAATCTGGCTTTCGGAGGAAAACGTAATTAGGAGATAACTATTCAGAATGAGTGAAATATCCGTCCTTGAGATAATTCTCAAGGGCATGGCGATAGGGTTTCTGGCAGCAGCCCCGACGGGTCCGTCGGGGGTGCTTGTCATTCAGAGAACACTTAACAAAGGCCGGTGGAAAGGATTTCTTACCGGCCTTGGAGTGTCTGTCAGTGATGCCATATACATCATGATCACCATGATGTGTCTGTCATTGGTGCTGGGCTATCTTGAGGATCCCACCATTGCGTTGGTGGTCAAGCTTATCGGATGCGCCCTGCTGCTGGTGTTCGGCATCACGACCGTAAGGAACAACCCCCTTGCGTCATCAAAAGAGGTTAAGGTAAAGAAGGACTCGCTCTGGCAGATAATGCTTACCGGATTCGGGGTCGCCATAGTAAACCCTCTGGTGGTCTTTTTTTACATGGGTCTGTTTGCTTTCTTTTCACTGCCGGTCGATGATTTCACCACCGGGCTTAAGTTGCAGACATACCTGTTCGTCCTTTTGGGCGACTTTTGCTGGTGGTTTACCCTGTCCACCCTCATCAACAAACTGCGCAACCGCTTTGACCTGCGTGGCCTGTGGATGATAAACAGAATACTGGGTACCATACTGATAGTAGCCGCCGTAGCGTGGCTGACCATGATTTTGATAAAGTTGTAGAATGTTCGTTCAGAAAGAACTTAGAGAGAAGAATATTGCCGAGTACCTGCTTTACATGTGGCAGGTTGAGGATATGATACGTGCAGCCGGGCTTGACAGCGACCGTCTGTACGACTCCGTCATTAAGGGCAGCGGACGCAGTGAGGCCGATTGCCGCGAGTGGCGTCAGTGGTATGATGACCTGATTGAGATGATGCGCGCCGAGGGTAAGACCCAGAGCGGTCATCTGCAGATAAATGAGAACGTGCTCATTCTGCTTGAGGATCTTCATACACGCCTGCTGGAGTCACACAAGCAGCCCCAGTACAGGGATCTGTACTACAAGGCTCTGCCGTTCATCGTTGAGTTCCGTGCCAAGAACCACAGCACTGAGAATGAGGAGCTGCGTGACTGTTTCAACATGTTGTACGGAGTCTGGCTGCTCAAGGTGCAGGGCAAACCTGTAAGCACCGCGACTGAGCAGGCCGTGAAGGCTGTATCGGCTTTCATCGGAAAGCTGGCAGTGCTCTACCGTGAGGATAAGGAGGGCACACTTGAATTGGATTGATATTATGGAAGAGATAAATAGACGTAGAACATTTGCGATTGTATCGCACCCTGATGCCGGTAAGACCACGCTTACCGAGAAATTCCTGCTGTTCGGCGGCCAGATCCAGGTGGCCGGCGCGGTCAAGTCTAACAAGATTCGCAAGACCGCCACATCGGACTGGATGGATATTGAGAAACAGCGTGGTATTTCTGTGACCACATCGGTCATGGAGTTTGATTATGAAGGTTACAAGATAAACATTCTGGATACCCCGGGTCACCAGGATTTCGCCGAGGATACGTTCCGTACCCTGACCGCGGTTGACAGCGTAATCATAGTGATTGACTGCGCCAAGGGTGTTGAGATGCAGACCCGCCGCCTCATGGAGGTGTGCCGTATGCGCAAGACTCCTGTAATCGTGTTCGTCAATAAGATGGACCGTGAGGGTAATGATCCCTTTGACCTGCTGGATGAACTTGAGGAGGAACTTAAGATACATGTACGCCCTCTTAGCTGGCCTATCGAGAAAGGTGCCCGCTTTAAAGGTGTGTACAACATATATGAGCAGAAACTTGACCTTTTCACCCCCGATAAGCAGAAGGTGACCGAGAAGGTCAACGTAGATATAAACAGTGCTGACCTTGAGGCTCACGTAGGTGAGCGTGAGGCCCAGAAGCTGCGCTCTGACCTGGAGCTGATAGACGGCGTGTATGAGCCGTTTGACCGCCAGCAGTATCTGGACGGTGAGTTGGCCCCGGTGTTCTTCGGTTCGGCCCTGAACAACTTTGGCGTGCAGGAGCTGCTCAACTGCTTCGTGCAGATTGCACCCAGCCCGCGTCCCACCCAGGCGTTGGAGCGTGTGGTGGAACCCGAGGACAGCAAGTTCACCGGATTCATATTCAAGATAACCGCCAATATCGACCCCAACCACCGCTCATCGGTAGCGTTCTGTAAGGTATGCTCCGGTAAGTTCCAGCGTAATGAGCCCTACTATCATGTAAGGTTGGACAAGACCTTCCGCTTCTCGTCGCCCACCCAGTTCATGGCGCAGCGCAAGAGCACCATTGAGGAGGCCTGGCCGGGCGATATCATCGGCCTTCCCGATACCGGAAACTTCAAGATAGGTGATACTCTTACTCAGGGTGAGAAACTCCATTTCAAGGGCCTGCCCAGCTTCTCGCCCGAGATGTTCAAGTACATTGAGAATGCTGACCCCATGCGTGCCAAGCAGCTTGCCAAGGGTATTGACCAGCTGATGGGAGAGGGTGTTGCCCAGATGTTCGTGAACCAGTTCAACGGCCGCAAGCTTATCGGCACTGTAGGTCAGCTGCAGTTTGAGGTTATCCAGTACCGTCTGGAGCATGAGTATAACGCCCTGTGCCGCTGGGAGCCCGCCAGCCTCTATAAGGCCTGCTGGATTGAGAGCGATGATGAGGCCGAGCTGGATGCATTCAAGAAACGCAAGTATCAGTTCATGGCTACCGATATGGAGGGCCGTGACGTCTTCCTGGCCGACAGCGGATATGTGCTGCAGATGGCTCAGATAGATTTCAAGCATATCAAGTTCCACTTTACAAGTGAGTTCTAATGAAAGAGTATATTGAAGATGTCAAGAAGGCTGTTGAGGTGATGCGGGCCGGCGGCATAATCCTATATCCCACGGATACCATATGGGGGATAGGTTGCGATGCCTCCAACTCCGCTGCCGTACGCCGCATCTTTGAACTCAAACAGCGCAGTGACAGCAAGTCCATGCTGTCGCTCATAGATTCCGATGCCAAGCTGGGTTATTACGTGCCCGATATCCCCGATGTGGCGTATGACCTCATGGACCTGTCGGAGAAACCGCTTACCATCATCTATGACAATGTACGTCATCTGGCTCCTGAACTTATTGCCGATGACGGCAGTGCAGGCATCCGCGTAACACGTGAGGATTTCTCGCGTGACCTCTGCGCCCGTCTGGGCGGTGCTGTGGTATCTACATCGGCCAATATCAGCGGAGAGCCGTCACCGGGTAATTTCAGTGACATATCGGACCGTATCAGGGCCGGCGTGGACTATATAGTGGGCTATCGCCAGGATGAGAAGTCCCGTGCGGTGGCATCGAGCATAATCAAACTGGGTTCAGGCGGACTCGTAAAAGTAATCAGGGAATAATGAACAATTCAACTGAGGAGATAGAGAAACAGACCGAATCGCTGCTCAACAAGTTCAACCTGTGGCGGCGCAGTCATATCAGCGAGCGACAGTTCATCCTGCTGCTCAGCCTGATGGTTGGTGTTTTTACCGCTTTTGCGGCTATACTGCTCAAGTACCTTATTTCACTTATCCACGGTACCATCTACGGTAACCTGGTCATGAATTCCGAGAACTACAGCCTGCTTCTCTATCCGGTAGTGGGCATCCTGGTATCGGGCCTTTTCATACGTCTGATTGTACGTGATGACATAGGTCACGGCGTTACCAAGATACTGTATGCGCTCTCCAAGAAAAACGGCCGCATCAAACCGCACAACATGTACTCATCGGTTATTGCCAGTGCCATCACCATCGGTATGGGTGGATCTGTGGGTGCCGAGTCTCCTATAGTGCTTACCGGATCTGCCATCGGCTCCAATATAGGCCGTATGTTCAAGATGGAGCACCGCACGCTGATGCTGCTTGTGGGCTGTGGATCGGCCGGCGCCATTGCCGGTATTTTCAAGGCTCCTATTGCAGGACTGGTGTTTGTGCTTGAGGTGCTTATGTTTGATTTGAGTATGGGATCGCTGCTGCCGTTGCTGGTATCATCCGTGACAGCTGCCACCATATCATACGTATTCACCGGTACGGACTCCATGTTCCATTTCGTGTCTGAGCACGGGTTTGAACTGGCACGAATCCCGTATGCATTGCTGCTGGGCATTGCCTGCGGACTTGTATCGCTCTACTTCTCCCAGACCATGCACTGGTTTGAGACCTGGTTCAAACGGTTCCGCAACCCTTGGATCAAATTCGTTATCGGGGCGGTAGTACTGAGTATACTCATCTTCCTCTTCCCGTCACTGTTCGGTGAGGGTTATGACACCATAGGCATGCTGCTTAATGTCAATGAGAACCCTGAGAAGGTAATGGAGGGCTCGCTGTTCTACGGCGGCAATATCCTGCTTTATCTGGGTCTTGTGGTGCTTACCAAGGTGTTTGCATCGACCGCGACCAATGCGGGAGGCGGATGCGGCGGTATATTCGCACCCAGCCTGTTCCTGGGCTGTCTCACCGGATTCATATTCGGAACGCTCATGAACCGCCTTTCACCGGGTGCCGATATATCGGTCCAGAACTTTGCGCTGCTGGGTATGGCCGGTCTCATGTCGGGCGTAATGTTCGCTCCGCTTACCGGCGTGTTCCTCATTGCCGAGCTCACCGGCGGTTACTCCATGTTCCTGCCGCTCATGATGGTTTCCATAATGTCATACCTCACCATACGCCTGTTCCAGCCGCACTCCATCTACTCCATGCGTCTGGCTCAGAAGGGTGAGCTCATGACCCACCATAAAGACCAGTCAGTCCTGCTCCTTATGAGTATGGATAACCTTATAGAAAAGGAGTTCCTCAAGGTCAGTCCCGATATGGACCTGGGCCAGCTGGTAAATATTATTGCCCGCTCCAAGCGTAACCTTTTTCCTGTTGTGGATGAGGCTGACAGCCTGGTGGGTATTGTAAGTCTGGAGAGTATCCGTAACATCATGTTCCGTCAGGAACTGTATCACAGGTTCACTGTGCAGAAACTCATGGAACTGCCGCCGGCCCGTCTGTCGGTAAAGGACCCCATGGAAACGGTCATGAAAAAGTTTGATGAGACCGGAGCCTGGAACCTGCCTGTTGAGGATGAGAACGGCCATTACGTGGGCTTCGTCTCCAAGTCCAAGATTTTCAACTCATACAGAAATGTCTTACTTGAACTTTCTGAGGAGTGAGCGTAAGAACGCCGATATCCCTAATCTGTTTGATATAATGCCTGCTATGGAAAAGAAAGAGCTGAGGATAGTGTTCATGGGAACCCCGGAGTTTGCGGAGTTCACCCTGCGTCGTCTGGTAGAGGACCAATATAATATAGTAGGTGTGGTAACCATGCCCGATAAACCCATGGGCCGTCACGGCAGCGTACTCCAGAGCAGCCCCGTCAAGAAATATGCGGTAGAGCAGGGGATACCCGTGCTCCAGCCTGAGAAACTTAAGGATCCTCTATTTATCGAACAGCTCCGTGCCCTTAAGGCCGATCTTCAGATAGTCGTAGCTTTCCGTATGCTCCCCGAGATAGTCTGGAACATGCCCCGTCTGGGAACATTCAACCTCCACGGCTCCCTGCTGCCCCAGTACCGCGGTGCCGCCCCCATAAACTGGGCCATCATCAACGGTGACAAGGAGACAGGAGTGACCACCTTCTTCCTCAAGCATGAGATAGACACCGGTGACATCATCTATCAGGAGCGCATACCCATTCTCCCGGATGACAATGCCGAGACCATGCATGACAAACTGATGGTCCTTGGAGCAGACCTCACCGTCCGCACCCTCCAGGATATCCTTGCCGGTACCATCAAGCCCATCCCGCAATCAGAGATCCCGGCCGATGAGCTCCGTCCCGCTCCCAAGATTTTCAAGGAGACCTGCCGCATAGACTGGAACCAGCCCACCGCCCGTGTCCGCGACTTCATCCGCGGTCTCTCCCCATACCCCGCCGCCTGGACCGTCCTCAGAACTCCCGACGGCATAGACCACGATTTCAAGATCTTCACCGTCCAGCCCGTACCCGATGCTCCCGTTCAAGCACCCGGCACCATCACCTGCGACGGCCGCAAGAACTTGATCGTCTCAACCGCCGACGGAGCCCTCCGCCTTGATGACGTCCAGCTGGCCGGCAAGAAGAGAATGCCCATCTGCGCCTTCCTCTGCGGCAACGACCTCTCCGCCTGCACCCTCATCTAACCCGCTGCCTGCCCCCCAGCCAGCGAAAAACTTGAATTCCGCGGCCCGGACTATGCAATGTTTCCCATTGCAGGAGCCGGACTATGGGGTTGGAGAGATCATCAGTGCAGGGGCGTAAAGCGTAGTGCCCTGGAGAGACCGTTAAGAACATCGTGGCGTTCAACGACTGTTAGGCCCCGAAGGGGACTAAAAAGGAGGCGATCG
>JBGUVW010000002.1:0-14701 GCA_045220475.1 Bacteroidaceae bacterium
GCGCTTACCGTTACGTGTCTGGAGGAACCAGAGCTTGCCCTCCTGAACGGTGAACTCCATATCCTGCATATCGTGGTAGTGGTTCTCAAGCTTGGTCTGCAGAGCATCCAGCTCCTTGTAGATCTCGGGCATTGCCTCCTCCATTGAAGGATACTTGGCCTTGCGCTCCTCCTCAGATACGCCAGCCAGAGCAGCCCAACGCTTTGAACCCTCAATTGTAATCTGCTGCGGTGTGCGGATACCTGCTACAACATCCTCACCCTGTGCGTTAACCAGATACTCACCGTTGAACAGGTTCTCACCGGTAGCGGCGTCACGGCTGAAGCAAACACCTGTTGCAGATGTCTCACCCATGTTACCGAATACCATAGCCATTACTGATACGGCAGTACCCCACTCATCGGGTATACCCTCCATCTTACGATACAGGATAGCGCGCTCGTTGTTCCATGAACCGAATACGGCGCAGATGGCACCCCAAAGCTGATCCATAGCGCTGGTGGGGAAGTCCTGACCGGTGCGCTCCTTAACGGCAGCCTTGAACAGCTTAACCAGCTTCTTCAGGTCGTCAACGCTCAGGTCCTTGTCCAGAACTACACCGCTCTCCTCCTTAACCTTCTCAATGATGGCCTCAAAGGGATCTACATCGGTCTTGCTTACGGGCTTCATACCCAGAACAACGTCACCGTACATCTGTACAAAGCGGCGGTAGCTGTCCCAAGCGAAGTGGGGGTTGTTGGTCTTGCGTGACAGACCCTCAACAACCTCGTCATTGAGTCCCAGGTTCAGGATGGTGTCCATCATACCCGGCATTGAAGCGCGGGCACCTGAACGTACTGAAACCAGCAGAGGATTCTCTACATCACCGAATTTTGAATTCATCAGCTTCTCGATGTGACGGATAGCGTCCTCAACATCGCTCTTAAGAATGGCAACAACCTTGTCGCGACCAATCTGATAGTACTCGTTGCAAACATCGGTGGTGATGGTGAAACCCGGAGGTACCGGTACACCAAGCAAATTCATCTCAGCCAGGTTGGCACCCTTGCCACCAAGCAGATTTCGCATCTGGGCATTTCCCTCAGCTTGTCCGTTTCCGAACTTGTAAACTCTTTTTTCGCTCATAAATTGTTGAATATGTTATGTTGTTTATGTCGTTTGACAGTTGAAAGTCCTTTATTTATCTTTTAGCGGGTGCAAAGGTACTCATTAATTATTAAAAGATGTGTAATGAGTGCTCCTTTTTGTGCTCAAAATCGAATTTTCTTGCAAAATACAATTTCATTATCTTTGCAACCCAAATATAAAAGTTATGTCCAGAAAAAGACGCGAACAGCCCATAATAGAGAATGTAACCATTACTGATGTAGCCGCCGAGGGCAAGTCACTGGTCAGGATCAATGACCTGGTTGTCTTTGTACCTTTTGTGGTTCCCGGTGATGTGGTTGACCTCAAGATACTTAAGAAAAAACACAGCTACGCCGAGGCAGTAGCGGTCAAGTTCCATGAACTGTCCCGCGTCCGCGCCGTACCGTTCTGCCGTCATTTCGGTATTTGCGGCGGTTGCAAGTGGCAGAATCTGCCATATGAGGAACAGCTACGCTACAAGCAGAAACAGGTGGTTGACAACCTTACCAGAATCGCTAAGGTTGAATTGCCTGAGATAAGTCCGATTCTGGGGTCGGAGGAGACTGTCCGCTACCGTAACAAACTGGAATACTCGTTCAGCAATATGCGTTGGCTTACCCAGGAGGAGCTCAATGACCTGGACAATCCTGAAAGTAACGCTCAGCGCAAGCAGCCCGGATTGGGATTCCATATCCCGGGAGCTTTTGACAAGGTGCTTCATATCAACGAATGCTGGCTTCAGGATGAGATATCGGACAAGATCAGGAATTCGGCCTATGAATATGCCGTCAGCCATGAGATACCTTTTATTAATCTGCGTTCACAGGAGGGTATACTTCGTGACATGATGGTGCGTGTAGTGACTACGGGTCAGATTATGGTGCTTGTTCAGGCTAAGGTTGAGACTCCTGCCCAGAATGAACAGTTCATGGGCCTGATGCAGCATATATCGGACAACTTTCCTCAGATCACGTCACTTCTGTATGTGATAAACAACAAGTGCAACGATACGTTCGGAGACCTTGATGTGCACGTGTTCCGTGGAGAGGAGTTTATCTATGAGACTATGGAGAATCTCAAATTCAAGATCGGTCCCAAGTCTTTCTTCCAGACCAACAGCCGTCAGGCATACCGTCTCTACTCGGTAGTCCGCAAACTGGCTGCGCTCAACCCTGATGACGTGGTCTATGACCTCTATACAGGCACCGGAACCATAGCACAGTTCATATCCGCCGGTGCAAAGAAGGTTGTAGGAATTGAATACGTCCCCGAGGCTATTGAGGATGCCAAGGTCAACGCCGCCCTGAACGGTATTGAGAATACCGAGTTCTTTGCAGGTGACATGAAAGACGTCCTTAATGCCGATTTCATTGCCGCCCATGGTACCCCAAGCGTAATCGTCACGGATCCTCCCCGTGCAGGAATGCACAAGGATGTGGTTGATGTCATCCTGGCGGCAGCTCCCAAACGTATTGTCTACGTAAGTTGTAATCCTGCCACTCAGGCACGTGATATCGCACTTATGGACCAGCAATACCGTGTAGCTGCCGTACAGCCGGTTGACATGTTCCCTCACACCCAGCACGTTGAGGTGGTTACGCTTCTTGAAAGGCGGTAATCTCAATTGCGACAGTTTTGCAGCGCATTTTCAGGTGATGTCATAATGACGTTGCCTATTTTTGCTGGTGATTTCTTTGGAATGCTAATCAGGATAGAAAAAATGTTAAGAATCCATATCCTGATTTAACCAAAGCGGTCGCGGATTATCAAACTAACAGCTAAAAAATGAATAAACAGTTTGATTCTAATAATTACCAATTCATTCCTGTCATGAAGAGACTCGTTTTGTTGCCGCTATTCATGTTCCTGTGTGGAGTCGTATCCGCACAAACAGATTCCACGTCTACCGCTGTGAAGGATTCCGTTCCCAAGGAGGATGTAATCACACAGCCGGAATTCAAGGGCGGTATTGAAAAGATGTATGAGTATATCTCCAACAATTTCAGATATCCCGATGAGGCCAAGAAACGTTCTGTAAACGGCAAGATGGAGGTTGAGTTTACCGTAGAGAAATCGGGCGATATTACCTATGTGGGTATCCTCAAGGGACTTGACTATTCCATCGATGATGAGATTCTGAGACTTCTCAAGGCTATGCCGCGTTGGACTCCTGCCACAAAAAACGGAGTTCCCGTCAGGTATAAGGTCTCCATGCCTATAACTATCCGTGCCTCAAGGAGAAGTCAGAAATCCTCGCTTGAGCCCAATTACGGGGATGAATAGTTTTTATGCTGTACTCGATGGTATTTGCCGGATTTTTTGCAAATTTGCATTAACAAATCTTTAATCGGCTCGTCCTATAATTGAATTTACTAAACAGATCTATATGAAAAAAGCATTGATTGCATTGGTATCCTGCATGTTCCTTCTGTGCGGATGTAGTTTTGAGAGATATGAGATGGGATCGGACATTAAGGTGTCCTATTATACTGTAGGGTATAATAAATGGACAAAAGAATCAACAGGCCCTGGTACTTACCAGTATTATTACTCTATAAAAAACAAGGACATCACCAATGATGTCATGGATAACGGAGCTGTGCTTGCCTACTTTATTGATGAGGCATACGGTTCGGATACTCCTCTCCCGTACTCATTCACCGTCAGTGATACACACCACAATGTTATGACACAGAGCATCCGTTATGAGGTTAAAAGCGGATATATTACCTTCATAGTTGAGTGGTCTGACGGAGGTGAGTATGATATCCTTGAGGATTATGAATTCAAGGTTTGCGTCATGTCACCGTCTGATAAGAGAAGAGTAAGAGATTGATTTTTCAGATAACAAAAAATTAACCGCGTCGGATGGCGCGGTTTTTTTATTGCTCTGCAGCCTGGAGTATAAGGGTGGTGGCTCCCAGAGTTATGATGGCTCCGTCCTCAATCAGCACCCTTTCGCGGTCCGCAAGGATCCGGTTGAACAGGAATGTTCCGGTTAGGCTGGGGAAGTCGCGTAGTGTATAGCTTATCCCGCCTGTGGGCTCTTTCTTTACGGTAATTACGCAGTGACGGCGGTCCATGCTCCTGTCATTCGTATCAATAGGAATGGTAACGTTGTCTCCGGGGTTGTAGCGTCCAATGACATTTTCTCCCTCCTGCAGGGCAAAACTCTGTCTGAAACCGAATACGTTCTCCACTACAAGAATTGAACCGAATCCTATGTCATTGACCTCTTTCTTGCGGTCGGCATCCTTCTGGGTAGCAGCCAGTTTGCTTGTTCCTATGCGTATCTTGAACTGTTTGCGGCAGTTCTCGCATTCAAACACAAGTGACTGGCCCTCTTTGTAGAGAGTCTCGTCAAAAGTGTTGTAGTGGTCACATTTGGGGCAGCGTACCCTTTTCATATATCTGGATTTGTGTTGTTTCAAATAAAGCTGACCTGTAAGCCGGGTTCTGTGGGGGCGGTACACGTACCTTCCCTGTCTGCCATTAATCTTGACCTGCCGTCACCGGCCGGCTCCATGACCTTATGGTCATGCGCGTTCTACCCTCCGGCTCAGGCGAGCAGCCCTCTGACGCCGGTATACATGAACTTGCAACTTCCAAGGCGCACAGCACCTGTGTCACCACAGGCCTGGTGGGCTCTTACCCCACCTTCTCACCCTTACCTTGCGGCGGTTGTTTTCTTCTACGCTTATCAGCCATTACTGACTGCTTCCCGTTGGGAAGTGGAATGCTCTGTGTTGCCCGGACTTTCCTCAGCCCCGTGGGGGACAGCGGCAGACCGGTCAGCTTTCTGGCTGCAAAAATACTGATTATTTCCCACACATTGATTATATTTGCCCTTCAATAAAAAGGTTTTACACTGCTATGAAAAAGTTATCATTGATTGCCGTATCGGCTTTATTGCTGCTTGGCGCAGTTTCCTGCTCAAAGTATGAGACGGTTAAGGGTGACCCTATGAAGGTCAAGATCTACACCCTTGACAACGGACTTAAAGTCTATATGTCTGTAAATAAGGAGCAACCCAGACTTCAGACTTATATTGCAGTCAGAAGCGGTGGTAAGAATGATCCTTCCGATAACACCGGACTTGCCCATTATCTGGAGCATATCATGTTCAAGGGAACTGAGAGTTTCGGTACTTCAGATTATGCGGCCGAGAAGCCTCTGCTGGATCAGATTGAGAAGCAGTTTGACATTTACCGCACCAAGACCGATCCTGCTGAACGTGCGGCCATTTATCATATCATCGACAGTCTGAGCTATGCCGCATCAGAGATTGCCATTCCTAATGAGTATGACAAACTCATGTCGGTAATCGGATCACAGGGTACCAATGCCTTTACATCCGATGACCAGACCGTTTATCAGGAGAATATCCCCTCCAATCAGATTGACAATTGGGCCCGTATTCAGGCCGACCGTTTCCGTAATATGGTCGTTCGTGGTTTCCATACAGAGCTGGAGGCTGTATATGAGGAGTACAACATGTATCTGAATGAGGATTCACAGAATGCCATCTATGCTATGGATTCAGTGCTCTATAAGCATCATCCTTATGGCTCGCAACAGGTTATCGGAACCCAACAGCACCTTAAGAATCCCTCTATCAGTGCTATCAAGAAGCAGAAATCCATCATGTATGTTCCCAATAACATAGCCATTTGCGTATCGGGTGATTTTGATCCGGATTCATTCGTGGCTACCATTGAGAAGTATTTCGGTGACTGGGAGCCCAATTCGTCACTGCCGGAATTCACGTATCAGCCAGAGGAGTCACTTGCCGCTCCCGTCGTAAAGCATGTCTATGGCAATGAGTCGGATTTCCTTCTGTTCGGCTGGCGTATACCGGGTGAGAAGGATCAGGAGAGTGAGATAGCCGCCATCGTTGAGTCTATTCTTACCAACGGTAAGGCAGGTCTTATTGACCTTGACCTTAATCAGCAGCAGAAAGTCCTGGCTGCCGGATCTCAGATTTATGACCGTGTTGATTATTCAGATTTCCTGGTTCAGGGCTATCCTAAGGAGGGACAGACTCTTGATGAGGTCCGTGACCTGATTCTTGCCGAGGTTGCCAAACTGCGCAACGGTGATTTTGACGAGTCCCTTATCGGCGCTGCCGTTGCTAACATCAAACTCACCCAGATGCGTCAGCTTGAGTCCAACAGCAGTCGTGCCATGAGAATGGTCAACTCGTTCATTGAACACACAGACTGGGCAAGTGAGGTAACTCTTCTTGACCGTCTGGCCAAGGTTACCAAGGCTGATGTGATGGAGTGGGCCGGCAAGTATCTTTCCGATAACTCATATGTGGTAGTCTATAAGCATCAGGGCGTCAATCCCAAGAACAACAAGATTGTGGCACCTGCCATCACTCCTATAGCAACCAACCGTGACAAGCAGAGCGATTTCCTCAAGGAGATATCCGAGGTTGAAGTTAAGCCTATCGAGCCCGTGTTCGTAGACTATGAGAAGGATCTCTCAAAGTCTGAGTTCAAGAAGGGTATCGAGATGCTTTACAAGCAGAATGACAGGAATGATATCGTATCGGCTTCATTCCGTTTTGACATCGGAAAGAGCACCGATCCCGCCCTGGCATTTGCATTTGATTACCTCTCATATCTGGGCACTCCCACACGTAGTGCCGATCAGATTGCACTCGATGAGTACAAGATAGCCGGTAACCATAGCTTTAATGTGAGTGATAACGTAATGACATTTGCCGTAAACGGACTTGCTGAGAATCTTGGTCAGATGCTTGATATAGTTGAGGATCTCATGCTCAATGCAATCCCCGATGAGTCTATCCTTGAGAATCTCAAGCAGGATGAGCTTAAGGGACGTCAGATGTCCAAAGCAAGCCAGAGCAGCTGCTCAAGCGCACTCAACCGCTTCATCTACTACGGCGCTGACTATGTCAAGTCCGTCTCCCTGTCCAATGAGCAGGTTCTCGCCCTTACATCCGACCAGCTTCTGGGCTTGGTTAAGGATATCTTTAACAAGGAACACAAGATCCTGCTTTACGGTCCCATGGATGAGGCTCAGGCCAAGAGCGTGATTGCAGAGCATCATAAGTGTTCCGATAACCCCGAGAAACTGGTTAAGAAATACACTAGGAAGCAGATTGTTGACAAATCAAAGGTGTATGTCGCACCGTATGATTCCCGTCAGTTCAATTACATTCAGTATTCTGACCGTGGCGAGACATTCTCCATTGATGACGTGCCTTATATCGAACTCTTCAACAACTATTTCGGAAGCGGTATGAATGCAATAGTATTCCAGGAGATGCGTGAGGCAAGAGCTTTGGCTTACAGTGCCGGAGCAACCCTGTCATCGCCTTCATATAAGGATGATACCTATAGCTTCTATGCCAGAATCGGTTCCCAGAATGATAAACTCAAGGCTGCCGTAGAGGCGTTTGATGATATAATAAATGAGATGCCTCAGTCTGATAAGTCATTCCAGATAGCCAAGGCCGGTCTGGAGTCGGTACTCCGTACAAACCGCGTCACCGGAATGTCTGTATTGAGCAATTACCTTAATGCTCAGGAGCTCGGACTCAAGGAACCGCTCAATAAACTCATTTATGACAAACTGTCAGATATGACACTCCAGGATATCGTAGCCTGCCAGCAGAAATGGGTGAAAGACCGTACCTACATATATGGAATCCTGGGTAACGCCAAGGATCTTGACCTCAAATTCCTGGGAACTCTTGGTACTGTTCAGGAGGTTTCATTGGATGATATATTCGGCTATTGATCTCCGGGATCTGGTAGAAAAAGCGGGCGGGACGATATATATCCCGCCCGTTTTGTTTCTCTTTGATATGTTAAATTGGAGCTTTTATGGTTAATTATTAGGAAATAATCTGCCAAGTGTGTAACATTGGCCCGGATGTTGTATATATTTGGATGTGATCAGTGTTAAATAGGACCAATTAATTAACTAAAATAGGAGAATTAACTATGAAAAAGGCAACTAAAATCGTAGCGTATTCGATTGTTCTCATTTGCTGCTGCGTAGGCGCATCAGTAATCACTACAAATTACCTCAGTAAAAAGTACGGAAAGGTTGTATATGTATCAGAGCAGGGTGCACCTTACACCACGCTCTCCCAAACTGCTTTCTCTTCGGCTGGCCGTACTCAGCCTGTTGACTTGACAGATGCTGCCGAGAAGACCGTTCACGGGGTAGTTCATATCAAGTCAACCATTCAGAGCCGCACTCAGACTTATCAGGAGTATTCGGATATATTTGACTATATGTTTGGCGGACGTCCCCGTCAGCGCCAGTACAGGACTCAGCCTCAGGTAGGATACGGATCTGGTGTCATCCTGACCAAGGACGGCTACATCGTCACCAACAATCACGTGATAGAAAAGGCCGATGAGATTCAGGTTACGCTTAATGACAACCGTGTCTTCACCGCTACTCTTGTCGGTGCCGATCCAAATACCGATCTGGCTCTTATCAAGATTGAGGGTGACGAATTCCCGGTTATCCCCATGGGCAATTCTGATGACCTCCGTCTGGGAGAGTGGGTGCTCGCTGTAGGTAATCCGTTCAATCTTACATCAAGCGTTACAGCCGGTGTGGTCAGTGCCAAATCCAGAAAGATCGGAATCTATGACGGAGATGAAAGCATTGAGTCCTTCATTCAGACAGATGCTGCCATCAATATGGGTAACAGTGGAGGAGCCCTCGTCAACACCAATGGTGAACTGGTTGGAATCAATGCCGCTCTGGAGTCTCCTACGGGCACATATGCCGGCTACGGATTCGCTATTCCTACAACCATTGTCAAGAAAGTCGTAGCAGACCTCAAGGAGTATGGAGCCGTTCAGCGTGCTATGCTCGGCATTAACGGTGCGGATGTAATAGCAATGCGTCAGGATGAAAGGAACAAGAATATTGACCTGGGTGATGCAATTGACGGCATCTATATCGTGGATGTCATTGACGGTGGAGGCGCTCTTGCAGCCGGCATAAAGGAGGGTGACATCATCACATCCATCAACGGAAAGAAAGTCAAGAGCATGAATGAACTCCAGGAGACGATAGTACAGTACCGTCCGGGCGATAAAGTGACCGTAACTCTTCTTCGTGACAAGAAAGAGAAGAAGATTGACGTTGAACTCAAGAACTCACGCGGTAACACGGAGATAGTGACCGATACCAATTTTGAGCTCCTTGGCGCCGAATTCCAGGATGTTCCTGATCAGACCCGTCGTCAGCTCAATATAGGATACGGAGTGCAGGTTAGTGACATCAAGAACGGTCTTATGAAAGATGCCGGCATTCAGCGCGGATATATAATCCTCAGGATAAACAACCAGCAGATCAGATCTGTTGATGATGTGGAGCGTCTCTATAAAGAGGCTGCATCATCTGCCAATCAGGAACTGTTTGTCTCCGGTGTCTATCCGTCAGGCCGTAGGGCGATATATGCTATCAACCTGTCCGAAGAATAATTAGGGATAATTCATTAGCGAAAAAATTGGAGTGGCGTCATAAACCACTTCAATTTTTTAGCGTCTGGAGCACTGTTATATTTTTATTTTAAGTAAATTTGCACCCAATTCGCTTATTATATACTGAAGATGAGACAACTCAAGATTACAAAGAGCATTACAAACCGTGAAAGCGCATCACTTGATAAGTATTTGCAGGAGATAGGCCGTGAGGAGCTTATCACGGTTGAGGAGGAGGTAGAGCTTGCACAGCGTATCCGCAAGGGTGACCGTGCAGCCCTTGAGAAACTTACCCGTGCTAATCTTCGTTTCGTAGTGTCTGTTTCAAAACAGTATCAGAACCAAGGTCTCAGTCTGCCTGATCTTATCAATGAGGGTAACCTCGGCCTTATCAAGGCTGCCGAGAAGTTTGATGAGACCCGTGGCTTCAAGTTCATCAGCTATGCAGTATGGTGGATCCGCCAGTCTATTCTTCAGGCTCTGGCAGAGCAGGCCCGTATAGTTCGTCTTCCCCTTAACCAGGTAGGTTCACTCAATAAGATAAGCAAGGCTCTTTCCAAGTTCGAGCAGGAGAATGAGCGTCGTCCTTCTCCCGAGGAGTTGGCCGAGGAGCTTGACATTCCGGTTGATAAGATTGCTGATACCCTCAAGGTCTCAGGTCGTCATATCTCAGTTGATGCACCTTTCGTTGACGGTGAGGATAACAGCCTTCTGGATGTGCTTGTCAATGATGATTCTCCTATGGCCGATAAGACCCTTGTCAATGAGTCTCTCTCCAAGGAGATTGACAGAGCTCTGTCAACTCTCACTGACCGTGAGAAAGATATCATCCGCATGTTCTTCGGTATCGGTTGCCGTGAGATGACACTTGAGGAAATCGGCGATAAGTTCGGCCTCACCCGTGAGCGTGTCCGTCAGATTAAGGAGAAAGCAATCCGTCGTCTGCGTCAGAATTCCCGTAGCAAACTGCTCAAATCATACCTGGGCTGATTATGCGTCCCATTACAAAAACGTTTCTTGCCGCAATGATGCTGATGCTGTCGCTTTCAGTTTCAGCACAGAGATCGGGCAGGACAGGTGATCCTACGCTCAACAGGGGTGAAGGTCTTGAAAAGACACGTGCCGACCTCTCTCAGATGCGTACCCAGAGTCAGAACAAGAACTCGCGTCAGGTAGATGTCTACATGTTCGCGACTTCATTCTCTCTGTTGGATTCAGTCCTTTTTGTGTCCGATGTCCAAAAACTGGATAATGTGACTGTCAACAATAAATGGTTTCTTAAGGAACGTGCCGGATTTGAGGAGCAGTTCAATGAGCATGTCGGGGCTGATGTCGATGAATCTCTCATGAGTTCCGTCTATTTCTCGGAGAAAGAAAAGAAGATGATTAAACGTAAGGCGAAACTCATCAAGAGAAACGCCAAGAAGAACCGCTTCGCCTTGATTCAGGTAACGGATTTCAAGTTTACCAATATAGTCTCTGAGGAGTAACAGCCTCTTTCGTTCGGAATCAATATTGCAGGTGAACTGCAATTCTCAAGCCCCATTGGTCAACATCGGGGCTATTTTTATATGTCATTCTTTTGAACCAGTTAATGGACATAAGCTTGAATATGTTCTCTATTCCTGCGCCTATCTCTACGAACGGCTCCTTCATGACAGTTCCGGTGGCCTTGCTGCGGTCGGTAGGATAGTTGAAAATATTACCGCTGTTATCAATATTCGGATTGTTCCTGTTGCTGAGTGAACCCCATGTGCCTCTGCAGTACAGAACCTCTCTCAATTTAAGGTTCTTCAATAAGGGTGTGCGGTTCAGGATAAGTCCGTTCATATAATAAACCACATCCCATGTAAGGTGCTGGTCCATGACAAACTCCATAGGCGTCATAGTCTCAAACGTCTCCTTTCTGTATGTATATGAAAGGTTTGCGTTAGGTATGATAAGCAAGGGGTAGGGTGCCTGTCCCCATATCTTGCCGGCACGCAGCATCACGTCAAAATAACCTATAGGAGCTGCCATCAGTCGCTGCCTGTATGACAATTCCGTATGTTGTATTGAGTATTCGCTACCCAGAACGCCCTTGAATGCCATGGTGTGGTTGAGTGTGAATACAGGATGCTCCGGGGTCTTGCTCTTTCTGTTCCATTTATGCTGTACGAATTTCTCATGCGGAGCGTATCTCAGACCTATTTCCAATTCGGTCTGCATTATCTCCTTGACGGATCCGCTTCCGTCATTTCTCTCCATCGGAATGAATTTTGTTGATTCGTTTATCCTGTTTCTCAACACTCCGGTAAACGAGAAGCCGCTGTGACGCTCCTGGGTATAGGTCAGCTCGGTATTTCGAACGTAACCTATCATGTTGTCCGGCAGACGTTTCAGGGACAGCAAGGCGTTATCTTTATTGGTGTACAGATATTGCTGGCCGTACTGATATATGTCATCCTCGTACTGGAGTCTGAGTGAATGGACCGGGAATTCGTTCCATTGCTCCTTCTTGGGCTCGAAAGAGTATTCAAGACGTCCGTAGTATTTGAACCTGTTGTCCAGACCGTATATCAGATAACCGGTTCCAAACCAATGAGGATTCAGATACGCGGTCGTCATACCTCCCAGTTTGAATCGGACGTTCTCCAAACCGTTGTAACTGATCATGGTGTTGACCGGGCCTATATAGAACGGGGTATTCTCCTCCTTGACTGGTATGAAACCGGAGAACAGCAGATTGATAAACTGCTCTGTCCAGTAGTAAACAGGTACGCTGCGCAGTTTTTTGAGCATCTCTCCTACATCCTTGGCCTTGCCATGCTTTGTGGTGTTTTCATCCTGCTCTCTGTACTGTGCCCAGAATTCATCGTCACGTTCGGTTGCCTCGGCAGGTTCTATTATCGGTTCCTGATGTGTAAAAGGTTCCCTGTCAACATCGTCATTGAACTTATATCCCGAGTAGTAAACTTCACGTCTTCCGTAAATACCGTCAATGAAATCATAAAGCTTGAACTCTGCTGTAATGCATTCGTAAGTCAGAAGTCTCGGATGCTCGCTGTCTTTGGCAAACTTCTGCTCCACATTCATATACTCTACAAAGTTCAGGTTTATGTCATAAGGGACATTCATCTGAATCCATTTCACAAAATGGGTGGAATCAACCGTAACGTAAAGGTGTCCGGTAAAACCAAATGACTGCAGGTTCTTAGGGACAAAAGCCAGGTCCACACATCTGTCTCCCTCCACAACAATCGTATCCTGCAGATAGAATCGGTAATAAGTTGTAGCGTAGTCCGCAAAAGGGCTGACAAACTCGTTCCTCATTATCATCACCTTTTCATTAAAGAGGTCAACGTCTCTAAGTGTAGCCTCCAATGATGCTCTTACCTCTTCGTCGGGCAGAAAGTCCTCAATGCCTATCCAGTCACGTCCTGCAACCTTCTGTTTCTGTCGTGAAGGCTTGCGCTGGAAATAATCAGTTGCAGCCAGTTCGCGTGTAGAGACATTCAGGATAGGTTTGCCCGATACGAGCGACGTATCCACATATTCCTTTAGGAACGGAAACTTGCGGAACATAGGCTTTTCCTGCTTCTCCTCCGTAAAGTTGTCAAGTGCAATTACAAACGTTTCGTATCTTTCCCTTGAAACGTAGTCGTTGTTGAAAGGGTTCTCTTTCTCTTTGCGGCTTATTATCTCTTCTGCGAGTTCAACAGCAGGATTACCTTTTTTCTTGTATCTCTCCTTTTCCGGTTTGATTACCACCTCCTGCAGGTCATAAGTGGTCTCCTTGAGTATTATTCTCAAGGGATATCTGGTCTTTGACGTCAATGCCAGCTCGTAATCGCTGTATCCTATACAGGATACTACAAGCGTCTGCCCTTCGACATTGGCGTTGAATGAGAAATTTCCGTTATAATCTGTGATGCATCCTTTTGATGTGTTTTTCAATCTTACGGTAGTGTAGGAGAGTGGTTCTCCGTTGACGTCCTTCACATTTCCGCTGATTCTGGTCAGGCCGCTTTGCGCCATGATATCCAGGCTCCAGATGGCAGTGACTACCAGGATAGACAGAAACTTTTTGAATATGACGTTCATACCTTTTTATATAATTATACGTGCGCTAGGGCACGTTTATCTTTGACAAAGATAATACAATTATGTCAGATGTGTATTTGCTGTAAAAAATGTCTGTGTGGAACGTGCTGATATTCAGTCCAACTCCATAAAAAGAAAAAGTTTCTTCAAAAAAAGTCTCCAAAATGTTTGGTCAGTTCCCAAACTCCCCCTATCTTTGCATCCGCTTTCCGAAAGGAACAGCACAGCAAGAGCACATTGAAAAGATTTCATACAGACAAGTAGTACGACGGGCGTACTTATAATAAGTATGTCCAAGGGTAATACGAACCGTCAATTAATTCTTTAAGAAGATTGAAACGGACCTGAGCAAAAAAAAGACAAACAGATGGGTCTATACGATGCGTGCTTCGATGCACGTTTTTTTATGGGCCTACATCAAATACGGTAAAATTTACAAAGAAGAGTTTGATCCTGGCTCAGGATGAACGCTAGCTACAGGCTTAACACATGCAAGTCGAGCGGAACACTTTCGGGTGTTTAGCGGCAGACGGGTGAGTAACACGTATCCAACCTTTCCCTTACTCGGGTATAGCCTCGGGAAACTGAGAGTAATCCCCGATGTGGTGCACGGAAAGCATTTTTTGCGCACGAAAGATTTATCGGTAAGGGGTGGGGATGCGTTCCATTAGGTAGTAGGCGGGGTAACGGCCCACCTAGCCGATGATGGATAGGGGTTCTGAGAGGAAGGTCCCCCACATTGGAACTGCGACACGGTCCAAACTCCTACGGGAGGCAGCAGTGAGGAATATTGGTCAATGGTCGGAAGACTGAACCAGCCAAGTAGCGTGAAGGATGACTGCCCTACGGGTTGTAAACTTCTTTTATGCGGGAATAAAGTGCCCCACGCGTGGGGTATTGCATGTACCGCGTGAATAAGCATCGGCTAATTCCGTGCCAGCAGCCGCGGTAATACGGAAGATGCGAGCGTTATCCGGATTTATTGGGTTTAAAGGGAGCGTAGGCGG
>JBGUVW010000003.1:0-13516 GCA_045220475.1 Bacteroidaceae bacterium
TTAAGAACATCGTGGCGTTCAACGACTGTTAGGCCCCGAAGGGGACTAAAAAGGAGGCGATCGATGTTTAGGTCTCGTAGGGGTACGTAGTAGCCCCGGAACGTTGTCTCTCCAACCCCATAGTCCGGCGTTGTAAACTCATAGTCCGGACCGCGGAATTCAAGTTTTTCCCCTCCAAAAGTGTTAAAAACGGCATTTTTGTTGCGCGTTAAGAAAAATTCACATTATCTTTGCCCCATCAATAGCCAAGTAAGGCTTTGAAATAACACAATTATCAACTAAAAACCGAACTGCCTATAGACTGAACTTTACTCCTACAAACTAAGTAAAGAAGAAGTAATGCAGAATTTAATTCAGCTCACCGACGACCAGTTGGTAGCACTCTATTCTAACGGAAACACAAAGGCGTTCGATACCCTTTTATCACGTTATCAGGATAAGTTGTACTCGTACATCAACTTTGTTGTACGCAACCGCGACCTTGCCGATGACATATTCCAGGATACATTTGTAAAAGCTATAGTAACCCTTCAGAAAGGCAATTATACCAGTACCGGCAAGTTCGGTGCCTGGCTCACACGTATAGCCCATAACCTCATCATAGACTACTTCCGTCAGGACAAGAATGAGAATACCGTGAGCAATGACGCTCAGGAGTATGACCTTCTCAATGACGCCAGTCTGGCCGAGTCAAACGTAGAGGACTGCATGATCAATGATCAGACCCTGCGTGACGTTCGTCGTCTTGTTGATGCTCTGCCCGACAACCAGCGTGAGGTGGTGTTTATGCGCTATTATCAGGACCTCAGTTTCAAGGAGATAGCCGATATCACCGGCGTATCCATCAACACAGCACTGGGCCGCATGCGCTACGCACTCATCAACATCCGCAAGATGGCAGGCGAGAAGGGCATAGCACTCACACTTGCAAGCTAACTTGCACAGATTGTTGAGTTAAACTCAAAATTTTTCATCGGTTCATATACTAATTTTGTTTGGTTCGCGTTTTAATAGTGAACCAAACGAAAGGACGCCTATGGATCAAACTTTTACTACTTCTTCTTATCTTTCTGAAAACGTTATCCGCGCTGCCGTAAAGGGTGGCTCATACGGCCGGCCTGCGCAGCACACCCTGGATTTTATCCGCAATTTCGCGGCTCAAATGAGTATCGCAGGATAAAATTGACTACTTTTGTGGCTGGATCCGGTATCGGATCTGATTCTTAATACTGGATAAATGAGCACAATAGTAGCACCTTCTCTTCTGTCGGCCGATTTCGGCGACCTCCGTAAGGACATTGAGATGATTAACCGCAGTCAGGCGGATTGGCTCCATTTGGATATCATGGATGGAGTGTTTGTACCTAATATCTCTTTTGGATTCCCTGTTCTCAAGTATGTAGCCAAGTATTGCACCAAGCCGCTTGACCTGCATCTTATGATAGTGGAGCCCGATAAGTTCATGGACCGTTTCCAGGAACTCGGTGTTACTACCTACAATGTGCACTATGAGGCATGCACTCATCTTAACCGTACCATATTTGAGATTAAGAACCGTGGCATGAAAGCCGCAGTTACGCTTAATCCCTCTACACCTGTCAGCATGCTTACCGATGTCATCCGTGACGTTGATATGGTGCTGCTCATGACCGTGAACCCCGGATTCGGCGGCCAGAAATTCATCGAGCACTCCATCGACAAGGTCAAGGAGTTGCGTAAGCTTATAAATGAGACCGGCTCCAAGGCTCTGATTGAGGTAGACGGAGGTGTCACCTTTGAGACAGCTCCCCGTCTTGTCAAGGCCGGTGTCGATGTCCTGGTATCGGGCAATACCGTATTCTCCGCACCAGATCCGGAGCAGGCTATCATAAATCTCAAGAACTTGTAAGGTAGCAGTGAGACTCTCGGACTGGCCCTCTTTAAGGCTGGTCATTCCCCTTTCTGCAGGGATCATCATATCGGATACCATTGGAAACGCCTGGGCTGAGGTGCCGTTTTGGTGTGCCCTCATTGCAGTAGCTCTGTCAATTACAATCTCTATAATATTGGGTGGCAGGAAACCCCGTCTTTCCGGGTTGTTCCTGTCACTCTCTTTTGTGCTCGCCGGCGCATTGTCCCATGGCCTCCAGATGCGTAAGGTCAGGGTGGAGTGGCCGGACCGATACGCGATTTACCACGGGGTGGTGACATCCTATCCGCTGGAACGTGAACGCACCTATAAGGTTGAACTGACACTTACCGATAGTCTTTATGATGGCCGTAACATATATCTCTATCTTCCCAAGGACAGCCTGGCGCGGGGTGTCGAGCCTGGACATGTGATAGAGTTTGACGGCAAGATCAACAAACCCTCCAATGAGGGGGTTGACTTTGATTACGCTTCATATCTGTTAAGTCATGGAGTGTCCGGAACGCTGAGGGTTCAGGCCAAGGACTGGCATGTCATGACGGACCGTGATGGCGCCGGTCTGCGCATCCGTTCCGTGAGGTTCCGCCGCAGCATAATACGCAAGTATCAGGAGTGGGGGCTGAGCGGTAACGCACTGGCTGTGGCATCGGCCGTATCGCTGGGTGAGAAACGTGCTCTCGATGACAGCCTGCGTCAGGTCTATTCCACATCGGGAGTGAGTCATGTGCTGGCTGTGTCGGGACTGCATGTAGGTATCATGTGCTGGTTCCTGTATCTGATATTCCCCTCTTTACTGTTCCGTCGCAGGGCCTGGATACGAGAGCTGATGGTAATGGGCATTCTCTGGAGCTATGCGTTCGTGATTGGACTGCCCGTATCCATAACACGCTCTCTGGTCATGTTCTCCATAGTGGCTGTGTGCCGAGCCATAGACCGGGAGAGCTCGGCCCTGAACTCATTGGGTATTGCGGCTTTGCTGCTGCTCGTGGCCAATCCCTCTGCGCTGTTTGACATGAGTTTCCAGCTCTCGTTCAGCGCGGTGCTGTTCATCGTCATACTCACTCCCGCATTCCTTGAGGTTTATGAGCCCCGTAACCCGTTGCTCCGATATGTCTGGCGTGTCACGGTGCTCTCCTTATCGGCTCAGATAGGGACCACACCCATAGTGTTGTATCATTTCTCCGGCTTCTCCACATATGTGCTGCTGGCCAATCTCTTTGTCGTGCCCGTCATGTTCGTTGTCGTGGCACTCTCCATGTCCCTGTGGCTTACCGGATGGATACCGCTGCTGCGGGGTATAACGGTATCGGTACTCACCTGGATAATCAACCTGCTTACCCGTGTGCTCACGTTCATATCGGAACTGCCATATGCCCGCGTGGAGCTCTCCCTCAGTAGCTGGTGGCAGGTCCTGACCATCTACGCAGTCGTGATACTGGTATTCCTCTGGTACAAGGAGAAACGTACGCACCATCTTGTCCAGGCGTTGGCGTGCATAGCTGCCTGTGGTATTTTGGGCATAATCAGGGGCTTTGTCATTTGAATCATATTGACTACCTTTGCGGTGTTATGATAGAGAATGTTTTTTCCGGCAGTGACGTATCCGAATTCCGTATCTGGATGGGGTGGGCTGACCGGTATGTCATATTGACCCACATGGGTCCCGATGGTGATGCCATCGGTTCATCACTTGGCTTGTATCATTACCTTAAGGGCAAGGGCAAGGATGTTGTGGTGATAGTTCCTGATTCTGCTCCTGATTATCTCACATGGTTGCCCGGGGCAGAGGATATCCGCGTCTTTGCCGATGACCCCGATGCATCCGAGGACCTGGTTTACAAAGCCGATGTCATCTGCTGTCTTGATTTCAACGTGGTGGGCCGCATCGGAAAGATTGCTGCCAGTTTCCTCTACTCCAAGGCCAAGAAATTCCTTCTGGACCATCATCCGTATCCCGGTGCCAATTTTGATGTGATACTCTCTCACCCTGAGGCATCGTCCACATCGGAACTTGTGTTCCATCTCATTTGTGCCTTGGGCGGATTCAAGTCCATCGATAAAGATCTTGCGCAGTGCATCTATACCGGAATCATGACCGATACGGGCGCACTCTCATATAACAGCAACAACAGCAACCTCTTCATGGTTGTTGCCCATCTGTTGGAGAAAGGGGTCGATAAGGATCTCACTTATCGCCGCGTCTACAACACCTATTCCGAGTCCCGTCTGCGTCTGCAGGGATACGTCCTCAATGAGAAGATGCAGGTTCTGACAGATTGCTCAACCTCACTTATCACCCTTGATGATGATGAACTGCGTCGTTTCAACTACAAGAAAGGTGATACCGAGGGCTTTGTCAACATGCCCCTTCAGATCAACGGCGTGCTCATGAGCGCGTTCTTCCGCGAGGATAAGGAGCAGGGTGTCATAAAACTCTCGTTCCGTTCAGTGGGTGATGTGCCGTGCAACCGTTTCAGCAGTGACTTCTTTAATGGCGGCGGTCATCAGAACGCTGCCGGCGGAGAGTTCCATGGAACCCTTGATGAGGCTGTGGCCCGTTTCCGCAAAGGTCTTGATAAATGGTCCAAGTCACAAGAAGAGTGTATCAGAATATTATTTGCTAAGTAAGATGAAAAAGATTCTCAATATAGCTTTTGCAATCCTCGCGTCAACCGTGGCATTCACGTCTTGTGATGATGAGGAAACCTATGCCGATCAGAAAGAGCGTGAGGCCAGACAGATCCGCAAGTGGATATCGGACAATGACATTGATGTCATATCCCTGTCAGATTTCCTCAAGGATACAATAACCAACAATCCTGAGACTGGACCTGACTTTACCCGTAATGAGTATGTCCTCTTTGAGGATAACGGAGTCTACATGCAGATCATCCGTCGCGGAACCGGTAAAATCATGCAGTCCGGTGACAGGTGGAATATGAATGCCCGTTACGTTGAGAGATATGTCTCAAACGGTGATACCATCTCCATGAATTATTACAGCTCAAACAGTGAGCCGGATATCATGTTCGTGGAGCGAACAGGTGACAACTATTCCGCACGTTTCCTTAGCGGAATCATGTATAAGATGTACTCTTCGCCGGCAGTTCCCAGTTCATGGATTATGGTAATGCCATATATCAAACCAAAACTGCTCAATGGTGAAAGCAGTGCTAAGGTCCGTCTCATAGTACCTCACAACCAGGGAACCCAGACGGCATCGGCAAATGTGTATCCCACATTTTATGAGATTGTAATTTCAAAGCAACAAAATAACTAAGCGACTATGGCAATGATCAAATCAATCTCCGGATTCCGCGGAGAGATTGGAGGACCTGCCGGTGATGGCTTGACTCCGCTTGATATAGTAAAGTTCGTGTCGGCTTATGCCACATGGGTACGTGAGGGTAACCCCTCTGCAAAACATATCGTTGTAGGCCGCGATGCCCGCCTCTCCGGACAGATGGTCCGTCAGGTGGTATGCGGTACTCTCATGGGTATGGGCTTTGACGTGACGGATATCGGTCTGGCCACAACACCTACTACCGAACTTGCCGTAACCTGGCTCAAGGCCGATGGTGGTATCATTCTCACCGCCAGTCACAACCCGCGCCATTGGAATGCGCTTAAACTGCTCAACCGTGACGGTGAGTTCCTCAGTGCTGCCGATGGTAAGCGTGTCCTGGAACTTGCCGACGCCGAGGCCTTCTCATATGCCTATGTAGATGACCTTGGTAAGTATCGTACCGATGACACCATGAACCGCCGTCATATAGACGCTGTCCTGGCTCTTGACCTGGTTGATGTCGAGGCAATCCGCAAGGCCGGTTTCAAGGTTGCCATAGACTGCGTCAACTCAGTTGGCGGTGTAATCCTGCCTGAGCTGCTCAGTGCACTGGGTGTCAAGAGCGTAGACAAGCTCTACTGTGAGCCCACCGGTGATTTCCAGCATAATCCCGAGCCCCTTGAGAAGAATCTGGGTGACATCATGAACCTCATGAAACAGGGAGGCCGTGACGTAGCATTCGTAGTCGATCCTGATGTTGACCGTCTTGCTTTCATTGATGAGAACGGCGCAATGTACGGTGAGGAGTATACACTCGTTACCGTTGCTGATTACGTCCTCAAGCATACCCCCGGCAATACCGTCTCCAACCTCAGTTCAACCCGCGCCCTGCGTGATGTGACCCGTCAGTATGGCGGCCAGTATAACGCAGCTGCAGTAGGTGAGGTCAATGTAACCACCAAGATGAAAGAGACTGGCGCCGTAATCGGTGGTGAGGGTAATGGCGGAGTCATCTATCCCGCTCTCCACTACGGCCGTGACGCTCTCGTTGGCATCGCACTCTTCCTGAGCCATCTGGCACATGAGGGCAAGACTGTAAGTGAGCTCCGTAAGACCTATCCTCCTTATTTCATCGCCAAGAACCGTATCGACCTCAAGCCCGGCACCGATATTGATGCCATCCTGGCCAAGGTCAAGGGCATCTACGCTAAGGAGGAAATCAATGATATCGATGGAGTCAAGATAGACTTCCCCGATAAGTGGGTTCACCTGCGTAAGAGCAATACCGAGCCTATCATCCGCGTCTACTCCGAGGCTTCAACCATGGAGGCTGCCGATGCCATCGGTCAGGATGTGATGAAAGTCATCAACTCCATGATCTGACCTTAGACCTTTATGGCGGGCATATACGTCCATATTCCGTTTTGTGCCCGACGCTGTATATACTGCGGCTTCTTCTCCACCGTGCGTGAGGATGAAGCCGCACGTTATGTCAGTGCGCTCTGTGCGGAGATCCGTCTTCGCCGTGATTACCTTTACGGCGCCCCGGTAACGACCGTCTATTTCGGTGGCGGAACCCCCTCGCGCCTGTCTTCTGATCAGATAGGGCAGATACTTGACAGCATCCGTCAAACCTTCGGCCTTGACCATCTCACCGAACTTACGGTTGAATGTAATCCTGATGATATTACGCCACAATATGTATCGGCCCTACGCTCGCTCGGAGTCAGCCGCATCAGCATGGGAGTCCAGACCTTCAATGATGACCTGCTTCATTTTCTCGGACGCCGTCATTCGTCAACTCAAGCAATAAAGGCCGTAGAGATCTGCCATCAGTCCGGGATTGACAACGTAAGCATTGACCTTATGTTTGGCCTGCCCGGTCAGCCGCCCGATATCCAGATGCATGATCTGGAGACTGCAACCGGCCTAGATGTCCAGCATATCTCATCCTACTGCCTGTCATATGAGGAGGGCTCACCGCTTGACCGTCTTCGCAAGGAACGTCGTGTCGTTCCGGTTGATGATGACACCTGCGCAGCCATGTATGACCGCATGTGCACTCATCTTCGCTCCGCCGGTTTTGACCATTATGAGATATCCAATTTCTGCCGTCCCGGCTACCACTCACGTCACAACAGCAGCTATTGGGACGGAACCCCGTATCTGGGGGTAGGGGCCGGAGCTCACTCCTACAACGGCTCTTCCCGCCAGTGGAATCCCAATGACCTTGATGCCTATCTCAAAGGGATAGAGCAGGGCACTCCCCAATTTGATATAGAGAATCTCACCGATACCGATCTCTACAACGAGTGCCTCATGCTCCGTCTTCGCACCTCCGCCGGCCTGGACCTCAGCACTCTCACCACCCAAGACCGCACCACCATCCTCCATTCCGCCCAATCCCTAATAAAAGCCAACTCCCTTCTTCTTGAGGCTAACCGTCTATACATCCCCGAGTCCAAATTCTTCATCAGCGACTCCCTCATCTCCTCCCTCTTCAAATAATACCTCGAATAATACCACCGCACCTGCGTAAATAATACCATCGCACTTGCGTTTCCCCGTGTGTGCTCCAAATTCGCACAAAGTTTCCAGCTGCACCCAGTAAAACGGAATCCCGACAGCGAAGCCCGTCGGGATCCCGTTTTACCCGGCCTGGAAGGCCGGCAGAGCGGAGCGGGATTATATCCCGCGTAGCGGGTTTGGGGCGTCGCCGCCCCAAACTAAAAAAAGGTAAAATGCTTCTAATACAATAATACGTTTCCAGCTAGCGGCTTTTTAGGCCCTTTGGGCCATAAAAGCCAAAAACGACCGAGCCGCACAGCGGCGAGAAAAAATACCCATAAACTGCCCCTAAAAAATTTTGGAACTATAAGCATCATTATTTATATTTGCGTGCCTATGTATTTAGGACCTAACCTAATTGACAACCAATTAATGCTTTTATGAAGAATTATAACACAGAAGAGATCCGGAATATCGCCATCCTTGGCGGAGCCGGATCCGGAAAAACCACTCTCTCAGAGAGTATCCTTTTTGAGGCAGGCGTTATAAAGCGTCGCGGTTCCGTAAACTCCAAGAACACAGTTAGTGACACTGCAGCAGTAGAGCTCGAGTACGGTTATTCAGTCTACTCAACCGTATTTGCAGTGGAGATGTACGGCAAGAAGTTCAACTTCTTTGATTGCCCGGGTTCAGATGATTTCTCTGGACAGGCAGTAACCGCCCTTAATATTTGTGACGCTGCAGTTTTAGTAGTTAACGGTACCAGAGGCGTAGACGTAGGCCTTATCAACAGTTACCGTCTTGTCAAGAAACTTGGCAAACCTGCATTCTTCCTGATCAACTTCGTTGACAGCGAGAAATGTGAGTATGACAATATCGTGGAGCAGATCCGCAGCACATTCGGTAAATCTTCTGTTCCAATCCAGTTCCCTGAGCAGTCAGGTCCCAACTTCAAAGTAATCATTGACGTTCTCCTTAACCAGAAACTCACCTTCGTTGACGGTTCACCCGTTAAGGCCGAGGATATTCCTGATTCAGTTGCAGACAGAGCACAGAAGATGCGTGAGACTGTCACCGAGTCAGCCGCTGAGAATGATGAGGTTCTCATGGAGAAATTCTTTGACCAGGGTGAGCTCACCATCGATGAGATCCGCGCCGGTTTCCGTAAGGGTATCGAGACATGCAGCCTGTTCCCCATCGTATGTGCATCAGCATCCAACAATATCGGTGTAAACCGTCTGCTGGAGTTCCTTGGTAACGTGGCTCCGTCACCCCTGCATGGTGCAGAGGTTAAGGACGCTAAGGGCGATGTCGTTAAGCTCGATGCTGCCGGCACATCACTCTTCTTCTTCAAGACTTCAATTGAGCCCCATATCGGAGCTGTATCATATTTCAAGGTAATGTGCGGTAAGGCACATGAGGGTCAGGATATGCTCAATGCAGATCGTGGCTCAAAGGAGCGTGTTGCTCAGATCTTTGTTCCGCAGGGTAACAACCGCGTTCAGATCTCAGAGCTGATGCCCGGTGACATAGGTTGCACCGTTAAGCTCAAGGATGTCCGCACCGGCAATACCCTCAATGAGGGCGCTGAGCGTTCATTCAACTTCATCAAGTATCCTAACTCCAAGTATTCACGTGCCCTCAAACCCGTAAATGAGGCCGATATGGAGAAGATGATGACCATCGTCAACCGTATGCGTGAGGAGGATCCCACTCTCGTTATCGAGCAGTCCAAGGAGCTTCGTCAGGTTATCCTCTATGGTCAGGGTGAGTTCCATCTCCGTACCTTCAAATGGTGCATTGAGAACAATGATAAGATGATGATCAACTTTGAGGAGCCCAAGATTCCTTATCGTGAGACCATCACCAAGGCAGCCCGTGCCGATTACCGTCATAAGAAACAGTCCGGTGGTGCCGGTCAGTTCGGTGAGGTTCACCTCATTGTTGAGCCCTATGAGGAAGGCAAGCCCATGCCCGATATGTTCAAGTTCGGCAACCAGGAGTTCAAGATGACCGTTAAGGGCGTTGAGGAATATCCGCTGGAGTGGGGTGGTAAGCTCGTTTATGTAAACAGTATCGTCGGTGGTTCTATCGATGCCCGTTTCATGCCCGCCATCCTCAAGGGTATCATGCAGCGCATGGAGCAGGGACCTCTTACCGGTTCATACGCACGTGACGTACGCGTCATTGTTTATGATGGTAAGATGCACCCCGTTGATTCAAATGAAATCTCCTTCCTGCTTGCAGGCCGTAACGCATTCAGCGCAGCCTTCAAGGAGGCAGGTCCTAAGATCCTTGAGCCTGTATATGATGTTGAGGTACTTGTACCCGCCGAGTACATGGGTGATGTAATGAGTGATCTCCAGGGTCGTCGCGGTATGATCATGGGTATGGAGAGCGAGGGTAACTATCAGGTGCTCCGCGCTAAGGTACCTCTCAAGGAGATGGCTACATATTCAACCTCACTCAGCTCCATCACCGGTGGTAGCGGATCATTCGTAATGAGCTTCAGCAGTTACGAGCTTGTTCCTACCGATGTTCAGGACAAACTCATCAAGGAGTTCGAGGCCAAGCAGAAAGACGAGGAATAATAACGATAGTTGTTATTTTGTTAACTTCAAAAGGCGGAATCTATGCGATTTCGCCTTTTTTATCTAAAAATCGAACAAAAAATTAACTTAATTGTTTGCATTTTAGAAAACCTCTGTATATTTGCCCATATGAAAAAACAAGTCGTTTGGATCCTAAGCGCTATAATGTGCGTCTCATTTATAGTCTTGCTGTCATTGCAGCTGAGATATATAAACATGATGACCTCTATGCGTTATCAGGAGTTTGACAAATCTGTCAAACGTAGTTTGTATGAGTTGGCATATCAGCTTGAAAAAGCTGAGGCTGAACGTTTTGTCGAGGAGGATCTGCGCGAGATGGAGCGTTATTCCAATATGGGATATGGCCCCTCTGACGGATTCTACAGCCAGACGCAGACTTTCACCTTTGACAATGGTATCTTCTCATTCACCCAGACTATACAGCCTCCCGGTGGAACCATCCAGACACCTCCCTCCATGCCATCCCTGTCAGTGCCCCATGCACAGCAGGATAATAATGAAGATGTGACCAGCAGGTCACGTTCACTTCAGAACCGTCAGTTGGAGCGTTATCGTTATAATAAGTCTCTCGTTGATGAGGTTATCTATAACATGCTTAACAGCACCAGCAACAGACCTCTTGATCAGCGTATAGACAGCACCTTCCTGGTACATGAACTTACAGACCAGTTACGTGGTAATGAGATAGACCTTCCTTTCCATTTCGCACTTACCTCCAATACCGGTCGTGTCATCTACGCCTGCTGTGATGAGGTGGTAACCAGCAATATGCTCGCCAAGAGCTATAACCAGTCAGTGTTCCGTAAGGACCTTCCCAAGAATATGGGAGTCATAAAGGTCTGCTTCCCCACACTTGATGATTATATCGGCAAGTCTGTAGGATTTATCCTGCCTTCATTCATATTCATGGCCATCCTTCTTGTGACTTTCGTATTTACCCTGATCGTGATAACACGTCAGCGCAAGATAACCGAGATGAAGAATGACTTTGTCAACAATATGACACATGAGTTCAAGACTCCTATATCCACCATCTCACTTGCAGCCCAGATGCTCAATGACCAGGCGGTGGCCAAGTCTCCTCAAATGTTCAAGCATATATCGGGAGTAATCAATGATGAGACCAAACGACTCCGTTTCCAGGTAGAGAAGGTGCTCCAGATGTCTATGTTTGAGCGTCAGAGCAACACCATGAAACTTAAGGAAATGGATATTGACGAGCTTATCAACGGCGTTGTAAATACCTTCAAACTCAAGGTTGAGAATATCGGTGGAACCATCGATGCCAACTTTGAGACCGAGGATCCGTTCGGAATGGTTGATGAGATGCACTTCACCAATGTCATCTTCAACCTCATGGATAATGCAGTCAAGTATAAGCGTACCGATGTACCTCTCCACCTTGAGGTGCGCACCTGGAATGAGTCCGGTAAACTCATGATCTCCATTGCAGATAACGGAATAGGCATCAAGAAAGATGACCTCAAGAAAATATTTGACCGATTCTACCGCGTACATACCGGTAACCGTCATGATGTGAAGGGATTCGGTCTCGGTCTTGCATATGTCAAGAAAGTAATCGTGAACCATCGTGGTTCTATCAAAGCTGAGAGTGAACTGGGCAATGGCACCAAGTTCATTATTACACTACCTCAAAACAATGAATAACCTAAAAATATCACAATTATGGAAGAAAAACTGAACATCCTGTTATGTGAGGACGACGAGAACCTGGGTATGCTCCTCCGTGAGTACCTCCAGGCAAAAGGCTACAATGCTGAATTGTGCCCCGACGGTGAGGCCGGTTACAAGGCTTTCATCAAGAGTAAGTTTGACATCTGCGTATTTGATGTCATGATGCCCAAGAAGGACGGATTCACACTCGCCAAAGAGATCCGCGCCATCAATTCTGATGTTCCAATCATGTTCCTGACCGCCAAGAACCTCAAGGATGATATCTTCGAGGGCTTCAAGATCGGTGCCGATGACTACATCACCAAGCCCTTCAGCATGGAGGAGCTCACACTGCGTATGGAGGCCATCCTTCGCCGCGTTCATGGCAAGAAGAACCGTGAGGTAACCGTATATCAGATCGGTAAGTTCACATTTGATTCCAAGAAGCAGATACTTGCTATCGGTGACAAGTCAACCAAGCTCACCACTAAGGAGTCTGAGCTTCTGGGTCTGCTTTGCGCTCACCAGAATGAGATTCTTCAGCGTGACTTCGCTCTTAAGTCAATCTGGATTGATGACAACTACTTCAACGCCCGTAGCATGGATGTTTACATCACCAAGCTGCGTAAGCATCTCAAGGACGATGACTCAGTAGAGATCATCAACATCCACGGAAAGGGTTACAAACTCATCGCCCCCGAGGCCGAGTAATTCCCCTCCCGCACGTATATAAAAGAGGTGCACCCTCCCGGGCGCACCTCTTTCTTATATAATAAATACCATCGCACCTGCGTCTCCCCGTGCGTTCTTCAAACCTTCACAAAGGTTTCCAGCTGCACCCAGTAAAACGGAATTCCGACAGCGAAGCGTTGTCGGGATTTCGTTTTACCCGGCCTGGAAGGCCGGCAGAGCGGAATGGAATGAAATGGAATGTAGCAGGTTTGGGGCGTCGCCGCCCCACCAGCCGTTAAAACGGCTGGCTACCATAATCCAATGCCTATGGCATTAATCTGTGCCGTTAGGCACATAATAAGGGTAGCCAGCCAATTCATTGGCTGGATGTAGCGCCCGTATTATCACATGTGCCGTTAGGCACAAGATAGGGGTAACCAGCCAATTCATTGGCTGGATGAAGATGATACCACCATATTATTGTATGTGCCGTCAGGTACAAGATACGGATAGCCGGCCGTTTCAACGTCTGGATCTATAAATAATACATTTTCCCGTTAGCGACTTTTTAGGCCCTTCAGGGCCATAAAAGTCAAAAAAGACCGAGCTGCTACGCGGCGAGCCTTATATATCTCCCCACCAACCCCCGTCAAAACCAGCAAGTTATATTTATTAACAAAAAAACTAAGAAAAAAGTCTCCAGAATGTTTGGTGGGTAATCCAAATACCTCTACCTTTGCATCCGCTTTCCGAAAGGAACAGCACAGAAAGACGAACATTGAAAAGATTTCATACAGACAAGTAGTACGACGGGCGTACTTATAATAAGTATGTCCAAGGGTAATACGAACCGTC
>JBGUVW010000004.1:0-17550 GCA_045220475.1 Bacteroidaceae bacterium
AAGGGCACAGATAGAACCGTCCCCATTGTGCCCCTTTTCGCTCTCAAAAAAGAAAACGTGCAGGCCAAAAGGTCTGCACGTTTTCTATCTGATAAAATCTGGTTTACTTTACCTCTTCAAAGTCAGCATCCTGGACGTTGTCCTGGCTGTTGTTTGAGCCGGCGTTGTTCTGAGCTCCACCCTGGGCGCCGCCATTGAAGCCTGCGCCTGCACCGGGCTGACCCTGTGCACCGCTCTGCTGGTACATCTGGGCGCTGGCTGCCTGGAATGCGGTGTTGAGCTCTGCCATAGCCTTGTCGATGGCTGCCAGATCCTGAGCCTTGTGAGCATCCTTAAGGGCGTTCAGAGCGCTCTCGATAGGAGCCTTCTTGTCAGCCGGGATCTTGTCACCAAGCTCCTGCAGCTGCTGCTCAGTCTGGAATATCATTGAGTCAGCCTGGTTCAGCTTATCAACTTTCTCACGCTCTTTCTTATCGGCATCGGCATTGGCCTCGGCCTCAGCCTTCATACGCTCAATCTCCTCCTTGCTAAGACCTGAGCTTGCCTCGATACGGATGGCCTGCTCCTTACCGGTAGCCTTATCCTTGGCACTTACCTTAAGGATACCGTTGGCATCGATATCGAAAGTAACCTCAATCTGAGGTACGCCACGACGTGCGGGTGCGATACCCTCCAGGTTGAACTGGCCGATTGACTTGTTCTGGCTTGCCATAGGACGCTCGCCCTGCAGCACATGTATTGTTACAGCAGTCTGGTTATCGGCAGCGGTTGAGAAAATCTCACTCTTCTTGCACGGGATGGTTGTGTTGGCCTCAATCAGCTTGGTCATTACACCGCCCATGGTCTCGATACCCATTGTCAGCGGAGTTACATCCAGCAGAACGATATCACCTACACCGCCCTCCTTGTTCAGGATGGCACCCTGGATTGAAGCACCTACGGCTACAACCTCATCGGGGTTAACGCCCTTGCTGGGAACCTTACCGAAGAAGTCCTCAACCAGCTTCTGAACAGCGGGGATACGGCTTGAACCACCTACCAGGATTACCTCGTCGATATCGGCATTGGTAAGACCAGCATCCTGCATAGCCTTGCGGCAGGGCTCCAGACAAGCCTGGATCAGACCGTTGGCCAGCTGCTCGAACTTGGCACGTGTAAGAGTCTTTACAAGGTGACGCGGAACACCTGCTACCGGCATGATGTACGGCAGGTTGATCTCAGTGCTGGTTGATGATGACAGCTCAATCTTGGCCTTCTCGGCAGCCTCCTTAAGACGCTGCAGTGCCATCGGGTCAGCTGTAAGGTCTGCACCCTCATCCTTCTTGAACTCCTCAACCAACCAGTTGATGATAACCTGGTCAAAGTCATCACCGCCCAGGTGGGTATCACCGTTGGTGGCGAGTACCTCGAATACGCCGCCGCCGAACTCCAGGATAGAGATATCGAAAGTACCACCACCCAGGTCGAATACTGCGATCTTCATATCCTTGTTGGCCTTGTCAACACCGTATGCCAAAGCGGCAGCGGTAGGCTCGTTCACGATACGTTTTACATCCAGACCGGCAATCTGACCGGCCTCCTTGGTGGCCTGACGCTGTGAGTCGCTGAAGTAAGCCGGCACTGTGATGACAGCCTCTGTAACCTCCTGGCCCAGATAATCCTCGGCAGTCTTCTTCATTTTCTGAAGAATCATGGCCGATATCTCCTGAGCGGTGTACAGACGTCCGTCAATGTCCACACGCGGCATATTGTTGTCACCCTTTACAACCTTGTAAGGTACGCGGGCGATCTCTTTCTGAACCTGATCCCAGTTCTCACCCATAAAACGCTTGATTGAGAACACGGTACGCTGGGGGTTTGTGATGGCCTGACGCTTGGCAGGATCACCAATCTTACGCTCGCCGCCGTCAACGAATGCCACGATTGAAGGTGTTGTACGCTTACCCTCGCTGTTGGCAATTACCACCGGCTCATTTCCCTCAAATACTGAAACGCACGAGTTCGTGGTTCCAAGGTCAATTCCTATAATCTTTCCCATAGTTGTATGTTTTTATTTGTTTGTACTCATTTTTTGTGACACTGACTATGGTACAAATCCGATGCCAGAGCGCATTTGGGCCCCGTTGTGCCGATAAAGCGTGGCATAGTATGACAGTTTGTGACGTTTTGGCAGAGTTCCGTCCCGCTCCCCCTGCCGCCGCACCTGCCGTCTCACCTTAGGGAACTGTAGCGCACGTAGAAGCGATTTCATCCCTAAGGTGAGCAGGAAATACGCTTTCCCGCGGGCTACCCCCTCACCTTAGGGAACCACAACGCACGTAGGAACGATTTCATCCCTAAGGTGAGCAGGAAATACGCTTTCCCGCGGGCTACCCCCATACCTTAGGGAACCACAACGCACGTAGAGGCGATTTCATCCCTAAGGTGAGCAGGAAATACGCTTTCCCGCGGGCTACCCCCATACCTTAGGGAACCATAACGCACGTAGAGGCGATTTCATCCCTAACGTGAGGGGGTGCTAAAAAAAGAGAAGCGACCTGTGCGGATCGCTTCTCTTAGAAAAATGCAAGTATTTCTTAATCGTTCATCATTTCTGAATCATCCTCGGGTTCCGGAGCTTGGGGGTTACCAAGGATGGCAGCCATGATTTTGGCTTCGAGCTCGTCGGCAAGCTCGGGGTTGTCAATCATGAGCTGCTTGACGGCATCGCGTCCCTGTGCCAGGCGGGTGTCTCCGTAACTGAACCATGAACCGCTCTTCTTGATAATGCCGTACTCAACGCCCAGGTCAACAATCTCACCGCTCTTGGAGATACCCTCGCCGAACATGATATCGAACTCGGCCTTGCGGAAAGGAGGTGCCACCTTGTTCTTGACAACCTTTACGCGAACCTGGTTACCAACCACCTCATCACCATCCTTAAGAGAGGTCACGCGGCGGATATCCAGACGTACCGATGCATAGAACTTAAGCGCGTTACCGCCGGTTGTGGTCTCGGGGTTACCGAACATCACGCCGATCTTTTCACGCAGCTGGTTGATGAAGATGCAGGTGGTGTTGGTCTTGTTGATGGTCGATGTGAGCTTACGCAGGGCCTGGCTCATAAGACGGGCCTGCAGACCAACCTTGTTGTCACCCATATCGCCCTCAATCTCGGCCTTGGGGGTAAGTGCGGCCACACTATCTATTACGATAATGTCGATGGCGCTGGAGCGGATAAGCTGCTCGGCAATTTCCAGGGCCTGCTCGCCGTTATCGGGCTGTGAGATCCACAGATTGTCAATATCCACACCCAGCTTTGAGGCGTAGAAACGGTCAAACGCATGCTCTGCATCGATGAACGCTGCAATGCCGCCGGCTTTCTGGGCCTCGGCAATGGCATGAATGGCAAGTGTGGTCTTACCAGATGACTCCGGACCGTAGATCTCAATTATTCGGCCGCGCGGATAACCGCCAACACCAAGTGCAGCGTTAAGGCCGATGGATCCGGTGGGAATGACATCAACGTGCTCAATGTTCTCATCACCGAGCTTCATGATTGAGCCCTTGCCGAAGCTCTTCTCAATCTTGTCAGTTGCTGCCTGCAAGGCCTTGAGTTTCTCGCTCAGACCTGCATTCTGAGGGCCTGACGCGCCCTCAATCTCTTTCTTTGCCATAATATGAATGGTTTAAAACATTAACTACCCCCAAAGAGTGTTCTCCAAGGTATGTTTCATCTCTTTAGAGCAAAGCCCCCTCCGGGACTCCAAACGCAAAGATATGAAAACACATCACAAATTCCACCCCGCCACAAAAAATTTTATCAACAACTCCCAGCCCCCAATACCTTAGGGAAAAAACTGCCCCTACCTGCGTTCTACCTCCCTAAGGTCAGGGTAGTACGCAGGTTCGAGCAAATTTTCCACGCACCTTAGGGAAAAAAATGCCCACACCTGCGTTCTGATTCCCTAAGGCCAGGGGGTGAAGCAGGTTCGAGCAAATTTTCCATGCACCTTAGGGTAGAAAAATGACTATTCGAACGTATCGGGTATCGGACTAAATGCTTATATTTGCGAATGTTAAGTGACTAACACAATTGTTTGCAACTAACCTAAACCATTAAAAAAAATTGCTATGAAGGATCTTTTCCATGTTTGCATGACCGCGCACAAAGAGGTCATGACAAGAAATTTTGACGATGCACGCGATTTCACTAATCTCATGGCATTGGCTGCGTTCAGAAATGACACTAGCATTCTTGCGGACTCCGTGATGTCTAACCACGTCCACTTTATCATTCTGTCTGAGTCTCCCCAGAAATTTGCGCTCTCACTTAGGTATTCTTTGACCAAACATTTCAACCACATCTACGGAAGGACCGGCAGACTCTTTGACAAAAGAGTGTTTATCAGGAAGTTGGAAGGAACTAAGCATATTCAGATGGCAATAAACTATTGTCTAAGGAATGGTTTGCACCACGGTCAGAGTGAGACCGCATTTGCTTATCCGTTCAGCACCTGCAATTACATTTTTTCGCGCGCCAGAGGTATCCTGAATCCGGACCTGTCATACAATCGGGCCGAGATACAATCGTTCTTGCCTAAGAACTCCTATTTCCCCGACTACTTTGCAATTGATAATCAAGGTGTTATTTCAAGGGATACATTTCAGGAAATCAGACTGGCCGAGTCATGGTACGGTACACCCACCAATTATATTTACAACATGAACCGCCGCACCACCGAAGATTGGATAAAGGAACAGGAGAAAGACGATGTTGCTTCCGATCCTATTACATTGAAAATCATAGAGAAAGGCGTACAGTTTGATTCGGAATCCGATATGCTCAAAAATGAAATGGGCGGCCGGGCATCGGTGGTGAACATGAATGACCTGGAGGTTTGCTCAGTGGTGGACAACGATATTCTAGGCCGATATAAAACAAAGAGTATCTATCAGTTAAATGATAAACGCCGATACCAAATCGCTTTGGAACTCATAAACGATTGTCACATCAACGCCATTCAAGCCGCCCGCTGCGTCGCGATTCCGATATCCATTCTGCCCGACGAATACCGTCCCCGTAAGTTCCGTGCATATTAAGTAGCTCCAGCAAATACACTCCCCCTCACCTTAGGGAAGAAAATGGCCCCACCTGCGTTCTGACTCCCTAAGGTGAGGGGGTAACACAGGTGCTGGCGTATTTCCAGTGAACCTTAGGGAGAGAAATGGCCTTACGTGCGTTCTGGCTCCCTAAGGTCAGGGGGTTACGCAGGTACGAGCGTATTTTCAGCGCACCTTAGGGAAGAAAATGGCCCCACCTGCGTTCTGACTCCCTAAGGTCAGGGGGTAACGCAGGTGCTGGCGTATTTTCAGCGCACCTTAGGGAAGAAAATGGCCCCACCTGCGTTCTGACTCCCTAAGGTCAGTGGGGAGCGGGGCGGAACATGGTGGGAATTGCAGAAAACGTGCTATATTTGCTGAGAGAATATATCCATATGAACGCAGAATACATTCAGATAATAGTACGTGAGACGGGGCTCCGCGAGAACCAGGTAGAGAATACGCTTAAACTGTTGGAGAACGGCGCCACCATACCTTTCATAAGCCGATACCGCAAGGAGTCGACCGGCGGAATGGATGAGGTGCAGGTAACTGAGGTGAGTGATGCGCTGGAGCGCCTGGAGACTCTGGCCAAGCGTAAGGAGACCATCCTGGGCACCATAGAGAGCCAGGACAAGCTCACCCCGGAACTCAAGAACCGCATTGAGCACTGCTGGGATGCAACAGAGCTGGAGGACATCTACGCCCCCTACAAGCCCCACCGCAAGACCCGTGCCGATGCCGCGCGCGAGAAGGGTCTGGAGCCGCTGGCGGAGTTTGTCATGAAACAGAATCAGTACGTGCCGCTGGAGCGTGAGGCCGCAAAATATGTTGACAAGAAGAAAGGCGTAGAGAGCACCGATGACGCCCTGCAGGGAGCCATGGACATAATAGCCGAGCAGGTGTCACTTGACGAGGGCTCACGCAACGCCGTGCGCAACAGCTACCGTCGCACCGCCCGCATATACAGTAAGGTGGTCAAGAGCAAGGAGGCCGATGCCCAGAAGTACCGCGACTGGTTTGATTTCAATGAGCCCTTGAACCGATGCGCATCACACCGTCTGCTTGCCATGCGCCGCGGTGAGGCCGAAGGATTCCTTCGCGTATCCATAGAGATAGATGATGAAAAGACATCCGAATTCCTTACCCGCCGATACGTCCGCGGCAACTCTCCCGCATCGGAACTGGTTGAGGAGGCCGTTGAGGATTCATACTACCGCCTGCTGCAGCCATCGGTCGAGAATGAATTCGCAGCCAGCTCGAAGACCGCGGCCGATGCTGAGGCAATACGTATATTCGCACGCAACCTTGAGCAGCTGCTAATGGCCTCTCCACTAGGTCAGAAGGCCGTTATGGGCATTGATCCGGGATTCCGTACAGGCTGTAAGGTGGTATGTCTGGATGCTCAGGGAACACTGCTGCATAATGAGGCCATATTCCCCCACCCGCCTCACAATCAGGCCCGTCAGGCAGCCGCAAAAATCCAGACTCTTGTAGAGCAGTACAAGATTGAGGCCATTGCCATAGGTAACGGAACGGCCGGACGTGAGACCAAGGATTTCATAGAGCACCTGAGGCTGCCCGCAGGAGTCCAGATATTCAGCGTGAATGAGGATGGCGCATCAATCTACTCGGCATCCAAGACCGCACGTGACGAGTTCCCCGATTATGACGTGACCGTTCGCGGTGCCGTGTCCATCGGCCGCCGCCTGATGGATCCGCTGGCGGAACTTGTCAAGATTGACCCCTCATCAATAGGTGTAGGCCAGTACCAGAAAGACGTGAACCAGACTGACCTTAAGCACTCGCTTGACCAGACGGTGGTGAGCTGCGTGAACCGCGTAGGCGTGAACGTGAATACGGCCAGCACCCACCTGCTTACATATATAAGCGGACTGGGCCCGCAGCTGGCACAGAACATAGTTGATTACCGCACCGAGAATGGCCCCTTCCAGTCACGCAAGGAGCTGATGAAAGTGCCCCGTATGGGCGCCAAGGCATTTGAGCAGTCGGCCGGATTCCTGCGCGTTCCGGGCAGCAAGCAGCCGCTTGACAACTCCGCCGTACACCCAGAGAGCTACGCCATAGTTGAGAAAATGGCCAAGGACCTTAAGTGTACCGTTGAGGAGCTTATGAAATCACCGGACCTGCGTGCCAAAATTGACATAAACCGATACGTGACTGACAAGGTTGGCATACCCACCCTGACAGATATCATGCAGGAGCTTGAAAAGCCGGGACGTGACCCGCGCGGCCCGTTAAAGAGGTTTGAGTTCTCAAATGAGGTACATACCATTGAGGATGTCAAACCCGGTATGGTACTGCCCGGAATAGTGAACAACATAACCAATTTTGGCGCATTCGTGGACATAGGCGTACACGTAAAGGGTCTGATCCATATATCGCAGCTGGCTCCCGGCAAGTTCATAAAGGACCCCACCCAGGTGGTATCGCTCCAGCAGCAGGTACTGGTCAAGGTGCTGGATGTGGATCTGGGCCGCCAGCGCATAAGCCTGGCAATGGAAACCGGAAACTCCTAGTCAACGGGTGTACATCGGACTACCGTCAGGGACACTAATTTGTGCAATATTCCGGGTTCATATAAAATAATATTTTATATGCCCTAAAATTTGGTTGCTAAAAGATTTTAACTTATCTTTGCAAACGCAACCAATTTTAAAGGACAACAATGGAGAAAGTAACTGTTCTATCGTCCGACAAGCTGTTCAACAGCTTCCTTGATCCCAAGTATATCCCCGCCGGACAGACCAAGTACTATTTACGTAATACACAGGTGGTGGCACCCAAAGACGGATGGCGTCATCTGACAAGTTTTGAGATTGAGACTCTGGTCAAGAATGACAACACAGCCATGAGCTGGGACAACATCCTTGTGACCGATGAGTTCGATCCCATGATGATCAAGAACAACAAGTTCTACGGTTTTGTACGCATAGGCCGCGTCACATCCAACGGACTCCAGTTCCATGACCTGCGCCTGCCTATCGGCATAACAAACAGCTCCATACACTCTTGCGACATAGGTGATGACTGCGCAATCCATAACGTACACTATCTGTCCCACTATATTATAGGTGACCGATGCATGCTGTTCAACATCCAGGAGATGTCATGCACTGACCATGCCAAGTTCGGTAACGGCATCATCAAGGAGGGTGAGGATGAGGACGTTCGCGTATGGCTGGAGCTCATGAATGAGACCGGCTGCCGCAAGGTACTCCCCTTTGACGGCATGATTGCGGCCGATGCTTACCTCTGGGCCAAGTTCATTGACGACACCCCGCTGCAGGACCGTCTCAAGGCCATCACCCAGAGCACATTCGATAACCGCCGCGGATTCTACGGCACCATAGGTTACGGCAACGTAATCAAGAACTGCTGGATCATAAAGGACGTGAAGATTGGCAACTGCACATACATAAAGGGTGCCAGCAAGCTTAAGAACATAACCATCAACTCATCGGAGGTGGATCCCACACAGATTGGTGAGAACGTGGTTCTGGTAAACGGTATAATAGGTTACGGATGCCGCATATTCTACTCTGTCATTGCAGTACGTTTTGTGCTGGGCAGTCACTCCAACCTTAAATACGGAGCCCGACTCATGAACTCATTCATGGGTGACAACTCAACAATTTCATGCTGTGAGGTGCTCCACAACCTTATCTTCCCGGCTCATGAGCAGCATCACAACAACTCATTCCTGATTGCAAGCGTGGTCAAGGGCCAGTCAAACCTGGCTGCCGGCGCGACCATCGGCTCAAACCACAACTCACGTACCAATGACAATGAGATTGAGGCAGGACGCGGATTCTGGCCCGGTCTGTGCGTGAGCGTAAAGCACTCATGCAAGTTTGCCAGCTTCACGATGCTTGCCAAGGGTGCCTACCCCGCCGAGATGATCAACCCCTTCCCGTTCGCACTCATCAGCAACGATGAGGTTCACGGTGAGCTGCATGTGATGCCGGCATTCTTCTGGCTGCACAACATGTTCGCCATGGCCCGCAACAACTGGAAATACGCCACCCGTGATACCCGTGTATTCAAGGTCCAGAACATTGAGTTCGATGCCTACGCACCTGACTCCATGGAGGAGGCAATTGAGGCCCGCAAGCTGCTTGACAAGTGGACCGCCAAGGCATGGCTCCTAAAGCAGGGCAAGAGTCTGGATGGCGTGACCGATGACCAGCTCATAGATATGGGACGCGGTCTGCTTAACGGTGATCCCGCCAAGATCAAGGATCTTGAGGTGCTTGGTGAGGGTATGGAGAAATCACGCCGTAAGGTGGTTATCCTGCATCCCTACGATGCATATCACGCATACGGAGACATGCTCATCTACTACTCAGTAAGGAACATAGTATCTTATCTTGAGGAGCATGAGGATGAGACATTCCAGGGTATAAGCAAGATGTTTGACGGTGACCGTGCACGCGTTTGGTTCAACCTGGGCGGCCAGCTCATGTCTATGGAGGATGTTGACCAGCTGCGTTCCGATATCAAGGACGGCACGCTGAACACCTGGAAGGAGATTCACCACCGTTACACGGAGATCTGGAAGAAATATCCTATTGACAAACTGCGTCACGCATATATGTCACTCAAGCATATGCTGGGCGTAAATACAATCTCCAAGGATGACTGGAACAAGGTTCTCAACAAGGGTATCGATATCCAGAACTACGTATTCAGCCAGGTCTATGAGACCCGTAAGAAAGATTATGAGAACAAGTTCCGCCAGGCTACATTCAGATGTGAGGATGAGATGCTGGCTGCTTGGGGCAAGCTGGATGAGAACAGCTTCATCAAGCAGCAGCGCCAGGAGACCAAGGAGTTCGTGGAGCGTGTTCAGAGCATAAAGAAGAGACTGCTCTAAAAAAATTATTGACTCACTTAAATAGATGAATATATGAATCTTAATGAGAAAAAGTACTCCCAGTACGCACTTGTACAGGAGATGATGGACACTGTTGAGACAGTGAAGAAATTCAATCCCGATTGCACAAAGGAGATTGCAGCTCAGGTAAAGAAAGCCGGCAAGGCATATTTTACCGGTGAGGGGTCAAGCCGTATTTTCCCCGCCAAGAACACTCTGCGCAAGACCAAGCGCTGGGGTATTGACCTGAATGCCCAGACCGACGGTTCATGGCAGTCACGTGAGTATGACCTGAGCAAGTTTGCCGTATTCTTGGCTTCAAACTCCGGCCGTACCAAGGAGGTTACCCTGCTTGCCAAGAAGCTTATGGAGGAGGGAAATCCGCTGCGTTTTGGCCTGACTGCAAATGAGGGCACCATACTTTCAACTTTCTGCGCTAACACACACGTACTCAACTGCGGTTGGGAGCAGGCCGTTGCCGCTACCAAGAGCGTTGTTGAGCAGGCTCTCTACTACGAGTCAGTTCTGTGGAACATGTCAGGCAAGGATGTAAAGGCCGGTCTGGCCGCCCTGCCCGCTCAGATTGAGAAGGCTCTGACACTGCAGGTTCCCGCTGAGATTGTTGAGTGGGTAAAGAAAGCTGAGACAATCTATTTTGCAGGTTACAATGACGGTGTTGCCGAGGAGCTCACCCTCAAGACCAATGAGATTACCCGCCGTAAGAGTGATTTCCTGGAGGGCACTTACGCTCTGCACGGAATTGAGGAGGTAATGAAAGAGGGCGACATCATATTCTGGGTTGATCCCATTGCCGATGAGTATGAGAAGATCCAGGAGTGCCTCATCAAGGGTGCCGGAGTAAAGGTTGTGGCTATTGCCGATCATGACACTCCGTTCCCCACCATCAAGACTCCCGCAGCAGGTGATTTCAATCCTTATGTTTACCTGTGCGCAGGATGGAACGTCCTGGTTGAGATAGGTATTGCCACCGGCATGGATCTGGATCACCCCAACCGTGCACGTAAGGTAGGTAACGAGATACAGCTCTAAAACAGAGCTTTGTTTTGATTCAACAGGAAGGCCGGCTGTGTTTGCAGCCGGCCTTCAATTTTCATGTGATTACAAGTCATTATTTAATGACTCATATCCAGCCTGCGGATTCCGGTAACGCACATCACATTATACTGGTAATTTCCTTTTGAGCCGCTTGTATTGGTATGTCCACGGGTTACAGGTCCCTCGCGGGTGTCAAACACACCCCAGTCATAATAACCGTCCAGGGTAAGCTCAGGCCATCCCCAGTTGCAATGCATAAGCAGTCTCTGGTTCTGCTTGTCAAACTGATAAGTCTGTCCCTGATAGGTTACATATACAGTCCTGTAGGTCAGGATTGCTCCATCCACAATCCAGGTATGGTTATCTTCATAATATGTGTGGCTGTACTTTTCCCAGAACAGCATATATGTCTTGTAGACATCTTTCTTCAATGCACTGCCGGCCACCGGTACGGGGAAGTATTTGATAAGTGATTCCAGCACCAGGTCTGAATCAAACGGGCCGTATGTACCGGGATCAAAACCTATACTCTCCATATATGCGGGTACATCCTCCAGATAGGCACTGCTGGAGGTAGTTCCGTACTTGGTTTTCACACCTACACCTACGTCACTCATAAGGTCCGATATTTTCTGGAACGTTGCGTAGGTCTCACCTCCGAATGCAGGAGTCATACCTCTCCAGTCATATGATTTGGGGAATCTCCAGTATGCCATCATCTGTGCCAGAGCGGTAGCTACGCAGCCGTTCAGGGCATGCTGGCCCGATATGATGGGAGTGCTCAGATTGTAGGGATTATCCTGTCCCCAACGTACGGCAACGGTAACAGGAGCTATCAGATCGGTCTTAATGGGGCCATACCTGACCTCCATCTCATCAATCATGGCCTTGGTCATGGGAGTGCTGTCGTTTCGGCCCATCTTTTCAAGGGCACGGCTCAGATAATACTCCTCCATTTCCGTTGCCTCCTCAATCTGGCTCTGATATGCGCCCTCCAGATTGCCGTAGAACACCATGACTCCGGTCTTGAGGATATTCTCATCAAACTCACCCTGGAAATCTATATTGCCCTCCGGTACAAGAGCAAGTACGCTGCTGGTACGACGGTCGGCCGACAGGATGGTATAGCCTTCATTATCACTGAAATTGAATACGTAGGCTACGGTATCTTCAGCTCCCGTTCCGGATTTTGTCTCCTTTACCTGGGTGACAGGCTTGCAGCTTGCAATTGAGCGGCCCTTGGAGCTCTTGGTTCCGGTTGATGAATCCAGGTATTCCATTATGGATACGGCCGATTCCATAGCCTCCTGCTCCGAGATTTTTGAGCCCATGACATAGTTTGACAGGGCCAGGACCTCTTCTTGGGTCAAGCCTTCCTCTTTTTCCTGTACAGGGTCAATTTCTAAGATCTGATTATCGGATTTATCACATGAGATGACACAAAATCCCAATGCGACGAACAAGAAGGATAATTTGTTCATATAAACAGTAATTAGGGTTAAGGACTAAATGTATTGCAATATTAATCGTTTATTTGGTATTCAGCAATCTGCCTGTCATAAAAAAGGCTAAAAACACATTACAGAGTGATTCCAAGGGAACAGTTGAAACAAATCAGTACCTTTGCGGTGATGGAATCAGGATTATTCAGATATGATTTGGGCCAGGGCGTTGAGGCGTTCAGCACGGAGCGTGACGCACAGCTGCCCTACTATGTGGTGCAACCCCATCAGGTTCACGGCTGTGTGATTCGTGAGGTTACCGATCCGCTCACCACACGTGAGCAGCTGGAGGGAGTGGATGCACTTGTAACCCGCACCCCAGGCGCAGCCATATCGGTACGTACGGCCGATTGCATCCCGGTGCTGCTATATGATCCTGTAGGCAGGGCTGTTGCCGCAGTCCATGCAGGATGGCGCGGTACGGTGCAGCATATATCGGTCAAGACCATAGAGGTTTTGGGCAGTCTCTACGGAACACGCGCACAGGACCTGCGTGCCGTGATCGGCCCGGGAATAGGTCCTGACAGCTTCCAGGTGGGTCCGGAGGTGGCCCGTGAGTTCGCTGCAGCCGGATTCCCCATGCAGCAGATACTTAAGGACTGCGGTCCCAAATGCCCCACCCCCGATGACCCCATGAAGGGCGGACTGCACATAGACCTGTGGCAGGCAAACCGATGGCTGCTGGAGCAGGCAGGCGTAAGGCCGGACAATATAGAGGTGGCCGGCATATGCACCTACCGTAACAATGACCGGTTCTACTCAGCCCGGCGTGAGGGAACCAAATGCGGGCGGATAATCAACATAATCAAGCTTATATAAAATAAGGAGACCTTGCACGTGTACAGGGTCTCCTTATTAGTTTTGGGGCGGATATTATTACTTCTCAGCCTCAGCCTGCTCTGCCTGCTCGGGAGCCTTGGGCTCTGAGAAATCATTCTCACCGAACTTTACCAGCAGGTCATACCAACCGGCAATCTTCTTGATGTGGCTGGGATATACGCGGTCACGGTCAAAATCGGGCACGATCTCACCAAAGAACTTGAGCAGCTCATCATTTGATGCCTTGCGCCAGTTGAACTCTATCTCCTTCTTGCCCAGCTTATCCTCAATAGCCTGGAACACCTCACGCAGAGGCATCTCACGCTCATCGGTAAATATTGAGATGTCACCCAGTGAAACCACCTTGTCAGTGCCCTGGATGGGGAAACGTTTCTTGGTCTCGTCAATGTTCTCTACAATCAGGGCACCGCGTCCGCTGGTAAGCAGTTTGTACAAGCTTGGTTTGCCTGAAATAGTCAAAATCTCGTTCAGCATAATACTATTACTATGTTATTTGTTAAAAGTTTCCTTACATTTATCTAAGAGTGCGCTGATCTGGGGTTCCAGGGGCTGCACATCATCATTCACTATCACAAAATCAGCCATGCGGCACTTGTCGGTCTGGTCCATCTGGCTCTCAATACGGCTCATGACAGCCTCACGGGTGGTATCATCACGTTTTATGCAGCGCTGCACACGCAGTTCGAGCGGGGCATCCACGCAGACCTTGAAATCCACCTCGCTGTCAAACCCTGACTCAAAGAGTATGGCGGACTCAAGCAGGCAGAAATCCTTACCTTTTTGGGCATCGGCCCAATGGCGGAAATCCTCTTTTACTCGCGGATGTACTATGGCGTTGACCTTGGCCAGATTATCGGGGTTACCGAATATGAACTTTGCCAGCACATCTTTCTGCAGCACTCCGCATCCGCACGGGCAGTACACGGTCGGTCCTACAAGCCTGGTCAGCTCCACCTGGATGGCCGGGCTGGTGGCCATAAGCAGTTTGGCGCGGTAGTCTGAGTCATACACGGGTATGCCGCGCAGTTTCATCTTGTCGGCCACATAACTCTTGCCGCACCCTATCCCGCCTGTAATTCCTATGGTTACCATCAATAGATGTGTCTTTCCATTAAGAAATCAACCGTACGGGTCTGCAGGCGCACGTTACGGACATTGGCCGGCTGCGAGAACAAACGCAGCGTAGCCTTGGACTGGTCACTCACCTTTATGTCATTGTAGTCAACCACAACCTGGAAATCATGTGAGCTGACCTTGTCATACTCTGACATCTTGACCCATACCGTGACAACGGCTTTTGACGGGAATGACTTGAGCGATACGGTATCGGGGAAATTCACGCCCGTTACAGGAACCTCAATGCTCTTCTCTGTATACTGCTGTGAGATTACGGTCATCTGGACCTTATCGTCATCCAGAATCACGCCGGCAGCAGGTCTGAGCGATGCCGTGAGGACGGTTGTATCGGACTGGACGGTCACGCTCTCAACATTAACCGCTACCTGTTTGAATGACGTGTCAGAGAGCAATACCAGGGCATTCACGCTGTCCGGTACAAACTCTATGCGTTCCATGTAGAACTGGTCCTGGCTCTCTATGTCACCGTCAAACACCACAGGAATCTTAAGGTTGCGCTGCAGCGCATAGTGGTATGTCAGCGAGTCAGGCTCTATGGCACGGATTGAGACCGATGAGTGAAGGACTGCCGATATGGAGTCACGCAGCCAATGGGTTGAGAGTGCCGCATGGCCCTGGTTCATATTGAACAGGCTGTTGCTCACCGTTATCACATGGTGCGATGCCCTGCGTGCCGATTTACGCAACGCAGTACCCTTGCCGTTCAGGGAGAGTGTGATATGGTCCGACGGAGAACTGAGCACACGTACGTTATCGGGGATGCCTGTTACATTTACCGGAATCCTGAACGCAGTCTCATAATCCTGGTTCATGGTCTGTGACCACCAGAAAAAGAAGGTGATGGCCAGGAATAACAGAAAAACCGGAAAGTCCCCTCTGAACAATCTCAGAAGGGAGATTCCGATTCTTTTGAGCGTGTCAGCAAATCGGGAGTTGGGGTTACCTGATTCCCGCATGCTTATTAGGATTTATGCTTTCTCGTCCTTGCTGGGATCCTTCTTTCTGCGACGTGAAGACTTCTCAGACTTAACGGGCTGAGGAGTGGGAACAGGGTTTACATAACGCTTGTCAACCTTGATGCGCATGCCCTGGGCAACCTCGATGGTTACTGAGACCTCATCGATATCCTTAACCTTACCGAATATACCGGTGCTGGTAACTACATCCTGCTCTTTCTGCAGTGCGTTACGGAACTTCTCACCCTCCTTGTCCTGACGGGGACGCATGAACAGCATCATCAGGAAGATGATGATGATCACAACGATGAACGGGTTGCCAAACAAGCCGCCCTGAGCCTGTGCGCCCTGAGCTGAATCTGATGAGGGAGCATCAAGATTGACATCCTGTACAAAATTCACTGTGTGTGTGTTCACCTCCTGATATGACATCTGGAAGGGGTTGAGTAAAAGCATCTTTGCCATAATTCTATTATTGTTTTAGTTTATAATTCCTTTGTAAGACGGCCCTGGGCTGACAGGTCCTTCACGATGGTATCAAGCATACCGTTCACAAAACTGCCGCTGGCGGGTGTGCTGAGCAGTTTGGCCAGTTCCACGTACTCATTGATGGATACCTTGAGCGGAATGCGCGGGAAATTGAGCATCTCGGCCATTGCCACCTGTATGATTATCACATCCAGGAATGCCAGACGGCTGGGATCCCAGCGACGGCAGTTGGCTGCAACCACACGCTCGCGCTCATCGGCCATAAGCAGTCCGTAATGGAGCAGGTCTATGGCATACTGGCGGTCCTCCTCATCCTTGAACTCGCTCTTGAGCGGCTGCTCATTTACCTTTCCGTCCTCAAAAGCCTTGAAGGTCTTTACGACGAATGAGTCTATCAGCTCCTTGTCACCGTTCCAGTAGATGTTCTGCTCCTCAAGCAGTGAGTCAAGCTCATCACTCTCCTCCACGAACTCCTTGTAGAGCTTGCGCACCAGTTCCTTATCGGACTCAAAGTCAAACTTCTCGCACTGCAGGTACTCCTCCATTGCATCTGATTCCAGTATGCGTGAGCAGGTATCCGTCAGCCAGTCTGACTGGGACAGCCACTCCATGTCATTGCTCTGGATGTATGCATCCAACTCTACGTTTGATTCCAGCTGAGCAAGGAAACGGTTATCGGCCAGAAGCAACTCCTTACGTGAAATGTGGGGAGCGTTCATGCGCTGCTGGCGGGCCACCGACTTGCGGATCTGGCGTGCCCAAGCTACTGGAATAAACAGAAGGGTCTTGTAAAGGGAATAAGCACTGTCAATGCTCTGAGCGAGCTCACGATCGGCCATTGCCGTCTTCTGCCCGCCGTTCTGGTAGTAAGCGTATATTACCTGAACTACTTTCAGTCTGATGAGAACTCTGTTGATCATTTGTATCCAAACCGTTAATCCGGTCCGCAAAAGTACAACTTTTTTCGGCACAAACTCCATTTTAGGCGTGCTATTTCTTGGTGGGACGGAATCAATTTGCCATATTTGTACAAATTTCAATTCAACGAGCGCTTATGGAGGATTATAAGAAGAAGGCAGCCGATGAGATTGAGAAAGACGTAATTTTCTCACACGCCATCAAGGCAGGCAAGCGCATCTACTACATGGATGTGCGCAAGACACGCAAAGATGAGATGTATCTGTCCATCACAGAGAGTAAGAAGATCGTGAGCGGTGAAGGTGATGATGCACAGGTAAGTTTTGAGAAACACAAGATTTTCCTCTACCGTGAGGATTTCAGCAATTTCATAGACGGCCTGACCAAAACCATCAAATTCATCCACGAGGCAGAAAAGGAAAACCCCACCACCCCCGAATCAGACCCCAAATCCCCGGATGAGGAATTTAAAATAGAGTTCTAGGTCTACCAAATCATAAAAAGGTTTCCAGCTGGACAAACCAAATAGGTTTCCAGTTGCACCCAGTAAAACCACCCCCTGGCAAGCGAAGCAAGCGAGGGGTTGGTTTTACCCGGCCTGGAAGGCCGGCAGAGCGGAATGGAATGAAATGGAATGCAGCGGGTTTGGGGCGTCGCCGCCCCAAACTAAAAA
>JBGUVW010000005.1:0-25917 GCA_045220475.1 Bacteroidaceae bacterium
TTGTAATACTGATCTTTCAAAACTGTTCGATTACTCTTCATAGTTAACTCGGTTTTGCGAGTCAACTTTTTTTAGGGAAAGACAATTGAGCGAAGGCCTTCTGTTCCCCTTAAAATATTAAGGAGTCTAATACAATGCTTTTATCTGAGTTTGTGGGACTCAAAGTGGTTGCGGATGGAGGTGAAGTAGAAGGTCACTCCAAAGAGATTGACAAGCCAGGAGGCCCAGAAGGCGCTGTGGTAGCCCCAGAATTCACTGCATACGCCTCCGATAAGCACTCCCAGCCCCACACCGGCATCCCATGAGGTGAGGATGGAGGAGTTGGCGGTACCACGCTGTGAGTTGGGAGCCAGGTTGATGAACATGGTCTGGAAGGCTGGGTACATGTGCCCGTTTCCAAGACCTACTATAAGTCCTGCTCCGTAATAGCCTATGGGGTTATGTATGGCTGCAAAGAGGAAATAGCCTACCAGTGATACGCACATTCCCATGGAGGCGTTACGTGACACCTTTCCGTCACGCAGGTAACGTGCTCCGGTAAGGCGTGACAGGATAAGACCGATGGCGCACAAGCCAAAGAAAAGACCCGTTCCACCGGTGATTCCCAGTTCTTCTTTGCCGTAGATGGCTACGTAAGTGGAGAGAATGCCGTAACTGAAAGCAAAGCATGTTATGCCGATGGCCTCACGCCAGCCTTCAAGCAGGAAGAAACGGTCCAGTGAGAGCACCTTCTTTTCCGGCACATAATCACGTTTGGGCAGTTGTATTGATATGTCCAGCATCAGTCCTATCAGGGATGCGGCAAGCGACACCCAGAAAAGAGCCTTGTAACTGCCATTGAATGCGCCCAAAAGTACAATGGCCAGAGCCGGTCCCAGAGCCATTGCCAGGTTGTTGCTCAGGCCGTAGTAACCAATGGCCTCACCACGACGTGAGGATGGTACCACATCGATGGCTACGGTGCTGGCCGCTACCGTGGTGGCACCGAACGGGGCACCGTGGACTGTGCGGAATATGGCGAATGCTGCAAGTGAACCGGCAGCCAGATAACCTGCAAAAATGCTGAAAAACAGAGCCCCGCAGATGACCAGTACGGTCTTCCGCGGGAAACTGTCAACCAGAAAGCCACTGAACGGACGAACCGTCAGAGCCATTATTGAATAACCGGTGAGCACCATACCGATGGTATCCTTGGTGGCACCGAATGTTTCGCTAAGGTAAAGAGGAAGCAGTGGAACGATAAGCATAAAGGAGAAATGGACCAGAAAGTTTACTGTCCAGATCTTTATGTAGTTTGCGTTCCAGAGCTTCTCCATAACTGTTATCTCCAGGCCGGGTTGATGAGTTGGAACTCCTGGGCCTTGGTGGGTTTCTTGATATTCATCTCAACGGATTCCAGGATCATGGACTCCGGCGCGATCATTGTGGTCAGAGTGTTGTCATTGAAGATTGAACTCTGGATCTCTTCCTCCTTGGATGCGGTGATGACATGCATCAGCTCACGGCGCTCAAAGGCAGGTATATCGGCGTTGATGACGGTCTCCTGGCCGGTCTTGACATCGATGCGGGTCAGAATATAGCAGTTGTACTCTATGTTACGCAGCATGTAGGTGTGGTCCAGACCGGCTTTCTTGGCCTCAGATATGAGACGTGCCTTGATCTTGGACTGCGGAATGGTCTTGCTGCAGGTGACATGCATGATGCTCATCTTGTTGTTGCCTACGGTTGAGTAATCCTGGATTTTTGAGTGACCGGTAGCATGGGGTGCACCGGCAGCGGGATAACGTCCGCCGATAAGTCTCTTGAGCATACCGTTCTCAACCATCACAAAGTCAGGATCTGGCTTGACACCGTCAAAGTCAACTTCATAGGCTCCGGCTATCTTCTTGCCCTTGTACTCCTTGAGGTTAGAGTAGAGGTGTATGCTCAGCTTGGGGTCAAGGAATCGCTTGCCGAGAATCTGATAACCAGTAAGGTCGGATTGTGAGCTTAATGTATAACCATACAGGCTGGCATACAGATCCCATGTGTTGCGTGCAGTTCCGTAATTCTTGACAATGGTGTGGAATGATTCCGATACAGCCTGTTTCTCAAGCAGGATGGGGCCGATGTAGAAGTCATCAACAGTCTCGGCATTGCTCTTTTTTACCATTGCATCGGCAAATTCACGGATGTTGGCAGCTATCTTATCGGCATCATAGTCCCTGGCATCAAACGGGATATCATAGTTCTCTGTCAGTTCAACGCCGTCAGCGTTCCTGACAGAAACGACAGTCTCAATATAGCCGGGTGTGTAAGGCATGCGTATCTTGAGGCCCTCTGAGTTGAGGCGGTAAACATCGGTATACTGTATGCCCAGGTTTACATTGGTCTTGTAGAGCTGAGGATAATCCAGGTAGATGGCTGAGAGCTTGTTTACAAATGCTTCAAGCTGGGCACGGTCTATCTGTACGTCCTGTACGCTCTCATAGATGTACTCTCCTCCGGGTAGTGAGATGATCTCCGGGATGCTGGCCTCTGACTCCGGTTTGGGGTTGTTCTTAAGGGCACCCTCTTTCTGGGCGTACATCCTGATGGCATTCTTGTATACATAGTCTCCGGCCTGCCAGAGGGTATGCCTGATGGCGTCATAGTCAACTTTGTTACCCATATTCATGGAGATGGATAAGGGGCTGTTGGAGCAGGTACTGTCACCTACCTGCCAGTTGAGTGAACCGGTTACCACAATGGGGTTGTAGGTGCTGCTTGTAAGACCGCCTAGAACGGAGTTCAGGTCAAGTGACTTGCTTACGTTGACTCTGTAGTCAGCATAGAAAGGAGGCTCCTGACCATCGGCCTTGAGACCTGTCATGGAACGGTCCATCTCATCCTTCATAGCCTTGAATATTACTTCCTGGTCAGTGCCCTTGAAGTTCCGGTACTCAGGTCTCTCCAGATACTGGGGCAGCTCATAACCAACCTCTGAACGCTGTGTCTCAACCTTTTTGATATATATCATGGGTGATATGGCGGTTACGGGAACCCAACCTGATTCTGCACCGCAGTTGCCGGTGAATACATGAGGTGTCTCACCGCCGGCTGCTATGCCTGAGAACATGGCAAGGGGTGTTCCGATAAGGGTCACACCACGTACAAGCTCATCGGGACGGCCGTCGGCATAGACGCGGTAAACCTCGACCGGGTCAACATTGAATGAGTTGATGGATCCGCCGTCGCCCAGATATGTGAGGCCGCTGGTTGCTGTACGGAAATAGTATCCGTACTCCTTTTTCTCCTCCTTGACAGCCTTGATGAGCATCTGACGCAGCTGCTCGTCGGTATAAGGCTTTGTTGTCTCAATAAGCAGGTTTGACTGACGTGATACTGCATCATAACCGGCAGCAGCACGTCCGTGTCCGTTACTCTTGTAGAATCCGTCTATGGGAGTGCGGTCAACCAGGAAGTTGGTCAGGACTCCGTCTTTTACGGCCTGTACACGCTCGGCCTTGACACCCTCGTCATCATAATCGTAATGACCGTAGAGTGATGTGCCTGCATAATTGTCCAAGGTGGGGTCATCATAAACCTGGAAACTCTCGGGGAGAACCAGTTGACCAACCAGTTTCTTGAATGTCTGGCCGCCGCTCTTCATGCGGTGGGCCTCAAGGCGGTGACCGAATATCTCATGGAAGAATACGCCGCTGGCAGAACCTGACATGATGGCCGGGCCGGCATAAGGCTCTGCGATAGGCGCCTCACGCAGGGCCAGCAGACGCTGTATCAGGTTTCTTACAGTTTCAATCAGGACCTCATCCGTGGGCAGGTCATCAAGTGAATATGAGAACCAGTCCTTATAGAGCGGGCAGGTCATACCGTCGGTGGCACGTATTGATGCGTTAAGCATAAGACGTACGTTCTTGCGGTTCTGGACAACTGTCGTTCCGTCTGATGTGAGGACGTAGATGCGCTCAACGGTATATACGATACTGGCAGCACCCTGTTCAAGTTGGGGACACTCCTTGAATACCGATGATATGCGGTCCATGCGCTCCTCCCAGTACTTGCGGTCAAATGTATATGCCGATTGGGGCAGAGGCTGTTCATAGTACTGCTCAACAGGGGCGTCGCTGAAACAAGGTGCCTTGTCCTCATTGTCGGCGTTGGTCCTCATCTGTGAGAGAGCGTCGTTGTAGTTGTTTACAGCAACGGTGTATCGGTTCATGGTCTCGCTCCAGATACCCTGGCGTACTGCCATGATGGCTCCGTCAGTGAACGGGACACGGATACCCTGTGTTGATGATGAACTGTAACTGTTGCGGTTACGGGTCTGGCTCTCAAACTTGAAGTTGTCAACCTCGGGTGAACCGACCCTGACCTGCGGGGTGAGGATACGGCTGCGGTCCTCGGCTACTCTTGAGTTTCCGAAATTACTGCTTACCTGTGCCTGATACGTGTCATTAAGCCTGATTGACATGTGGTAGGCCGGTACGGGTTTCTGTTTTAGCTGGTCCAGGTTGTAGTTCAACTCCTCACGCATGGCCTTGACCAGCGGATCGGTCTCAATGGACTGTGCAAACACTGATGTGCAAACAAACAGGACAAGCAGAGTAAGGATAGACCTGCTGCTCGTTCCAGGAATACGTTTTTTGTTCATAATAAAGGTTTATAATTAGGTTAAAAAACTATTGCAATACAAGTTCAAACGTATGATAATCAAATAGTGTCAAAGACAGATCTGCTGCATGAGATGTGCCGTTTCCAACGCATCTTTTGAGTAGTATGTGGCGCCTATGGCGCTTGCTATGTCAGGGGTCATCACCGCACCGCCTACAACTATGGGGCAGGTGATGCCGTTGGCACGAAGGTACTCGATGGTCTCCTTCATGGAATCAACGGTGGTGGTCATGAGGGCACTCAATCCTACGGCATTGGGGTTCTCCTTGCGGGCAGCCTCAAGTACAGTCTCCTTGGGTACGTCCTTGCCCAGGTCAGTCACGGTGAATCCGTGGCTCTGTACCACAACCTTAACTATATTCTTGCCTATGTCATGGACATCACCCTTGACAGTGGCTATTATCATATGTCCCTTTGAGGGCTCGTCATCTCCCTTGGTGCTGAATTGCTCGGATAATACGGCAAAAGCCAGCTTGGCGGCCTCGGCCGATCGGATAAGCTGGGGCATGAACACCTCATTGCGTGCAAACTTGGCGCCTACATCACCCAGCGCAGGTATGAGAACCTCATTTATGACACGGTCCTTGCCCAGTTCCGGAAGCTCACGTTCCAGACAATCCTTGATACGGTCCTTGAGACCCTGCGATACGGCGTTGAAGAGGTTATCGACAGTCTGCTCATCGGATGCCTGTGTGTTGAAGTATATGAATCCTGCGCAACCGGGGTCATTGCCGGTAAGGGCCATCGATGCACGTACTGTTGCTACAGTATCGTGGTCAAGTGGGTTCATGATAGGCATGTCAAGGCCTCCCATGAATGCCATGGCCAGGAAGTTGCGGTTAAGCGTGCCGCGCTCGGGCAGGCCGAACGATACGTTTGACAGACCTACTGTGGTGAGTACACCCAGTTTCTTGAGCTCAGTGAGGGTGTTTATGGTTATCTTGGCGTACTGCTGGTTTGATGAGATTGCCATAACCAGTCCGTCAAATACCAGCAGACGGCGGTCTATACCCATGCTCTCGGCACGGGCAATGATGGCCTTGGCTATCTCTATGCGGGATTCTGTGGTCTCAGGAACTCCGCGCTCATCAAGCGGCAGTGTCACTGACGGGCACTGGTAGCGGGCAATGATGGGCAGCAGGCGTGACATTGATTCCTCACCTCCGTTTACGGAGTTGATCATGGGTACGCCGTTATAGAGACGTATGGCTGCCTGTATGGCATCCGGGTTTGATGAGTCAAGCTGCAGTGGCAGGTCACAAACCTCCTGGACCTTACGTACAGCCTGGCAGAGAAGTGCCTTTTCATCGGAGTTTGGGACACCGCAGTTCAGGTCCAGGAAATCAGCTCCGGCATCCTTTTGTGACAGGGCCTCATGCTGCAGATACTCAAAATTGCCTTCGGCAAGTGCTGCTTTGAGCTTTTTCTTTCCGGTGGGGTTAAGACGCTCGCCGCAGATGAGTCCCTTGTCAAGCTTGAGCAGAACGGTCGATGAGCATATGTATGTGCCGTCGGGTTTTGAAATCTCCGGGGCAGGAAGTCCTTTGTATTTTGATATGGCTTTGATGGTGGTTGGTGATGAACCGCAGCAGCCACCTAAGATGGAGGCTCCGGCCTCAATCAGGTCCTTGGCGGCATCGGCAAACTGCTCATCGGTCCAGTTGTAGACCACCTCTCCGTCACGCATCTCGGGCAGGCCCTTGTTGGGCTGAGCCAGGATGGGGCAGTTGGCGAACGGTTTCATTCGGCGTACCACATCAATTACGCCGGCAGGGTTGGTGGAGCAGTTTACGCCAAGTACGTCAACTCCTAACGATGACAGGGTCAGGGCTACGATCTCAGGTGTTGAACCGGTCAGGGTGCGGGCCTGCTCATCGAAAGTCATGGTGGCGAATATGGGCTTGCTGCATACGTCACGTATAGCCAGGATGGCGGCACGCAGCTCATAAAGGTCACTGAATGTCTCCAGCAGGTAACCGTCTACACGCTCATGTGTGTATTCTGCAACCTGGCGGAAATTGTCATAGGCCTGCTCAAAGGTAAAGGGGCCTACGGGCTCCATGAGCTGTCCTGATGTGGAGACATCAAACATAATCATGGCACGGTTGCCGATGGCTGTGCGTGCGTTTTTGATGGCCGCATCGGCTATCTCCTGCCATGTGTATTCTGTTGACTGCCACTTGGCGGGGTTGAGCTCAAAAGAGTTACAGGTTATGTATTGCGCTCCTGCTTCCAGATAATCGGTGTGCATTTTCTGCACACGGGCGGGGTTGGTGAGGTTGAGTACGGCCACACCGTTATGTTTGGGCTTGCCCTCATCACCCTCATCATGCGGATGGGCATCGGCCAGTACGGTTCCCTGGGCTCCGTCAAATATCTGAATCTTGTCTATTGTCATCCTGAGTTTTCGTGGTTATTTAAAGAAACCGGATGCTACATAGCCTATGTTGTCCATAAGCTTGCTTATGAATCCGCTCTTGTTCATGGAATAGATATGAATTCCGTCTACGTCATTGGCCATGAGGTCAAGTATCTGGTAGCTGGTGAATATGAGTCCTATCTCCTCAATGGCAGCCTTGTCATCCTTGTAACGGTCAAACTGGTTGAGCAGTTTGAGCGGAACCTTGCAACCGGTAACCTGCATCATGCGGTCTATCTGAGAGTAGCTGGTTACAGGCATGATACCCGGAATGATGGGCACGGTGATGCCGGCCTTGCGGGCCTTGAGAAGGAAGTGGTAGAATACGTCGTTGTCAAAGAAAAGCTGGCTGTCAAAGAACTCCATTCCTGCATCCTGCTTTACCTTGAGGAACTCTATGTCGGTAGTAATGCTGGCTGCCTCGGGGTGCTTCTCGGGGTAGCAGGCTCCGGCCAGACCGAACTGTCCGTCATACTTGCTCTTTATGTATGATGCCAGGTCACTTGCGTGCTTGTAGTCCGAGAATATGGGTGTGGTGGTATCCTTGGGTATGTCACCGCGCAGGGTGAGGATGTTCTCAACGCCGTAGCTCTTGAGCTCATCACATACGCTGTCAACCTTTTCACGGGTGGATGCCACACAGGTAAAATGGGCCAGAGGCTCTGCGTCTGTATTCTCCTTGATGGTGCGGGCTATCATCGCGGTGTTGGAAAGGGTGTTGCCTAAAGCGCCGTATGTAACGCTCATGTAGTCAGGCTTGTAACTTGCCAGCTGCTTGATTGTCCTGTCAATCAGGGTAAATGTGTCCTCCTCTCTCTTAGGGGGGAAAATCTCAAACGATAAAGTCTTCTTCTTGGCCAGAATATCTGAAATCTTCATTATTCTTTCCTGTCATAGTTTCTGGACAGGCTGGGGGTACCGGTCCGTGGGTTCAACAAATATTTTTCCGGTTTGGGGGCTGCAAAGGTAATACTTTTTGCGCAACCTTGACCGGTAATTCACTTATTTAAATAACGTTCAGCCTCCATGGCGGCCTTGCAACCGCTGGCGGCGGCGCATATTGCCTGACGGTAGGTGGGGTCAGCCACATCACCTGCTGCGAATACGCCCGGAACGTTTGTGAGCGGACGTGCGCCCTCAGTCTTGATATAGCCGTTTTCATCGGTCTCTATCCAGGGCTTGAATACGTCAGAGTTGGGCTTATGGCCGATAGCCAGGAAGAATCCGTCAATGGGTATCTCGTAATGGCTCTCAGTAGGCAGACCCAAATCCTTGACCAGCTTAACACCCTGTACCTTTGCGTCACCGGTAAGTCCCTCGGCGTTATGGCTGAACAGAACCTCAATCTTGGGATTCTCAAGCACGCGTTTCTGCATTATGTCACTGGCGCGTAGGTAGTTCTTGCGGACAATAAGATAAACCTTCTGTGCAAGGGTTGAGAGGTATGCGGCCTCCTCACATGCGGTATCGCCGCCACCGACTACAGCTACCGTTTTCTTGCGGTAGAAAAAGCCGTCACAGGTGGCGCAGGCGCTTACGCCGCGTCCTGCATATTTCTTTTCATCCTCAAGTCCCAGATATTTGGCTGTGGCACCGGTGGATATGATTACGGTATCGGCCTGGAGCTGTGTGCCGTCATCTACGGTTACGGTGTAGGGGGCAGCGCTGAAATCTACGGCAGTGATGATGCCCATACGGATGTCTGCACCAAAACGCTGTGCCTGGGCACGAAGGTCCTCCATCATGTCATATCCGCTTACACCCTGGGGGTAGCCGGGAAAATTCTCAACCACTGTGGTGGTTATAAGCTGTCCTCCGGACTGCTGTCCCTCATAGAGAACGGGGGCAAGGTTGGCACGTGAGGCATAGATCGCTGCGGTGAATCCGGCAGGACCGGAACCGATGATAAGGCATTTTACTCTTTCCATATTGTGTGTCTGTTTTTTATCTCAAATCAATGACCTCGACATCATCAAACTGACCTACGGGGCAGACGAATGTCTTCTTGTCAAAGGTCTGTCCGGGTTTGTACCCGGTTATCTTTACTTTAACGGATATGTTTCCCAACTCCTCGGCAAACTCTATGCCGATGGTCTTGAATGCGTATGTGGCCGGATCGACCTTGGCGGTTACGCTGCTTATACCCGATACGCTGTGGTCATCATTCGTGGCGGTAAGGGTAAAGGTATCAGTGCCGTTGCCGCTCACGCTGAATCCCTGATGCTTGCTCAGGAGCGCTATGATGTCATAACGGGCTTTCTCTTCTGGGGTGGGCTCCGATATGTAAATCTCTTCAACGCCCTCCCCGAAATCATTGGCTCTCCACATGGTCTTACCGTCAAACCACAGCATGTCATCCTCCTCCTTGACATAGAAGCAGTTGCCTTGGAGCTTGAGTTCCATATCCACTATGTCTGTGCCGTTGTCATCCCTGATCTCGGCCTCAAGGGTAATTGCCAGGGCTCCGTCTTTCTGCAGTTTTGAGACGGTTTTCTGTAGCAGCTGCTCAGCGCTGCTTTGGGCACTGACGGGCAGGACTGCCATGAGTGACAATAATGTGAGCAGGTATTTACGCATGATCAAAGCAGGTTATAGGTTTCAAGTATACGGTCCAGCTGAACCTCATCGGTTACAAGCACGGGACGCGGTTTGCTGCCGTCGGCCCTGCCAACAATGCCTGTGGCCTCCAGCTGGTCCATAAGACGGCCTGCACGGTTGTAGCCGATGGAGAACTTGCGCTGTATGAGTGATGTGGATCCTGACTGGTTTACCACAACCAGACGTGCGGCCTCGGCAAACATGGGGTCAAACTTGCCCATCTCCATGCCGCCGTCCATTGCTCCGGCCTCATTCTCGTCAACATACTCGGGCAGTGGATATGCATCGGTGTAACCCTGCTGGTGGCTTATATACTGGCAGATGGCGTTAACCTCGGGCGTATCAACGAATGCACACTGTACACGTACCGGATCACTGCCCGACAGGAACAGAAGGTCTCCGCGACCGATGAGTTGGTTGGCACCCGGACGGTCCAGGATGGTGCGTGAGTCAATCATGGAGCTTACGCGGAATGCCATACGGGCCGGGAAGTTGGCCTTGATGGTACCGGTGATGATGTTGGTGGTAGGACGCTGTGTGGCGATTATCATGTGCATACCCACGGCACGTGCCTTCTGGGCGATACGGGCGATAGGCATCTCAATGTCCTTGCCGGCGGTCATGATAAGGTCACCGAACTCATCGATCACCACGACTATGTAGGGCAGGTAACGGTGTCCCTTCTCCGGATTGAGCTTGCGGTCCTTGAACAGGTTGTTGTACTCAATTACGGAGCGTACGTTGGCGTTCTTGAGCAGCTCATAACGGTTGTCCATCTCTATGCAGAGTGACTTGAGGGTGTGTATTACCTTGGTGGTGTCAGTTATGATCGCATCGGTTTCATCGGGCATTTTGGCCAGGAAATGCTTGATTATGGGGGCGTAGATGCTGAACTCAACCATCTTAGGGTCAACCATTACCAGTTTGAGCTCTGCGGGGTGTTTCTTGTAGAGCAGTGAGGTGATTACTGCGTTAAGACCAACAGACTTACCTTGGCCGGTGGCACCGGCTACCAGCAGGTGAGGCATCTTGGCCAGGTCAAACATGAACACCTCATTGGTGATGGTTCGGCCCAAAGCAACGGGGAGCTCCATCTTGCTCTCGGCAAACTTGCGGCTGTTGAGTATGGACTCCATGGATACCATAACGGGCTTAGCGTTAGGTACCTCAATACCGATGGTGCCCTTACCGGGGATAGGCGCGATGATACGTATGCCCAGAGCGGCCAGGCTCAATGCTATGTCGGCCTCAAGGTTACGTATCTTGGATATGCGTACACCGGCGGCGGGAGTGATCTCATAGAGTGTGATGGTGGGACCTACCGTGGCGTTGATGGTATCTATCTCGATGCCGAAATCCAGCAGGACCTTGATGATGCGCTGCTTGTTGGCCTCCTGCTCATTCTTGTCAATTGCGGGAGAGTCATTGTCGTAGTGCTTGAGCAGGTCCAGGGTGGGGAACTTGTAGTGTGAAAGGTCCAGACGCGGGTCATAGGGCTCCTGGATCTTGCCCTCGGCTTTCTGCTCCTCAGTGCCGGTTGTTATGGTCATCTCTATGTCTGTGGCGTCATTGGCCTCAGACTCCTGTTTTACGGCCTTCTGTATAGTTTCTTTCTTGATTTCCGGGCTCATCTCCTGCTCCTCATCATCGGTGACGGTCTCATCGGGCTCAGGCTCGGTGGCCGGTGTGGGCTCAAACCGGGGCTCGTCATCATATTGCGGCTGCTGCACCTCCGGTTCCTCTGTCTGGTCCTGGGCCGTGGCATCGGGCTCCTCATGACGGCCCATTCCGCGTTTGAGACTGTCGGCTCCGTCACGTATCACCTGTATGGTGCGGCGGGTAAGATAGATGCAGAACAGAAGCATGGTAAGCAGCAGTGACAGTATCACTCCCGGAACGCCTATATAGTCATGCATGATGTTCAGGATGTTCATGCCGTGGCTGCCGCCTGGTACGATGAATGAGCTCTGCATTATGGGTGACAGGATAAACTGGAAGAATACCGACAGCCAAACCATGAGGAATGTGCATGCCACAAACCATCTGAAAACCCTGAAATGGGTTATGCGCATCATGTTGAGGCCGCAAACTGTCAGGAATACCGGAATGAGCAGGGATGAGAATCCGAACCATCCGTTCACAATCTTCTCAGACATGCTGGCACCCAGCTTACCGGTGCTGTTCTCTATCTCCTGGACACCGCTCAGTACCGCGCTCTGGTCTGTACCGCCGGTAAAAAGGAACGATATGTACGCTATGATGAAAAAGATTGCCAGAATAGTGAGTATGGCGCCGCTCACAAAAAGGAATGTCTCATTCCTGAAAGTGTCGGCAATGCGGCTTATACTAAACTTGAATTCAGGTTTCTGGGTCCCTGTGCGGGGTTTTGTATCTTTTGCTTTGTCTCTCATAAATGTGTGCCAAGCCCTTTGTATGCTTAATGTGCAAAGTTAGTAATAGTTTGTGATAATAAAAAATGAAAATGGGGCAGGTTATAGCCGAAAAAGTGAGTAATTTTGCGCCCTGAAAACCAACGATAATGGAAACATCTGCAGCTTTTAACAAGAACACCGTTGAATTCGTGACAGTTGCCGCCGAGTACTGCGCATTCCTGGAGCGTCTCATGGAGCAGGAACCTGACAGGATCATAGACGTACTGTGCAAACTCCTGCCTCTGGTCTATCTCAAGGCAACCATGCTCCCCGATGCTGAACCTGAGGGACTTTACCTTGAAGAGACCGTCACGGAGCAGGATTATGACGATATTCGCATGCAGCTGGCCAGATTCCTCGGTGAAAAGGATGATTATCTGGAGGTTTTCGTGGAGGATATGAAATACAGCGACACTCCGGTACGCAAGTGCATATCGGAGGATCTGGCCGATATATATCAGGCACTCAAGAACTTTGTGCAGTCTTATCGTAGCGGGCTGGATGAGGTTATGACTGAGGCTGTTGCAGTATGTGCCGAGGGGTTCCGTACCTATTGGGGACAAACCCTGACCAACACCCTGCGCGCTATTCATAACGTAAGGTATGATGAAGAGACCGATTTATGATTGAACTGCCCAATAAAATTGACAAATCAGAGCTGGCCGATAAACCCAGAGTGGCATTTGACGGCATCGTTGAGGAGATAGATACTGAGGAGAAAGCCCAGAAAGCCATTGAGACACTCTCTAAGGAGAAGGTTGTGGGCTTTGATACCGAGACCAGACCCTCTTTTACCCGTGGCGTTGCGCATAAGATAGCGCTGCTGCAGCTATCGACAAACAGGAACGCCTATCTGTTCAGACTCAATAAGATGGGTATTCCGGACTGCGTGGCCGGATTCCTTACAGATCCCGATATCATCAAGGTGGGCATATCCATCAAGGATGATTTCCATTCACTTTCCAGCCGCCGTAAGATGGAACCCAAGGGGTTCGTTGAACTGCAGGAATTGTGCGGTGAAATGGGTATTGAGGAGAAGGGGTTGCAAAAGCTCTACTGCCTTCTGTTCAAGGAGCGCATATCAAAGAACCAGCAGCTGAGCAACTGGGAGATAGACAGCCTTACCGAGAGCCAGCGACAGTATGCGGCAATTGATGCATGGGCTTGTCTTAAGATATATCATTACGTCACTGAACTCAAGCAGTCAGGCCAGTACAGGATAATAAAGAAATATGCAGAAGAGAGTAATACTTAAAAGAGGTAAGGAGGAGTCACTCCTGCGTTTCCATCCCTGGATATTCTCTGGGGCCATTGCAACCATTGAGGGTGCCCCCGAGGAGGGCGAGGTGGTTGAGGTGTTCACCCATGAGGGCAAGTTCATTGCCGTAGGTCATATCCAGGTGGGCAGCATAGCCGTACGCGTGCTCTCTTTCAAGCAGGAGCCAATCGATGAGAATTTCTGGCTCAAGCGTCTTACGGTTGCCTATGAGCTGCGCCGCTCACTGGGTCTTACGGACCGTAAGGACCATAACATATTCCGTCTGGTGCACGGTGAGGGTGACAACCTTCCGGGTCTGGTGATTGATGTATACGGACATACTGCAGTTATGCAGGCTCACTCTGTAGGTATGCACTGTGACCGTATGGCCATAGCTTCCGCACTGCAGAAAGTTATGGGTAGCGCCATAAACGGAATCTACTACAAGTCTGAGACAACACTCCCGTTCAAGGCCGATATAGACCGCGGCAACGGATATATAATAGGAGGCCCCTGTGATGACACGCCCCTGGAATACGGCATGAAAATGCCAGTAGACTGGATTAGCGGCCAGAAAACTGGACTCTTTATTGACCAGCGTGAGAACCGAGCCCTGCTGGAGAGATACTCCAAGGGACGCTCGGTACTTAATATGTTCTGTTACACAGGCGGATTCTCTCTGGCCGCTCTCCGTGGCGGAGCCAAGCTGGTACATTCAGTTGACAGCTCAGCCCGTGCCATTGAGCTTACCGCAGGTGGAGTGGAGGATAATTTCCCGGGCGACAATCGTCACGCCGCATTTGCCGAGGATGCTTTCAAGTATCTGGAGCGCATGGATCCCATATATGACCTTATTATATTGGATCCGCCGGCATTCGCCAAGCACAAGGATGCACTTAAGCACGCTCTTATAGGATACCGCCGTCTCAACCAGAAGGCAATGGAGAAAATCCAGCCGGGTGGTATCCTGTTCACGTTCTCTTGCTCACAGGTGGTGACCAAGGACCAGTTCCGTATGGCGGTATTTACGGCTGCTGCCCAGGCAGGTCGCAGTGTGAAGATTCTTTATCAGCTGCACCAGCCCGCCGATCACCCAATTAACATATTCCATCCCGAGGGTGAGTACCTGAAAGGACTGGTTCTCCAGGTGGAGTAATGTGAAATAATGTTAATTGTAGAGATTTTTATTGTGAATAAGAGTTGCATATAATTTTAAAGCATATCTTTGTGATGTGTTTTTCATGGTATTAGATTTAATTCGAAACCGAGTTGTCGTGATGACAACTCGGTTTCTGCTTTTGTAAAAAGCGGAAACCGAGTTTAAATTCCTTTACTTAAATATTGAAAAAATACGTTATTTGCGTTTGAAACGCTTGCCGTTCCAGGTGTAGATGATGGGATCTGATTTGATCCAGGAGCGGTATCTGTCGGCATCCTCACCTAAATAGTCAAGAGATGTATAACGGAACTCCAGCGTGTTGTCCGTTGCCGTAACGGACTGTAGCCTTAGTATGGAGAGTTTCTTGAAATAGGAGAGTGAATCCTGCTTTAGTGCCTCCTTGGTGAGGTAATCATCAAATTTGGGCAGTTCAATAAGCTGTTTGGCATCAACCGGTGTCCAGTCCTCATTGTAGAACTCAAGGTGTGAGTCATCATATCGTGCGGTGACTGTCCTTATTATGCATATCAGGCTTGAACTGTTCTTGCGCGGCAGCAGCATCATATCAACTTTTCCTGACCCTGAGGTGGTGACTGAAAGCATTCGTTCGGAGAGTGCTGTCATGACGCTTTCGCCACCCAGCTTGTTTACGGCGCGTGCCTTCATGCCGCTGTCCATATAATCCAGGAAATCCATGCGGTCACTCCTGGTAAGAGCGGGAATTATTGAGTCCGGCATGTTTATGAACAGGGTGCGCAGATCCTGGGCATGGGCTGGGCCCGATGCGGCAACGCATATAAGCAATATTGTAAGTATTCTCTTTATCATATCTGGAAAAGATTGTCCGGGTACTCTATCTTATAGAGGAACAGTCCCTGTGCGGGTGCCGAATCACCTGCGCTGCAACGGTCCTTACTCTCAATTATCTGCCTGAATCCGTCTATGGTGAGCTTGTGGCGGCCAACATCCATGAGTGTGCCTACAATGGCGCGTACCATGTTGCGGAGGAACCTGTCGGCGGTGATGGTGAATACCCATCGGCCGTCATCAAGAGAGCTCCAGCGGGCCTCTGTCACGTGGCAGTCATTGGTCTTGGTGTCAGTATGCAGTTTGCTGAAACTGGTAAAATCCACCGTTGAAATGAGCAGTTCGGCAGCCTTGTTCATGGCGTCGAAATCAGGCTTGTTGGGCAGATACCATGAATAGCTGCGGTTGAATGCGCTCTTGCCAAGTGTCACGTAATACTTATATGTCCTGGCAGTTGCGTCAAACCGGGCATGGGCTTCGGGCTTTACAGGTACTATGCGGTGTACGGCTATGTCAGCAGGCAGGATTCCGTTCAGTTTGCCCAGCATCCATGCGCAGTCCTGAGGCTCATCCAGGTCAAAATGGGCTACCATCTGTGCTGCGTGGACTCCGGCATCGGTCCGTCCGGCACCGGTCACGCTTACCTTTGTGCGCAGGAACAGGGCCAGAGACTCCTCAAGGGTCTGCTGCACTGACGGTGAATGGGGCTGGATCTGCCATCCGCTGTAGGCGGTTCCGTCAAACTCCAGATATATAAAGTATCTCATTCTCTTCTCTGTCCGGCCAGGTTCATTATATGTACGGCTACCAGTGCGGCGGTCTCGGTCCTTAGGCGTGACGGTCCCAGTGAGATGGGGCGGAACCCGGCCTTGAGAGCCATCTCTATCTCGGCGGGGCTGAAATCACCCTCCGGGCCTATCAGCACCAGTGAGTCATGTCCCGGAACTACAGCATCCTGCAGCAGGGCTTTTAATCCAGGCTCGCAATGGGCTATGAACTTGTCGCCGTCAAAACCCTTCTCAATGAGGCTGCGCAGCGTGGTCATGCCGTTAAGCACAGGGAGCGTTGCCTTCTGTGACTGTTTCATGGCCGATACTGCAATCTTCTCAATGCGTTCCATCTTGACCACGTCACGTTCAGAGTGGTCTGACTTGATGAACGTTATCTCATCTACACCTATCTCAACGGCCTTTTCAACAAACCATTCGTTGCGGTCCATGAGTTTGGTGGGAGCGACTGCAATATGCAGATGGCCGTCCCATAACGGCTGCTGAACCTCCTTACTCTCAATATGTACCATGCAGCGCTTGCCTGATACCGCGCTTATGACGGCATCGTAAAAAGCACCCTTTCCATCGGTCAAACGGATACGGTCACCCTCTTTCATGCGCAGTACGCGTATGCAGTGTCCGGCCTCCTCATCGGGAAGCTGCATGTCATCCTGTATATCGGGAGTATAGAATAGCCACATAATTCAGATTATATCCATGTCAGATTCGTCACTCTGGCCGCGGCTGTTTATCTCATCGCGCAGACGGGCGGCGAATTCATAATTCTCGGATGCTATAGCCTGTTCCAGGGCCTCCTTGAGTACCTTTGTGCTTGCGGTGGTTATGGGCAGGGTATATGCTCCGTCGGGTTGCAGGCGTACACAGTTGCTCTCAAGCAGGCTCTCATCAATGTAGATGGGTATGCCACTGCGTACGGCCAGTGCCAATGCATCGGATGTACGACAGTCTATGAATGTGGTGTTGCCGTCACGCTCCATGAACAGATGGGAGTAGAATATGCCGCCTTTTATCTTGTAGATATGGACGCTGCTCAGTTGGGCGTCAAAAGACTTGAGCGTGTTGATGTAGAGCTCATAGATTCCGGGATGCGGAATCTTGTGGCGGAACAGGCTTACTACAATAGCCTGAGCCTCAAGAGGCCCTACCAGGACCGGCAGACAGCGCAAGCCGGGGCCCTGACAGTCTTTCTCCTTGAGGAGGGCTATCAGCGCCAGGTCGGATGGTTTCCTGTTCAGGATCTCACCGACAATAAGCTCTATCTTTCTGTCCTGATCCATGTATCACTGCAAAGATATAAAAAAAAGCCGGCGCATTTGCACCGGCTTATAATGTATGGGAAGTTGACAATTACTTGCCTCCTCTGCTCTTGGCGTAGCGGCTCATGAACTTGTCCACACGTCCTGCGGTATCAACCAGCTTAGACTTACCGGTGAAGAAGGGGTGTGAAGTGCTGGAGATTTCAAGCTTGATTACGGGGTAGGTCTGACCCTCGAACTCAATGGTCTCCTTTGTTGCACAGGTTGAACGTGACAGGAAGCAGTCACCGTTTGACATGTCCTTGAATACTACAGGACGATAATTTTCAGGATGAATACCTTTTTTCATAACTTATTTTGTTTTTAATTCTCCATTTTGCGCCCGCCGGAATATAGGCGGAACCTGATTATGGGGGTTTCAGCGCGCAAAGGTATCACAATTTGTTGTATTGACAAAATGTTTGCGGGAGTTTTTGCGCAGCATGTACAATCAAACAACAAATACGGTAATTTTACGGATTGGAATTATTTATATGCCGGGACTAAGGGAGAGTATATATTCAAACCTTTTGTATGAAGACCGTTGGATGATGATGACCGACGGGCTTATCAATACCATCAAGGTCTCACTTTGGTCTATCCTCCTTGCCACTCTTTTGGGCGGAATCCTATGTCTTATACGGATGAAATCGCGGAACCTTGCCAGGGGGTGCGTAAGGCTTTATGTGGACCTGATGCGTGCTATCCCGCTGCTGGTACTGCTGCTCCTGCTTTTTTATGTGATCCTGGCAGATACGTCATTGTCACCCCTGTGGATTGCCATTGTCTGTTTTACGCTCTATTTCAGTGCCTATTTCTGTGAGATATTCCGTTCCGGCATTGAGGGCGTGGACCGTGGACAATGGGAGGCCGGTCTTGCCCTGGGGCTCACCCCATGGCGTACATTCATTAAAGTGATCATGCCGCAGTCCCTGAAAAAGATAATACCTGTCTATAAAGGACAGATGATTACCTTGGTCAAGAGCACATCGATTATAGGCTATGTGGCGGTCGTTGACTTGACCAAGGCGGGTGACCTGATACGCTCACGTACGTTTGACGCGTTCTTTCCGCTGTTGCTTGTTGCAGCGGTATATCTGTTGCTGACAGTGCTCCTGGGAACATTGCTTGACCTCTTGGAGAGACGTATTACTCCTAAAAGCCGTAAGATATGAGAAAGTTTCGTTATATCCTGATTGCGGCTGTCCTGTTGCTGGGCTCCTGTACGGGGCGTAAGTCCAGGGACCTGTCCGGGGTGAACTCCATTGAGGACCTAAAGGGACTTAGGGTAGCCGTGTCAATGGGCAGTTCTTATGACCTAATGCTTTCAGATATCGGAGGAATTGATATAATCAGGCTTGGAGTGGGTGAGCTGCTTGTGGCCGTAGAGAAGGGAAGGGCGGATTTCTGTATAATCGATCAGTTTCAGGCCGTGATGCTGAATTTGGAATCACGCGGTCTGGAAATAAGGTTCCGTAATATACTCAAGGGCACTGCCGCTGCCGGATTCCGATATGAGGATTCATTGCTTTGCCGCCAATTCAACGGTTATCTCAGGGATATGATGGATTCAGGTGAGTATGACAGCTGGCTCGGGGAGTGGAAGGCTGCATCGGATTCAATGGCCGATGCCTCGTTCCTGGTGCCAAGGCATGAGATAGGGTCTGGCAAGAGGACGCTGCATGTAGGAATAACCATTACCTATCCTTATCTATTTCTCAAGAATAACCGTCTGACTGGCATAGAGGTTGACATGTTCAACAGGTTCTGTGAGAGGATGGGATATGCGGTGGATTATGAGATATATGATTTCAGTGCGCTGATTCCGGCGTTGAATTCGGGAAAAATAGATGTCATACTGTCTCATATGCGTAAGACGGAGGAGCGTGCCAGGCAGGTGCTGTTCAGTGATGCGTATATTGAGGGAGGCGGTGCGGCGGTATGCAGGAGCGCAGACGGAAAGGCTGCGGGAGCGCGTGCCGGTTTCATGGAGCGTATGAAAGAGAGCTTCAGGAACAATCTGGTTGAGGAGAGGCGCTGGAAACTGATGGCCGATGGCCTGTGGGTGACCATCCGGATATCGGTCATGTCCATCCTGGCTGCCGTTTTGGTAGGCATAGTGATGTGCAGGCTCCGTATGAGCAGGAGGCGTATGGTGAACCTGCCTGCAAGGATTATGATTGACATTCTGCGTGGAATCCCGTTGCTGGTAGTCCTGATGCTTATGTTCTATGTGATATTCGCATCATCCGGAATAACCGGGACCTGCGTTACGGTGATGAGTTTCGGGCTCTATTACGGGGCATATTTCAGTGAGGTGTTCCGGTCCGGCATGATGGGAGTGGACCGCGGACAGTGGGAGGCCGGTTATGCTCTTGGGTTAAGAAAATACCAGACATTTTATAAAGTTGTGCTGCCTCAGGCACTGAGCCGGATCATACCGGTACTCAAGGGCGAGGTGATAGCCCTCATAAAGATGACATCGGTAGTGGGTTATGTGGCCGTCATAGACCTTACCAAGGCAGGCGACATAATCCGCTCGCGTACTCTGGATGCTTTCTTCCCGCTTATTCTTGTATCTGTAGTCTATCTGTTGCTGTCATGGCTTACGGGCTGTGGGTTGGGTATGATAGAACGCAGGATTAATCCTAAAAACAGGAAATCATGATCAAGGTCAGACATTTGAAAAAGGTTTTCACGACTCCGTCCGGACAGGAACTGACAGTGCTCAGTGACATCAATTGCGATATCCGCAGGGGTGAGGTGATATCGGTGATAGGTCCTTCAGGAACAGGCAAGAGTACGTTCCTGCGTTGCCTGAACCGTCTGGAGGAGCCTACATCGGGAATGATAGAGGTTGACGGTACGGATATTCTGAACCGTAAGACCGATATCAGCATGGTGCGTCGCCGTATGGGTATGGTGTTTCAGAATTTCAACCTTTTTGAGCATCTGACTATTCTTGACAACGTGACAATGTGTCCCATGACCCTGCTGGGAAAGAGCCGCGAGGAGGCTGAAAGTCAGGGAATGACCCTGCTTGAGAAGGTGGGCCTTCATGATAAGGCGGGATGTCTGCCTCAGGATCTGTCGGGCGGGCAGAAACAGCGTGCTGCCATAGCCCGTTGCCTTGCCATGGAACCGGAGATAATCCTGTTTGACGAGCCTACATCGGCCCTGGATCCTACGATGGTCAGCGAGGTTCTGGCCGTAATACGTCATCTTGCAAGCCAGGGTATGACCATGTGCATAGTGAGCCATGAGATGCAGTTTGTGCGTGACGTGAGTACCCGGGTGTTGTTCCTTAATGACGGCGTCGTCTATGAAGAGGGTACTCCGGAACAGATTTTTGAAAAACCGCAGAAACCTGTCACCAAAGCGTTCATAAACAGGATACGAACCTTTGAGACTACTCTTGCAGACAGCCGGTTCGATCTGTATGGACTTATGGGAAATATCCGTACATTCTGTAGTAAATACGGAGTGGGCATGAGCACGATGGAGAAGGTGGAGCATGTGACCGAGGAGATGCTCTGCCAGATCATTCCGTTTGACGGCCCCGTGAAACTTACGGTGGATTACAGTGAGAAGACATCGCGTATAAATATGGCTTTTGCTCAGGAAAACAGCCGTGGCGGTATTCTTAAAGCTGTGCCCGATGATTCCCTCCCGCTGATGATGGTAAAGGGTATGAGCGATTCGCTGACTGAAACCGAACCGGGAACGGTTTGCGTGGTAATCTGACCGGTATCTGCCGTTTTTATTGGCGGTTTGTATAGTGGAGTAAGCAAAAAACATCACATAGCCTTAAACTTTGTGAAACGGTGGATAACTTTCTGTATTTACAATAATAGAATAGGAGATTTAGGTTGTAATTTCGCGGCTGAAATCTGAAAGAGATTAATATTAACTAAATAAAACTTCACTATTATGGTAAGCTACAAAGATCTGGGTCTTGTAAACACCCGCGCAATGTTTGCCGCAGCCGTTAAGGGCGGATATGCTATCCCGGCATTCAATTTCAACACAATGGAGCAGATGCAGGCTATCGTTCAGGCTGCAGTTGAGACCAAGTCACCTGTTATCATGCAGGTTTCAAAGGGCGCTCGTAACTACGCTAACGCTACTATCCTGCGTTACATGGCACAGGGTGCTGTAGAGTACGCCAAGGAGCTTGGCTGCGCTCATCCTGAGATCGTTCTCCACCTTGACCACGGTGACAGCTTCGAGCTCTGCAAGGACTGCATCGACATGGGCTTCTCATCAGTTATGATCGATGGTTCAGCTCTTCCTTATGAGGAGAACATTGCTCTTACCAAGAAGGTTGTTGAGTACGCTCACAAGTATGATGTAACCGTTGAGGCTGAGCTGGGTGTTCTGGCCGGCGTTGAGGATGAGGTTGCAAGTGAGGTTTCACACTACACCAAGCCTGAGGAGGTTATCGATTTCGCTACCCGTACCGGTTGCGATTCACTGGCTATCTCAATAGGTACTTCACACGGTGCTTACAAGTTCAAGCCCGAGCAGTGCACACGTGACCCCAAGACCGGCAAGCTGGTTCCCCCTCCATTGGCATTCGACGTTCTGCATGAGATTGAGAAGAAGCTCCCCGGATTCCCCATCGTTCTGCACGGATCATCATCAGTTCCCCAGGATGAGGTTGACACCATCAACGCATTCGGCGGCAAGCTGCCCGATGCAGTAGGTATACCTGAGGAGCAGCTCCGCGAGGCTTCAAAGAGCGCTGTATGCAAGATCAACATTGACTCAGACTCACGTCTGGCCATGACTGCTGCTATCCGCAAGTATCTTGCTGAGAACCCCAGCCACTTTGATCCCCGTCAGTACCTCAAGCCCGCTCGCGAGAACATGAAGAAGATGTACATCCACAAGATCGTTGATGTACTCGGTTCAGACGGCAAGCTGCTCCAGAAGTAAGACAAACCATAAACACACATACATTGATAATGGAGAGGACAAAGGCGTCTTCTCCATTATTTTTTTTGCGTGCGCTTAAATAAAATAAGGTTCAAAGTGTTCCAGTCCCGAAAAATCATTAAGTTTGTAGGCTTATAGTAATGTGTATGAATCTACGGTCATTGTTTTTTATCCCTATCTGGGCGGTTGCTGCATTGGCATCGTGCACTGAGGGGGAATACAAAATCCTGGATGACGGCGTTGTGGTCAACGTACGGGAGCCTGCCGAGGGCGGTCCCCAGAAGGTGCGTCTGACTGTGATGTCTGACCATATCGTGCGCGTTACGGCAACCCCGGACAAGACTTTCCATGACCGCAACAGCCTTATAATCCTGCCCGATGCCAACAAGGATGCCGGATTCGTGGTACGCAACCACAAGGATGAGGTGGTGTTGCAGATGGCATCGCTGAGCGCTTTCGTAAACAAGACCGACGGCCGTGTACGTTTTACCGATGCCGGCGGCAATACCATTACACGTGAGACAGAGCCTGCATCATTCAGCCCCATAACGGTTGATGATACACATGGCTATTCTACCGTTAACCGTTTTGAGACCCAGGATGATGAGGGTATTTACGGATTGGGACAGCATCAGTCCGACCAGTGGAACTACAACGGCCAGAATGAGGAACTCTTTCAGTACAACACCAAGATAAGCATACCGTTTGTGATATCATCACGCGGATACGGCATACTGTGGGATTCTTATTCCATGGGACGGTTCGGCAATACTGAGCCGTACAAGCAGCTCAACCGCCTGTTCAAGCTCTATGACAAGGACGGGAAGCAGGGCTCTCTTACCGGCACCTATTACGGCGGCATGCGCGGCCGTACCCAGGTAAGGCAGGAGGATTCCATCTATTTTGTTGATTCCGAGACTGTAAAGAATCTGCCTCGTCTGGGCCAGAGAGTCGTATATGAGGGCTCAATTGAGGCTCCGGAATCTGGCGTTTACAGCTTTATCCTCTACTACGCAGGTTACATCAAGGTATCCCTGGGCGGAGAGGAGGTAGTGGGAGAGCGCTGGCGTACTGCCTGGAATCCCAACTCATACAAGTTCAGCTTTGAGATGAAACAGGGTCAGAGATATGACCTGAACATAGACTGGCGCCCTGACGGTAACCCCTCATACTGTGGACTCCGTGCCTATGCTCCCGTACCTGATGACCAGAAGGACAGACTCACCATGTGGAATGAGATGGTTCAGGAGTCTGACTATTATTTCATATCGGCCGATGATATGGACGGTGTGATAGGCGGGCTGCACACACTTGTGGGCGGTCCCAATATGCTGCCTAAGTGGGCTATGGGTTTCTGGCAGAGCCGTGAGCATTATGACAACCAGAATGAGGTGGTGCAGACCGTAAGCGAGTTCCGCCGTCGAGGTATAGGTCTTGACAACATAGTTCAGGACTGGAACTACTGGAAACAGGATGACTGGGGCTCACATGAGTTTGACAAGACTCGTTATCCGGATCCCCAGGCAATGATGGACCGTGTCCATGACATGAACGCCCACCTGATGATTTCAGTTTGGCCCAAGTTCTATACCTCTACAGAACACTACAAGGAGTTTGACTCACACGGATGGATGTACAAACGTGCAGTTGAGGACAGCATCCGTGACTGGGTAGGCCCCGGATATATCGGCTCATTCTATGATGCATACTCGGAGGGGGCCCGCGAACTTTTCTGGAACCAGCTTAAGGATCATCTGTACGGTTACGGCATAGACGCATGGTGGATGGATGCCAGTGAGCCCAATATCCGCGATTGCGTGCCCATGGATTACTGGAAGGCTCTTTGCGGACCTACTGCTCTGGGTTCATCGACAGAATACCTTATGGCCTATTCACTCATGAATGCACAGGCCATTTATGAGGGTCTCATCAAGGAGAACCCTGACAAACGCGTGTTCCAGCTTACCCGTTCAGGTTTTGCAGGATTGCAGCGTTACTCTACGGCATCATGGAGCGGTGACATAGGTACCCGCTGGGAGGATATGCGCTCCCAGATTACGGCCGGACTGAACTACTCCCTGTGCGGCAATCCCTATTGGACAATGGATATCGGCGGATTCTGTGTCGAGAACCGTTACGCCAATGCCCAGCGTTTCTATGACCGTTCACGTGTTGAGACCGCTGACCTTAAGGAGTGGCGTGAGCTGCAGACCCGCTGGTATCAGTTCGGCACATTCTGCCCGCTGTACCGCGCACACGGTCAGTTCCCGCTGCGTGAGGTATGGAACATAGCACCGCAGAATCATCCCGCATACCAATCCATCGTTTACTATAACAGGATGCGTTACAGGCTTATGCCTTACATATATTCTCTGGCAGGACAGGCCTGGCTGAACGGCAACATAATCATGCGTGGTCTTGTGATGGACTACTCGGAGGATGCACGCGCCCGTGACGTATCGGACCAGTACATGTTCGGACCCTCCATCATGGTGTGCCCGGTATATGAGTATGGGGATACCTGCAGGGATGTTTATCTGCCTGAGGGTAGGTTGTGGTATGATTATTACACTGATTCAGTATTCGTGGGCGGACAGACCATATCGGCCGATGCCCCTTACGAGCGTATCCCGCTGTTTGTCCCGTCGGGTGCCATCATAATATCCGGACCTGATATTCGGTACGTTGATGAGAAACCGGCCGATGAGCTGACTATTGACTGCTATGCCGGCAGTGACGGACAGGAGTTCCTTCTCTATGAGGATGACGGTAACAGCAATGCCTATGAGGATGGCGCCTATACAGTTATTCCCATGTCATTCAAGGAGGATGAGAACGGCTGTATCTTTACGTTCGGTAAGCGTCAGGGCGCTTATGACGGTATGTTACGCAAGAGGAAACTGGATATCCGTTATCACATGCCCGATACCACGGTTCAGGTGAGCGTGGACTATACCGGCAGACGGCTGGATTATGCGTTGGAATTGAGATAATTACAAATAACAATACATATTGGAAATGAAAAAATATCTGTTAGGTTATGACATAGGCAGCTCTTCAGTGAAGGCTAGCCTTGTGTCTATTGAGACTGGCAAAAGTGTAGCATCGGCTTTCTATCCTGATTCAGAAGCTCCCATCAAGGCGCTTAATCCCGGATGGGCAGAGCAGGAACCTGAGGACTGGTGGAAGTATCTTAAGAACGTTACCGCCAAGGTAAAGGAGATGTCAGGTGCCAAGGGCAGCGACATTGAGGCTATCGGTATCTCATATCAGATGCACGGACTGGTTTGCGTTGACAAGGACGGCAAGGCCCTGCGTCCCGCAATCATCTGGTGTGACTCTCGTGCCGTTCCTTACGGTGAGAAGGCTTTCCGTGAGATAGGTAAGGGTCAGTGCCTTACAAATCTGCTCAATTCACCGGGTAATTTCACCGCTGCCAAGCTGGCCTGGGTTAAGGAGAACGAGCCTGAACTCTACGCTAAGATTGACAAGATCATGCTTCCCGGTGACTACATCGCAATGCGTCTTACCGGTACCACATGCACTACCGTATCAGGTCTGTCTGAG
>JBGUVW010000006.1:0-21407 GCA_045220475.1 Bacteroidaceae bacterium
TTCTGGCCTCCGCCGTCTGGCACTCCAGTTCCAACTCTGCGTAAACATTGGCGATGCTCAATACCAGCGCAGGCACCTCGGCCTTCTGCGGCAGGCCCCAGAACTCACCGGCCTCCCAAGCGGCCAGCAGTCTCTCAACCATTATTGTGCCCTTGTCTGGAACCTCTTTTATGTACCATTCCCGGGTCTGCCTATTCCACCAGTGATACAGCAGCTTGCGGACCTTTGTACCTGGGTTCTGTTTCTCGGTCAAATACTTCTCTACCGACAACTGCCATGACAGGTATTCCTCGTCCAGTTGGTAAGTGGTCTTGATGTCTGCAATGTCAATCTCATTGTCCGCATCTGTGGGTTCCACTACGTCAATCTTTGTTGCGACCCGTTTGCAGTCGCTCACCAGATACTCCGTAGCGATAGCCTTCATTCTGGAGCGTTCCCCGTCCTCAATCCACTTGTCCAGTGCCTCTCTCGCATCGTCCTTGTACGGCAGCAGGTCGTCCGCCAAATGGTCCGGGCGTCCCTCCATATAGGCTTGTATAGCCTCGTGTATAGCCGTTCCGCGTCTCGCTGCGTTAGCCAGCACGCTGTCACTTATACCGCAATACTTATCTCTGAATATAACAGCGTTCAGTATGCTGGTAACTCCTGTCAGTTCCTCGAATCCAAGATAATACTTGTGGATCCCCTGCTCCCTGTCCTCAATAAACTGGACCGGGCTTTCAACTAATCGTGTACTCATGCTCATTCTTGCATTAATTCGGTTCTACGTTTGGTTCCTGCCTCCATGAATATCGGATTGCTCATAAAGCAAGCCCAGCGTTTAGCGACATCGTTCAACTCGGGCAGCGATTGTGCCCTCCTTATGTCGTCAATAGCCAGTGCGAGGTCGTCATCGTCCTTGCTTTCCGCCGGGGCTGTCGCTGTCTGCTTATTCTTGTTTCCAACCGGCCACTCAAAACGAACAGCACCCTTTTCATCCCTTATCTCCAGTGCCGATATTTCACGTTTCTTGTTGTACTCCACCTTCGTTACTTCCAGGGCTGCCGCAAAATTGCCGTTCTTGTAATCCGCCTCCGTTGTCTGGATGAAGATTCTGGGGCCTGTGTATAGCTCCCTTCCAATGCCGAAGTTGTACGCTGCTCTCTTGAACGCATCCGAGGCATGACCCTTCTCCTTCTCGGTCTCGCTCTCTGTGCCTACGTCCTGTTTCTTTATCCACTGGTTCAGCCTCTCGCTCCACACCGATATCGTGCAGTACAATCTGCCTCCTATCTCTTGATGCTCTCTCTGCCAGCCGTCCACGCCGTACATTTCATCCAGTATGCGCATATCGCATCTGGCGTTCTTGTACAGCAGCATCATAGCCCACTTGTGCCCGGCCTTATCCCATGTCTTAACGCGAGTTTCAATCTCGCTTGCCTCCAGTAATCGGGGCATCTTCTGTTCACTCATTTTGTTTGTAGGTTAATACTAGTTAGTTGGCTGCTCGCCATATTCTGATTAATTGTTCTCCCGTAAAGAACTCCCGGTTGTTGATAGCGTTGTGCCTCGGGGTCGCTCTTACCTTCTCTGCGTATCGCCATAACGTCCTCCTGTCGCATCCGAGCTGTCTGGCGGCCTCGCATACCGGGTATCGCCCGTCCTTCGCTACCTGTGGTTGTTCCGTCCTCATTTTGTGATGTTGCGTATCGTCATTGGTGTCAGCCTGTACTTCTGGGCCAGGGCCGAACATATGCGCCAGTCCGGGGCATCCGGGTACTGGGTTTTCATTCTTGCGAACTCACTCTTGATTGCGGCATCCCTTCTCGCCTTCTCCTGCTGCTTGGGTGTCAGTAATGTCTGTGTCATAATCATTATTGTTATTGGTTAATACTAATTCGGGGTTGTTTTTCTTTGCGGCTCTGTAACTCAATAGGGCGCTGGCGGTAATCACGGCCAGACAGCGAAAGTCCTCGAGGTCCAGAATGCAGGGGAGTATAAGCACACTCCCTGCAAACCAAATCAGTGAAAGTTTCTTTTTCATACGCCGTACTCCTTTAAGGTATTTTCAATGCTGTTCATGAACGCCATGCGGTCCTTTTCTGTATCAAAGGAATACAGGTGGAATGTTGGGAAGTCGTCTAAGTCAAGTCTGTTAATCGTTACGAGGATACCAGAGTCTCCGTCAGTGAACTTGCGTACCTGTAATTGGAAACCAACGTTTGTGCCGAGGCACCTAAATTGAATCTTCTGAACCTTCTTTAATGTTTCAGTAAATGATAACTTCTGTTTCATAATTGATTGTTGTTATAGGTTTATAATTCTGTTATTTCCTCCCTGCCTGTCTCTACCTGTACATAATCTCCGTTCTCGTCTGCGCGTTCGCAGGACAAAATCTGATAGCGGCAATACTCGTCATATTCAGCCTCGCTGTACCAATCTGCCGGGCTGGTCTCCCATGAATCGTAACTGCCCCAATACTCTATGTAGTAGGTTTCTCCGTCAATCTCAACTTCGCATTCATCCGTAACAGACTCTTGGTTTTTCCTTTTGCAGCACTCGCTTACAATCTCATACATCTGGCTGTCGAGCTCCTGTGCCTGCTTGTCTGTCAATTTAACTTTTGTTGTCTCCATACGTTTGCTGTTGTTGTTGGTTTGTTTTACCTTTGCAAAAATTTTGAACAATTGTTTTGTCAAATCCTTTGCAAATATAAAGCGTTTATTTGATGCAAACAAACTTTTGTACAAAAATTTTAGGAAAATCTAATTTTAACACGAAAAATTGATTTCAGTATGACTGGAGAGCGTCTTAAAAGGTATATGCGAGCCAACGGGCTAACGAATAATGACGTGGCAGAACGTCTCGGAATGACTGCCCAGAACCTATCTGCCCTGCTCGCAAAAGAAGATATCAAGACTGGCTTTATGGAGCGGTTCTGTGAGGTTGTGGGCCTGGCTCCTGCGGACCTGTATGGAGGAACTATAACGGCCCTTGCGTCCGACCATTCCACTGCCATAGCCGGGGCCGGCAATTCCGATGCCTCTCTGCTCGCAAAAGCCCTTGACGAGAACGCCCGGCTTATCGAACAGAACTCTCGTCTGCTCGGCATCATAGAAAAACTCCAGCAATAACATTCTATCCATTATACGTATGAATCCCGATGTCATAAGCCCACAAATCAGTGAGCGCGTATTCCTCGCCATTGACGCCCTTATCCAGTCTGGCCGTCTGTCCAACCTGCAAGAGTTCTGTACTCGCTATGGTATTAGTCTCCGTCTGGCTTACTTCCAACGTAACGAACCGGCCCGGCGCATCCTCCGTCCTTCGTGGCTCACCTACCTCGTCCGTGACTATGGCGTCAGTGCCGATTGGCTCCTGTTGGGGGAAGGGTTCATGCTGCGCGACCCGGCGCTGCGTGACGAAAAACGTGCAAAGAACGTGCAACAAATACGCGACCTTCTGGCCGAACTCTTATAATCAGCCTGTTACGTCTCCCGTTCTCACGTCTGGGGGGCGTGTGGTCGCTGGTTCGAATCCAGTCACCCCGACTGGAAAAAGGTGAATCCGAGAAATCAGATTCACTTTTTTTTCTTATGTTTGTCAATCAATATCAGGACTATGCGTAAAACCATCTTCAACGTTACAGTATTATTGCTGTTTGCAGTATCGGCCTACACACGGGCCCAGGAGGTCAGTATGCCGGTTCTTGAGATACATCTGACCAAGACAATTGTGAAAGGCATGGACTATGCCGACGGCACCATGAAACTTACCGATACGGACGGAAAGACGGTTGATCTGCCCGCCCGGTTCAAGACCCGCGGCGCCACCGCACAGCAATATATGATGAAACCGTCACTCAACATGAAACTCTACAGTGCCGATTATCAGACGGAGGTTGACAGCACTCTGCTTGGCATACGCTCATGCTCATCATGGATACTTGACGCCATGGCAATTGACCGCATCTGCATGCGTAACCGTGTGGCGTTTGACATATGGAATGAGTTCTCACGCCTGCCCTATGACACGGAGTTCGGGGGCCGCAACGGAACCGAGGGACGATTTATTGAGATGTACATAAATGATGTCTACTACGGCATCTACTGCCTGAGTGACCGCATAAACCGCAAGTTGCTGGACCTTAAGAAGGTAAAGGAATCAAGCGGCACCATGCAGGTACGCGGCGTGCTCTACAAGAGCGGAACAAGTGACATTGAGAACCAGAACGAGCCCGGTTACAATGCGGACTATACCGCATGTACCGTCGAGTGGCACAACGCATGGGAGCTCACATTCCCCGATGACTACGCCAGCGAAGCCATTTGGCAGCCCCTGCAGGATGCCATCCTGAACGGCCGCAGTACGGATTACGTAAAGAAATACTTCTATCTTGAGAACCTGGCGGATTACCAGATTCATACAATGGCTCTGGCCATAGAGGACAATATGGGCAACAAGAACCATTACCTCTCCATCCGTAACATCAACAAGAATATTGACGCAGCTGACCCTGATGACGCCAACCGCCGCCGTTTCGTACTCACCCCGTGGGACCTGGACACCAGTCTGGGCGGCAATTACCGCGGTGACTACTATGGCGGAAACTACTCTGACTGGGCGGTGCAGGATGTGGCCAAGAATGCCTTCTACCCGCTTTATGTACTCCAGGCCGATGACGAGTTCAAAGCCCTGCTCAAACAGCGCTGGACAGAGGCCCGCACCGGAGCATTATCGGTAGAGTCCGTAAAACAGAAACTGGAGGCCTACCGTGACCTTTTCATCGGGAGCGGAGCCTGGAAGCGTATGACCGACCATTATGCCCAGCAGTCAAACAAGCCCATGCTGGTGGATGACCTGGAAACAGAGATCAGCCTCATAGAGCAGTGGTATGAGAACCGTTTCCGTCAGATTGATGATTACTTTGGCATCACTGACGGCGTTGATGATATCGGCATAAATGCAGACCCCGACCAGCCCGTATACTACATGAACGGGACAGGCGCAAAAGGTGATGCAAAGGGCCTCCTTATCCGTCAGAACATGAAATTCTACTTTGAATAATCCCCAATAGTGACTGATACCGTGATTCTGAACCTCTTTTTTTGTACCTTTGGTAATTTTAGAGCAAATAATACGTTATGAACAATGTATATGTGATTTGTGCGGCTGCATTGCTGCTGATTTTTGTGCTGTACTATCTGGACAGATGGAACAAGATTCACAAGACAGCCGCTGACGCTGCACCCGAGACACCACAGACTGATCCCGCCGCCAGCGGAGAGTGCTGCGGCAAACATGCCGTATGTGAGAAACAGAAACTGGCCGAGGCCCGTCTGCGCAGCGCCCAGTATTTTGACGATGAGGAGCTGGACCGTTTCCGTGGCCGCAGTGCCGACGGTTACAGCGACCAGGAGGTTGAGGAGTTCCGCTACGTCATGTACACCATGCAGCAGAATGAGGTCAGGGAGTGGATGGAGTGTCTGCAGGCAAGGGAGATAGAACTGCCCGACGAACTAAAAGAGGAGTGCTACTCCATGATGAATGAGATAAACTGACATAATGAGATTAAGACGGACAGCCTTTTACGCCTTTATGTTGCTGCTGGTTGCAATGGCGGCAGGCTGTTCCACATCCCATAACACCACCGTATCGCGTTCCTACCAGGCTCTTGTAACCAAATACAACGTCTACTTTAACGGCAACGAATCATACAAGAAGGGATATGAGGCGCAGGAAAAAGCCAAGAAGGACAACCTGCTTGAGATACTTGACCTCTACCCCATAAATGACGACAAGGTCCTGAGCACCGGCAAGGGCGATTTTGACTATGCCATAGAGAAGGCCCAGAAGGCCATCAAGCTGCACTCCATATCGGCCAAGCCCAAGAAAAAGAAAGGCACGCTCACGGAATCCGAGAAGGCATTCCAGAACCGCAACGAGTACAACCCCTACATGTGGCACGCATGGTTCCTCATGGCCGATGCACAGCGCCAGAAAGGTGAATTCATTGAGGCCGCCAGCACCTACTCATACATAAGCAAGCTCTATTTTGACGACCCCGAGATAGTGGCCGAGGCACAGTACAAGATGGCTCAGTGCTACTCGCTCATGGGTTGGAACTATGAGTCGGATGAGCTGTTCCAGCGGTCCGGCAAGACCAAGATGGGCAATGCCCGCCACCAGGATTATCAGGCCAGGCTGGCATCACACCTGATCGGGCAGGAGCGGTATGAGGAGAGCCTGCAACCCCTTGAGGAGGCAATGGACCGCAAGGGTATAAGCAAGTACCAGCGCATACGTGAACGCTACCTGCTGGCCCAGCTCTACAAATCCTTGGACCGTAATGACGATGCATACCGCATGTTCGGTAAGGTGATTCGCATGAGCCCACCCCATGAGATAGAGTTCCATGCCCGCATACAGCAGACCGAGACCATGGCCCATAACAGCAGTATGCGCAAGATAATGCGTAAGCTCAAACGTATGGAGCGCGACCCCAACAACAAGGAGAGCCTGGACCAGATATACTACGCCATGGGTAACATCCACCTTATGCGCGGTGATACGGCCACTGCGCTCCGTCTCTATAACGAGGGCGCCGACAAGAGTGACAAGGCATCGCCCGAGAAAGGCATCCTTATGCTCACCATGGCCAACCTCTACTGGAATATGGCCGATTACCCCAACGCCTCCCGATGCTACTCGCAGGCAGTGGGCATGATAGGCCAGGACCACAAGGAGTACCCCACCGTGAAACTGCGCTCCGAGGTACTGGAGGACCTGGTACGCTGCTCAGGTGAAATAAAACTGCAGGACAGCCTGCAATGGCTCTCCACCCTACCCGAGAGCCAGCTCTACCCCATCCTGGACAAGGTCATTGAGGACCTGGTTGAGCAGGAGCGTCTGGAAGAGGAGCGTCTTAAGAAAGAGGCCCGTGACGAGGCCCGCAAGGGAGAGGCCGACATGATGTCAATAAACAGCGATGACGACAGCGGATCCGGTGACTGGTATTTCTATAACAAGAAGGTTGTGGAACGCGGCACCAGGGATTTCCGCAAACAGTGGGGAGACCGCAAACTTGAGGATAACTGGCGCCGTCAGAACAAGAGCACGCTGGCACCGTCGGGATTTGAAACTGAGATGGTGGGTGAAGCCGATGAGCCGCAGGACACCCTGCTGACAGCAAAGGTTGACTCCATCATCACAGAACAGGAGACTGACCCCCACAAGCGCGAATACTATCTGCAGCAGATACCATTCAGCTTAGAGTCAAAACAGCAGTCGGACCAGCTCCTGACCGCCGCTCTGCTTGAACAGGGAATCATCTACAAGGACCGCCTTACAGAATACCCCGACGCCGAGCATTCACTGCTGCGCATAACCCAAGACTACCCTGAGGCCGATGAAGCCGATGAGGCCATGTACAACCTCTATCTAATGTACTCCCTGTGGGGCCATGAGACCGATGCCGACAGCTGCCGTGCCCGCATGCAGCGTCTCTACCCCGAGAGTGACTATACCGTCATGGTCTGTGACCCCGATTATATAGACAACGCCCGTTACGGCAAGCACCGTGAGGACTCCATATATGCCTATACATATACCGCGTTCCGCCAGGGTGACCTTATGACCGTAAGACAGAACTGTGAGATATCGGCCACAAAATACCCCAAGGGACAGCACCGTGCCAAGTTCATGTTCCTGGATGCGGCACTTGACCTGCAGGACGGCAATACTGACCTGTTCCTGGAGAAGCTCAGGGAGATAGTATCCAAGTATCCCGAGAATGAGATAAGCCAGTTGGCAGGCCTCATAGCACAAGGTATCCAGAACGGCAGGATACTGCAGTCCACGTCATTCGGCTCCATCTGGGACCGCCGTAACGGCACTGCCGGTGAGGAGGTGGCCGACAGCATAAAGCCTCAGTTCAGCGATGACCGCTACCAGCCGTTCATATTCCTGCTGGCATACCCCGACGGGGAGCTGGACCGCAACCAGCTGCTGTTTGAGGTGGCCCGATACAACTTTACCAACTACATGATGCGCAACTTTGACATCAGTTTTGAAACTGATCAGGGTATTGGCATGATGATAGTCGGAGAATTCCTTAACTTTGACGAGGCATTCGTCTATCAGCGCAATCTCTATGATGACGCCGACATGGCAGGCAAGCTGAGCGGAATAAAGGCGGTCGTAATAACCCGCCGCAACCTGGAGATACTGCTCAAGAACTACAGCTTCAACGATTATCAGGAGTTCTATGAGGAGCATTTCCTGAATATCCCGGAGTTTGACATAGACGGATACACACTGTTTGAAGAGTATACAGGCGATGGAGAATAAGAACGGCACACTACTCTGGGTCGATGATGAGATTGACCTGCTCAGGGCCCATATCATGTTCCTTGAGAACAAGGGCTATGAGGTTGACACCGTGACCAACGGACACGATGCGCTTGACATGTGCCGTGCACGCCAGTATGACCTGGTTCTCCTGGATGAGCATATGGTGGGCATGAGCGGCCTGGAGACCCTTTCACATATCAAGGAGATTGACCCCAACATACCCGTGGTCATGGTCACCAAGAGTGAGGAGGAGAACATCATGGACCAGGCCATCGGCTCCAAGATTGCCGATTACCTTATCAAGCCCGTACACCCCAACCAGATACTCCTGTCACTCAAGAAAAACATCCATAAACGCGATATAGTAACAGCCGAGACAGACCGCAGCTACCAGCAGAATTTTGGCCGTCTGAGCATGCAGATAAATGACTCGCTCACCGCCGATGACTGGATAGAGGTCTACCGCCAGCTGGTCTACTGGGAGCTGGAACTCAAGGAGGCCGACAGCTCCATGCATGACATGCTCAAGATGCAGAAGAGTGAGGCCAACGCCGCATTCGCCAAGTTCATAAAGCGCAACTATATGGACTGGATGAAAGACCGTGACAGGAGCCCGGTCATGAGCCCGGACCTGTTCAAGCGTTTTGTGTTCCCCGCACTGGACGGCGGCGAGAAACTGTTCCTCATTGTGATGGATAATTTCCGCTATGACCAGTGGCGCACGCTGAGCCAGGAGCTTGCCGAACTCTTTACCTTTGATGAGCAGCTCTACTACAGCATCCTGCCCACTGCCACGCAGTATGCCCGCAACGCCATATTCTCAGGTCTCATGCCCGAGCAGATAAGCCGCATGTTCCCGGACCTCTGGGTGGATGAGGACTCCGAGGAGGGCAAGAACCTGAATGAGGCACCCCTGATACAGACGCAGATAGACCGCTACCGCCGTAAGGACACATTCTCTTACAATAAGGTGAATGACTCTGCCGCAGCTGACAAGCTGATGAGCCAGTTCAACAACCTGCTGCAGAATGACCTGAACGTGATAGTGGTGAACTTCATAGATATACTGTCACATGCCAAGACAGACTCGCGCATGATGCGTGAACTGGCCAGTGACGAGGCCGCCTACCGCAGCCTCATACTCTCCTGGTTCCGCCACTCATCGGTACGTGACCTGTTCCGCTCCATAGCCGCCACCGGCCGTAAGGTGATGATAACCACTGACCACGGCAGCATACTGGTAAACCACGCCGTAAAGATAGCCGGTGACCGCAACACCAACACCAACCTGCGCTACAAGCTGGGCAAGAACCTGGGATTCAACCCCAAGGATGTGTATGAGATTGCAGAGCCGCTCAAGGCCCACCTACCCTCACCCAACGTGAGCACATCATACATATTCTGCACTGAGGCCGACTATTTTGTATATCAGAACAATTTCAATAACTACGCATCATTCTACAAGGAGACCTTCCAGCACGGAGGCGTATCACTTGAGGAGATGATCATACCGTTCATAACGCTTAACCCCAAAAAGAGATGAGTACCATAACAATCAAGGATCTGGACCATATTGAAGAGGCCGCAAAAGAGTTTATCAAACTCATGGGCGACGATACCGTATTTGCATTCTACGGCAAGATGGGAGCCGGCAAGACCACATTCATAAAGGCACTGTGCAAGCTGCTGGGCGTAGAGGATGAGGTAAACTCCCCCACATTCGCCATCATAAACGAGTACCGCTCCGAGACCACGGCCGAACTCATCTATCACTTTGACTTCTACCGCATCAAGAAGCTTGAGGAGGTCTATGACCTGGGTTATGAGGACTATTTCTACAGCGGAGCCCTCTGCTTCATAGAGTGGCCCGAGCTGGTTGAGGAGCTCCTCCCGCTGGACGCAAAAAAAGTAACCATCACTGAAAACAGTGACGGCTCACGCACAATAACCCTTTGATAAACAACTTACAATGAAGAAGATTTTAATGACGATGGCAGCTGTTCTTTGCTGCGCAATGACGGTTGCAGTATTCAACTCTTGTGATGAAGAAGATGTAACCTATAAGACTACATATTCTTATGAGGTCAGGATGGATTACTTGGCCAGCGTTTGCTACCAGGATGAAGCAACCAGTGCCATCAATGCTTTCAACAATGCCATTGGTACAGACGGCTATAGCTACAAGGCATACGAGAGCAATCAGGACAGCAGGATGAAATCTGCATGTGAGTCCGTAAAGGAGAGGTTCTCAAACGTAAACAGTACTTACATGAAATTTGACCTGTATCGCAATACACTCAGTGCCGATCCCCAGGCCCAGAAGTCACAGGATATCATCGGCACATATGTAATGGGACAGGCACTTAGTAAACCTTTTGTTACATACTCCATCTCCTCTAATGAGGATGATGCATACGCTGCTCTTGAAGCTTTGAAGAATACTCTTGACGAGAGGGTCTATACAGTAAGCAGAAGAACTCTGGGAACTCTCCTGGGCCGACATATAACTACCGGTTCATCTTCATTTACATCACAATCAGTCTTTGACAGGCAATTCGCCAACACATTCTCAAAAGTGTGGGAAGACAGCCAGGTCAATGACAACTACATCGCCCATGTATGTGACTCTATAGCTGGTGCACATGCATCAGATACCCTGGCCGTTCAGGCTATAGTTACCATATCCAAGACCGGTTTCCTTAACAAGGAGGTAACACAGATCTGGACCAGGACTTTCGATGCCAACGCAGAGTAATCAAAAGGAACTGTTTTAAACAATAAAAAAAGGCCGGCTAAACTGTCTTAGCCGGCCTTAATTTTTAAAAGCACAGATTGTTACTCACCCAGGGAGTCCACGTAATCGGCTTCTGCCTCTACGATGAGGATGATCTCATCGGCGGGGAATGAGCCTATCTTGTCTTTCTTGGCCTCCTTGATGATATACTCTACAAGAGCGTCGTTGTCAATGTCTATGCATCCGTCGGCATCGGGCTCCTGATCCAGCACGCCGCTGGTGGTGAAATAGTCATTGATTACATCCAGTATGTAATAGAGGGTGTCATCAGTGTATTTCTCCTTAAGGTCCTGAGGCAGCGTGTTCTTGATGTACTCGACGGTCTTCTGATCGTCCAGGTCATCATTGAGGAACTCATCCTGTGCCATAATCAGAGCAGTGCGTTAAGTTTCTCCTGATATACATTCTTCATGGCCAGGCCAACCACGCGGTCAACCTCCTTGCCATCCTTGAGGAACACTACAGTAGGAACATTCATGATTCCGAACTTCTCTGTAAGGTCGTCATTCTCCTCAATGTCGCACTTGCCTACAACGGCCTTTCCGTCATACTCTGCGGCCAACTCCTCGATGATAGGTCCAAGACGCTTGCAGGGACCGCACCAGGTTGCCCAGAAATCCATCAGCACAGGCTTGCCCTGTGAGATGACCTCATCAAAATTTTGGGTTGTGATTTCAATTTCCATAATCTCAAAACTTTTATTTGAATGATAAATTAATTGATTCCTTACCTTTAAGGTAACTGACAAGTTCAGGAGTAACGCTTATCCTGCGGTTGCCCGATGACAGGGATATCCTGCTGTTCTCAGGATCTGCCAGGTCATTGAGCTCAAAGCGCAGGGTGGTCTTGCCCTCTGTGCGGGTAAGCGTATCCAGGTCACTTACAAACTCCTTGTCCAGGACGGAGAGCGGCATGCTCACCGTCATGCTGCTTATGGCCGTATCCTTGACGTCCTGGAGCAGCTCTATGGAGTTGATGACAAAATCTATCCTTTCAGGATTATATCTGTACGGCTCACATTTGGCTCTGATAAAGAGGTAATTACCCAGCTTCATCATATTGCACCACTTGAGCCAGGGCTCACCGAACAGGGCAATCTCAGATGATCCGGTAAAATCCTCTATGCGGGTAAATCCGCAGGGCTTGCCGTTTTTCATCCTGGACTCACGTACTCCGGTCACCACACCACCCAATATCAGGTCCTTGTTGAGCAGTGCGGCACGGTCCTCAAGCTGTGCCATACCCACGGTGCAGACGTTCTCCAGTATTACGCGGTACTCATCAAGCGGATGCGCCGACATATAGATGCCCACCAGCTCTTTCTCACGGTTAAGGCGCTCCAGCAGGGGCCATTCGGGGGCATCGGGGATTGTCGGGGTAGCAATGAGCTCCGTGTGCCCCATGTCACCAAAGAGTGAGAACTGTGACTCCATACGGTCAGTCTGGTATCGGGTTCCATAACGTACCAGCACGTCACTGAACACCTCATTCTTACCGCACGGCTGCACGAACTGCTCACGTCTTATCTCGGGGAAGCAGTCAAATGCGCCGGCCATGGCCAGGTTCTCTATGTTCTTGCGGTTGCAGGCACTCAGGTTCACGCGCTGCACAAAATCAAATATGCTCTTGTACGGACCGTTTGCGTTACGCTCGCTCACGATGGCCGATACCGCATTCTCGCCCACTCCCTTGACCGATGCCATACCAAAGCGGATATCACCCTTGGCGTTGACACCGAATCGGGGCACGCTCTCGTTTACATCGGGCCCAAGTACGTTTATGCCCATGGACTTGCACTCATCCATGAGTTTGGTCACCTCAGTTATATCACCGGCGCGGCTCAGCACGGCTGCCATATACTGTGACGGGTAGTTGGCCTTGAGATAGGCTGTCTGATAGGCTACCCATGAGTAGCATGTGGCATGTGACTTGTTGAACGCGTATGATGCAAATTTCTCCCAGTCGGCCCAGATCTTCTCCAGCACCTTGGGGTCATGGCCGTTGGCCTTTCCGCCCTCAATGAACTTGGGCTTGAGGTGATCCAGCTTGTCCTTGAGTTTCTTACCCATGGCCTTACGCAGGGTATCACTCTCACCACGTGTAAAGTTGGCAAGCAGACGTGACAGCAGCATGACCTGCTCCTGATATACCGTGATGCCGTAGGTGTCCTTGAGGTATCGGTCCATAACGGGGATATCATACTCGATAGGCTTTCGGCCCAGCTTACGGTCAATGAAATCAGGGATATAATCCATAGGTCCCGGACGGTACAGGGCGTTCATGGCAATCAGGTCCTCAAAGACTGACGGCTGCAGCTCACGCAGGTATTTCTGCATACCGGGCGATTCAAACTGGAACGTACCTATGGTTCGGCCATCGCAGTAAAGCTGGAAGGTCTTCTTGTCATCTATGGGTATCTTCTCTATGTCAAGGTCTATGCCAAGGCTTGTCTTTATGTTCTCAACGGCCTCCTTTATTATGGACAGGGTCTTAAGGCCCAGGAAGTCCATCTTGATAAGGCCGGTATCCTCAATGACGCTGCCCTCATACTGCGTTACCAGCAGGCGGTCACCCGTATCCTTATCGGTAGCCCATGATACAGGCACCCAGTCAGTCACGTCGTCACGGCATATTATGGTACCGCAGGCATGAACGCCGGTGCCGCGTACGTTACCCTCAAGCATCTTGGCAAACTGGATGGTCTTGCGCAGTTTCTCGTCGGATGATGCGGCGGCCTGCTGCAACTCCGGGACACACTCCAGCACATTTGTCAAATTCATCTTGCGGGGCTTGCCGCTGGGGTCATCGGGCAGACGGTCAGGTATGGCCTTGCAGAGGTTGTTGGATATATCCAGCGGTACCTCAAGCACGCGGGCCACATCCTTGATGGCCATCTTGGTAGCCATGGTGCCGTATGTTATGATATGGGCAACCTTCTCCTTTCCGTATTTCTCAGTAACCCACTGGAGCACGCGTCCGCGGCCGTCATCATCAAAGTCCACATCGATATCAGGCAGTGATATACGGTCAGGGTTAAGGAAACGCTCAAACAGCAGGTCATACTTGATGGGGTCAATCTGCGTGATTCCCAGGCAGTAAGCCACGGCCGATCCTGCGGCCGATCCACGACCCGGTCCTACCGATACTCCCAGCTCCGTACGGGCCGCGTTGATAAAGTCCTGCACTATGAGGAAGTAACCCGGGAAACCCATGGTTTTCATGATGTGCAACTCAAACTTGAGCTGCTCCATCACGCTCTCAGGTATGGGGTCACCGTAACGGACCTTGGCTCCCTTGAATGTGAGCTCTGCCAGATAGTCAGCCTCCAGCTTTATACGGTACAGCTTATCATAACCGCCCAGCTTCTTTATCTTCTTGTCAGCATCCTCCTTTGACATCACCGTCTCACCATGCTCGTTGCAGGTGAACTCCTTAAAGAGGTCCTCCTCGGTCAGGCGCTGACGGTACTCATCCTCTGTTCCAAACTCCACCGGGATGGCAAAGTTAGGCATGATGGGCGGGTGGTTGATGGAGTACTCCTCAACCTTGTCTAGGATCTCTACCGTGCCGGCAAGTGCCTCAGGCACATCCTCAAACAGACGGTTCATCTCCTCAGTGGTCTTGAACCACTCCTGTTTGGAGTAACGCATCAGGTTGGGGTCATCAGGGGTACGTCCGGTTGAGAGGCATATCAGCAGCTCGTGGGCATCGGCATTCTCCTCATCAAGGAAATGGACGTCATTGGTGCAGACCATCTTGATGCCGAACTTGCGTGACATCTCAATGAGATGGCTGTTCACGTTCTGCTGCAGCGGGAATGCCTCATGGTTGGCGTTGGGCACGGTGGCCTTGTGACGCTGCAGTTCCAGGTAGTAGTCCTCACCAAAGAGGTTATGGAACCACTGCACCACCTGCTCAGCCTCATCTATCTTACCTGCAGTGATCAGTTTGGGCACCTCACCGCCCAGACATGCCGAGCAACATATTATGCCCTCGTGATACTTCTCCAGGTCATATTTGTCAGTACGGGGATGTGAGTAGAATCCGTCCATCCACGCCCTTGACACGATCTTTATCAGGTTATGGTAGCCTTTCTCATTCTTGGCAAGCAGGATAAGGTGGTAATTGGCACCGTCCAGCTCCTTGCTCTCACGCTGCTCCTTACGGCGGGGTGCCACATAGACCTCACAGCCTATGATAGGCTTGAAATGCTTACCCTCCTCCTTAAGCTTGTCATTGACCTTGTCGCAGTAGTTCTTGAACTCCTTGATACCCATCATGTTACCGTGATCTGTTACGGCAACACCGCGCATACCGTCTGCTATAGCCTTGTCTACCAGCTTTTTAATGTTGGTCTGACCGTCAAGCAGAGAGTACTGCGTATGGACATGAAGATGTACAAAATCCTGCATAAAGAGTTAAGGCCTAAAATTTTTTTAAAGATACTTTCTATCATCAAGAGAGACTATCACGGGCAACCCAAAGTTTTCAACAGATTCCGGAATATTAGCCCAAGAATGCCTCAGCATTAAAATACACTACAATTAGTATGCCATTGTTCCGTAAATTGTTTTATCTTTGTGAATCATTAACACTGCAGACATGGCCGCAAACAACGGAAAGAGAACCAAAATAAACCCTGAAGGAAAGCAAACACTTATCCTGGTGGCACTTATCCTTCTCTGTGTCAATCTCCCATTGTTCCTTACACCAGCCTACGGTTGGTGGTCATACGTAGTGTTAGGCATATCACTCTTCTTTGCATGGTTTTTCCTGTTCTTTTTCCGCAATCCGGTACGCAGGTTCCCCAGCGATGATGTCCAGGACGTTGTAGTAACACCGGCCGACGGCACCGTCGTAGCCATAGAAGAGGTTGATGAGACAGATTATTTCCAGGACCGCCGCATAGTAGTATCAATTTTCATGAGCGTGTTCAGCGTTCATGCCAACTGGTTCCCTGTAAACGGCACCGTAACCAAGGTGGAGCATCAGGAAGGCAATTTCTACGCTGCATTCAAGCCTAAGGCCAGCACTGAGAACGAGCGCTCTCTTGTAGTCATCAAGACCGATGACGGCAAGGAGATCATGCTGCGTCAGATAGCCGGTGCACTGGCACGCAGGGTTGTCACCTACTGCAAGCCCGGAGACAAGAGCCGCATCAACGAGCACCTGGGATTTATAAAATTCGGATCCAGAGTTGACATATTCCTGCCTGTTGACAGTCTGGTCTGCGTTAAGCTCAACCAGAAAGTCAAAGCCGATATAACAGTTCTGGCAAAACTTTCTTAAACTATGGCAAACAGCATCACAAGACATATCCCCAATACCATAACATGCTGCAACCTGCTTTCAGGCTGCATGGCAGTAATGGCCGCTTTCCACGCCGATGCATGGCACACCCTGATCTGGGTTGTAGCAGGTGCACTCTTTGATTTCTGCGACGGTCTATCGGCCCGTGCTCTCAAGGCCTACTCACCTATCGGCAAGGAACTGGATTCACTGGCAGACCTGGTTACGTTCGGTCTTGCACCTGCCATGCTGTGCCTCATGACACTGCGCAGGTTCAACTACCCGTGTGACTGCCTTGCCACCGCCTACCCTTACATCGGCCTGGCACTGGTGGTATTCGCCGCCCTGCGTCTTGCCAAGTTCAATACTGACGAGCGTCAGACATCATCATTCCTGGGTCTGGCAGTTCCTGCCAACGCCCTGTTCTGGTGCGGTCTGTTCCAGTTGAACCTTGACGTGATTCCGGCAGTACAGTGGATCATCGGAGCTCTGGTAATTCTGTTTGCAGCCCTTATGGTAAGTGAGATTCCCATGTTCTCACTCAAGTTCAAGAGTCTCAAATGGGCCGACAACAAGGTCCGTTTCATATTCCTCATCGTGTCAGTGATACTTATCATACTGCTGCATGAAAGAGGTCTTGCAGCCGTAATAGGCTGGTATATCATCCTGTCAATTCTGACAAAAGGTCAGCATTAAACGCGGGGCATGGTTTTTGCCCTCTCTTTTATAAAACGGACATAACAGATGATCATACTTTCACTCACCATACTTTTCATTATACTGTTTGTACTGCTTGCAGTACTCACATTTGCGCGTGACCTATTGGCTACAATACTTGGCTCTATAGTAGGTCTGTTCCGTAAAGGTGACCGCAAAGAGAGGACCGATGAGGGCCGCCAGACCGTACGCCGTCGTGCTCGCTCCAAGAAGAAAGTGCTGTCAGACTCGGACGGTGAGTATGTGGATTTTGAGGAAATCAAGAAAAGCTAGCTGAGTGCGGAAGGGGGCCAAAGGGGGCCAAAGGGGACGGTTCCGTTTGGCCCCTATGTGACGACATAAAAAGAAGCAGTGAAGGTAAACATCCTCACTGCTTTTTAATTATCTGCAAAGGTGGCCAAACGGAACCGTCCCCTTTGGCCCCCTCTGACTCGCTTTGCTAGTTCAGTCTCACCAGCGTGCCGATAATACTGCCAGCCGTGCTCTCACCCTCAAGAGATACGCGGGTAGAGCCGTCAACTACGTCGATGTACCAGATCAGGACGCGTCCGTCATTCGTCTTAGCCATCTGTTTGAATGCCATAGCGGATGCATCGAACATCCAACCATCGTCACTTACAGATGAAGGAATTATATCCAGCACATAGATAGTGACATCGTCGTTCCAGGTTATGTTAACCTCATCGGGCTGTGTCTTGGAGAGGTCATAACGGCGTAACTTGTCAGGGAAAAGAGAACCGTTGGAGACAATCTCATATGCTACTCCGTCATAATAGAAGCTATCATCTCCCGGATAACCGCTCGGCAGCGGCTCAGAGGTAAGGATTCCGTTCTCAGGATCAAAGAAACAACGATAGCCCCGGGTTATCCATGAGGCTGTGGTGCCAGTGAACAACCTGAGTTGGGAATCACCGAACTGGAAGGTGGGAATATAGGTTGCATGGCCCGGCACCTCAGCAACCTTACGGTCAGCATACGGGATCAGACGTCCCATGTACTCCATGACCGATACGGTCCATAGGGCGGTATGGTACTCCTGAGTATCCAGACCATCTTTACCCTGTCCGTCTTCCTTGCCGCCTCCGTAATCATCATACTGATCATTTGAAGGTCCGTCATAGCTCTTTACATAATACTCGCCGTTCAGGATAAAGGCAGGTGAGAGTTGCAACTCAGTACCCTCAGGTGATGCCACTCCTGATATTGAAGTGACCTTGAGTTCGGGATCAATTACAACAGGATTGTTATCGATTACGGCAAATACCTTACCGTTGTTTAGTCCGGCAACCATACTTGCACTGATACCGTTGGATGTAAGTGTAATTACATCAAGCGTATTACCCTGGTCCTTAAGAAGGAGTACGGGCTCTCCGTCACCGATGCCTGCCAGTGTTACTATATCCTTACCTACGGCGTCAATCCTGCCTTTGGCGTCATTGAGACTCATCTGATTCCAGTGGCGTCCGGCCTCCTCGGTCCACTCAAACAGTGCACCGTCAGAACGGCGTATAAGGAAGAACTTGTCCCTGGGGGTGTTGTTAAGAATGTAGGAGACAGCCTTTCTGATAGGATTGGTGTAAGCCATATCCTGCCATCCCGGATAATCATAGTTGCAACTGGTGAGCATTATCCAGGTCTTTCCTATAGGAATGATGCTCTTGGCCGTGAGACGCATGTTGGCTTTGAGTTTCTGCGATACCTCATCATCATCGCCAGCCACATCGAGAGTGTATTCCACCTCGACCATGGAGCCGTCGGCTGTCACCTTGTAGAGGACACCCTCAACGGTAACGCCGTCATCGGCCTTAGTGGATGAACTGCCATATCCCAGACCCAGTGCCGTGGCGCCGGAGATATCGGCCTTACGGAATGTTACGCCGCTTACGCTTGATCCTTCATCGTCATTATTGCACGATGCCAGTACAAGAGCGGCCAATGCCGTGAAAAGAAAGAATTTAGTCCTCATAAGTCATTATTAATTAGGTAGTAATAAGCAATGATATGGGGCCAAAAAGAACCGTCCCCTTTGGCCCCATTTGGCCCCTTACTTATGAACCAGGGTGCCGATAGGCTCACCGGCCATGACCTTCTTGAGGTTGCCGGGAATATCCATGTTGAACACATAGATGGGCAGGTCATTCTCCTTACACATGGTTGTGGCGGTAAGGTCCATTACCTTGAGGTTACGGTTGTATATCTCATCGAAAGTGATTTCATCAAACTTTGTGGCTGTGGGATCCTTCTCGGGATCGGCGGTATAGACACCGTCCACGCGGGTACCCTTGAGCATAACATCGGCCTCAATCTCGATGCCGCGCAGTGATGAACCGGTATCGGTAGTGAAATAGGGATTGCCGGTGCCGCCCACCAGGATGGCAACCTTACCCGCTTTCATTGCATCAATGGCTTTCCACTTGCTGTAGAGCTCACCTATAGGCTCCATGCGGATAGCTGTGAGTACGGTGTTGGGGCAGTCTACCGATGTCAGGGCCGAGCTCAGACCCAGGCCGTTGATTACGGTTGCCAGCATACCCATCTGATCACCCTTGACGCGGTCAAAACCCTTGCCGGCGCCCTTGAGGCCGCGGAATATGTTACCTCCACCAATCACGATACCTATCTCCACGCCCATGTCATGGATCTCCTTGATCTGCTGTGCATACTCACCCAGACGCTTCTCGTCTATTCCGTAACGCTGCTCACCCATCAGGCTCTCGCCGCTGAGTTTAAGCAATATCCTCTTGAATCTTGCCATACTGAAATCTGTATTTAATTACACAAAAGTAGTTAATAATTCAGTTTTCCGGACGCATTTTATTCTCTTTTCTGTTTTATATGCAGATGTCTTTCCCTAAAAAAAGTTGACTCGCAAAACCGAGTTAACTATGAAGAGTAATCGAACAGTTTTGAAAGATCAGTATTACAAGAAGGTTATTGATCTTTACACAAAAGAGCACTTGTCGATGTGGCAAATAGCAAAGATTATTCCACTGGACAGGTCAACAATCTGGAGATGGATTTCTACCTTTGCGGCATATGATCAAGAATCATGTGTTATGGAGAAGAAAGAAATCGAAACTCCCGATTCCTTAGAGCAGCCGGACGACGCCGAGCCCATGCCCGATGATGTTGAGTCATTGCAGGCAGAACTCAAGCGCCTGCGCCGTGAACTGACCAAGGCCCAGATAAAAGCTGAAGCCTATGATGAAATGATCAATGTCGCCGAATCTCAGTTCAACATCCGTATCCGAAAAAAAGCTGGCGCCAAACAGTAGACAACCTGCACGCAAAAGACCCCAGACGCTATGAGGTCAAGTCTCTATGCGCGCTGTTTGGCGTAACCAAGCAGGCATATTACAAGCATGATGAATCCAAGGATGTGGCTTGCGCCATGCGTGAGTCATTAGCGTTGGATTACGTCATGTCCGTACGCAAGGAAGACTCGGGTATAGGCGGAGAGAAGATATGGTACATGTACCGAGATGATTTTGACGGTAACGACCCGATAGGTCGCGACTGGTTCTTAAGTCTTATAGACCGATACAACCTGAAAGTGCGCCATAAGATACGCAGGCCCCGCACCACCGATTCCAGGCACGGACTCCCCACATATCCAAACATCATAAAGGATCTCATACCCACCAGGCCCAACCAGCTGTGGGTAAGTGATATCACTTATATCACAATGTGGAAGAGTGCCGATCATTACAAATTCTGTTATCTGTCTCTTATCATGGACGCATTTACAAAGGAGATAGTAGGCTGGGACGTAGGTCCTACGCTGGGGCTGAAACATCCTTTAAACGCTCTCAAGATGGCTCTGAATCGTCTCAATGGAGAGAAAGCGACAGACCTGATACATCACTCAGATAGAGGCTGTCAGTACGTCAGCTCGGAGTACGTAAAACTGCTTAAGGACAACAATATCCGAATAAGCATGACCGAGACAGGAGAACCCACAGAGAACCCTCAGGCGGAGCGAATAAACAACACCATCAAGAACGAGTTCCTTAGAGGTGTGCGATTCACCAACGTCAACCAGGTCAGAGAGGCTGTAGCCAAGGCTGTGGACTTCTACAACAACAAGAGGCCTCATATGAGCATAAATATGATGACTCCGGCTCAAGCAGCCTTATGTGAGGGAGAGATAAAGAAATGGTGGATCAGTTATCGGGAGAGAGCCATTAAAAGAAACCAGTGTTTGGAGAACCCGGAAAACCCATTACCTTTGCAACCAACTCTGGTTGCATACGAATCAAACCAACCACCAGTCAAC
>JBGUVW010000007.1:0-13925 GCA_045220475.1 Bacteroidaceae bacterium
GTGGTTATCCTCGACTTCGACGAGGAGAAGAAGCGCATCGCTCTGGGTCTGAAGCAGCTCACTCCTCATCCCTGGGATGCTCTGGACGCTAACCTCAAGGTGGGCGACCACATCAAGGGTAAGGTGGTTGTTATCGCCGACTACGGTGCATTCGTTGAGGTTCAGCCCGGCGTTGAGGGTCTGATCCACGTTTCTGAGATGTCATGGAGCCAGCACCTGCGCTCAGCTCAGGAGTTCATGAAGGTGGGCGACGAGGTAGAGGCAGTGATCCTGACTCTGGACCGCGAGGAGCGCAAGATGTCACTGGGCATCAAGCAGCTGAAGGAAGACCCATGGGAGGCTATCGAGGTGAAATATCCCGCTGGCAGCAAGCACACCGCTAAGGTTCGCAACTTCACCAACTTCGGTGTATTTGTAGAGCTCGAGGAGGGTGTTGATGGTCTGATCCACATCAGCGACCTGAGCTGGACCAAGAAGGTTAAGCATCCGTCAGAGTTCACAACCATCGGTGCTCCTATCGATGTTGTAGTTCTTGAGATAGATAAGGACAACCGTCGTCTCAGCCTTGGCCACAAGCAGCTTGAGGACAATCCTTGGGACGCTTATGAGTCAATCTACACCGTTGATTCTATCCACGAGGGTAAGATCACCGAGATGATGGACAAGGGCGCAGTTATCTCTCTGGCCGAGGGCGTTGAGGGCTTTGCTACTCCCAAGCATCTTGTTAAGGAGGACGGCTCACAGGCTCAGCAGGGTGAGACTCTCCAGTTCAAGGTTATCGAGTTCAACAAGGATTCAAAGAGAATCATCCTTTCACACAGCCGCATATTTGAGGATATCGCCAAGGCAGAGGCTAAGGCTGAGAAGAAGGCTGCACGCAAGACCAGCGCTAAGAAGGAGAAAGAGGAGCCCGTTATCCAGAACCAGGCTGCCGCTACCACTCTTGGTGACATCGACGCTCTTGCAGCACTCAAGGAGCAGCTCGAGAACGGAGGCAAGTAATCTACGGATTATCACATTATTTAATAAAGGGACCGCACGTGTGTGCGGTCCTTTTTTTGTACTTTTACACCCGCAGATATGGAAAAGTTTGAGATCACCATATTGGGATGTGGCTCCGCCACCCCCAGCCCCAAGCACTACACATCATCGCAGGTAGTTGATATTCGCGGAAAACTGTTCATGGTTGACTGCGGCGAGGGCACGCAGATTCAGCTGCGCCGCTCACGGGTGGCTTTTGCGCGCATCAACCACATATTCATATCACATCTGCACGGAGACCACTGTTTCGGGCTGCTGGGCATGATCTCATCATTCGGACTTCTGGGCCGTACCGCACCTCTTTATATACACGCACCCGCGGAGCTGGAGCCAATCCTTAAGCAGGAGATGGATTTCTACTGCCGTGATCTGGAGTTCCAGGTTGAGTTCCATGGGTTTGACCCGGACGTATCGGCCAGGATCTATGAGGACCGCTCTCTGACCGTAACCACCATCCCGCTCAAGCACCGTGTGCCATGTGCCGGATTCCTGTTCCGTGAGAACCCCACGGCCGATCATCTGGACCGTGCCGCAGCTGACTTTTACGGAGTACCCCAGTGGGATTACGCCCGTATCAAGGAGGGTGGAGATTTCATAACCGCACAGGGAGAGGTAATACCTCATGAACGCCTCACCACCCCATCCGGTCCGGTTCGCAGCTACGCATACTGCTGTGACACCGCATACAACCCCAAGATGGTACCTATTATAAAAGGTGCCGATCTTATCTATCATGACTGCACCTATGCAGCCGTTGATGCGGACCGTGCCAAGAAGCATTTCCACAGCACCGCGACCGATGCCGCACGCACCGCGCTTGATGCCGGAGCTGCCCAGCTCATGCTGGGACATTTCTCCGCACGCTACCCGGATGAGACCATTCTTCTGGATGAGGCCCGCCAGATATTCAGCAACACGCTCCTGGCCAAGGAGAACCTAACCGTATCTATCTGAGCAATGGCAATGATGGCGTATGATGAACAGCGTATTCTGGAGATGCTCCATGAGGATGACATCTCACGCCGTCGCGCATTTGAGTCAATAGTACGCAATTTCAGCGAGCAGCTCTACTGGCAGATACGTCATATGGTACTGTCACATGATGACGCCAATGACATACTCCAGAACACGTTCATCAAAGCCTGGACAAACCTGGACTCGTTCATGGGTTACTCCAGGATCTCCACATGGCTCTACCGCATAGCCATAAATGAGACACTGACATTCCTCAACAAGCAGAAAAACACCGTCCCCATTGAGACCGATGAGGAGGGCGAACTGAGTATAGCCGAGCGCCTGGAGAGCGATCCCTATTTTGACGGAGACCTTACAGAGCGCCAACTGCAGGAGGCCATCGCCACCCTGCCCGAAAAGCAGCGCATGGTATTCAACATGAAGTATTTCAATGAGATGAAATATGAGGAAATTTCTGAGCTGCTTGGAACCAGCGTGGGAGCTCTCAAGGCCTCATTTCATATAGCTGTAAAGAAAATTGAAGAGTATTTCAACAATATAGATTAAACCATTTAACTGAAAACCAGTCCAAACAACGATGAACAAGGAAGTTAAATACAAAATCAACGAGCGTGAGCCCCGCAGGCCATTCTCTGTTCCGGAAGGTTACTTTGAGAACCTTACGCAGAACATTATGGCTGCACTCCCGGAGCAGGAGCCGCTATATTCCACAAGTATAGTGGTTACGCCGTGGATGCGTATCAGACCCTATCTCTATAGTGCCGCCGCATTTGCCGGCATATTCTTCTGCATCAAGGCTGCCGTTGGTATAAGCTCAACAGCTAACCAGGCAGGTATGGCTCAGGTTGAGGAGACCACCATCTATTCCGATGAGTACATAGACTCATTCCTGGAGACAGCCATGATTGATGACTGCACTCTCTATTACACACTTGTAGAATCAAATTGACCGTTATGAGAAAAACCTTCATACTGCTTATTTGCTGTATGCTGGCCGTCGTATCAGTATCCGGTCAGAATCAGCAGCAAGGTAACGGACAGTTCGGTAACGGGCAGGTCCGTAATGGACAGTGGGGAAACGGACAATGGGGTAACAACCAGTTCGGAAACCAATTCGGCAACCAGCAGTTCGGTAACCAGAACCAGCAGCAGCCCAGACAGGTATGGCCCCGTCAGAACCGCATGCAGCAGCCTCAGCAACAGCAGGCTCCCAACCGCATAGCACAGTTCTCACCCACCGAGTACTGGAACCAGCAGAAAGCCTTCTTTACAGAGAAAGCAGGCCTTACAGAAGATGAGGCAAAGGCTTTCTTCCCCGTATACAATGAGCTGCAGCAGAAAAAGCGTGACCTGAACCGTGAGATGCGCCGCGTAATGCGTGAAGCTGCAGGAGCCCAGGCAACTGAGGAGCAGAGCCTCAAGGCTATTGACTCAATGGCCGAGACCAACATCAAGATAGCAGAGCTTGAAAAAGAGTATCTGCAGAGATTCAAGAAGATTCTCCCCGCATCCAAGATCCTTAAGGTCCAGAATGCCGAGGAGCAGTTCAACAGCCAAATCCTAAAGGATATACAACAATCCCGCGGCCACCAGTTCCAACAAGGTCAGCAATTTCAGCAAGGAGGGCAACGGCCCATGCAGCCGCAGTTCAACTGGCCCGAGCAAAAAAAGGAGTAGGTCAACCTACTCCTTTTTTTCTGAAACTTGCCGTGATATCAATCATCTCATCTTTATCAATCCTGTACATCCGCTGGTTTGTATCGGGATTGGGTAGCGGTCCCCTACTCTCTATGTACGGGCCCACCTTTACGTAGTCCAGTGACTCCTTTCTGAAACAGTCCGGAAGGTTCTGCCTGCCGGAGTACCATGCGGTCTTAAGACCTGCGGCATGAACGCGGTCAGCCAGACGCATCACCTCCTGCGGTTCACGGTCACCGCCCATAAAGCATACGCAGGTAACATCACGGCCATAGCGCTCCAGCAGTCCGTCCAGCATGCTGTCATCAAGAGGATAACCTATATCCTCCTGCAATTGGGGACTGTGACACCCCTTGCAGCAATTAGGACATTGGGAGAGGTTAAGCGATAGCGTAACCTCTCCCGGAACATCCTGGAAAACTATGTCGTATGACGCAATTTTCATTTAAAGTGTAGCGTAATAACGCTTTGAAGCCTCAACCTGACGGGCAGCTGAGAAGTTGCTTACGCGCTTCATGTAACCGATGATACGTGTCAGATAATCCACGTTGGTTGAATGGCAGTGCGGGCACTCCTTAAGATAGCGCTTGTCAATGGTTCCGCAGTCGTTGCAGATGGTGTTGGGGATGTTGAACGTGAAGTAGTTGCAACCCTCCTGAGCAGCCACCTTGAGCAGCTGGCGGTACTGAGCCTTGGAGAGATGCTCCTCAAGGTTGCAGTGCAGAGCTGATCCACCGGTCAGGTGCTCAATGTACTTGACGCCGTGCAGACGGAAACGGTCAATTACGTTCAGTGTGGTATCCTCAACCTTATAGAAGTAGCTGTTGTAGCAGTCACGCGGAACAACGTAGCCGTCCTCCTTATCCCACTTGGCGTTCTTTACACCAACGTTCTCGGCCGGAATCATCTCACAGTTGAACATGACGCCCTTAGTGCGGTACTTCTTGTTCAGCTTCTCAACAATACCCAGAACACACTGAACATACTCGGTATAACGCGGGTTGTCACTGATCTCGATACCCAGGAACTCTGCTGACTCAACAAGTCCGTTGACACCGATAGTCAGATACTGACGGCCGATGTTGATGTAACCTGAATCAAACAGAGGCAGCATGCCCTTCTTCTGGAGTTCCTTGAGGTTCTCGTTATATGCCAGCTGAACCTTATGCATAAGGTCAACCACATCCTCAATATAATTCTGATAAGGTATACCCATACGCTGTGCGTACTGTACGCAGCGGTTCAGGTTGATGGTAAGCACGCTCTTGGAACCGGTGCTCACGCCACCTGCACCCAGAGTGTATGAGAATCCGTTATCGGTAATCTCGTTTCTGAGACGGCAGCAGCTTGACAGAGAGTCAGCGTTGTCACTTACATAGGTAAAGAATGAGTGACCCTCGGCATACATCTCGGCGGTAAAGTCACCGTACTCCTTATCCTTAACGTCACCGTTCTCGGTAAGCAGAGCCATGGTCTCTACCGGGAATGTGAGCACGCAGCGCAGACGCTCCTGGTTGAACCACTTCATGAAACGCTTCTGCAGCCATGAGAGTGACTCCCAATGGGGCTTCTCACCGTCGGGGAAACGGAACTCACCAAACAGTGACTCAAAGTAGAAACGGTCATAGTAGCTGATATTCCAGAATACTGACTGGAAGTTACGTGCACCGGTAGGCTGGTTGATGGAGTAAACCACCTGCTGGAAGCAGTCTGTAATGATCTTGTCAATGGTACGTTTCTTAAGGCTCAGGTCAACTACCTCATCGGCACGCTTGTAGTAGTCCTCACCAAACTCCTTCTCGATGAAGTAGTTCATGTACATGAGGAACTCAGGTGTAGCGCATGCACCTGACAGCATGGATGATACCATGAATACCATGTTGATGAAACCACCGCAGAATGACTTGAGGTTGGTAGGCTGTGTAGCGTTACCGCCAATTGACTTGGTACCGCCCAGCAGCCACGGATACATGGTTATACTGGCGCAGTAGTTAGCCAGGTTGGTCTCATCATTCTTGTAGATGAAGTGCTGATGCAGCAGGCTGATGTACTTGTCTGCAACCTCCTTACCGAACATCTGGCGAATGCGGTCGCAAAGCAGACGACGGTTCAGACGGATAAAGCCCTTTTTAGGCAACTCACCTATCAGAGTTGCGATGTTCTTGTTCTCCACATTGGCGTTTGCGTCAAACTTACTGCCCTCGGCAGCGTTGGCAGCCTGACAATAGCCCATGAGGAATTCCAGCTTGGATTTAGTCTCACGGTCCTCAGCGTGACGGTTGCGGTACAGCATGTACGTTTTGGCAACCTGATAATAGCCCTCGGCCATAAGTGCCACCTCGACCTGGTTCTGGATTTCCTCCACGCTGATGCCGCTCTGAATGTTCAGATGGCTCAGGATACCGGTCATAACCTCCTCGGTTGCAAACGCTCCCGATGCAAGGAATGATTTGGCAATAGCAGCCTTAATCTTGTCTATGGCAAACACCTCGTGTTTACCATCACGTTTAACTATATATGTCTCCATAAAAGAATAAATGTTATCCCGTCCTCGTACTCCTGCAAGGTGCAGAAATTCATTATCATTGGCAGGTCTTCTGACTCATCCCGTCCGGTACGCCTTCCCGGCTTCTTAGGCCAGTGGCAGAGAGTGCATCGGACTTATAATTAGGGATTTACAGCAGCAGGTACTGTTCCGGATTTGCACCGGATTCCAAATTATTCCATTCAGGGTGCCACCCCTATGGAAACCAATGACGCGAGCAAAGATATTATAAAAAAGATAAGTTGATACGGGTTGTTAATAACTTCCGGCGCCTTCTAAAAGAGAAGTTTTCAACAGGCATTTATAGGAGTATCTATGAGGTATTTTTATTAGTTTTGCAGATGTTATGGCATTGAAAAGATTCGGGGTTTCACTGGAGGATGAGCTGCTGGAGCAGTTGGATTCCTTGGTTAAGGAGGACGGTTTCGCTAACCGTTCGCAGGCCATACGGTTCCTGGTTGAGAAGAACGTGGCTGAGAAGAAGTGGCAGTGCAACCACATCGTGGCCGGCACCATATTCATCATATATGACCAGCAGCGGACCGATATATCCGCTCGCATATCGGATATACAGATCCGCCACCAGAATCTTGTGCTTTCATCACAGCAGCACTATATCAATGAGGGCACCTGCCTGCACGTGTGCACCGTCATGGGTGAGGCTCGTCTGCTTACGGCACTGGCCGATGAGATGACATCAATCAAGGGCATCCGCCACGGCAAGCTGCTTATGAGCCGCGCCGATTAGCGTTTGATAAAGAAGCTCCCCACTGCCACGATCAGGATCAGGCCTGAGAGCAGGAACGCCCACACGTTCACAGCCCTGGATGTTGCCGTAAAGGCATAATCGCCGGTTATAAGGTATGCTCCGTCAAACTTGTAGACTACCGTTCCGTTTTCAATGACACCGCGTCCGGGATCAATGATGCTACCCGGCATCTTGAGCGTATAGGAACCTTTCAGATACCTCACTGCACCCAGACGGTTCATCAGATACTCCTGACGTTCATCAAACTCCTCGGACAGTTCCTCATTACCTTCAAATGAAGTGAAATATGTGTCGGTATTGAAGAAATCACGGAAGGCCTCTCTCTCATGCCCCTGGAACAACTCAACATCCTTATCCCAGGCATATCTGACCATTGAGTCACGCATAGCGAGGAATGTCTCACGGTCTACGGGCGGATTCTTGATGTAGTCATAATACTCTGCCAGGGACTGGAACCAGATATCCCATACAAGGGCGTACTCCCACATCTCAACCTTCTCCTCATATGAGCCTATAGCCTCGGCAATCTCATTACCGGTCATTCCTTCCATCAGATTCGGGTAGCCGGACCACATGAACGACGCCTCCTCCCGGGTCATATAATCCGTAATGGGAACATTAAAGGTGCTGTCCCAACCGTTGAATGTCTCGGTAAAGGTGTAGTCAGTATAGAACCACTTGAACCTCTTGGTCAGTGATGCAACCGATGTGACGGGCTGCTCATATGCCGTCAATGCAGGATATGAGCCCAGATCCTCAACGCGGTCAAACTCTCTTGTTATGGTATAACTCCTGATGGAGTCCGGTTCCATAATGGGGTTCTTATTCTCGTCATACCCCACAACTACAGAATCCTTAACGGCAGTTTTTTGAGGGGTGGCTGTCTCATTGTAATCCCAGCCATCATCTTCAGTAAGGCAGAATCCCTTGTTTGACGTAACCGTCCTAAGGCAGGATCCGTCACGACGGACCTCGGTATCTATCTGAACCTTCCAGTCATCGCATGAGACCATTACCAGCATCATGGCCAGCAACGGCATAATCTTAAAACTTGTAACTCGCATATAACTTGTCCTTTAAGATTTCACGTTCTTTTCTTTTACGTATTTTCTCTCTTTTTATATTGTAGATATCGGCGGGTGTGCACTCCTCGCAGACATCCGGCATAATCACACCGGTAAAAGTATTTGCCGTCTTGGCAGATATGAAATCATCACTTTCCCCACCATCCACATGAATGAACAATGCCAACAATATTACCGCTGCAATACTTGAAACCGTGCGCAGCATTGTAATCCACATAGGCACATGCTTGGATTCCTCATGTTCCATTCCGCTGTCCAGTCCGTCAATGGCAGCCATGATGCTGTCAGTTAGCTCATCGGCACCGGGAACCTGTGGCATCTGTCCTTTAAGGCGTTCCATCAAATCATCAATCCTTTCCATATCCCATCTTAATCAAACGTTCACGAATATTCTTCTTGGCCGCATACAGATTGCTCTTTATCTGATCTGCATCCAGACCTGTAATCTCAATTATCTGAGCTGTCTCAAGCCCCTCCAGTTGGCTCAGGGTAAATACCAGTTTCTGTTTTCCGCTCAGTTCATCGGCCAATACCTTTATGACCGATACCCACTCGCTGCTTTCAAGCTGCCGCTCAGGATCCGTATCATCAGCCACCGTTTCAAAGACTCGCTCATCGGCATCCACGGGCCCAATTGGTCTTACCCTGCGCAGACGGTCCAGACAGAGACGTGATGCTATCGTGTACACCCAGGTGTTGAAGCCGTAACGTTCATCATAACTGCTTAGGTTCTGCCACACCTTAATAAATGTATCCTGCACAACATCCTTGGCCTCCTCAACATCGGCAAGCATCTTAAGTGCGAGCGAATATACCATACCCTGGCAATTCTGCACCACAATGCGGAATGCGGTCTTATCGCCCGCCTTGCATCTGTTTATGAGTTCAATGTCTGTCTGTTGCATCTCACTTAATTATACGAACCCGGAGTTCAAAAGTCAAAAATAGCTCTTTTCGGCCCACAACCGGTTAATATATAATAAAAAAGGAGTGTTACGATTTCGGTTATTCGTGTCACTTCATTATATTTGCCGAGCTAACTAACCCAAAATATGAAACGCATTGCTTTAATACTCGCTGCAACCTTATCAATAGGAACAGCATTCGCCAATGAGCCTTCAGACTCCATACAGGAGGTAGTAATAACAGGTACACGCGCTGCGACCGATGTCCGCCATCTGTCACAGACCGTAAACGTGATAGACCGTGCCGCCATAGAGGAGACCAACCGAACATCTCTCCTGCCCCTGCTTACAGAGCAGGTCCCAGGACTCTTCATCACCCAGCGCGGTTATGCCGGATACGGAGTATCAAACGGAGCTGCCGGAGCAATTTCCATGCGTGGTCTCACCGGCGGTTCATCACAGGTTCTGGTCCTGATAGACGGTCATCCCAACTATGCAGGTATTTACGGACACCCCATTGCTGATTCATACCAGTCTCTCATGACAGAGAGAGTTGAGGTATTGCGCGGACCTGCATCGCTTCTGTACGGTTCAAAAGCCATGGGTGGCGTAATCAACATCGTAACAAAGAAACCTAAGGACGGAACAACCGCAAATATCCATGCCGGTTACGGATCATTCAATACAGCCGAGACCGAGTTCTCTGTAAACACACAGCAGGGCAAGCTCAGCGCCGTAGCATCAGGTTCATACAACCGCACCGACGGTCACAGTGACAACCTGAATTTTGAGCAGTTTGGCGGTTACGCAAAACTGGGATATGAGATATCCAGGAACTGGAACGCATCTGCCAACGTTGACGTGACACGTTTCAAGGCCTCATATCCGGGTCCCGAGACCGCTCCACTTACTGATGCCGACCAGGATATCACACGCGGAACTACCGCCCTTTTCATTGACAACAACTATGTCAAGACATCGGGTGCCGTTAGTCTGTTCTACAGCTGGGGCGACCACTGGATCAATGACGGATACAAACAGGGTGAAAGCCCCAAGGAGTTCCGTTTCACATCATATGATGAGATGATGGGTGTATCCGCATGGCAGAGTGTAAACCTATTTGAGGGCAACCGCCTGACTCTGGGTGTTGATTATTACCACTACGGCGGTACCGCCTACAATGACTCCACAAAGGGACGCCCCAGAGTTCTCCAGGTTGACAAGCGCGAGGATGAGCTGGCCGGTTACGTGGAGATGCGACAGATGATTGGTTCTTGGCTTACCCTTAATGCCGGTGTCCGTGCTGACCACAATTTCAATGTTGGCACTGAGATAGTTCCTCAGGTGGGAGCCGCATTCCATCTGCCGGCAAACGCTGAGGTCAAGCTTTCAGCAAGCCGTGGATTCCGCAACCCGTTCCTGAGAGAGATGTATATGTATCCTCCGCAGAACCCGGACCTTAAGGCTGAGTCCCTCTGGAACTATGAACTGGCATTCTCACAGAGTCTGCTCCAGGGCCGTCTCAACTACGGCATCAACCTGTTCCACATAGATGCAGAGAATATCATCCTGACCCTGCCTAAACCTAACGGCCCCGGCAAACTCAACCAGAACAGCGGAAAGATAAAGAACACCGGTGTTGAAATAGAGGCATCATACCTTATTTCAAAGGCTTTTGCTGTAAACGGCAACTACAGTTATCTCAAGATGGAGACTCCTGTTGTAGGAGCACCTGAGCATAAGGCATATCTGGGCGGATCATTCAACAAGGATAAATGGCATGCCAGCACCGGTCTGCAGTATATAAACAGTCTCTATACGGCTGTAGGCCCTGACAAGAAGGAGGACTTCCTGCTCTGGAATGCCCGCGTATCATATCAGCTTACCGATATGGTTCAGCTCTGGGTGAACGGTGACAACCTGCTTAACACCAAGTATCAGATAAATGCCGGATACCCCATGCCGGGTATTGCCTTCATGGCCGGATTCAACGTAACCCTCTGAGATAAGAAGGACTTGTGTCTGTCTAATAATTAGACACTTTAGGGGCAAAATCGCGGATTTTGCCCTTTTTGTTTGGAATCAGGTTGTAACAGGACATAATTTTGGACCAACAAAAAGATCAAACCACATAGTTATGATACTCCAATATTTGAAAATCGTAATGCGTAATATCAGGCGTGACTGGACCTATTTCCTGATTATTACTGTTTGCCTTGCTGCGGGTCTTTCCCTGTTTGCCATCCTGACTGTAGAGGATGATACTTATTTAGAGAGCGGCTATCCCGCCCATGAGAGAACCTATTATGCCCAACTGACTGATCCTGATTCTATCAAGGAGAAAAAGAGAGCTGCCGCTTGGGATTATGCTTCCTTTATCCAGAATTACCAGAAAGAGATGGAGCTCTATGGCGAGAAGGTCTATGACGCCGGTTGCTTCTATGTTGAGGGGGTTGAGGATATTGTCCTTAAGCATGCCTCAGATGATCTTAGAAACCAGAAGGGTTTGTTGTTCCATACTGCAGGAAAGGATATCCCGTATTATTATGGAGGTTCCGTATTGGAACACATAAGTGTATCCCAATCCTATTACAAGTATAACAACCTTACTCTACTCATGGGTGACCGTACACCTGCAAACGAGTATGAGATCGTGGTAAAGGAATCACTGCTTAAAAGGATAGGACTTAGTGTAGATGATATAGAATCATATTCTGTCAAGCCCATATTGGCTGATGATGTAATCTCAGACATTGAGTACCACATAGTCAATGTGATAAAGGATGACAAATGGAGTAAAGAGGATGATTATGACTGTTTCCATTGGGCATCCATATCAAGACAGTATGAGGACAGTTTCAACCCTCAGGTCATCCTGGCTCCGGGGGCCGATATGCAAGCCGTCAATGAGAGGCTTAAAGCCAGACAGTTCTCCAATACGCGCAGTGAAATTAAGATACCCCAATTGTCAAGTGAGTATTATTACCACCACGGAGGGGTGAAACGATCCCTGCTGTATTCTCTGGCTCTGATCATTGCTGTTGTCAGTTTCCTTAAAAGACTGGTACAGTCAATGAATCAGAATAAAAGAGCCAAGCAGATTCATATCTGTCTGGGTGCAGGAGTATGGCATATCCTGATATTACAGATGTTAGAAGTCCTGATTACGTTGATTGCAGCCTTCCTGTTGTCTGCATATATATCATCGTTACTGACTGAATTCCTGAACGGCAACCTGGACAATCTCAGTTTTGAGCACTATCTGCCACTTGGAGATATAGTTAAAATAGAGATATTGACATCAGTCGGTATTCTGGCCATAAGTGCAGTAGTAGTTCTGATAGCAACATACTTCTTTATAAAGAATGCCTACTCAGGCAGTATAATTACACATAAGGAGCGTCATTTGGTGACCAACATCATCATATGCATTGAACTTGCAGTGGCCGTTTACGGAATGACTGAATCATTGACTCACCTGGGATTTTCGGAGGAAATATACAACCCGCTGCCCAGAGATGTGAAGAAGAGATCATTCAGCCTTTACATTCAGTCTGAAAAGACAATAGTTGAGCAATACGTTCCTATATCCCAACTGGTAAATGAACTGCGTTCCATACCTCAGGTTGAGGAGATCTGCTGCGCACAATCATGGATAAACAGTACTATGTCAATAAACGGTACCAATTTCTGGTTGTCACAGGTTGACAGCAGCTATTTCAGGTTCTTCCTTATTCCTTGTCAGAGGTTCGGTGTGCCGGAGACAGGTAATGAGATATATCTGAGCCGTAAGTTGTGGGATAATCTGGTAGCTGCCGGAGTTGATGTCACCAAGCCTCTGGATATGAATAATTTCAATATGAACATGTATGACATGAATGGAAACCGCATGCCAGGGACAAGCAGGAATGTAGTTGTAGCCGGAATATTTGAAAGGAGCTTTGGCGCATATGATGAAGCAGAAGAGATGCTTGGAAACATAGGTAGCGCCGTAACAATTGACAACAACAATTACAGCATTCCATATTTGAGGTTCTCTCGTGGCGTAACCATGGAACAGGCTCAACAGCTTGTTGATGATGTCGTCTCCAGACATCTGCCTGAGTCTATAAAGCTAAAACTTAATAAGCTGGATACATATCAATATGAAGATGATGTCAAGACTTCATCATCTGTATTTTCAACATTTGCCATTATCTGCTTGTTGCTGGCCATACTGAGCGTACAGACATCTGTATCGGCCGATGCAAACCGTCGCCGCAAGGAGGTCGCATTGCGCAAGATAAACGGTGCCAAGGCACGTGACATAGCAGCATTGTTCATAAGGCCTTACGGCGTGATTGTACTCGTAGCGTTTACAGCAGGCTATCTGTTAAGTGTGGTAAAGACCGTCAAGGCGGTACGTGGTGAAGCACGCACATACCTGACGCTTGACAGTTATGTAAGCTGGATCCTGCCCGTTACGCTTGCCATAATAGTTGCGGTAGTGGCGTTGACACTGCTGCGCAGGGTCCGCTCAATAATGCGCACCAACCCCGCCGATGTGATAAAGAGTGAGTAGTGTCAAAAAATTAGACGATTTTGCGACTCAATATCAGATTTGGTATCTTTTTATTGGAACAAGAAGTTTATAGAGAATAAATTTGAATCAGAAATAACAATTAAACTCTTATATAGTCATGATTGAAGTTAACAATTTGCAGAAGATCTTCCGTACAGAGGAAGTTGAGACCTGGGCTCTGAATGATGTATCGTTCAATGTTGCCGACGGTGAGTTTGTGGCCATCATGGGCCCTTCAGGTTGCGGTAAGTCAACCTTGCTGAATATCCTTGGTTTGCTGGACAACCCCACAAAAGGCAGTTACAAGCTGCAGGGTGTTGAGGTAGCTACTCTTGATGAGAACCAT
>JBGUVW010000008.1:0-5593 GCA_045220475.1 Bacteroidaceae bacterium
CCTCAAGTGCAAAATACTCACACTGTACGGGAATGATGATGGAGTCTGCTGCGGTAAGTGAGTTCACGGTGATGAGTCCAAGTGACGGTGAGCAGTCTATCAGGATATAATCATACTCATTCTTTATTCCGTCAAGCATCTTTTTCATGACTGTCTCACGGCCCTCCATATTCATGAGCTCAAGCTCCGCGCCTACCAGGTCAATATGTGACGGGAGCACATACAGCCCGTCAATACATGCCTTGAGAATGGCATCATGCGGATCATTACCGTTAACCAGACATTCGTAAACGGTACACTTCAGGGTCTGGATGTCAATACCCAGTCCCGATGAGGCGTTTGCCTGGGGGTCTGCATCAACAACAAGAACCTTTTTCTCCAGCGTGGCGAGTGATGCGGCCAGATTGATAGTGGTTGTGGTCTTACCTACGCCTCCTTTCTGATTGGCTAAAGCAATGATTTTTCCCATACGTTTACATTTTAGGGTGTGAAGTTACTGCAAAAAATCGGGATATTGGAAAAATATTGTAATTTTGACATCCCAAAACATCGCGCATGAAGTACTACCTTGTAGCAGGTGAGGCATCAGGTGATCTGCACGCCTCCAACCTGATGAAATCAATAGCCCGAACGGATTCATCCGCTCAGTTCCGTTGCTTTGGGGGTGACCTTATGCAGCAAGCCGGAGGAACCCTGGTCAAACACTACCGTGAGTTGGCCTTTATGGGTTTTGTTCCCGTCATTACTCATCTGGGCACTATTCTGGGAGGCGCAAAACTCTGTTTCAAGGATATAAAGAATTGGAAACCCGATGTAGTAATCCTGATTGATTATCCCGGTTTCAATCTTTCCATAGCCAAGAAGGTACACCGCCATCTGGGCATTCCGGTTTACTACTACATATCACCCAAGATATGGGCCTGGAAGAGCTGGCGCATAAGGAGCATACGCAACCATGTGGATGCCATGTTCTCAATCCTTCCGTTTGAGGTTGACTGGTTCCGCCGTCACAATTACGCCATCAACTACGTGGGTAATCCCACTGTCGATGAGATAACCGCATACAAGGCCGATAAGAACCGCAAACCACCCTTTGAGGATGACGGACGCCGCGTGATAGCTCTGCTGGCCGGAAGCCGCCGTCAGGAGATAATCCGTAACCTGCCTGTCATGCTGGAATCCATCAAGGATATAGACTGCATACGTCCCGTGCTGGCATGTGCACCCGGAATTGAACCTGAGTTCTATGACTCCCTGATAGGAGACCAGGAGATAGAGAAGGTCTACGGCAATACATACGGTGTACTGGAGTCTGCCTATGTCGCTCTGGTGACATCGGGAACGGCAACTCTTGAGACTGCTCTGATGGGTGTTCCGCAGGTTGTATGCTATAAGGTTCCCGGAGGTCTGGCGGCCGATCTTTTCCGCCGTTTCTTCATCAAGGTCAAGTACGTGTCACTGGTTAACCTTATATCCTTCTCGGAGGTGGTTCCGGAGCTGCTTGGCGATGACATGAACGTGGATAACGTAAAGCAGTACCTCACTCCGCTGCTTTCAAATACCATCGAGCGCCGTATGCAGCTGGAGGGCTACACCCAGATGAAAAACATACTCGGCCCCGCGGGAGCGCCGGACCGAGCTGCTAAAGAAATTGTAAACCTTCTGAAAAAGAAATAATACCTCTATACCCTGTAGGGGTATGGTACGGGTAGCCAGCCATTTCAATGACTGGTTCTTTAATACATGATCCTGTTATTAGACGGCGTAGAAACCTACAAGGCTTAGATAGACCACTGTAGCCGGGATTGCCAGCAGAGCGCTGTCAAATCGGTCCAGCATGCCTCCGTGTCCGGGCAGGATCTTGCCCGAATCCTTGATACCCATCTCACGTTTCATGAGTGACTCAATCAGGTCACCCCATGTGCCGAACACTACAACTACGAGTGCCATGCCAATCCATACCCAGACGGGCATGAAACTGTACCAATCAGGCAGGAACTTGTGCAGAAGGAATGCTGCCAGCATGGTAAATACGGCGCCTCCTGCAGAACCCTCCCAGGTCTTCTTGGGCGATATCCTCTCAAACAGCTTGTGCTTGCCTATGGTGCATCCGGTGCAGTAGGCGCCTACGTCATTACACCACAGGAATACAAACAGCGTAATGGGGATTACGGGGCTGTAGCCTGTGCCGGGGCCTTGTGCATCGAAAGCAAGCAATGATGTGAGTGCAAAGGGCAGGGCCACGTAAATGACGGGGAATAGGGTGTGAACCCAGTCAGTTATGGGGCTTGGCTTGCGGAAGTAAAGCTCACGTATCATAATCACAATCAGCGTGAATATGAACGGCAGGAACAGAACGGCGCTGCCTTGCATCACTGACAGTCCTACTATGGCTGCATAGAAGGTGAATGCGGCAACGGTTGCCCAGAGACGACTGGTGTTAGCCTGCATATGCTTGTTGGCCAGACCGGTGTACTCAATGGTTGTAAGTATGGTTATGAGGGCAAACAGCGCCACAAACCATGGTGCACCCTTAAGAATGCAGAACAGCATTATGGATGCAAATACAATTGCGGTTACAGTCCTTTTAAGAAATTGCATTACGGTCAGTTATTAGGGTTCAACATGATCATGATTCTCGGTTACGCGGGTGCTGTCAGCAGCCGGCTTATCCTCCTCAAGAATCTCCTCACTGCGTGATGCCCACGGACGCTTGCCGAATATGCGCTCCACATCCTCGGCCATGATGACCTCACGCTCTATGAGCAGCTGGGCCAGCTGGTGGTGTCCCTCCTGGTGTTCCAGAAGCAGCTTCTTGCCGCGCTCATACTGCTGGGCTATAAGAGCCTTGACCTCACTGTCGATAGTCTCGGCAGTCTTGTCAGAGTAGGGTTTCTGGAATGCATACTCGTCAGTGCTGCTGTAGTAGCACAGGTTGGCCAGCTTATCGCTCATGCCGGCATATGCTATCATACCGTAAGCCTGCTTGGTTACACGCTCCAGGTCATTCATGGCGCCGGTTGATATGTGGCCGGTAAAGAGTTCCTCGGCGGCACGTCCGCCCAGTGTGGCGCACATCTCGTCAAGCATCTGCTCCTTAGTGGTTATCTGGCGCTCCTCGGGCAGGTACCAGGCAGCTCCCAGTGCACGTCCACGCGGAACGATGGTGACCTTGATGAGCGGATTGGCATACTCCAGGAACCATGACAGGGTAGCGTGACCGGCCTCATGCAGGGCTATGGTGCGCTTCTCATCGGCGGTAAGTACCTTGGTCTTCTTTTCCAGACCGCCAACTATACGGTCAACGGCTGCCAGGAAATCATCCTTCTCTACGGCTTTCTTGTTGTGACGTGCCGCAATCAGGGCAGCCTCGTTACATACATTGGCTATATCGGCACCTGAGAATCCGGGTGTCTGGCGGGCCAGCAGGTCCACATCGACATTCTTGCTCAGTTTTATGTTGCGCAGATGCACTCCGAATACGGCCTTGCGCTCGTTCAGGTCAGGCAGATCCAGGTGTATCTGGCGGTCAAAACGTCCTGCACGCAGCAGGGCCTTGTCCAGGATGTCCACACGGTTGGTGGCGGCCAGGATTATGACACCGCTGTTGGTGCCGAATCCGTCCATCTCGGTGAGCAGCTGGTTAAGGGTGTTCTCACGCTCGTCATTGCCGCCCATTGCGGGATTCTTGCCACGGGCACGGCCCACGGCGTCAATCTCATCTATGAATATGATACAGGGGGCTTTCTCCTTGGCCTGACGGAACAGGTCACGTACGCGTGATGCGCCTACGCCCACAAACATCTCCACAAAGTCAGAACCTGACAGTGAGAAGAAGGGTACATCGGCCTCACCGGCTACTGCCTTGGCAAGTAGGGTCTTACCGGTTCCGGGAGGGCCTACAAGCAGGGCTCCCTTAGGTATCTTTCCGCCCAGGTCAGTATATTTCTTGGGGTTCTTGAGGAACTCCACAATCTCCTCAACCTCAGTTTTGGCCTCGGCCTGTCCGGCTACATCCTTGAATGTCACGCGGTCAGCCTGTCCCTTCTCATAGACTTTGGCTTTTGACTTGCCTACGCTGAATACGCCGCCACCGCCGCCGGCTCCACCGCCCATGCGTCGGGTCAGGATAATCCAGAATGCTATGATGAGCACAAACGGGAATACGCTTACCAGTATGTCAGTAAAGGTGTGTGAGCGTTTGCGGTACTCAACCTCACCGGTAAACTTGCCGGTCTGCTCAAGTGAGTCTATGAACTCCTGCAGGTTGTCAAGTGATCCTACTCCCACGTTGAGCATGGGCTTTACCATGGGCTGTGCCACGGCGCGGTCTCCGAATACGTACCTGGCCGAATCGGGCTTTATGTACATATCCATGGCTCCCATGTTGGAGTAAACCACCAGGTTGCTTACGTAACCTTTCTCCATGTACTCCTTGAACTCGGTGTACGTGGCCTCTCCGCTCAGCTCGGATCCGTCATCCTTGAGAAGGATGTATCCGAACCCTATGAACAGAAGTATGTATAGAATGGATTGGATCTTCAATCCGTTCTTGGGTTTGTTGTCTTTGTTATTTGCCATAGGTCTGTTGGTGTCAGTTTTGTTATGTCAAGGTGTCAGTCCACGTCAGGGATATCCTCAAGGACGGCATCGGCCCAGAGATGTTCCAGGTCATAGAACTGGCGCAGCTCAGGGATAAAGATATGTACCATGACATCGCCGTAATCCATTGCAATCCAGTGGGCGTAACGTGCTCCCTCTACAAAATCGGGCTTGCGGCCCTCCTTTACGCGTACGGTCTCGCGGATTGAGTCCTCAATGGCCAATGTCTGGTTTGGTGTTCCTCCCTGGCATATTACGAAATAACGGCAAACGGTATCTTCAATGCCTGTCAGGTCAACGACTGTGATACCCTCTCCCTTACGTTCCTGAATACCTTCTATAATACTCTCAATTATGCTTTCTCTCTTTTTCTTTTTTGCCATTTATCCTGTTATGGTTTTGTTTTATGACACTATTCTGCAAAAATAATAATTTCCGTCAGAATCATTTGCGATTTTGATGACGATTATTTTCTGCATCTGTTAGCACAAAAAATATGCCAAAATGTTTGCGTTACACAAAAAAGCTGTATCTTTGCACCGCTTTTGAGCAATGTACTGGGCTATGGTGTAATGGTAACACTGCAGATTCTGGTCCTGCCTTTCCTGGTTCGACTCCGGGTAGCCCAGCAAAATAGGAGACGCAAATGCGCCTCCTATTTTATTTTGCGGGCTACCCGGACTCGAACCAGGAAAGGTAGAGGAAATACCTTTAAAAATACAATCTCCCAGCCATTGAAATGGCTGGCTACCCCTATCCAATGCCTACGGCATTAATCTGTGCCGTTAGGCACATTATAAGGGTAGCCAGCAGTTTCAACTGCTGGATGTTTCCAAACATGAATACGTTTCCCTGTGCGTGATTCTAATCCGCACAAGGTTTCCAGCTAGCTCCACCCTAGGTGCACAAAGGTTTCCAGCTGCACCCAGTAAAACGGAATCCCGACAGCGAAGCCCGTCGGGATCCCGTTTTACCCGGCCTGGAAGGCCGG
>JBGUVW010000009.1:0-19509 GCA_045220475.1 Bacteroidaceae bacterium
CGTTTTACCCGGCCTGGAAGGCCGGCAGAGTGGAATGGAACGAAGTGGAATGAAACGGGTTTGGGGCGTCGCCGCCCCAAACTAAAAAAAGGTTGTTTCTAATACGCAGATACGTTTCCAGCTAGCGACTTTTGAGGCCCTACGGGCCAAAAAAGTCAAAAACACCCGAGCGCCAAAGGCGCGAGCAATCCCCCGCATGGTATTTCCCAACGTAAAAATCTTGCACATTCCAGAAAAAATCCCTATCTTTGCCCCCGCTTTTGCGTAAAGCCCGCCCATAAGCGGTGTTTTGTGTGATGGTGAATTGAATATTAACAATTTAGAGTAACACGTTTAAAATGAAATCAATTGACGTAAAGGGCACAGCCCGCAACGAGTTCGGTAAGAAGGGTGCCAAGGCACTCCGTAGTCAGAATCTTATTCCCTGCAACCTCTACGGTGTAGAGCGCGACGCTAAGGGTCTCCCCGTAGCAAAGGCTTTCAGCGTAACATTTGAGGAGGTTCGCAAACTTGTATATTCACCCGATATTTTCTCAGTTAACCTGACCATCGACGGCAACACCGTTCTGGCAGTTATGCGTGAGATCCAGTTCCACCCCGTAAAGGACAACATCCTGCACATCGACTTCTATCAGATCACTCCTGAGAAGCCCATCGTTATGGCTGTTCCCGTTAAGCTGAACGGTCTGGCTGCCGGTGTTAAGGCTGGTGGTAAGCTGGAGCAGATCCTGCGCCGCGTTAAGGCTAAGGCTCTCTACACTGCAATTCCTGAGAAGGTTGAGATCGATGTAACTCCCCTGGGTATCGGCAAGTCATTCAAGGTTGGTGACCTCAAGGTTGAGGGCATCGAGTTTGTAAGCCCCAAGGATGCTGTGATCTGCACAGTAATGTCAACACGTTCTGCTGCTGCCAACGCTGCTGCTGAGGAGGCACCCGCCGCTGAGGCTCCCGCTGCTGAGGCTCCCGCCGCAGAGTAATTATAAGGAATGAAATATTTGATTGTGGGGTTGGGTAACCCGGGCGATGAATACCAGAATACCCGCCACAACATAGGATTCATGGTATTGGATGCCCTCGCTAAGGCATCCAATATCGTTTTTGAGGATAAGCGATACGGTTTTGTAGCCAACATGCGCATCAAGAACCGCGAGCTTGTGCTCTTAAAGCCCACTACGTTCATGAATCTGAGTGGCAACGCAGTCCGCTACTGGATGAACAAGGAGAACATAGACCCTGAGAACCTTCTCATTGTGGCCGATGACCTGGCACTGCCCCTGGGCAAGATTCGCCTTAAGAAACAGGGCAGCAACGGAGGTCACAACGGACTGGGCAACATAATCCAGGTGCTCTGCTCCGAGAAGTTTGCCCGCCTCAGGTTTGGCATCGGCAATGATTTCCCCATGGGTGCCCAGATAAAGTTCGTTCTGGACCCGTTCAATGATGAGGAGCAGAAAATCCTTGATGAGCGTATTCCTATAGCCGTTGATGCCGTAAAGAATTTCTGTCTGGCCGGCATCGATGATACGATGTGCAAATTCAACAACAAATAATGGAGGCAAGGATTGACAAGTGGCTCTGGTCCGTGCGTATCTTCAAGACACGCACCATTGCTGCCGATGCATGCAAGAAGGGCCGCATATCAATCAACGGCGTCCAGGTAAAACCGTCCAAGACCGTAAAGGAGGGTGATACCGTACAGGTAAAGAAACCGCCTGTAACCTACTCTTTCAAGGTTCTGCAGGCCATTGAGAACCGTGTGGGAGCCAAACTTGTTCCCGATATGATGGAGAACATCACCCCCAAGGACCAATACGATCTGCTTGAAATGAACCGCATAGGCGGATTCGTAAAACGCGCCGCCGGCCTAGGCCGTCCCACCAAAAAAGACCGCCGCGACATGGAAGATTTCTTATCAGATGCACCTTTCGACCTCCCCGAGGAATTCGACTTCGACGAATAGGTTTCCAGCAGCAGAAACCAACAAGGTTTCCAGTTGCAGTTCAGTAAAAATAAGGCCTCGCGAGCAAAGCTAGCGAGGTCTTATTTTTACCCGGCCTGGAAGGCCGGCAGAGTGAAATGGAACGAAGTGTAATGAAACGGGTTTGGGGCGTCGCCGCCCCAAACTAAAAAAAGGTTGTGTCTAATACGCAGATAAGTTTCCAGCTAGCGACTTTTTAGGCCCAAAAGGCCATAAAAGTCAAAAACGACCGAGCCGCGAAGCGGCGAGAGCCAGCCGCATGGAAATGTGGAAAAGGGGACTGTCCCCTTTTCCACATTTTCACCAATCCCGCTTTCCAACCAGCTCGATGATGCGAACCACCGTCATCATAGCCTTCTCCATGCTCTGAACCGGAACCCACTCAAACCGTCCATGGAAATTCATGCCGCCCGCAAAAAGGTTGGGACAAGGAAGCCCCTTGAATGAGAGCTGGGCGCCGTCCGTACCACCGCGGATAGGAACCTTGACCGGAGTGACGCCAGCCAGCTTCATTGCCTCACAAGCTATATCCACCACATAAGGAACCTTGTCTATCTGCTCCTTCATGTTGTAATACTGGTCACTCACCTCAGCTACAACGGTGCCGGCGCCGTACTTGGCATTCATATTATCGGCCACACTGCGGGCAAACGCCTTACGGGCCTCAAACTTGTCACGGTCATGGTCACGAATGATATATGTAACTGTAGCGTGGTCAACCTCACCGGCCAGACCTACAATATGGTAGAAACCCTCATAACCCTCAGTCGTGCCGGGAGTCTCACCGGCCGGGAACATGTCAATAAGCTCGGCTGCCAGCAGTGAAGCATTCACCATCTTGCCCTTGGCATAACCGGGATGTACCTCCAGGCCCTGAATCCTGAACACGGCCTTGGCCGCATTGAAGTTCTCATACTCCATCTCTCCTACCTCACCGCCGTCAACGGTATAACCAAACTCGCAACCGAAACGCTCCACATCAAAATGGGCGGCACCCATGCCAATCTCCTCATCGGGATTAAAGCCCACGCGAACCTTTCCGTGCTTGATCTCAGGATGCTGCTGCAGATACTCCACGGCAGTGATGATCTCGGCTATTCCGGCCTTGTCATCGGCACCCAGAAGAGTGGTTCCGTCGGTCACGATTATATCCTCACCCTTGTGGGCAAGCAGCTCGGGGAACAGGCTTGGTGACAGGAGGATATTCTGCTCCTTGTTCAGCACGATATCACCGCCGTCATAGTTCTCTACTATGCGTGGCTTTACATCCTTGCCGCTCATGGAGGGGCTGGTATCCATATGCGATATGAATCCTATGGTAGGTACTTTCCTGTCTGTATTGGCGGGCAGTGTTGCATACACATAACCCATGTCATCCATAAACACGTCCTCCAGACCCATGCCCTCAAGTTCTGCCTTGAGCTGGCGCGCCAGGTTCATCTGCTTGGCGGTGCTGGGGACCGTCTGGGAGTTCTCATCGGACTGTGTATCAACAGCCGTATATCTTAGAAATCTCTTAATCAAATCCATATTTTCAGTCAGTTATTATTCAAGAAACAGCGTTATCATATTACCTACAAACATAAAAAAAAGGATCCATTCAAGTAAGGTTTTTTGATTATAAATATACAAACTGTCACCTTTTCATTGTATATTGGCAGTCGGAACTGACTGACAGCAAATTTATGAGAGGACTGAAAAGATTGACAGCCATCGTCCTATGCGTGCTATCCGCATCGGGAATCATGGCACAGACTGACAGCATTAAGCCAAACCCGCTCAAGGCGTTTGCAAACAGGCTTGACACAAAGGCACATTTAAAATATGACCCCATTTATATAGACGTACCGGAACGCCCCTGGCGCGTAATCCTGCGCGGCAAAATGGATCAGAACAAGATTGATCTCAATACGGTGAACACATGGCTGCTTGACGGTGATAAATATAACATGGACATGACCATGAATTTTGATTCCGGGATCAACAAAGCGGTCGGCGTCTGGGTAGGATACCGCGGATTGGGAGCAGCCTATTTCTATAACCCCGGCAAAAAACCGGGTGTAAATCTTGCCGTGAGCGCCACCGCGGCCAAATTCGGCTTAAACTTCAGGGTCAGGGACATGAAGATTGACAAGCTTCACCTTAAGACGGCAGTGACTGCCGGTGATTCGACCCAGGTTGATGAAGATGATTATACATTCGGTAATCCCATCAACATAATGTCATTTTTCCTTAACGGTTACTATGTCTTTAACGGCAAGCGATACTCACAGGGCGCCGCATACAATCAGGTCGTGATTCAACGCAAATCGGCCGGATCATTGCTGTTGGGTGTTACGGCATATGCATCAGAGGTCCGGCTTAACACCAGTAACCGCAACGCAGGTGTCATCCTTGCCATTGCAGACTCTCTGGGCTCAATTTCACTCGGCAAGATAAGTATAGGGCTTGGATACGGTTACAACTGGGTTCCGGCTCGCGGATGGACGGTAAACGCCATGGCCATGGCAAACTTAAGCGTGTCTGACAAGATTATCCGCACCCAGTATGACTGCAACTATGATTTCATGGGCAATGAGACCGAGCAGACCGTTGCAGACTACGGCACATGGGACAGCGAGAACCGCCGTTGGCAGAACGGCAAGACTCACAAACCCATGCGTTTCAACAACGAGTCTGTAAACTGGTCAGATGATATAGACATGTGGCAGGTGAAAGAAGAGAGCAGCCGCACCCGCTGGGCGTTCAACCTGGACTTCCGTATGGGTGTGGCATACTGCTGGGACCGTTATTTTGTGAGCCTTAACGGCATATTTGAAAACTTCAATTACGGCCGCAAGAGCAACAAGGTGGATATCCTGGACTGGTACGCCACCGCATCACTTGGCATCCGCCTTTAGGTCATGGTCTGTCATGGCGCAGACACAGGAGTCTGACCATACATTCTCGGCCGTCTCAACCATATCAATTATAGTATAGATAGGCAGGATTATGCCAAGCACAGCCACCGGCGCGCCGATTCCCGACATGAGCGACAGTGTCAGGAAGAAGCACCCCATGGGCACACCTGCATTTCCTATGGCCGATACCACCGATATCAGAATCCACAGCAATATGGTGCCAAGCGTGAGCGGAGTTCCGCCGTTCTGCATCACAAAGAGCGATGTAACCAGAATGAATGCGGCGCAACCGTTCATGTTGATGGTGGTACATATGGGCAGCACGAATCGGGCCACCTCTTTACGTACTCCCAGACGGTTCTCGGCCGATTCCATAGTCACAGGCAGCGTCGCGGCACTGCTCTTGGTAAAGAGAGCCATCAGCACGGCGGGAGTCATGCGTCCCAGCACATGAATGGGATTGAGCCCGCGCGCCAGCAGGAACAGCGGCAACACAATAAAGAACTGTATAACATTGCCTCCCAATACCACCAGCACGTATTTACCGATTGAATCAGCTATTACACCTGCCGATATCTGAGCCGACAGCTGAGCCGAGAAGGCAACGATACCCAGAGGCAAAGTCCAGATAAGACCGCGGATAAGCAGGAACAGAAGGTCCTGTAGTCCCAGCAACCCTTTCACCACCACGCTCTTGTTCTCTGAATCCGGCAGTTTGGACAGTCCTATGCCCACGGCAAATGAGAGCAGCAGCAGTGACAGCACGTTACCCTCCAGGAACGGACGTGCTATGTTATTGGGAATCACGTTCAGGATATGGTCATAATAGGTCTGGCCCGATGCCTGCGCAATCACGCTGTCCACCTGACCGGCAGACTCCAGAGGCAGGTTTCCGGGCTTGATGATCACATAAAGGAGAGCCCCTACCGCAGCCGCTGCAAGAGTGGTAAGCAGAGTATATGTGATGGTATGCCCGAATATACGCCCCGACCCTTTTGAACCGAATGTGGCAAATGTGGTGATAACCGCAAGCACAATGGTAGGTACGGCCAGCAACTGGAACAGCCTGGTGTAGACCGTAGCCACAAACTCCATCAGCTGGTTAAGCTGGTGAATGCCCAACACTCCAAGTACAGCACCCAGTATGAGTGCTCCAATCCATATTACAACCTTTTTCATTTATAGTTCAAACGTTATGTTCAGATAAATATTTCGTCCCTTCTGGGGTATATTGTTCCAATCAGAGTATGATGAGTATCTCTTGTCAAGGAGATTCTCAACACCCGCACGTATGGAGTAATTCTGCAGCTGATATGATGCAGAGAGGTTGATTATGTTCCATGCAGGAGTTTTTGTCTCACCATACAGGGCGGCATAATCAGTCTGGTCTGCATTTCCTTTCAGCTCAACCCTGGCCTGCAGACGGCGGTAGCCGTACTCCAGCTCGGTACGCCATGACACGGGTGATATAAGCGGCAACGGATTATCCTCATCATCTCGTCCCAGACTGTAGCTCACCTTACCGCTCCACGCAAGCCTGTCAGCGATCTGCCAACCGGCCGTAAGTGAGAGGTTTGCTATGGTGGCATTATCCAGGTTACGGTATACCTTAACGCCCTCAGCCCCTACTGTCATGGCCGATAAGCGGTCATCCAGACGGCCGATGATGTAGTCCCTGAACAGGAATACGTTGGCATCAACGGCAACAGACACACCATTATCCTGATACTGCACGGAACTGTTCAGTTCAAAGGCTGACTCATTCTTAAGATGAGGATTACCCATGTAGTCATACTGGTCAAAGGTGTTGTTCAGATAATAGCCGTAAGCCTCAGTTACTGTGGGTGCACGGCTTCCCCAACCTCCTCCTATCGACAACTGAGATTTGGAAAAAGCCAGTAGATAAGAGGCTGCAATGCGGCCCGTAGTCTGGTAATAAGAGTCAGTCATAAGCGGAAAGAACACCTTCTGTCCGCGATAACCCTCCTCATTGTTAAGACGCTGCTGCTGCCATGCCAGCTTACCTGACAGACGCAGGGACTGTATGTCATCTATAATCACATTATCCGTCACTGCCAGACCTGTATTGAGTGTTCCCACATCGGGCCAGGTGACCATATACATGGGGGCTGCGCCACCGGGATACATGGTCATATCGGCAAACAGACGGTTGTAGTAAAGGTCATAGTTCACTGCTACATCATGCTGTGCGCCGGTTTCACCGCCCAGGGATGTGGTAAGCAGGCTGTAAAGACCGGTAGTCCAGCTGTCGCCGGGCATATCCATATGGATCTCCACATCGGGGCGCGTGGTATCATCCATGATATGGATAATATGGTTGTAGTAAGCCTTGGTCTCCCAGCCGGCACTACGGAACTGGTGTTTATATGAAACCGATGAAATGAATCCCTGTGCCTTTGACACATCCATGTTCAAGGCCGGGTACCCCACATCGGTAGCACGGTCAAAAATAATAGTGGACTCAAGTATGTCTAAGTCCGATAGGCGCAGTCCGGCATTGGCAAACACATTCACCTTGCTGAACTGTGAGTAAGAGAGGATCTCTCCCCCGCCCGTCCTGTAGTTATCGGCATCACGGTAGAACAGACCTGTGTTCAGGTAGGCGCGACTACCGCTGAATGCGGCATCGGCACCATAAACCTGCAGGTGTCCGTTCCACTCATGTCCGGCCGAAACATTGAAATGCCGTGGGTCCGAATCAAAGCCCACCTTGCGCAGTTTAAGGTCCAGGCTGCCGCCAATGTTACCGGTAGCCTGAGGATTTCCGTCAAGTCCTGAGTTGAGACTGATACTCTGCAAGTTACCACTCTCAACATAGGACGTGACAGGATCCATCTTGTCAGTACATGCATAGAATATCTTCATTCCGTCAATGGTGGTTGACAGCCTTTCGGTCTGCATGTTGTTGACAACGGGTTCCCATGCGTAAGACCCCCTGCGAACCAGGTTGACATTACGCAGTTCACCCAGATGTTCATCGATGCTGGCGGCCTGCCCCTTTACGGAGCGTCTGCGGCCTCTCCCCTCGGCGGATACGATAAGCACCTCATCAAGGTTCTGCACCCGGTCAGGTGCTATCGTATCACTCATCAATAATGTTGTCAGTAAAACAGTTTCCAGCATCTAGAAAACAAAACTAAAAATACAAACATCAAATAGTTACTTCCCAATAGAGCGAGCTGTATCCGTCGCTCAGGTCATCGCCGCCGGCAACAACGTTACCGCTGGCATCCTTGACGGTAAGGTGAATACGCCACCTACCGGTCATGGTAAGGTTTACAGTACCCTGATAGCTGCCGTCACTCTGGAGTGAAAGGCCTACGTTATCGGGCGATGTATGGTTACCCATGTCAGGCATACGCGGGTCAATCTCAATCACGAACTGCTCCTGTGCAAGGCCGTAAGGTGTGGTGGCAGGAGTGTTCTTCTTTGACACATATGCCGTGATGGTATTCTTTCCGGTACTCCAGTCCAACGGATTTACCAGAGACAGATAGTAGGTATCACTGCCCACCTTGAATGATTTGAGCCACTGCTGACCGTCGGGCAGAGCATCGACAGTTATCTGCTGCTCAGCTGTTGTACCCTCCTTTCCAAGTATGGAATAATCATAAGCCAGGGTCCAGCTGCCATTCTCACTGCTGCTCATCACGAATGATATCCAACTGCGTTTTACGGCCAGATAGTTCTTGTTAAAACTCTCTGCGGCAGGACCTACAGGGGTGCTGTGAGTCATGTTCATCTTGACCATCAGCATGTGAGGCGTCAAACCTGATATCTCAAAGTTTTTTACGTAGTTACCGTTTTTCTTCTTGGTTGTAACAAAGAATATCTCATTGTAACCTACGTTGAACTTTCCGGTCTTTGAATAGGCAAACACATTATACTGGCCGTCAACCACGGTAGACAACTCGGGGATTATCTTTACCGTCTGCAGGAAATTGTACACCTGCAGTGCCTCCTCGGCCGAGCAGCAGTCTATGTCACCGTCAATTGTTATACCCGGAATCTCTATCTCTTGTTTTCCTAAATCATCATTTGAGTTGCAGGAACCCAATACGGTTCCCAAAACAAGCGCAACTCCAAAACCTAAATACTTATTTATATTCATGATACCTGTCTTTATCAATTAATATCCCGGGTTCTGGGCAATGCCAAGGTCCTCGCCGCTCAGACCGGTAGGAATGGGCTGACGGTAGTGCTTGCCGCGAACGTTGTTGTACTTAGCCTTAAGGTGGTTATGAACCTTTGTAAAGTATGCCTCCTGATCGCTGGTGTAGGTCTGCTTATCCTTCCAGTCGTCGGCAAAGTGCTTGTAGGTAGATACCTCCTGAACTGATGAGATAAGGTTCTTCCAGCGGTATGAGTTAAGTACTGAGAACTGCTCATATGTGAACTCATAATCCCACTCACGCTTGATCTGGTCAAGTGTAGGAGCATCTACAGTCTCAATACCGGCACGTGTACGGAGCTGGTTGAAAGGCTCGGCAGCCTCTGCGTTGCGGCCCAGCTGAACCAGAGCCTCGGCCTTGATGAGCAGTACCTCTGCGTAACGGATCTCAATACGGTCTACTGAGTTCTTTTTGATCTCCAGGTTCTCTGCATTCTCATAGCTCTGGTCAACACCCTTTCCGTTGATAGGAGTATATACCGGTGAGTAGTAGTGATATGTCAGGTTATCCTCGGGGTTTACTATCTCTGTGAAGTAGGTTGCGGCAAGACGCTTATCATCCGGATACTCAGCCTTCCAGTTATCATACAGGTCATCATCGGCAACCTCAGTATGGTTCTGCTTATACTGCTTTCCGTTCTCTCCGTTCTGGAAAGGATAAGTCCATGAGCAGTGAGTCTGGTGGTTACCCTGTGCGTCAATCTTATCACCGTCATGAGCAATGGTGAACAGATGCTCGTTGGTGGCGCGCTTGTTGCTCTCATACTCACGACCCCAGAGTTTGAAATCAGGATCAAGAGCCAGCTTACCGCTGTTGATTACACGGTCTGCATACTCGACAGCCTTCTCCAGACGGCTGGCATTGAATGTGAATTCGGGATCTGTCTGGGTGTTTGCGATTGCCTCAACCTGGGCTGCGGTAAGAGGATTGTCACCCCAAACCAGATAGGTACGTGCCAGAAGTCCCTGGGCGGCCTGCTTTGAAGGAATGCGGGGATCACCGTTGTAATCCTTGAGCAGTGACTCTGCAGCAAGGAAATCATTTACGATCTGAGTAAATACGGTGTTCAGGTCCTGACGCTCTGTGGTGCTGCCGCCGTCCTCAGTAAATACCGGTACCTCACCCCACAGCTGAGCCAGCTTGAGGTATGCCAGGGCACGCAGGAACTTGGCCTTACCTACAGCTGCATTGTAACCCTCCTGGGTAACCTTTCCGGCCTTGAATGAGTTGTTGATAGTGGTAATAGCCTCATTGGCCTGAACTATACCCAGAAAGAGGTGGTTGAATACCTTAACCTGATACCAGGTATTGGGCTGCTGCTCAAAACGGCTGTTAAGGGGACCTTCCTTGCTCTCCTCACCCTCAAATGATATGAGTTTGTTTGAGTTGAGCTCAATTATGAATGAGAATGATGATGAAAGGGGCTGCCAGTGGCTGTATACACCGTTTACGAGTGACAGGGCACTTGCGTCATCGGCCACTACATTCTCATCTGTAACTTGATTGTTTATACTGTCATCTTCATCATTTGAGCATGATATCAGACCGAATGATAGTATTGCTGACAAGGCAGCACTCAGAATAACGTTCACTTTTCCATGATTGGAATGATTAGCAATGTTTCTCTTTTTCATAGCTTTCTTTTATTATTTAGGTTAATTAAAATGTTATGTTAGTTCCGAATAATAGCGTACGTGATGCCGGATAGGCTCCTGAGTCTGTACCGCTGCTCACCTCAGGGTCATAACCCTTGTATGAGGTGACGGTAAGCAGGTTCTGGCCGGTGGCATAGACGCGTACATTCAATTTGTACTCCTTAGGCAGGGGCAGTTTATAACCGATGGTCAGGTTACGCAGCTTAAGATATGATGCATCCTGCACGTAACGGTCGTCAATATATGATACAGGGCGTGCATTGGTTGCCAAAGGCAGAGTGTTGCCACCGTTCTCAGGCGTCCATGAGTCCAGTACGGTTGTCAGTGTGTTATATGAGTCTCCGGTCAGTTCCAGACGGCGTCCCAGTGCATTGTATACCTTGTTGCCGTAGCTTCCGGCAAATGAGGCCGACACGTCGAATCCGCGCCATGTATACTGGGTTGAGAATCCGTATATGAACTTGGGCTGTATGCTACCCAGTATCTGGCGGTCATTGCCGTCAATACGTCCGTTATGGTCGGCATCCTCATACTTGATGTCACCCGGCTGCGGCACGAGTCCGTTTACGGTAGGCAGCTGGCTTACATCCTCACCCTGCTGCACGATTCCCTTGAACTTAAGTCCGTAGAATGATCCCAGAGACTCACCGCGACGCAGTATCTGCTGTTTGTCACTACCCTGGATCACATCATCGGTTGATCCCATATCGGTAATTTCATTCCTGTTATAGGCTATATTGGCCGATGCTGTCCAGTTGCTGTGTCTGCCTTTAAAAAGTGTGCCGTTGACAGTCAGCTCAAATCCCTTGTTCTCTATGTTACCCACGTTCTGAAGCTGGGTTGATACGCCCGATGAGAAACCAACGGGAACCACGAGCAGAAGGTCACTTGTCCTCTTGAAGTATACATCGGCCACAACGCTGAGGCGGTCATTCCACAGACTCAGGTCGAATCCCAGGTTATAGCTGGCGGTCGTCTCCCATTTAAGGTTGCTGTTAGCCGTATTGCTCTTGGAGTAGCTGCTGCTGCCGCCGTATGAACCGGTTGAGTATGATGTATTGAATGCGTAGTCACTTATCTCCTGGTTACCTACCAAGCCGGCGCTCAGACGTACCTTGAGGTAATCAATTGAGCTGACTCTCTGCAGGAACTTCTCCTCATCCACGTTCCATGACAGGCCCAGTGACGGGAAATAACCCCAGCGGTGATGACGTGCAAAACGGCTGCTGTTATCGGCACGGAAGGTTGCCGTTGCGTTATAGCGGTCAAACAGTGAGTAGTTTACACGTGCCAGCAGAGAATTGAGTTCAGACTCGCTGATACCTGTCTGAGGGGTGTAGATCTCTGAACCGTCACCCAGATTATACTGTTTGAGAGACTCATTGGTAAAGTGGTTGGTCTTAATTGATGAGAAAGTGGATGTCTGCGTCTGCTTGGTGTAGCCCACAAGTGCGTCTACATACTGGTTCAGGGTGATGTTACGGCTGTAACTTACGGTATACTCCTGCTGCCATACATCGGTCTCACGGTTACCGGTTCCGCCTATGCCCTGAGTGGCCAGTCCAAGTGATGTGTATGCACCAGAGAAATAGTTCTGAGTAAGTTTCTCACTGTTCAATCCTAAAGATGCCTTGAAAGTGAAATCACCCAGTTTGTAACTAGTCCAGACATTGCTCAGAAGGTAGTGGTTGATATTGTCGGCCACACTCTCCTTAAGGTCATATACAGGGTTTGATGCATGGTCACCTATGGCAAAATAGGCATACTCATAAGGGTTCTTGAAGTTATAGTCTCCGTTTTCATCATAAACCGGGATTACAGGCGGCATGAGCAGTGCGTATACAAAACTGCTGGTGATTCCGTCTGCGAACGGTGATGAATTGAACACCTTCTCCTCTGTCGTGGTCAGACCGCTCTGCTTGGTACGGCCGTATGTAACGTTGACGCCGTAATTGAGGTTCTTCTTGAGTTCCCACTCTGTGTTGACATGGAAGTTATATCTCTCAAAACCGGTGTTAAGCAGGATTCCGTCCTGATCAGTGTAGTTGGCCGAGAATGCGTAACGGCTCTTCTGGGTACCGCCGTTTATGCTCAGCTCATGTGTCTGCTGCACGGCATCACGCAGTACTGCATCCTGCCAGTCCGTGCCACGTCCCAGAGCAGCGATCTGAGAATCAGTATATCCGCCCTTATTGGCAAAATAGTCCTTCTGCAACTGTGCCCACTCTGATGCACTGAGCAGGTCAAGTTTCTTGCTTATACGGCTCACGCCTAAACTGTAACCATAATTGATGATTGCATCCTCCTGTCCCTGCTTACCTTTCTTTGTGGTGATGAGAATTACGCCGTTGGCACCGCGGGAACCGTAAATGGCAGTGGCCGATACGTCCTTGAGTACCTCTATGCTTTCAATATCATTGGGGTTGATGGTGGCCAGCGGGTTCAGGCTACCCTCTATGGCACCCAGGCCGGTGCTGCCAGTTGATGCATCCTTATAGTAAATAAAGCCGTCTACCACATACAGGGGCTCATTTGATGCATTCACTGAGTTGCCGCCGCGGATGCGTATATGGCTGTCGGCACCCGGCTGACCGCTGCTGGCTGTCACAGCCAGACCAGCCACCTGTCCGCTCAGCGCTCCGTCCAGTGTTGCCTGCTTACTGGTCTCCAGGATATCGGCCCTGATGGTGGTGACGCTACCTGTCAGTTTGGTACGGCTCTGTGTTCCGTAGCCCACGATCACCACCTCTGACAGCAGCTCTGAATCTTCTGACAGCTCTATGTTCAGGGGTTTGGAATCATCCTTGACGGCAATCTCCTGCTGGCCGTATCCCAGATACTCCACGACCAGGGTCTGAGGCAGTTCAGCCGCAATGTCAAGGCTGAAATTACCCTCCAGGTCTGTGGCGGCGCCTATGCCCCTGGCATCCTTAAGTACCACATGGGCGCCTATGAGCGGCTCTCCGGTGACAGCGTCAATTACACGGCCGTTAACGGTGGTATTGGAAAAGGCTACGTTCGTTGTTGCCAGAAACAGTAAGTATGTAAGCAGTCTCTTGTTCATAAGTATAGTTTATGCCTGGAACAGACTCTACAAAGTCCGTTCAAAAATTAATTAATCAAATGGTAAAATATTGAATTAGTGCAATGTACAGACAGCTTCCTTAAGCTGCTCGAGAGCCTTGGTAAGAATGGCTCTGGGGGTTCCGACGTTGAGTCGCATGAATCCCTCGCCTCCCAGTCCGAACATCTCGCCGTCATTGAGAGCCAGATGGGCTTTGTTTACGAAAAGGTCTACAAGTCTTTCATGGTCAAGTCCCAGCCCGCTGCAATCCAGCCATACCAGGAACGTGGCCTGCGGCCTGATAGGCTTTATCTGCGGAATGTTACGGCTCAGGTAATCCTCCAGGAAAAGGATGTTACCCTCTATGTAACTGATAAGCTGGCGGCGCCACTCCTCACCCTTGGTGAATGCTGCAATGATCGCAATGGGAGCGAACAGATGGGGTTCGCTCAGCTCATTTGCATCCAGCCATTTAAAGAATCTGCGGCGCAGTGTGTCATTTGGTACTATCGCGTATGAATTCACGATACCGGCAGTGTTGAATGTCTTGGAAGGTGCTCCGAATGTTATGCTTATCTCTGCAGCCTTGTCACTTACTGTTGCAAACGGGATGTGGCGGTTCCCAAAGAGTACAAGGTCAGAGTGTATCTCATCGCTTATTACGATGATGTTCCTTTCATGGCAGAAATCTGCAAGACGCGTCAATGTCTCCCTGCTCCAGGTGATGCCTGCTGGGTTGTGGGGGTTGCTCAGTATGAGCAGGCGGCACTTGTCATCGGCCACACGGGCCAGATTGTCAAAGTCAATCTCATAGCTGTCACCCACCCTCTTTAAAGGACTGTACACAACCTCGCGCTCATTACCCAGCGGGGTAAGGCGGAAGGGATGGTATACGGGCGGCAGAATGATAACCTTCTCATTCTCCTTTACGAATGTGTTTATCACGGCACCCACTCCTTTCATTACTCCGGGTATGAAGGTAAGCCACTCAGTGCGAACCTTCCATTCATGGTGTTCATAGATCCATTTGGCAACGGTATCCCAAAGTTCTGCGGGAGTAATGGTGTAACCGAATAGTGAGTGATCCAGGCGCTTGCGGATGGCATCAGTGATGAAATCCGGAGTCTCAAAATCCAGATCGGCCACCCAAAGCGGCAGCAGGTCATCGCGACCGTAACGCTCCTTAAGTGCATCGTACTTAAGTGCGCCTGTCCCCTTGCGCTCTATGATTCTGTCGAAATCGTATTTCATCTCTGTAATACCTTAATGTGGTTCTTTTTCTTATTTGCACTGCAAAGGTCGCTCTTATAGTGACATATTCCAACAAAAATCAAAAGAAGAGAAAACAAATTATCACTTTAACTCTTTCAATAGAATGTTTCTGTTAATATATCCCCATTTGTGCAGTTTCTGTAGAATAATCTTCTTTCAGCCTCCAGGAATGCCGTTTCAGCCCCTATCCTATAGCCTGACGGATATCCTCCAGAATATCATCCGGGTCCTCAAGACCGATTGAAAGACGTATGGTAGTCTGGCGTACATCATTCTCACGCAGCTGCTCCTCCGGGAACAGACCGAATATGGTCGATGCCGGATGAATGGCCAGCGTGCGGTTGTCAAACAGGTTCGTAGCCCTGTGTACCAGTCTAAGATTATTGAGAAACCTGAAACATGCATCCTTGGATGCCAGGTCTATTGCAATCATCGCTCCCGATGTTGGACCGAACTGCTTGCGGGCCAGTTCATAGAAAGGATTATCCTCAAGACCCGTATATGTTACTCGTTCTATACCTTTAATAATACGCAACTCCCGTGCTATATAGAGAGCATTGGCAGCCTGACGCTTGTATCGGACATCGAGAGTCTCCAGTCCCAGGGTCTGCTGATAGGCCGAATAAGGGTTCATATAGGCACCTACATTGAACAGCAGGTCACCCTTAATACGTTCATTAATCTGGGGGAACGTGCCGTAATCCAGCACAAGACCGCCCAGTGAGGTTCCGCCGCCAGACAGATATTTGGTACTTGACAACACCTCCACATCCACTCCAAGGTCCTTAAGCGAAGTCTCAGTAAACGGTATGACGGTAGAGTCTGCAATGAGAGGTATCCCCCTCTTGCGGGCTATTTGTGAAAGGGCTTTCAGGTCTGCCACCTCCAGTTGGGGGTTTGTCATTATCTCCAGATAGATACAACAGGAGTCATCATCTGCAGCAGCCTCTACCTCATCGGTATTGGTCAGGTCACATAATGCTGATTCTACGCCAAAACGCTTAAGCGTACCTGTTATCAGAGAGAGAGTATTGCCGAACAGATGACGTGAAGTGATGATTTTCCTACCCTGGGCCGTAACTGCAAACAGGATATTGCTTATGGCAGCCATACCTGAATTGAAAGCCGTCACATGAGCGGCTCCCGATAATTTCTGCACCCTATACTCCAGATTGGTTACGGTAGGATTCTCCACACGTGCATAATCAGGAGCCTTTACACGGCCGGTAAAGACATCGGCCATGAGGCTTGCATCATCAAACTCAAATGACACATTGGTATACAACGGTACTGACAGTGATCCGTAAACATCAGGACGGACAGATTTGGTGTCAATGGCAATAGTCTGTTTCTTCATATAGTTTTCTTTGTATTTCGCCGCAAAGGTCGGCAAAACAGAGTCTCATTCCAACCCAGGACAGAATTAGAGAAAAAACACCAAGACAATAAGGATTCGCATAGAATGTATTGTTGTTTATGCCCTCATGTATCCGTCAAAAACAGAATCATTTTACTCCCGGGCTGGCACAAAAAAACAAGGCACCCCAAAAGGATGCCTTGCCCCATATTATGTAATATCTTATCAGTTCTTGATTACGCCGAACAGGATGCCTGCCACAAGCAGTGTGAACAGGATATTGAATCCCTGAGCGGTGAGGAAAGCCTTGAGTGACTGGTTGTTCTCCTTGGCGAATATCTGCTTGAAATTGGTCTCCAGACCTATGCAGACAAATGCTATTGAGAAGAATATGTTCTGGAAGTTCTTGGCGAGGCTCTTGTATGCAATGCCATCGGCACTCTTGCCTGCAAAGAATATGCTGAATACGATTGATGCCACAACCATACCTACCACGAACTTGGGGAACCGCTCCCATATTACCTTGCCCGATGTCTTCTCAACGCCCTTGGTGCCGCGTACTGACCAGTAAACTGATATCAGGAATGCAGCCACGCCAATCAGCACGTTCTGTGATGCCTTTACGATAACGGCTGTCTGACCGGCCTCATCGCCCAGGATTCCGCCCGATGCAGCTACGGCAGCGGTGGTATCAATGGTTCCGCCTATCCATGCGCCGGCTACCTGAGCCTGTGCCAGCTCATTTCCGGGGAAGAACAACGGAAGCAGCCAGTTGCAGAGCAGAGGCATAAGGTAAAGCATAGGGATTGCAACCACCATAACGAGTGATATCACGTATGAGAGTTTCTTCTGGTCACCCTTGATGGTTCCGCAGGTAGCGATGGCGGCACTTACACCGCAGATACTTACTGAGCTGGCCAGCATGGTAGCCATCTCATCGTCCACCTTGAACACCTTACGTGATACCCAGAATCCAAAATACCATACGCACAGCACCACGATCAGAGCCTGAGCCAGACCATAAGCACCACTCTTGAGCACCTCCTGATAAAGGACTGTGGCACCCAGGCATACGATACCTATCTTTATATAGAACTCACTCTGGATGGCGGGCTTGAGCCAATCGGGCACCTTGAAACAGTTGCTTATTATAAGACCCAGTATCACGGCAAACAGCACAGCCTCAAGACCGTATTTCTTGCAGAACGGGATTGTGGCGAGCGCCAGTGAGACCACCGTAAGCAGACATATTACAAGGAACGACAGGAATATTCCCTTGAACGGTTTGCCGGTCAATGCCTGTGCCAGATAGAGCAGAACCAGCACGAATACAAAGATGTATACTGCACCCAGCCATCCATCAAGAGATCCTAATGCATTAGCCGACTGTGCAGCCAGGATACCCGGAATCTTGAAACTGTTCATTACACTCGGGAACAGCACTGACAGAGCCAGCACAATGAAACCCAGAACGACCACGATCCACTCGTCGTTCACCAAAGCTTTTCTTGAATTACCCATATTATAAATCCTTTTTGGTTAATCATTTCTGAACATCTGCAAAACAACTTCTTTTTATGGGCATAAAAAACACATTGCAGAGTCAGGTTGTAAAAATAGCCATTTGGAATTGTAAAAAAACATCCATCGGGCAAAAATGAATTCATTTTTACGATAATAACCACTACTTTTGGCAAATACAAGCTAACCTGACCGCAATGAGTTACAACACCATTATTGTTATAGAATCCATAATCATTGGGCTGCTTACCGTTACAACGGCTCTGTTTGTGACGCTTTTCATAAGGCGTGACAGAGCTTTACGCAGATATCTCTTTCCTGAACACAGAATTCCCGGAAACCGTTGTTCGGACTCAAAACTGCTAAGGGACCTTCAATCCAAGATGGAGCAGGAACGCGTTTTTACAGACAGTACTATAACTCTTGACAAACTGGCAAAACAACTGGGGACAAACCGTTCCAATCTGTCAAAAGCCATCAACACCGGACTTGGAGTGAATTTCACCACATATCTGAACAGTTACCGCATCAAGGAGGCCATAAGGATATTCAATGAGCAGGCCCATTCATCATTGACCGTGGAATCCATAGGCCAATTGTGCGGATTCAATACGCGTCAGGCATTTCACCGGGCATTCAAGCATGAAACCGGAATGAACATGCGCCAGTACCTTAAGAAACTGGGCTGAATGAGTTGACAACATGATTGGCAGTCATTCCAAACCAGGCCTGTTTTATAGCATTATGCAGAATCACTATTCTGTGCATTGACTCATAAATAGTGATGTTTTCCATAAAACAGAATCTGATTGGAACTACAATCTAACATTTATATCTTAGCATCGGCAAAAACCGCAATAGAATGAGATTGGATATAAAAGAGATGTTGCAGAAACGCTCCCGTAGCGGTAAGGTGCCCCGACTGCTGTTGTGGTACCTTAGGCGCCTGTTCCATGAGGATTTCCTGAACAGTTTCTTTGAGAAGGATTACACAGGAGTGGAGTTCTGCAGTAAAGGCATTGAGTATCTGGGCGTAACGCTTAAGGTTGAGGGCACCATCCCTGAAGGCGGCCGCTACACATTTGTCTCCAACCACCCTCTTGGAGGGGCCGATGGTATTGCGCTACTGTCAATCATAGGTCAGAAAGGTGATGTAATGCTGCTGGGCAATGATTTCCTGACCAACATTGACGGAATAAAGTCCATGATTGTACCGGTAAACAAGCTGGGAATGCAGAGCCGTAAACTTAAGGAAGGAATTGACAGTGCATACGCCGGTCCCACCCATATACTGGACTTCCCGGCTGGTCAGGTATCACGCCGCAACCACGGTGTAATTGAGGACCGCAAGTGGAGCAAGACATTCCTTTTAAAGAGCATAGAGACGCACCGTGACATCGTCCCCATACACTTTTACGGCACCAATTCCCGCCGTTTTTACCGCATGGGACGCATCCAGCAGATACTTAAGCTCAAGTTCCCGCTGGGCATGATATTCCTGCCCGATGAGCTGTACCGGTCACAGGGCAAGACCTACAGGATAGTAATAGGCAAGCCCATCCCGTGGAG
>JBGUVW010000010.1:0-32056 GCA_045220475.1 Bacteroidaceae bacterium
GGCCTGGAAGGCCGGCAGAGTGGAATGGAACGAAGTGGAATGAAACGGGTTTGGGGCGTCGCCGCCCCAAACTAAAATAAGGTAAAATGCTTCTAATACAATAATACGTTTCCAGTTAGCGACTTTTGAGGCCCTACGGGCCAAAAAAGTCAAAAACCACCGAGCGCCAAAGGCGCGAGCCTCTTTTGCAACTCCCAAATAATAACTACCTTTGCACCACGAAAACAAAACTATGGAAAAGAAATATATCAGCCTCACCTATGACCTGATGCTCAAGGACGGTGACGGCAAACTCTACAAGTATGAAAGCGCTACACGCGAGCGTCCTTTCACGTTCATAACCGGAATAGGCTACGCCCTGGATCTCTTTGAGAGCAACGTAGGCTCTCTTGTCGTAGGTGACAGCTTTGAATTTGAGGTACCTTCCGATAAGGCTTACGGAGAGTACAGCAAAGAGAATGTGCTGGAGCTTGACAAGGGCATATTCCTGCGTGACGGAGTATTTGATGACGAGCACGTAAAGGTTGGTGCCATCATACCTCTCAGTGACGGCCAGCAGACATTCAACGCTACCGTTACAAACATAACCGATGATAAGGTTACAGTTGACCTGAACCACCCGCTGGCAGGTGAGGACCTCACCTTCAAGGGTGTCATTCTTGAGTCACGTCCTGCCACTCAGGAGGAGATTGACGCCATACTGCACCCCAAATGCAAGGGTTGCGGCGGCGGATGCAACGGTGGAGACTGCGGCGGCGACTGCAAGGGAGGTGACTGCGGCGGTGACTGCAACTGCGACGGCGACTGCAAAAAATAAACTGATATGAATACATTGGGGCAGAACCTTACGCTCACCACATTTGGTGAGAGCCACGGCCCGGCAATAGGCGGTGTACTGGACGGTTTCCCGGCAGGGATAACCGTAGATACTGAATTTGTGGCCCTGCAGATGCAGCGCCGCCGTCCCGGCCAGAGTACCGTAACTACAGGACGCCAGGAGAAAGACCAGGTGGAGTTCCTGTCAGGACTGCTGGACGGAGTATCTACCGGAGCCCCGATAGCATTCATAATAAGGAACCAGGACCAGCACTCATCAGATTATGATGAGCTTAAGGACCTGTTCCGCCCATCACATGCAGATTATGCATGGCTTCAGCGTTACGGCATACGTGACTGGCGCGGAGGCGGACGTTCATCGGCCCGCGTAACTGCACCCATATGCGTAGCAGGTGCACTGGCAATGCTTGCCATGCGCAAACTGATACCTTCACTTGATATCAGAGCATTCACATCACAGATAGGTCCCTACTCCACCAATCCGGCAAATGACATGGATTGGACAGCCGCTATGGCCGAGAGCAATCCCGTGCGCTGCCCCGACGGTGAACTGGCCGCCAAGATGGAGGAGTATATAAAACAGCTGCGCACAGAGCAGGATTCTACAGGAGGATGCGTTACATGTATTGTACGCGGTGTTCCTGCAGGAATAGGAAATCCCGTATTTGACAAACTTGAGGCATCACTTGCCAGGGCCATGATCGGCATCAACGCAGCCAAGGGATTTGAGTACGGAGACGGTTTTGCAGTGGCATCACAACGCGGATCGGAGCATAATGACGCATTCTGCATTGAGAACGGACAGATAGCCACCAGGACCAACCATAGCGGAGGCATACAGGGCGGAATAAGCAACGGACAGCCCATAAGGTTCCGTGTGGCATTCAAGCCCACCCCTACAATAGGACGTGAGCAGCAGACCGTTACACTTGACGGACGTGAGACTACTATTGCCGCAAAGGGACGTCATGATCCCTGCGTAGTACCGCGTGCCGTTCCGGTTGTGGAGGCACTCACAGCTCTGGTCCTGCTGGACCAATACATCTCATCGAAATAACTTTTCAAAACTGTCTGCAAGCTCCTGCATGGAATGAAGCAGGATTGCGGGTCCTTCGGCCTGGAGTATCTCATCCTCCAGAGGACCTGTGTTGACCGCGATGGTATCAATCCCGGCTGCCACGGCGGCACGGATTCCGAGCGGGGCATTCTCAACCACCACAGCCTCACTGGCAGGAACGCCGGCTATCTGCAGACCCTTAAGATAGGGATCGGGGTAAGGTTTTCCACGCTTTACCTCAAATGCGGTCACCATACGGTCTCGGGTAATATAACCCTCATAATCCCTCTGAACCCTCTCAATCAGGTTTTTCTGGCCGGATCCTGTAACTATAAGGATCTTAAGACCGGCATCAGCAACCTTACGGAACACCTCGGGAGCTCCGGGCATGACGCGTGCGGCGGGCATGGAACGGAAAAGACTGGCCTTGTAGCCATAGATATCATCAATCTCCTGCTCGGTAGCCTCATATCCACGGTCACGCAGGCTTATGCGTATCACGGTATCATGTCCGGTGGCGCCCTCATTCAGATATACGTCATGCGGGGTCATATGCATACCGAACTTGGACATAGCCTGACTCCATGCCAGCGAGTGGTTAGGCATGGAATCATATAAAACGCCATCCATGTCAAACAGGATGGCGCTTTTATTCTTTAGTGTGAATGAACTCATTCTTATTTCCTGATACGGGCAAGTATTCTTTTTGACTCCTCCTCGTAGCCGGGCTTGTTAAGCAGGGCGAACATGTTCTTCTTGTAAGCCTCTACGCCGGGCTGGTTGAAAGGATTCACTCCAAGCACATAACCGCTTATGCCGCAACCCTTCTCAAACATGTAGATGATCTGGCCAATCCAGTACTCACTCAGCTCAGGTACGGTAATGCGGATATTGGGAACGCCACCGTCCACATGAGCCAGACGGGTACCCAGCTCTGCCATCTTGTTCACCTCATCCACATGCTTTCCGGCCAGGAAGTTGAGGCCGTCCAGATTCTCATCGTCACTGGGTACAAGAACGGAGTGCTGAACCTTATCGACCGATATCACGGTCTCAAATATGGTGCGCTCACCCTCCTGGATCCACTGTCCCATGGAGTGGAGGTCTGTTGAGAAATCTACCGATGCGGGGAATATTCCCTTGCCGTCCTTACCCTCTGACTCTCCGTAGAGCTGTTTCCACCACTCACTCAGATAGTGCAGTTTGGGCTGGAAGTTTACCAGTATCTCTATCTTCTTGCCGCTGCGGTAGAGAGCGTTACGTGCTGCTGCATACTGGGCGGCGGGGTTATCCTCAAAGGGAGTGGAACTGGTTGTCATAGTCTCCATCTTGGCGGCACCCTCAACCAGTTTGTCTATATCAAAACCGGCAACCGCGATAGGCAGCAGTCCCACCGGAGTAAGAACCGAGAAACGTCCGCCTACATTATCGGGGATGATGAAACTGCGGTAACCCTCCTTATCGGCACATACACGGGCAGCGCCGCGTTTGGCATCGGTAATGGCCACAATCACCTTGCGGGCCTCATCCTTGCCGCGCTGGTCCTCACACTGCTTCTTAAGCAGACGGAACGCCAGGGCTGTCTCTGTAGTGGTACCTGACTTGGATATATTGATTACTCCGAATTTCTTGTCCTTGAGATACTGTGTAAGCTCATAGAGGTAATCCTCACTTATGTTATGACCGGCAAACAGTATCTGCGGGTTCTTCTTGTCCTGTATTAGCTGAGTAAAGCTGTTGCTCAGGGCCTCAATCACGGCACGTGAACCCAGGTAGCTGCCGCCTATTCCGGCAACAATCACCACCTCACAGTTCTCACGCAGCACACGGGCGGTATCCTTGATCTGGGCAAGCAGACCCTTATCGGTCCTGGAGGCCAGATCGGTCCAGCCTATGAAATCATTGCCGGCTCCTGTTCCATTCTCCAGCTTGAGTATAGCCTCACTGACCTGGGGCTTAAGCGCCTTTATATCCTGTGCCGATACAAAGTTCTGAATCTGTGAAATATCAACCTTTATCATAGTCCCTTGTTATTTGAAAGAGTCGGTAAGCAGTTTGATCTCTATTACCGGCGATATGTGTTCATAAAGTATGTTGTACATGGCGTCAAGAATAGGCATGTTGACACGGTAATGTTCATTTATCTCCTTCATGCACTTGGTGCCGTAATAACCCTCGGCTATCATCTCCATCTCAAGCTGCGCAGCCTTGACCGAGTAACCTTTACCTACCATGGTACCGAATACGCGGTTACGGCTGAAATTAGAGTAACCTGTAACAAGCAGATCGCCCAGATATACTGAGTCATTGACTGCACGGTTAGGCATGGGGCGCGCGGTGGCCAGGAAACTGTTCATCTCCTGGATGGCGTTTGACATAAGTACGGCCTGGAAGTTGTCACCGTACTTAAGGCCGCTGCAGATACCGGCTGCAATGGCGTATACGTTCTTGAGCACTGAGCTGAACTCAATGCCTGCCACATCCTCCGATACCGATGTCTTTACGTATGAGTTGGTCAGCTTGCGGGCTATATCCTGTGCGTTCTCAAGCTCCTGGCAACCAACGGTCAGGTATGAAAGACGCTCCAGAGCAACCTCCTCGGCATGACACGGACCGGCAACGACAGCGATATTCTCCATCGGCACACCGTAGTAGCGGTGGAAATAGTCTGACATGAGCAGGTTGTCATCGGGCACGATACCCTTGATGGCCGATACCACGAACTTGTCACGCAGTTTGGCCTTGAGCTTCTTCATGTGGCTCTTAAAGTACGGTGACGGGGTTACGAACACCAGTACCTCAGAGTCCTCAACCACCTGGTTGATATCGGATGAGAAGTTTATGCGGTTTACATCAAACTGAACACCGCTCAGATATGCCGGATTGTGTCCAAGACGTTTGAAATCGGCAATACGGTCATCACGGCGGATGTACCAGTTGATGGAGTCCTCGGTGGATAGCAGAATCTTGGCAATGGCCGTAGCCCAACTGCCACCACCCATTATAGCCAGTTTACCTTGTGGAATTGCCATGATTCTATCTTTTTAATCCTTAGATTCGGGTTTCATCTGCGGGAAGAAGAGCACCTCCTGGATAGCCTGCTGTCCGGTCATAAGCATAACCAGACGGTCTATACCGATGCCTATGCCGCTTGTGGGAGGCATACCGTACTCCAGGGCACGTACAAAATCCTGATCTATGAACATTGCCTCGTCATCACCCTTCTGGCTGAGACGCAGCTGATCCTGGAAACGCTCGTACTGATCAATGGGATCATTGAGCTCACTGTATGCGTTGGCCAGCTCCTTACCGTTCACCATCAGCTCAAAACGCTCGGTAAGACCGGGCTTGCTGCGGTGCATCTTGGTAAGAGGTGACATCTCAACGGGATAGTCAGTGATGAATGTGGGCTGGATGAATGTACCCTCGCAGGTCTCACCGAATATCTCGTCAATGAGCTTGCCCTTGCCCATGGAGGGAGTAACCTCCACGCCAACCTTCTTGGCAACCTCACGCATCTCATCCTCTGTCATGCCCTCCAGGTCATAACCGGTCTTCTCCTTGATGGCCTCAAGGATAGGCAGACGACGGTAAGGTGCCTTGAAATCAACCTCGTTGTCACCGACCTTTACCTTGGTGGTGCCGTTGGTTGCTATAGCTATCTTCTCAAGCAGTTTCTCTGTAAAGTCCATCATCCAGTTGTAGTCCTTGTAGGCTACATAGAGCTCCATGCAGGTGAACTCAGGATTATGGGTACGGTCCATACCCTCATTACGGAAGTTCTTGCCAATCTCATACACACCCTCAAAACCGCCTACGATAAGACGCTTAAGATAGAGCTCTGTAGCGATACGGCAGTAGAGGTCTATGTCCAGAGTGTTATGGTGTGTGATGAACGGACGTGCGCTGGCACCACCGGGAATGGACTGCAGAATGGGAGTCTCAACCTCAGTGTAACCGGCCTCATCCAGAACTGAACGCAGGGTGCGGATAACCTTGGTACGCTTAAGGAATGTCTCCTTTACGCCGTCGTTAACCACCAGGTCAACGTAACGCATGCGGTAACGCAGGTCGGGGTCATCGAACTTGTCATATGCCACACCGTCCTTATACTTTACGATAGGCAGCGGACGCAGAGACTTGGAGAGTACAGTCAGCTTCTTGGCATGTACGGTAATCTCACCCATCTGTGTGCGGAACACAAATCCCTCAATTCCGATAAAGTCACCTATGTCAAGAAGTTTCTTGAACACCTTGTTGTACATCTCCTTATCCTCCTCATCGGGGCAGATGTCATCACGGGTGATATATACCTGAATACGGCCGGTTGAATCCATCAGCTCTATGAATGATGCCTTACCCATGATACGGCGGCTCATCATACGGCCGGCTATGCAGACCTGACGCGGCTCGGCGTCATCCTTGAAGTTCTCTTTTATCTCGGTTGCGAAAGCGTTGGTGGGATACATTGCTGCGGGATAGGGATCGATACCCATGGCGCGCAGCTCCTTCAGACTCTCTCTTCTAAACTGTTCCTGATCGCTTAATTCCATTATTTTCTATGCGTAATTAACAGGTTGCAAAGGTAATAAAAAAAGTAATAGCGGCGTGTCTTGCACCGCTATTACTTTTACTGTAGGCAGCCGGCCTTAATTGCCGAACAGGCTGAAAATTGATGTCAGTGACTCAATTGTACTTGTCACCTCATCCTTGGCATCCTCTATCACCTCAACGGCCTCGGATACCGTACCCTGTGCAGCACTTACAACCTGGTTGGTTGTCTGCTGGGCAGCCTGGGTTGTCTGCTGAACGGTCTGCTGGGCAGCCTGAGTACTCTGCTGAACGGTCTGCTGGGCTGAACTTACCTGCTCATTCTGTGCTGCTGCCAGTACGCCGGCGGCTGCTATAGATGAGAGGTCTGTGCCGTTAGCCAGGGTCTGAAGTGTATTGGTAATAGGATTGGCAGTCTGTTTTGTTACCAGATTGTCGGATCCAAGGATAAGACCCGCTGCAAAATCAGTGTAGAAAGCGCTCTTGTCATCCACACCCTTAAGGCTCTGGATTCCGTTAGCCAGCTGTGAGAGCATCATGATGTTGCTCAGGTTGGTCACATCAATCTGGCCGTCGGCTTTGTACTGAGAGTAGAGACTTTTAAGTGCAGCTCCCGATGCCTGTCCGCTGGCAGAGGCACTGCCGCTCTTTGCTCCGATACCAAGTATGCCGCAAGACACTGTCATCAGGCATACTGCCAAACACATTAAAATACCAAATAACTTCTTCATATGATTAAAGTTAGAAAACTATCTCATCAGCATGGTAGCGCCACTGGGCTGCATCTCAAACAGATAAGGCTTCTTGGTCTTGAGCTTGAGAGTCTTGAGAGTAGGCTCCATGGTCTTCTTGTCATCAGTATAGAACTGAACGTCGCCGTCACCCAGGAATGAGAGGTCTATCTTGGCCTTGATGGGCTCCTTTGTAGCGTTCAGACCGGCTACGAACCAGCGGCCATCGGTGCTCTTACGGGCCAGGATCACATACTTGCCGGGATAACCGTCCAGGAAACGGGTCTCAGTCCATGTGGTGGGAGCCTCACGCAGCCAGTCCATGCAGATCTTGGGTGCATCCTCCAGGTTGTTGGGGCAGATGGCTATGTTCTGGATGGGGTTCTGGAAGATGACCTCGGTTGCAATCTGGAATATGGGAGTGGTCTTGAGCTGTGATCCGCGTCCGCTGTTCTGCTTATTGAGGATACGGTTCATGAAGCAACCGCCAAACTCCATGCAGCCCACGGTGTTACGGATAAAGGGATGCAGGGTTGCCTTGAAGGCCTCCTCATCACATGAGCCCTGTCCAAAATACATGTTCTCCGATGCAAGCACGGCCTCTGAGCCTACGTAGTTGGGATACATGCGCTCCCATCCGCGAGGCAGTGTGCAGCCGTGGAATATGCACATGATTCCGTGGTCATTGGCATCAGAAAGCACCTCCTCATAAAGACGGATGGTCTCCTGCTTGTCACCGCCCCAGAAATCAACCTTGATTCCCTTGCAGCCAACCTTCTCAAGCCATGCCATCTCCTGCTTGCGGATGATTGAGTTGTCCATCTTGTTGATGGGGCTCTGTACTATATCGTTCCAGTAGCCGCTTGAGCTGTACCACAGGAATACGTCAACGTTCTTGGAATTGGCATACTTGATGAGCTGCTCCATACGCTCGTAACCGATGTTCTGGTCCCAGCCGGCATCAATCAGGATATACTCCCAACCCATCTCGCTTGCCAGGTCTATGAACTTGACCTGATCATCCCAGTTGCATGATGCATCCTGCCAAACGATCCAGCTCCATGTGCTGCGACCGTAAACATACTCGCGGGAGGGTGCGAATAGGGGCTCGACATAGTCCCACATCACGGTAGTCTCAACTATCGGCTTAAGGTCAGAACCCACTGTGATGGTACGCCAGGGGGTTGAACCCGGAAGACGCATAGCGGGGCATACAGTACCGTTGCCGTTATTCTCATCGGGCATGGGGAATTCAATCTTATAGGTGTTGTCCTTGCAGTCACCCAGACGTGAGCCGCAGTAGCTGCTGCTTACTCCGGTCTCGCACAGCAGTACCCAACCGTTCTCCCCTACATGGAACAGGCCGGGGAATGTGTAGCCGTGGCCGTACTGAGAACGAACGTTCATCTCTCCGTCATGAGAGTAACCCTCCTCATAGCTGGGCTTACTGCGCTGCCAACCGATCATGGCGTCACTCTGCGGAGTGAGGAATGTGGTGGTACCGTCTGGGAAACGGAATCCGGTATTCTCAAACAGCACACGTGTGCTTGAACGCTGACGTGACTTGTGCAGGTTGTAACGGATAGCTATGTCATTGTTGCTTACGCGGAACTCAAACTCTATGGTCTCGCGTGATGCGTTCTGCAGTGTATATACTCCGCTATTGTAATCGTGGCTTACATGAGCTGTCTTGATGCGGTCAAGCTCATAATCCACCTTACCGTTATCGGTCTTGGCGCTTACCAGGGTCAGGTTCTTGGTAAAATCACCGTTTCCTGCCTCACGACCCTGAGGAAGTCCCTCAAGAGTGGGCTTGGAGCCCAGGTCAAGCATGATACCTATAGGTGACTGCTCAAGCATCTGCTTGCCGTCATAGGTTACTGAATAGGTGGGATTCTCGGTTCCTGTAAGGTTGAATGATACGACCAGACGGCCGTCAGGACTCTTAAGGTCGGGCACTCCGGCGCTCTCCTGAGCCTGGACTCCAGTCAGACCCAACGCCATTAATGCGGTTAAGAATAATGTCTTTCTCATAATTATAATATGTAAGTTTTCAGTTTAATCAATCAGTAATGTCAGAACAGGCGGAAACTCAGGCGCATAGTCACCTGGGGATAGATGGGATACTTGTCCACATACTCCAGTATCTCCTTGGTGTCATTGCCAAAGCTGTCGGCGGCATCAGTAATTGAGCCCACCTCCTTGCCCTGACACTTGAGCACTGAGTTATGGTAGATCATTGCACCCATCTCAAACTGCAGTCCTATAAAGCGGTTCGGGATGCAACGTCCCACGCCCACGCCTACGTAATATTTAAGAGGATCCATCCTGAACTCGGTAGTCATACAGCCCTTGCCGTCAATCTCCTGTACGGCATAGCTCTCATTACCTATCTTAAGGGCAATCTCCCTCTCCGGTGCCAGCGGGTTGTACTGCTGCTCTACCTGGTTCAACTCCTTAAGGGCAGCCCAGTCATTCTCTGTGGTGTTACCGCTAAGCCTGATAAAAGGGTCATCCTTATGATTATCGGGAGTATAATAGGCGCCACCGGCTATGTAGAAACGGCCCGATGCAAAGGGATACCAGTTTAGCATGACCTTGTAATTGGTAAGACCCATCTGCAGACCGGCATTCACGATGGCCTCATCGCCGAACTTGTTCTGGAATGTATGAAGATGGTTGGCCTCAATATTCTCCTGAGCCTCGCGCAACTCTTTGGTATCTATAGCTATATCTGTATTGAAAAGGTCGCCCGACGGTACCCAGTTATATCCGGCCTTAAGTACAAAATGCTTCTGGATAGGGATGGCAACCTCCACGCCAATACCATGAAGACCGCCCTCGGCACCTATTGAAAGATGGCGGAAACCCTCCATGTTATTCTGGGCCGATACACAGCAAGCCAATCCTGCAAAAAGAAATGACAGGAAATATCTCCTCATATTAAAAATGGTTATCATCAGGTCATTAAGCCTCAAACGCAGGTGCAAAAATAACCCTTTATTATTCAGCGTAAAAATAAATCTTAAAAATAATTGCGTAACTTCGCGGCCACAATGGCTCCGTAGCTCAGTTGAATAGAGCGTCAGATTCCGGTTCTGCAGGTCGTGGGTTTGAATCCCACCGGGGTCACAAAACAAGCGTTCGCCCAGGCGATCGCTTGTTTTGTTTACCATTCAATGGGAGTCTCTCCGTGTTTTATAAGCCACTCGTTAGCCTGGCTGAAATGGTGATTACCAAAGAATCCGTTATATGCCGATAAGGGCGACGGATGAGCCGAACTGAGTACGAGATGACGCGTACGGTCAATTATGGCACCCTTCTTCTTGGCATAACCGCCCCAGAGTATGAATACCAGTCCGTCCCTGCCGGAGTTGAGTTCACGGATTGCAGCATCGGTAAACTCCTCCCACCCCTTTCCCTGATGGGAACCGGCGGCACCGGCACGAACAGTAAGTGTGGCATTCAGGAGCAGGACTCCCTGACGCGCCCATCGGGTCAGATCACCGCTGGGTGGAACAGGCTTGCCCAGGTCATCACTTATCTCCTTGAATATGTTACGCAGCGACGGCGGGAACGGAACTCCGTCATTTACCGAGAAACATAGCCCGTGGGCCTGTCCCGGCTCATGATACGGATCCTGCCCTATTATCACCACCTTTACCTTATCAAAAGGACACAGGTCAAAGGCGTTGAAAATAAGACGTCCCGGAGGATAGACCGGACCGTGGGCATACTCCTCACGGACAAAATCCGTCAGGTTCCTGAAGTAGGGCTTGTCAAATTCCGGTTGCAGCCTCTGCTTCCAGCTCTGGTCTATCTTTACTTCCATCAGATCAGTTGTATTCCGGCTGCAGCGCACTTGGAGCGCATATCCTCCGGCCATATGCTGGCCTGGATCTCACCGATGTGGGCTTTCTGCAGGAACAGCATGCACAGACGAGACTGACCGATACCGCCACCAATTGACAGAGGCAGTTCACCTGAGAGCAGTTTCTTGTGGAAATAGAGTTCCTTGCGCTCCTGCTTACCGCAAAGGTCAAGCTGACACAGCAGAGACTCCTTGTCTACGCGGATACCCATTGATGAGAGCTCCATGGCGCGGCCCAGTATGGGGTTCCAGACCAGAAGGTCACCGTTCAGGCCCAGGAATCCGTCCTCATTGGGAGTTGTCCAGTCATCATAGTCGGGGGCGCGCAGGTCATGCTCCTGTCCGTCACCCAGCTTACCGCCAATACCCATGATGAATACGGCGCCATGCTCGCGGCAGATTGCATCCTCACGCTCCTTGGGAGTCTTGCCGGGATAGAGACGGCGCAGCTCCTCGGAGTGGATAAAGAAGACCTCGCGGGCCAGGAACGGCTCCAGCTGAGGATAGGTCTCACTTATGAGATACTCCGTACGGAGCATAGCTGAGTATATCTTGCGTACTATGCGCTTAAGGAAGTCAATGTTACGGTCAGCAGCTGTGATGGTACGTTCCCAGTCCCACTGGTCAACATAGAGGGAGTGCAGGTTGCCCAGACTCTCATCGGCACGGATGGCATTCATATCGGTATAGATGCCGTATCCGGGACGTATGTTATACTCAGCAAGGGTAAGACGTTTCCATTTGGCAAGTGAATGTACAACCTCTGCCTTGGCATCACCCAGATCCTTGATGGGGAATGTTACTGCACGCTCCACACCGTTAAGGTCGTCATTAATGCCCATTCCCTTGAGCACGAACAGAGGTGCGGTGACACGTCTCAGCTGCAATCCCGTAGATAGATTCTGCTGAAAGAACTCCTTGATCAGTTTAATGCCTTGCTCAGTCTGCTGCATTGACATAAGCGGCTTGTAGTTTTCAGGAATAATCAGGTAACTCATAGTATATTTTTTTAATCGTCATACCAGTTGACATAGCTGTTGTAACCTGAACGTTTCTTGATCTTGAGCAGGTCTGACAACATGCTTGAATTTGCCTTTACGGTAAAGTTATATGATGTATAAGGCTTGAGCACGATACTGCATGACATGTTGAAACAGTGCAGGTCACGCGTTATGCTCATTGTAGTCGTGGTGAAATCATGATAGGTAAAGTCCCAACCCGATGAGAAGTTGATGTTCCATTTGTTGGTCAGTTTCATATTACCCGACATGTTCATGCTGTGAGTCAGTTTCCAGGGGTAACGCATGCGTTTGGGATCGATCTGGGCCCTGGTATTCTCTCTCATGGATATACCGTACGATACTGAGAATGACCATGGCAGGCTGTACTCCACATAACCGTCCTCATCCACGGCAGCTTCACCGGTTTTCTTTCCGGGAGCGGACTGGGCCTGTCTTACACGTCCTGCCTTGGATCTGACATCCGCGTTGGGATTCTCATTAAGTTCCTCATCATCCTCATCCATGTCATCATCGTAGAAGAGACCATACACCTTGTCACGCCATTCGCGCAGAGTGTTGTTGTTGAACGTGTATGAGAAGTTCTGACTCATACCCTGGAATCGGCCGAACCTGCCGTATGAATACTCGGTGCGGTCACCCACATACACCTTGCCGTTCTCATCGAACTCATAAGCATAGGTGGCCCAGGTGGCGTTGAAACTGAACGTATAGCTCTTGGTGAGCTTAATTCTGAGTCTGGTACTCAGGTTACTCCAGGGTTTTGTCTTGGCGGCAAAATTATATGACATGGAGGCTCCAAGCTCATCAATCAGGGGTTTTGTAACGATTCCCTCATTGGTAGTATCCCTATCACTGTGATACCTGATCTGGATGTTGTTGCTTATGCTCAGTGCCAGAGTCCCTGACTTGCCCTTACCCGGCACACCGTACAGGGAGCCCTGGTAAGGAGAGTACTCTACGGTCTTAACATTGCCGTCGGCATCGGTGTAGACGTAGGTGTCATAGTATCCGTAACGGTCGGCACCAAAGTCAGGTGACATACTGTAACTCAACGACGGGCTGAAGACATGTCGGGCCGCAATGAACTTATCGCCGAACACCTTTTTCCACAGGTTTGTGGGTGTGTATGTTCCGTACAGCTTGGTATTGGCGCTTACGCTGAAACTGTAGTTGTAGACGCGGTTGAACCCGTAAACGGTATCTCTGGCCACTTTCATCTGGGTGTCATCCCATGACTGCATGACCTTGTACGAATACCAGCGCGAGTTATAGTTGAGTGACGGCGTCACGTTTATGCTCTTGAGTATCTGGAAAGTGGCGCTCACAGGTATTGAATGGCGCATTCCGTTACGCCAGTCACTTACCAGGCTCTTTTCAAAGAACTCACTCTCCTTACAGGATATGCTGTTGCTGAGCGATCCTGAGTAGGTAAGTGAGATCTTCTCATACCATTTCTCCTGGCCCACCACCTTCTTGCGCTTGAACGGATATACACGCTGCAGCGACAGGTTGAGTGAAGGGAAGCTCACAGAGAGCGTAGAGTCACGCATGTTCTGCGACATGTTCATTGAACTGGAGAGTGACAGTCCTATGGACGGGAAGTTACGCGAGTAGCTGACACTTGACGTCCTGGTACTCTGTGATGTGAGCGAAGGATTGTAGAGACTGCTCAGGTTGGACCTCTCATAACTCTGTGTAGCAAAGTTCACACTGGCCGAGAAGTTCTGGTAAGGATTTGCCTTGGCATCCTGGCGGTGTGTCCAGCGGAACTTGAAGTTCTTGGTCACGGAGTAATCCGGGAGTCCCTTGTCGCCCTGCTTGGTGGTAAGCTGGCTCACATATAAATTGCCCGTGAACTTGTAACGCTTACGGTACTTGCTCTCGGCCGATAAACCCCACGAACCCTTGGTGAATATCTCACCCAGCACCTTGAGGTCAAAATAATCAGACAGCGCAAAGTAGTATCCTCCGTCCTTGAGGTAGAATCCGCGTTCCATCTCATCACCGTACGTAGGCACAATTATGCCCGATGCATAATCGCCCTCCAGGAACGGGAAGAAACCGAATGGAACAAACAGCGGCAGGGGCACGCCCATAACCTCCAGATATGCCGGACCGAATATCACGTCACGTCCGGGACGCACCTTGGCACGGGTTATGCGGATATTGAAGTGGGGATCGTCATGCTGGTCACAGGTGGTGTATACGCCGTCGGCTATGTAATACTCGCCCTCAGGTCCTTTCTTGGCCTCGTTACTGGTCATATAACCCTCACCCTGCTGGGTTATGATCTCATTGATGTAACCCTTCTCGGTCTTGAAGTTGTAGCTTATGTGATTTGACTCATAGGGGGTGGAGCCGTCCACGAACACAGGTGTGCCTTTCCATTCTCCGGCCGAGTCACGCACGCCGTCGGCATAGACCAGGCTGCTGTCCATCTGCATCTTTATGACCTCGGCCGTAAGCTGGACTTTCTGGTAGTTGACCTTGCTGTTTCCGTACAGAGAGGCATAGCCTCCGTTATTCCAGATCATGGAGTCAGTGGACTCATAAATGACCGGATCCTCAAGTGAGTCTTTCTTCTTGGTTCTGGGAGGTACCGTATCCTGAACCTGCGCAAGAGTATCGGCGGCAGGAAGCATCATTGAATCCGCCATGGCGGTCATGACGCTGTCAGGAATCTCATAGGCGGTAGACAATGAATCGGCCGATGCAATGGAATCGGTCACATTCTGTGCAACTGCATTCCATGCCGGCATGAGCAATCCGAGGACAACCGGAAGCCACGTTTTTCTGAACTTTACCGCCACTTGTTGTTGAGCTTTCTCTTTAACAAACTGCAAAAGTATCTATAAAAGCCCAATTAAGCGCACACGCGAGGCGCTTTTCTGATTTTTTAATAGAAAAAAGAGACTGCCCGGCCGGACGGGATGGCATTAAAGGAACAATCGGCACCACTCCCTGAAAATCAGCACCCCTTCCTGGCCGAACTTGGCCAGGCTGTGCTCTGCCTGCTCAACGCTTTTCTGCACGGTAGGATTGGTCTTGGAGAAGAACTTATCTGCAAAACAGACCACTTTCTCCTCCATGGACTGTGGAGTCATATCCCTGTGCGGCACGGGCAGGTCACGTTCCAGGATCTGCTTAAGGGTCAGGCCGGTTCCGGTATGGCGCTCGGCCACCAGCGCATGACGGGGCAGACCCTCCTCACGCAACAGGTCGGCGCCCAGATAACCGTGGCATATGTAATGATACTTGCCAAAGCAATGGATCGGCGCGGCGTCTGTAAGAAAAATTCCTATATCGTGAAGCATTGCGGACTCCTCAATGAACTGCACATCAAGAGTGAGCTCGGGATGTGCCGCAGCCACCTTGAGAGCCAGGTCGGCTACAAGGCGGCTGTGCAGTATAAGCAAATCCCTGAGAGGCGGATTATCGGAGTAATACTTGTCTATTACCCTCATCCACATGCTGTCAGCTCTCTCTGTCATCTTACGGGTTTGATAATGAAGCTGTATGAGTAATCACCGTAATGCAGCTTGTAGGGCTCAAGCGGTGTTGCACCCCAGCTGTTCACGCAGGCCAGTCCGTACTGTGCCTTGTCAATATGCACAACGGTATAGGGACGCGGTATGAGGTCGCCGGCATGTACGTTATGCTTGTTGGGTCCCTCATCCAGATCGGCGGTGGCATAGTTGAGTGATGACATGCTCAGAGGAGCGTCACTGTAGAACTCCAGACCCTTGCCGTCGGCATTCAGAACTCGCCACCAGCGCACATCGGTCTTGTTTCCGTTCTCCTGGGGACGTATGTAGGGGAAATACTGATCGGCAACACTGCTCTTGAATATACCCAGGAACTGTGAGCTGTTACGGTCCGAGTAGTTCTCAACAGGACCACGGCCGTAGAACTCTACACGGTCAAACTCACGGGCCATATTCATGGTCATTCCGAACTTGAAGATATCCGGCATACCCTGCGGGCGCTGTCCGCGCTGACCGGGACGCTGCTGAGTATTCTGAGCCATAGCCTGTGCAGCCTCCTCCGGGCGGATTGTCATCTTCTGGCTTACATGCATAACGCCGTCACGGTCCAGCACATACTCCAGTTCAAGTGATGCGTAGAGCTGGTCTATCTCATATCTCACATTGACCTTACCCAGACCATCCTCAACCTTGCACTCAAAGGCTGTGCGTCTCAGGTTGGGATTGCGCCATGCCTGCATGCGGGTGTGCAGGTTTGCGCCGTAGTCATTATCGGTAGGAGCACGCCAGAAATCACTCTTGAGCTGGCTGCCGTTCTGTGTCATCTGCTTGCCGTCAACATCAATGTAGTCTATCCAACCGGAGTTCTTGTTGAATGTATATACAACACCTGCAGCCTCAAGCTTGACATAGGCCACAGCCTCATCAATCTTAACATCCACGTCTGAGCCGGCAGACTCTATTGCCATCTGCGGGAACTGGTATCCGGTAACCTCGAACTGGGCGCGTGCCACCACGAAATCCTTTTCAAGCAACGGAGCAGCCTCTTTCAGCTTGAACTCCACGTTCACCAGTATCTCCTTGCCGGCAGGAGCCTTCTTAATGGCCTTGGCCAGATCCGTAGAGGTAACCTTAACCCTGCTCTGTGCAGCAATCTTAGGCAGCTTTATCTGACCGCGTGATACCTCGGCACCGTCGGCTGTAAGTGAATACTCCATATAGTATGCCGACAGGTCCGTGTAGAAGTTCTCATTATAAACCTCAATCACGCCCTTCTTAAGGTCAACCGGAGTAGCCCATATGTTCTGGTAGAAATACTGAACCTCATATGCATGCGGGTTCCAGCGGCGGTCAGGTGCAATCAGACCGTTACAGTTAAAGTTCTGGTCCGATGTGGGATAACGGCCCTCATCACCTCCGTACAGGAATATCTCCTTTCCTTCAGCGTTCTTGCCGAATACGGCCTGGTCAACAAAATCCCAAATGAAACCACCCTGAACAGAGCGGTTGGCACGGATAATATCCCAATACTCCTTGAAACCGCCCTCAGAGTTACCCATGGCGTGAGCATACTCGCACTCAATCATCGGACGCGGGTCATTACCGCGCTCATGACGCTCCATAGCGCCGTAATCGGCATACATGGGACAGTGGATGTCACAGTGGTCAGGAGAACCTGTGGCGCCCTCATACTGTACGGGACGGGTCTTGTCATACTCCTTTATCCACTTGTAGCAGGTAACAAAGTTCTGACCGTCACCATCCTCATTACCCATTGACCATACAATGATTGAGGGGTGGTTCTTATAGGTTATCACATTTGACTTGTTGCGCTCCAGATGAGCCTTCTCATACTCCGGATTGCGAGCCAGCGGGCTGGGACCGTACATCATTCCGTGTCCCTCGACATTAGCCTCGGCAACCAGATAGATACCGTATTCATCACACAGGTCATACCAGCGCGGATCATCGGGATAATGGCTGGTACGGACTGCATTGATATTCATCTGTTTCATGATTTGGATATCCTGGACCATGCGCTCCAGCGGAACTACATATCCGCCGTAGGGATCCATCTCATGACGGTCGGCACCCTTTATAAGTATGGGCTGGCCGTTGACCAGAAGCTGGCGGTCACGGATCTCAACCTTGCGGAATCCCACCTTCTGCGGTATAACCTCAATGACGGTTCCGTCCTGATCGGCAAGGGTCATACAGAGAGTATAGAGATAGGGAGTCTCGGCAGTCCATTTGTAAGGGTTCTTTACTGCGGCCGATACACTTGCTGCACCATCCTTCACAGTCAGTTTGTCAGACCACACCTCCTTTCCGGATGCGTCCTTGAGCTGCAGGCCCAGGGTCTTGCCATCGGCACCGGCAAAGGTGGCGTCAAACTTAAGGGTGGCATTCAGATACTGGGCATCCAGGTCCGTCACGATACGGAAATCATCCAGATGAGCCTGGGGGCGTGAATAGAGATAAACCTCACGGGCTATGCCGGTAAAGCGCCAGAAATCCTGGTCCTCTATATAACTGGCGTCGCACCAGCGCATGATCTGGAAGGCAATCAGGTTCTTCTCACCAAACTTTACATAGTCCGTGATGTCGAACTCGGCCTCCATCTTGCTGTCCTCGCTGTAACCCACGTACTTGCCGTTCACCCAAACCCAGAGGTTTGATGTGGCCGATCCCACGTGGATATAGACGCGGTCGCCCTTCCATGCTGCAGGAACGGTGAAACTCTGACGGTATGAGCCTACATAGTTGTCACGCTCGCCTACAACAGGAGGATTTATAGGATTCTCGTTGTTCCAGGGATAGGTTACGTTGGTATATATCTTGTCGCCGTAACCGTTCATCTCAAAGAGTCCGGGCACGGGAAAATCCACCCATTTGCTGTCATCAAAGCCTACGGCCTCAAAGCCCACGGGTTTGTCATACGCATTCTTTACAAAGTTGAATTTCCAGTTGCCCTCAATTGACATAAATCGGCCGGACTGGTATTTATCGGCCGCAAGCGCCTTGTCAGCGCTCTCATAGGCAAAATAATCGGCAACATCAGGTTTCTCGTTTTCACTGTTCACATTGGGGTCAAGCCAAACCGGCGTCTGTGCCAGAGCCGGGATCAGCATAAGCTGAAGGACTGCTGAAAGAGTTATTCTTCTCATAATTAGAATTAGGATTTCGTGATTATCCGCGAAAGTAATTGTTTTTTGCTTTACAGCATGCCATTAAAGGGAAAAATGCTACCTTTACGCAAAATTCACATGCGCACACGCGCGCTAACTACTGATATATGACAAAGGTCATCCGTAACGGACAGAAGGCACTGCCGGAGTGGGTCATGAAACTGATTCCTTTCATTCTGGCACTTGCACTTTGGTGCTTACTCTCATTCAGGGAGCAGTTCTTCCTTAAGAAAGTTGAGGATCTATCCGTATTCCTGTATGACAAACAGTTTATCATTGAAAGCCTGAGGATACCGGGATGCATCCTTGGTTTGGCAGGTTCATTTCTTGCCCAGTTCCTCCATCTGCCTTGGCTGGGAGCCCTTATATGGGTATTGCTCCTGTTGCTGGCATACTTCCTTACCGTACGCGTATTCCGCATCTCACCCACAATAAGCGCCATTGCGTCAATTCCTGTAGCGCTGCTTGTAATAGGCAATATGTCACTGGGGTATGATGTATTCATCATGAGAGACCAGGAACACTTTTTCTCACCGGTTCTGGGATATCTTGCATCTCTCATACCACTTGCCGTCATTTACCACCGCAAGCAGATGTGGAGCAAGCTGGTGTTAATTACAGTCTGGACTGTAGCCGGTTTTGCAGCTTTCGGAGCATATGCTTTTGTAGGTTCCATTACCGCCGCATGCGCAGAACTGACAGACAGGGAGCGCCCGCGCAGCCAGCGCCTTACGGTATTGGCATTCACGTTAGGCATGACCATCCTGGTTCCGCTCATCATTTATTCTTTCTACACGACCTACAGGCTGGTTGACAGTTGGAATGTGGGGTTACCTTCCGTCTCCGAGGATATACTGACGCGCTCCATGAGAGCTCCGTTCCAGCTGGCACTCTTGTGTCAGATACTGCTTGCGCTGATATCGCCCAAACTGTCCGGCTTATCCCTTACACCCATCAGAAAGACAATTGTACAATGCGCCGTTTATGCAGTTGCAGTTGCAGCCGTTTGGGTATTCTGGTTCAATGATGACAATTTCCGCTCCGAGCTTGCCATGTCGGCAGCGGTGGACCGTTATGACTGGCAGGAGGTTGAAGACATTTACTCCAAGGCAGCCGCACGTCATGCAAAATCTGATGAGAAGCTCTATAAATCCAGGACCAAAAAGATAGAAAATGCAAGGTCCAGTGACGAGATAACGCAGATAGTGGAACGCTACAGCAACCGTTTCTTTGAGCCCACACGCACCATGGTCCTGTATCGTGACCTGGCCCTGCTTAAGATGAACCGTGCTCTCGATGAGGCATTCACAATGAAGGACGGCGGGCGCCCGCAGAAATCCAGGATGGTCATTCCCATGGCATGGCAGTCCGGAAAACAGTTCTATTTCCAGTACGGACTTGTAAACATGGCATACCGCTGGTGTCTGGAGGATGCCGTGGAGCATAACTGGAGCTACGGAACTCTCAAGTATATGGCCATGCATGCCGTCATCATGCAAGAGCCTGAACTGGCAGAGAAATACATAAACAAACTGGAGAAGACGCTGTTCTACCGCGGTTGGGCACGCGCCCAGCGTGAGTTGGAGTCTGATGAGGCCGCCATGTCAATGGCGGAGCCATATAAAAGCATCCTCCCCTATATGTGTTTTGAGAACCGCATGACCAATGACATGGTCAAGACTGAGACATTCCTCATAAACCATTTCCTCAGCCCGGAGCCGGCCCAGCCCACTCCGGAGTATGACCGTGCGGCCCTGCTGTTTGCCATGCGCATCCAGGATATCCGCAGATTCCGCGAACGGCTTTATTATTACGTCAACACCAATAGAGTCAATGCCCTGCCACGATCGGTCCAGGAGGCATCGCTGCTATACAGCAAACTGGAACCGGACGGCAGCCAGCTGCCATATGACAACAGCGTGATACAGAATTATGAGGCTTTCAACAAGTTTGTCCAGAGCCATCCCATCCGTAGCATGAAGGAGTCCGATTACCTGTTCTGGCAGAAATTCGGCAAGACATTCTTCTATTACTACTATTTCATCAGGAACCTGCAAACATACTGACATATGAGGCACAGTTTTATCACCATAGCTATATTGGCCCTTGCGGCATGCAGTCCCAAGGTCCCGTCATCGTACACCCAGGATGATTCCAAACCGGCCATATTCCCCGATTATACCGATGTGGTAATCCCCTCCAACATAGCTCCGCTCAATTTCAGGATAGAGGAGCCCGGCCAGAAATACGTTACGGTCATAACATCCGGTTCCGCCCAGGTGGCCATCGGAGGAGAGAAGGTAATCATCCCCTCACGCAAATGGGAGGAGCTCAAGAAGGGTGGCAATCTTGATGTCCGGGTATTCGTACTCAGGAACGGAGACTGGAAGGGCTATGAGCCGTTCAGCATGAAAGTATCCGATGAAATTGACCCGTATATCTCATACAGGACCATTCCTGTAGCCGTAGAGACATATGAGAAGCTCTCCATCTGGCAGCGTAATATTACCAATTTCAAGGAGAAGGTGGTATTTGCCAACACCATGGTTGAGACGAATGCCAGCGGCACATGCATCAACTGCCACAAATACAGGAACTACAGCACCGACAACATGATATTCCACGTACGCCAGTACAAAGGCGGAACAATCATGGTCCTGAACGGGAAACTGCACAAGGTGAACATGAAGACAGACTCCACCATCACTGCCGGAGTTTACCCCGAATGGCATCCCACACATAACTACATAGCACTTTCCAACAACAAGACACACCAGTCAGTCCATGCAGCCAGCCATGACAAGCTGGAGGTGCTGGATGAGGAGAGCGATATCATCCTTTATGATGCCGGCACAAATACGGTCAGCGTCATTGAAAATGACTCCAGTGAACTTGAGTGTTTCCCCGGTTGGTCTGCCGACGGCCGTAAGCTATACTACGTTTCAGCTCATTATGAGGCGCCATTCGGTCCGGAACGTAAGAGTCAGATTTTTATAGACAGGGAAATGCTCCATTTCAATCTGTACAGCAAGACATTTGATCCCGATACCCGCACATGGGGCCCCAAACAGCTTATTTATGATGCAGCCGCCAAGGACAGCAGCATGACCTGGCCACGTGTATCACCCGACGGCAAATGGATGCTCTGCTGCGTGAGCACCCACGGAGTATTCCCGCTTGACCAGATTGCATCTGATTTCGTGGTCTATGACCTGAGCAACGGAGAGTACCGTTATGCCGATGAGATAAACAGCCGGTATGCCGAGAGCTATCACGTCTGGTCCAGCAACAGCAAATGGGTTATGTTCAGCACCAGACGCGAGGACGGAATCCATACCCGCCTCTATTTCAGTCACGTTGATGAGAACGGCAATTTCTCAAAGCCGTTTGCCCTACCCCAGCGCGACCCCGATTTCAACCGTGAGTTCCTATATGCATTCAATATCCCGGAATTCATGAAAGAACCCGTACATATCACGCCAAGGCAATTCGCCTCTTTCATTTCAAGTACCGATGCTACTCCGTCAAAATATGAATCAAAAAGAGAAAAATAACAACCCCTTAATACCTGCCTGGTTACGTTGGATACTACCCGTAGCATTATGGGTGGTGTTATCCGTCTGTTCATACCAGTTCCTGTACAAGGTTCAGGAGAGATCATATTTTGAGTATGACCTGTTCTGGCTGAGCGGGTTCCTGAGCAAACCGTCAGGAATCCTGTCCTGTATCAGCCTCTTCCTCACCCAGTTCCTCCATATTCCATGGCTGGGAGCGCTTATATGGGTACTGTTGCTTACCGCATCGGCCGAGCTTACCCGCATCACGTTCAGGATTCAGCAGAGATATGCACTGATTACATATGTCCCGGCTGCCATATTTGTAGCCTACAACATGTCACTGGGATACATAGTATACCTGATAAACTTTCCGGGGTATTTTTTCCTTCCGGTTCTGGGTTCCATCTGGGCACTTCTTACCGTACTCATACTCAGGAGACCGGATAATCCCGCAAAAGCCCTGCTGTTTGCCGTAGGCTGCGGAGCGGTGGGTTATTATGTTGCCGGAGTTTACGGTTTTGCCGGCATCCTGGCAGCGATTATGGACAACATGCTCTCATCAAAAAGCAGGAATACCAAGTCCCTGCTCATAGCCGGTGCGGCAGTTGTCATAATACTGGCTCCCATACTGTTTGTAGGAACCACCACTTACAACCTGGCGTTCGGCTGGACTATCGGCATGCCCGAGCCCACATACGGAATACCTTCATCAAGATTGCAGTTGCCCCTTCTGCTTGCAACACTATGGATTGTCATCACCCCTCTGGCTCAGTTCCTGGACAAACTGTCAGGAAAATACATCCAGACAGCCATACAAGGCGTTGCTTTGGCAGCAATCATTGCGATACCCGCCAGCACATGGTTCAGGGATGATAATTTCAAGGCAGAGCTGGATATGATACGTGCAGTTGACAACATGGAGTGGAACAAGGCTGTCCAGGTTCTTGAAAAGCTGCAGGACAAACATGCACAGGATCCCACATGGCAACCCACGCGTGTCCTGGTGGTCCTCAAAGACCTGGCTCTCATTAAATCGGGACAGGAGAGTGAGCGCGCATTTGACTTTGAGGACGGAAGCGTTAAGCAGAAGGGCAAATGGAGCGTTCCCATGTCACTGCAAATAGGAAGAATCCTCTATCTGCAATACGGAATACCGGGATTGTGCAACCGCTGGTGCATTGAGGAGTCTGTCCTGTTTGACTGGAACTACATGACTTACAAGTATCTGGCTATGATTGCCATGGTATATAACGACACACAGCTCTCAAAGAAATACCTGGGCAAACTGGAACACACCCTGTTCTACAGCAAGTGGGCTAAAGAGCAGTTAAAGATATGCGATGACTATGATAAGGTTGCCCGGACCGCTCCGTATGACCAGATTATACCTCTGATGTGTTTTAAAGACCAGGTCCGTGCCGATATGGACGGATGCGAATTCTTCCTCATGGACCACTTTAACGGAATCAGACCTGAGAATGCCACTCCGCTCTATGACCGTGTGGCCCTCTATTTTGCAATGAAATCCAAACAGACCACGCTGTTCTGGACCAGATTCCTGCTCTATCTTGATTCAAATAATCCCCAGAAACTTGGGAGATACTATCAGGAGGCAGCATACCTGTTCGGCAACATAACCCAAAACGAGACTCTCGATTCGCTCCCATATGACGAACACATCAAGAGCCTCTATAAGTCATTTACTCAGAATGCCTCAAGATATGGCAAGAAGAGTCTTGAAGAGGCCAGGTCCTGTTTTAACAAGAACCTGAGGCGTACCTACTACTTCTACTACTATTATGTGAACGAACTCCAAATGTACTGATCACTTATGAAACGGATATCATTATACCTCACGTCACTGCTATTGGTTGCCGCCTCATGTACAGGTGAGCCGCAGGACTACACCAACGGAGCGGAGCCCTCCATTTTCCCGGATTACGCAGGCATAACCGTTCCTTCAAACATTGCCCCGGCCAACTTCATGATACAGGACCAGGCGCAGAAATATGTCACCGTGCTGGAATCGGGAGATGTAAAAGTAAAGGTAAGCGGCCCGATCGTGACCATCCCCATAAGCAAATGGAGGAAACTCACATCCCAGGGTGATATCACCGTCACCGTATTTGAACAGGACGGAAAAGTATGGAGCAGGATGAAACCGTTCACCATCAGTGTTGCCGGAGAGATAGACAAGTATCTTACATACAGGGTCATCCCGCCTCTGTTTGAGACCTATCAGAGACTCTCCATTAACCAGCGTGACATCACCACTTTCAAGGAGAAGGTGGTATATGCAAACACCATGGCGTCAAAAGGTTCACAGACACAGTGCATAAACTGTCACAGTTTCAAGAACTGGCATACAGACAACATGCAGTTCCATATTCGCCAATACCTGGGCGGAACCATTATGTATACCAACGGCAAACTTGAGAAACTCAATCTCAAGACTGATTCCACCATCTCTGCCGCCGTATATCCTTCATGGCATCCTACACACAATTACATCGCATACTCCACCAACAAGACCTTCCAGAACATACACACCAACCACACCAACAGGATAGAGGTCTTTGATGAGGTAAGTGACCTTATATTATATAATCTGGATGACAAGGCTGTCAGCATCATAGAGAATGACTCTACAGAGTTTGAGTGCTACCCGTCATGGGCACCCGACGGCAAGACGCTATATTACGTATCCGCTTATACCGGCAATCCATCTGATTTCAAGAAGAGGGGCGGAGCCGTTACGGCAAATGCAGACGCCACATTCAAGTACAGTCTCTATGCAAAGGACTTTGACCCTGACACCAGGGCATGGGGGCCCAAAAGGACGGTATTTGACGCCGCCGCTGCTGACAGCAGCATCACCTGGCCCAGGGTATCCCCCGACGGACGCTGGCTGCTGTGCTGCTTAAGCACACACGGCGTGTTCCCGCCCAACCAGGATGTATCGGACCTGGTAGTATTTGACCTCAAGAACGGGACTCACAGATATGCCACAGAGATAAACAGCAACAAATCCGAGAGTTACCACTCATGGTCCAGCAGCGGAGAGTGGGTCGTAATAAGTTCCAGACGTGAGGACGGCGTACATACCCGCCTGTATCTGTCACATATAAACAAGGACGGCAGCTTTACAAAACCGTTCCTGCTTCCCCAGAAAGACCCCAGGTTCTCAGAGAAGTTCATGTACTCTTTCAACATACCTGAGTTCACAGTAGAACCTGTCAAGGTATCGGCCAAGCAGTTGGCTTCATTCATAAAGAGTGTTGATGCATCACCCGTTTCATACGAGCCTAAAAAAGGAAAATGATTAAGATTGAAAGGATTCTCGGTACGATAATTGCGGCAATCTGCCTCATAGTTGCAACTCCTGCCCGCGCCATTGATGACCAGGGACGGTTTGTATTGGTCATAGATCCCGGACACGGCGGCAAGGACCCCGGTGCGGTAAACGGAAAGAACCAGGAGAAGACAATCAACCTGAACATAGCCCTCAAGATGGGTAAGCTCATTGAGGACAACTGCAAGAACGTAAAGGTAATATACACCCGCAAGACCGATGTGTTCGTGGAGCTGTACAAACGTGCCGACATTGCCAACAAGGCAGGTGCCGACATGTTCATATCGGTCCATACCAACTCGGCCAAGAACAAGAGCGCATACGGTGCCGAGACCTATCTGTTGGGTGTTGAGGAGAACCGAACCAGCGCCAACCTGAACGCTGCGCTTGAGGAGAACAAGGCAATCCTGTTGGAGAATGACTACCAGACTCACTATGAAGGTTATGACCCCAACAGCCCAGAAAGCATGATCATATTTGAATTCATGCAGAACGAGTATCAGAAAGAGAGTCTCAAGATGGCGTCATTCACTCAGGACCAGATGGTAAAATCGGCCAAACGTCCTGACCGCGGCGTGCATCAGGCCGGCTACCTGGTACTGTGGAAAAGCACCATGCCCAGCATACTGATAGAATTGGGATTCATTTCCAATGATGCCGAGTGCAAGTATCTGGTATCACAGAAGGGAATAGACGAGATGAGCCAGAGCCTGTACAATGCCTTCAAGGATTATCTGGATTATCACAACAAGCTGCTTGAGAAAGCCGTTCCGGTGGCACAGGCCATAGGCAACAAGCCTGCTGAGGAGATCAAGACAGAGCTGCCTGTATACAAAGTCCAGTTCATGAGTCTCAAGACCCCTCTCAAAAAGACCGACAAAAGGCTCAAGGCATATTCTAATGTTGACTACTACTCCGAGGATGGAGTATGCAAGTATACCTGCGGTGACACTACCGATTATGATGCCATCCTAAAGACGAAGACTGAGGTCCAGAAAAAGTATAAGGACGCATTCGTTATTGCGGTCTATGAAGGCAAAAAGATAAGCGTGAAGGAAGCCCGTGAAATCACCTCAAAAAACAAATAAAATTCCGCAAAATATGCAGCCTTTTTATGGGCTCTAATTTAGATTTAGTCCAAATAAGAGAATAAAAACGATTTGTTAAAAGCGTTTGGCAAAACTCAATTACAAAGGGCCGAAAAAAGGGTAAACGGACTCAGCAAAACTAGGCCAAAAACAAGTTATCAACAGGTTAATTGCCTGATTATCAGAAGCAAAGAAAAAATCAACTGCCTATTTTCAACTATTTTAAGCCGGTTTTACAACTAGCTAATTTACAGCATTTTACAAAAGGCCGATTTTTAAGCGGAATTAGAGCGTTTGTTTAAATGAAATAAGATTCTCAATTTTGCAAAGCAGACGAATCAAGTAGACAAACCGATCTGCACATTTCTCAATAAGATGACAGGAATTGAATTAAAAAACCAATGGAGCTTATGTCTGGATTTTATCCGTGACAACGTATCGAAGGTAGTGTTCGATACATGGTTCTCCATCGTGGAGCCTGTCTCTTTAGAAAACGGTGATCTTACAATACAGGTTCCCAGCCCGTTCGTTTACGAGTATCTTGAGCAGAACTATCTGGATGTTCTCAGATCAGCTATTATAAAGGTATTCGGAAAGGGAACTGAACTTGTATACAATATCCTTACTGATAAGGAGAACAACCTGAGCCAGAACGTAAGTTCGGCAAATACCTTATCTAATATAAAGGGAACTGCAGAGATGGGCAACAAGGCCCCCTCTCAGACCGATGCACCGCTGGTTCAGGACTTGAACCCCCAGTTAGATCCCAATTACAGTTTTGAGAACTATGTTGAGGGAATAAGCAACAAGCTGGCCCGCACCGCAGGTGAGACCATTGCGCTCAACCCCGCAAGCACGGCATTCAACCCCCTTTTCATTTACGGTTCATCGGGAGTAGGTAAGACACATCTTGCAACCGCCATCGGACGTAAGGTAAAGGAACTGCACCCCGAGAAGAGAGTCCTCTACGTATCGGCCCACCTCTTTATGGTACAGTACACCGATGCTGCCAGGAACAATGCCGTAAATGATTTCATCCATTTCTATCAGTCAATAGATGTACTCATCATTGATGACATGCAGGAGATGGCCGGCTACACCAAGACACAGAATACATTCTTCCATATATTCAATTATCTGCACCTTAACCACAAGCAGCTCATCATGACCAGTGACCGTGCACCCAAGGACATGAAGGATCTTGAGGAGCGTCTGATCACCAGATTCAAGTGGGGACTTGTTGCAGAGTTGGAGCGTCCGGACCTGAACCTCAGAAAGGATATCCTGCGTGACAAGACACGTCGTGACGGTATCACCTTCCCGGAGCCTGTAATTGACTATATTGCTGATAAGGTAAGGGATAACGTACGTGACCTGGAGGGCGTAATCGTATCTCTCATGGCCTACTCCACCATCTACGGAAGGGAGGTTGACCTGAACCTCACTCATGAGGTGATTGACAAAAACCAGCACCATGAGCAGAAGCCCATCACCATTGAGTCAATCATATCAAAGGTATGTGACTACTACAACATAGACGAGTCATCGGTGCAGTCCAAGTCCCGCAAGCATGAGATTGTCCAGGCCAGACAGATAAGCATGTATCTTGCCAAGAAATACCTGGATTTCTCAACTTCCAAGATAGGAGCATACATAGGAAAGCGTGATCACGCGACAGTTCTTCATGCCTGCAACATGGTACGTGACCAGATTCAGGTAGACAAGAACTTCAAGTCCGACATGGAGAATATTGAAAGCGGCCTGCGCTGCTGATATCCCAGCCGGAATCATAGAATCAAAGCGGTGAACAATCATCGCTTTTTTTATGTCCGATAAAGCCGTATCCACACCATTACAGAGCCGGAAAAATTTCATGAATTATCCGTTTTGGAAAACTTTTTGAGTTTTCAAAAATACCACATCATTTATTATCAGCGTATTAAGTTTTAGAAACGGAAAACTTTAGTAAGGATGATGAAAAATAATTTGTAAACATTAGTTTTTGTCTGACACATTATATACATTTGTCAAGCCGTTACCAAAAGGGAAGATTGGGCGGCTCATTTGCGTCTACATCAAACAAGTAATTATAAATGGACAACAAACAGACAACCTACACTTTCGATGAGGCTTTCAAGGCCTCTGTGGAATATTTCGGAGGTGACGAACTTGCCGCCAAGGTCTGGGTGAACAAGTACGCTGTAAAGGACTCGTTCGGAAAGATCTATGAGAAGACCCCCGATGACATGCACTGGCGCATAGCAAATGAGATTGCACGCGTTGAAAAGAAGTACAAGAATCCCATGAGTGCAAAAGAGTTTCATGAACTGCTCAAGGGATTCAGATACATAGTTCCGCAGGGCAGCCCCATGACCGGCATAGGCAACAACTATCAGATTGCATCCCTTTCAAACTGCTTCGTTATAGGTAATGAAGGATCGGCCGATTCATACGGCGCCATCATGAAGATAGATGAGGAGCAGGTCCAGCTCATGAAACGCCGCGGAGGTGTAGGCCATGACCTGTCCGATATACGTCCCAAAGGTTCTCCGGTAAAGAACTCAGCGCTCACATCAACCGGACTGGTTCCGTTCATGGAGCGTTTCTCAAACTCCACCCGTGAGGTTGCACAGGACGGACGCCGCGGTGCCCTTATGCTGAGCGTATCCATCAAACACCCTGACTCAGAGTCATTCATCGACGCCAAGATGGAGAGCGGCAAGGTTACCGGCGCCAACGTATCGGTCAAGATTGATGATGAGTTCATGAAAGCTGCCATCAGCGGCAAGAAATACCTGCAGACCTACCCCATCGATTCCAAGAACCCTCTCTACAAGAAGGAGGTCGACGCCGCTGAGCTCTGGAAAAAGATCGTGCACAACGCATGGAAATCGGCCGAGCCCGGAGTACTGTTCTGGGATACCATAATACGTGAGTCAGTACCCGACTGCTATGCAGACCTGGGATTCCGCACCGTCAGCACCAACCCCTGCGGTGAGATACCCCTCTGCCCCTATGACAGCTGCCGTCTGCTGGCCATAAACCTCTACTCATACGTAAAGAACCCGTTCACCCCCAAGGCTGAGTTTGACTTTGACCTGTTCAAGAAACATGTAGCCATAGCCCAGCGCATAATGGATGATATCATTGACCTGGAGATTGAGAAGATTGACATGATCCAGGCCAAGATAGCCAGTGACCCTGAGGATGACGAGACCAAGTATACCGAGAAGCGTCTGTGGGAGAAAATCATGCACAAGAGCACCATGGGCCGCCGTACCGGTGTAGGCATCACAGCCGAGGGCGATATGCTGGCCGCAATGGGACTTCGTTACGGAACAGAAGAGGCGACCGCATTCGCCGAGAAGGTTCAGCGTACGCTGGCACTTGCCGCATACCGTTCATCGGTAGAGATGGCACGTGAGCGCGGTGCATTTGAGATATTTGACTGGAAACGTGAGCAGAAGAACCCCTTCATACTGCGTCTTAAGGAGGCCGATCCCCAGCTCTATGAGGATATGAAGAAATACGGCCGACGTAACATTGCATGTCTTACCATTGCGCCTACAGGTACCGTAAGCCTTATGACTCAGACCACATCAGGCCTGGAGCCGGTATTCATGCCCGTCTACAAGCGCCGCCGCAAGGTTAACCGTGAGGATGAGAACGCCAACATCACCTTTACCGATGAGAACGGCGATTCATTTGAGGAGTTCATAGTATTCCACCACAAGTTTGTGGAGTGGATGATAGTGAACGGCATCAATCCAGCACAGAAGTTCACCCCCGAGGAGGTTGACGAGCTGGTTGCCCGCTCACCCTACTACAAGGCAACCGCACAGGATGTTGACTGGGTAAACAAGGTAAAGATGCAGGGTGCCATGCAGAAATGGGTGGACCACTCCATAAGCGTTACCATCAACCTGCCGAATGACGTATCCGAGGATCTGGTCAACCAGCTCTACGTTGAGGCATGGAAGAGCGGCTGTAAAGGCTGCACCGTATACCGTGACGGTTCACGCGACGGCGTGCTCATTGACGCCAAGAGCGACAAGAAAGCCGACAAGGAGAAAGAAAAGAAAGACGGCAAGGAGCCCACTCTGGCACCGTGCGACTGCGAGCCGCGTCAGGTTGTCGAGGTACGTCCGCGCATCCTGGAGGCCGATGTAGTACGTTTCCAGAACAACAAGGAGAAATGGGTGGCATTCGTAGGAATCCTGGACGGCCGTCCTTATGAGATATTCACCGGTCTTCAGGATGACGAGGAGGGAATAGTACTGCCCAAGACCGTAGACCACGGCTGGATCATCAAGAACATTGATGAGGAGGGACGCAAGCGTTATGACTTCCAATTCACCAACAAACGCGGATACAAGGTAACCATCGAGGGCCTGTCCGAGAAGTTTGACAAGGAGTACTGGAACTACGCCAAGCTGATATCGGGCGTATTGCGTTACCAGATGCCTATTGACCTCTGCATGAAGCTGATCGGGTCACTGGATCTGGGATCAGAGAATATTAACAACTGGAAAAACGGCGTGGAGCGTGCACTCAAGAAATACGTCCAGGACGGTACAGCCGTCAAGGGCGAGAAGTGCTCAGTTTGCGGAAGCGAATCACTGGTATACCAGGAGGGTTGCCTCATCTGCAAGAACTGCGGCTCTTCACGTTGCGGATAAAATGAAAAAATGATTATCAGATATGGTTTATAGGGAACAATCCATATCACTCAGCGGCTTGCGGTTCTACGCCTACCATGGTGCAGAACCGCAGGAGGCCGTTGTAGGCGCCTGGTACACGGTAGACATAACACTTAAGGCCGATGCCACCGCCGCCATACTCAAAGATGACCTTAACGGTACAGTAAACTACGCCCAGGTAACCGACGTAGTAAAACAGCAGATGCAGATCCGTTCCGCTCTTTTGGAGCACGTTGCGGGGCGTATTGCGGGTTCTATTCTGGAGGGCTTTCCGGCGGTACAATCGGTAACCGTAACGGTTTGCAAGGTTAACCCTCCTGTGGGTACCCCGTGCGACTTTGCTGGGTTTACGTTAACGGTTGATAGATAATAAATGATTACTCGCCGCTTCGCGGCTCGGGCTTTTTTGACTTTTATGGCCCTTTCAGGGCCTAAAAAGTCGCTAGCTGGAAACTTATCTGCGTATTAGAAACAACATTTTTTTAGTTTGGGGCGGCGACGCCCCAAACCCGTTCCGCGGTATTCCATTTTATTCCATACCGCTCCACTCTGCCGGCCTTCCAGGCCGGGTAAAACGGGATCCCGACGGGCTTCGCTGTCGGGATTCCGTTTTACTG
>JBGUVW010000011.1:0-57348 GCA_045220475.1 Bacteroidaceae bacterium
AAGGGGACTGTCCCCAATTCCACATTTTTAGAGTCGTGACTTGAAATCCTGATAGCTGAAGGATTTGATGAGCGTGTAGTCGGAACCCTGCTTAAGGTAGATTGCTGGCAAGGGCATGCCGTTGAAGGTGTTGTTCTTGACCATGGAGTAGATGGCCATATCCTCAAAGACCAGAACCTGTCCCTCCTTAAGCGGGCTGTCAAACGAGTATTCCCCAATTATATCGCCCGATAGGCACGTGGGGCCGCCCAAACGGTATGTGTATGCCTTTTCATCAGGCTGGCCGCTGTCGCGCAATGGAGGACGATACGGCATCTCCAGCACATCGGGCATATGGCATGCAGCCGATGTATCAAGGATGGCGATATCAATAGCTCCTGTATGATGCTGGAGCTCAAGCACCCGGGTATGCAGATAACCGGCGTTGAGGGCAATTGCCTCGCCCGGCTCAAGATAGACCTGCAGGCCATAGCCATCTTTCATTCGGTTGATACAACGCTCCAGACGCGGGATATCATAATCAGCACGGGTAATATGGTGTCCGCCGCCGAAATTCACCCATTTCATCGACTTAAGCCATGGGCGGAACTGCTCTTCAAAGCCGTTCAGCGTGGTCTCCAGGTCATCGGAGTTCTGCTCGCAGAGAGTATGGAAATGCAGTCCGTCAAGCAGTTCCAACAGAGCCGGGTTCTGCCCCATTCCATCGCGGAATTCATCAAGCGTAACGCCCAGACGGCTACCTTTGGCGCAAGGATCATAGATTGCATGCTCGGCCGGCTGTGTGGATATCTGCGGATTGATACGCAAACCTACCTGCAGTCCGGCCTCTTTTGCCCTAAGACCAAACAACTCAAGCTGACGTATGGAGTTGAAAACGATATGGTCACAGATGCTCAGGATCTCCGGCATATCCTCCTCACGGAATGCAGGAGAGAATATGTGGTTCTCACGTCCCGGCATCTCCTCATGGCACAGGCGGGCCTCAAAGAGTCCGCTTGCGGTTGCGCCACAGAGATATTGTGATATGAGCGGATAGACGACATAACAACTGAACGCCTTCTGCGCCAGCAGGATACGGCATCCGGTTCGGTCCATAACACCGCGCAGCACCTTGAGATTGGACTCCAGGCGGTCGCGATCAATGACGTAACACGGGGTATGCAGCTGCTTTACGTCCATCAAAAAAATCAGTCTACAAGTACGGGATTCTCATCCACAACCCAAGGCAGACCCCACTTGTTCAGGCCCTCCATATATGGATCCGGATCAAACTCCTCAACATTGAATACGCCTGCGCCCTTCCACAAACCGGTCATAACCATTGCGGTACCTATCATGGCAGGAACACCGGTGGTGTAAGAGATGGCCTGTGAACCAAGCTCCTTGTAGCACTCCTGATGGTCGCACACGTTATAGATCTTGATGCTGCGCTTCTTGCCGTCCTTGGTACCGGTATAGATACAGCCGATATTGGTCTTACCTACTGTACGCGGGCCCAGTGATGCAGGATCAGGCAGCAGGGCCTTGAGGAACTGAATGGGAACTATCTCCCTACCCTCAAACATGACGGGATCGGTACGCAGCATGCCTACGTTCTCAAGACACTTCATGTGTGTAAGATAGCTCTGACCGAATGTCATGAAGAAACGGATTCTCTTTACGCCCGGGATATTCTTGACAAGAGACTCAATCTCCTCATGATGAAGCAGATACATATCCTTCATACCTACCTGTTCAAAGTTGTACTCGCGCTTAATCTCCATGGGCTTGGTCTCAACCCAGTGTCCGTTCTCCCAGTAAGAACCGTTGGCCGATACCTCACGCAGGTTGATCTCAGGGTTGAAGTTGGTTGCAAAGGGATAACCGTGGTCACCGCCGTTGCAGTCCAGGATATCGATAGTATCTATCTGATCAAAATAGTGCTTCAAAGCATAAGCTGTGAATACGCTGGTTACGCCCGGATCAAATCCGGTTCCCAGTATACCCATGATGCCGGCATCCTGGAATTTCTTCTGATAAGCCCACTGCCAGGAGTAGTCAAAATAGGCGGTAAATCCCTGCTCCTTGCAGCGTTTCTCATAAATCTTGCGCCACTCTGGATCCTCAGTATCCTCAGGCTCATAGTTGGCAGAGTCAACATAATGTACGCCGCATGCCAGGCAGGCATCCATGATGGTCAGGTCCTGATACGGCAGGGCCAGATTGAGTACTACATCGGGCTTTACGCTTTTGATCAGAGCTATCAGCTCATCCACGCTGTCAGCATTCACCTTGGCAGTGGTGATCTTGGAACGGCTCTTACCCTGTGCCTCAATCTTTTTCTTAAGGTCGTCACACTTGCTTACTGTACGGCTTGCAATGCAAATCTCGTCAAAAACTGCGTCATTCTGGGCGCATTTCTGAATCGCAACCTGGGCTACACCTCCGCAGCCAATAACCAATACCTTTCCCATTTTATCTGATGCTTAATAGTAATTCACGAATAATTTTGCAAGCGGCGGCTGTTGAAGCTCCGGTCTGGTCGTAAGGCGGGCAGAGCTCGTTTACGTCCAGTCCTACTATGTTGCAACCGTCACATACGGTCTTCAATGCGTCATAAAGCTGCATGAATGTAACGCCTCCGTACTCAGGGGTACCTGTTCCGGGGAATACTGACGGATCCATGACATCCAGGTCTATGGTGAAATAGACGGGCTTGGAGCCTAGTCCCTTAACAACCTCAGCCAGACCGTCAAAGCTGAACGGATGCAGGTCAGTATGGCCGGCGCGGGCCCAGCGCCACTCGGCACGCTCACCTGAGCGGATTCCGAACTGGTGTATGCGGCCGTCGCCCACCAGGTCATGGCAGCGTCGGATTACGCAGGCATGTGAGAGCTTCACATCCAGATAGTCGTCACGCAGGTCTGTGTGGGCGTCAAAGTGGATTATGTGCACTGAAGGATATTTCTTGAACACCTCACGGAATGCGCCAAGTGTTACAAGATGCTCACCTCCTATCATGAACGGAATCTTGCCGTCCTTAAGTATGGTGGCGGTACGCTCCGATATCTGGTCAAGGGCCTTATCGGCACTGCCGATGCAGAGCTCTATGTCACCGCTGTCAAAAACGCTGATATCCTCCAGGTCACGGTCCTGCCAGGGGCTGTAGGTTTCCAACCCGAATGACTCACTGCGGATGGCATGCGGGGCAAAACGGGTGCCGGGGCGGAATGACGTGGTGGAGTCAAACGGCGCTCCAAAGAGCACTATGCGGGCATCTTCATATGAAGCATCACAGCCAATGAAAGTCTCAACGTTCCTCTGCAGCATGATTTAATCGTATATGCGCTCCACATCGGACAGCATGCGCTCCACATATGCAGGGAGTGCAAAACAGCCTTTGTGCAGGTTTGTTGTGTAATAATCAGTCTTGATTCCAAGCTGGTTCCATGCCTCGGCATCCAGGTCAATCACCGGACGGAACTTCTTGGATGCGAATCCGAACAGCCAGTAACCCGACGGGTATGTGGGGATATGAGCCTGATAAACACGGCTTATGGGGAAGCTGTTTACGATACGCTTATGGGCCTTCTGGGTCTCAATGCGGTCCTCCTCATAGAAGGGACTCTGATGCTGATTTACCATGATTCCATCGGCCTTTAGAGCCTTGTAGCAGCTGCCGTAGAACTCACGGGTAAGCAGACTCTCACCAGGTCCGTAGAATCCGGCCGAGTCAACTATGATAAGGTCATACTCATTCTCAATGTGGCGGATAAAACGCAGGGCGTTCTCAGTGTAGATGGTCACGCGCGGGTCATCCAGTGACTCGGCCATCTCGGGGAAATACTCGCGGCAGGCCTGAACCACGCCCTCATTTATCTCAATCAGGTCAATGGTCTTGACCGTCTTGTACTTGAGCAGCTCACGAACCACACCTCCGTCACCAGATCCGAATACCAGTATCCTCTCAATGGCGGGATTCACGGCCATAGGCACGTGTGACAGCATCTCATCATATATGAACTCATCACGCTGGGTGAATATGATGTAACCGTCAACGGCCAGGAATCGGCCAAACTCAGGCGACTCAAAAATATCAACACGACCCAAGTCATTCTCGGCAGTGTAAAGGTGCTTGTCAACCTTTACGGAGAACTTTACGTTTGGAGTATGAAGCTCAGTAAACCAGAATTCCATTGTCAGTCAGAATCAATATGTTGTACTTTCCCTAATCACATTCAGACGCTCAACCTTCTCATCCTCGGGGCCGGTGAGCTGGCATCCCTTCTCCTTTGCATAGAGGATATAATCGATGATTTCCTGCGTGATACGCTCACCCGGGGCCAAGATAGGAATTCCGGGAGGATAGCACATGACGAACTCCGTACATATACGGCCGTTGGTCTCACGGATGGGAATCATCTCCTCCTTGGGGGCATAGAAAGCCTCCTGCGGAGTCATTACCACCGACGGATTGATATACTCATGGTCAAACAGACCGGTGCGGTCCTTGCTGTATCGGCGCTTCACGTCAACCAGCGCGCTAACCAAACGCTCCACCTCACGCATGCGGTCACCTATCGATATGTAAGCCAGCACGTTACCCATATCACCCAACTCCAGCTGGATGTCATACTCGTCACGCAGCAGGTCATACACCTCAATGCCTGCAAGACCGATATCCAGAGTGTATACAGTCAGTTTGGTGGGGTCAAAATCATATACGCTGTCACCGTTAATAAGTTCCTTGCCGTAAGCGTAGTAACCGCCAATCTTGTTGATCTCAGTACGGGCGTAATCGGCTATACGCATAACCTCGGCAAAGAGTTCCTTGCCGCGCAGAGCCAGGTTACGGCGTGATATGTCAAGACTTGATATAAGCAGGTATGATGCGCTTGTGGTCTGTGTAAGGTTTATCACCTGACGCACATAACCGGCGCTAACATTGGGGCCTGTAAGCAGGAATGAGCTCTGCGTAAGGCTGCCGCCCGACTTGTGCATTGAGACCGATGACATATCGGCCCCGGCCTCCATGGCGGTCACAGGCATATTCTCACCAAAGTAGAAGTGTGTTCCGTGAGCCTCATCCACCAGCACCATCATGCCGTGCTCATGGGCCAGTTCCACAATCTTCTTGAGGTTGGAGCAGATACCGTAGTAAGTGGGGTTGTTCACCAGGATGGCCTTTGCCTCGGGGTTCTCCTCGATGGCACGCTCCACCTGTGATATCTTCATGCCCAGGGCTATACCCAGGCGGTTGTCTGTATCGGGATTAACGTAGATGGGAGTTGCGCCGTTCACAACCAGGGCGTTGATAACGCTGCGGTGCACGTTACGCGGCAGGATAATCTTCTCACCGCTCTTGCAGGCGGTCAGCACCATAGTCTGTACGGCCGATGTGGTACCACCCACCATAAGGAATGCATGTGCGGCGCCGAATGCCTCGGCAGCCAGTTCCTCGGCCTCTTTGATAACTGAAATGGGATGACAGAGATTGTCCAGGGGTTTCATTGAGTTCACATCCAACTCAACGCACTGCTTGCCAAGCAGTGAAACCAGTTCGGGGTTACCCCTACCTCTTTTGTGACCAGGTACATCGAATGGTACCACACGGTTCCTGCGGAACTCCTGAAGGGCTTCATAAACGGGAGCTTTTCGCTGATCCATCTACTTCAAAAACGTTTTAAAAGTTCAACCATCCAGCCTTTTTCCCGCCCCTTTTTAAAGGGGACAAAAAAAAGACATAAACAATAAAACCTCTCTTGTTTACGTCTCAGGTACGCCGGCAGCAAGGCCTTTGTACTTTCAAATCAGAGTCTATATAGTAAACAAATACTTTTACTACTCTTCTTATTGACCGTTTTCCAAGTCGGGCGGTTATTAAAAACCTCGGTTATAAAGTAACCAACTTTAAAAAAGGGGTAAGCTAAGCTTACACAATGTGCGTTATGCGCACAACTCAATAATAGGAAAACTCTGATTCAATCCATTCTGCTTTCCTGACCGCAAAGGTACACCTTTTTTATTACCCCCCAACCTTTTTATAAAATAATTGCATTAATCCTATGCAATACGTATCTTTGTAAAACTAACAAGAACAAGAAATGATATGAAAAACATTAAAAAAGATGATCAATCAAAGCCATTATCTGTGGCAGAGCCTATGTTTGCATATGAAGTAAACACAAAGTCCAATAACATTGGAACTGCACCTTCATCAAGAGAGAGAATAATGAAGAACACAACATCTGTAGATGAGTATTTTGACAAGCTCCTCTCCTTAGTCCATCAGGATTATGAAAATCTATGAAGTAAGGATTAACCTTTCCGCACAGGCGGACATGGACAATCTTCGTACTTTCCTGGATCAAATGTTATCCGAGGAAGGCGCTATACGTTACGCCAACAATATGAGACATGAGATAGAGTCCCTATCGGTTTTTGCCGATTGCATGGGGCGTTCTTCATATAAAACCGTTCGCACCATACATCCAGATGGCCGCAGAATGATTTCCCATAATCGCCGATGGATCTACGTATACCACATCGAAGGAGACTTTGTAATAGTTGACAGAATCCTTCCAGCCAAGATGAATAAATAAATTCTTTATTACGTTTTTCTTTTCAGTATTTGGGTTAAATACATTACCTTTGCACCGCTTTCCGGCTAGGGAGGCTTTCGGGATGTAGTTCAGTCCGGTTAGAATGCCTGGTTTGGGACCAGGTGGTCGAAGGTTCGAATCCTTTCATCCCGACAAAGGGGCGGCAAAATTGCCGCCCCTTTGTCGTGTGAAAGGATTCAAGGACTCTGCCAATGGGGACGGTTCTTTTTGGCTCCGTTTATTTAAAGCCAAAAAACAAACAGCGACGTACAATTACGCCGCTGTTTCTTATTTAGCAAAACGGAGCCAAAAAGAACCGTCCCCAATGGCACCTTTTATTTTAGAATCTCGTAAGCCTTGAAGCACTTGACAAGCTTCTCGGTGGCCCTGTCTATCTGCTCCTTGGTGTGTGTTGCCATGAGCGAGAAGCGGATCAGGGTATCCTCGGGTGAGCAAGCAGGCGGAATGACAGGATTCACGAATACGCCCTCCTCAAACAGCATCTTGGTGATAAAGAATGTCTTGTAGAAATCCCTGATGTAAAGCGGGATGATAGGAGTTGAAGTATTGCCTATCTCAAATCCTAACTGACGGAAGTTGTTGAGCGCATAATTGGTAAGGTCCCAAAGGTGCTCAATACGCTCCGGTTCATTCTTCATTATCTGCAGAGCGGCACGTGCTGCAGCTGTAGCAGCTGGAGTATTGCTGGCACTGAATATATATGAACGTGAGTGATGACGTATCCAGTTGATCACGCTTGCATCGGCAGCCACAAAACCGCCAATGGCAGCAAGTGATTTGCTGAACGTTCCCATGATGAGGTCCACCTGGTCTGTCAGGCCAAAATGGTTACAAACACCGCGTCCATGATCACCCAGCACACCAAGTCCGTGAGCCTCATCGACCATGATGGCGCAGTTGTACTTGTCCTTGAGAGCTACGATTCCGGGCAGATCGGCCAGGTCACCCTCCATACTGAATACGCCGTCCACAACCACAAGTTTCAGCGAATCAGGCTCGCAGCGCTGCAGGGTTTTCTCAAGTGACGCCATGTCATTGTGCTTGAACTTGAGCGGCTTGGCAAAAGAGAGACGGCGGCCGTCCACAATCGATGCATGATCCAGATCATCGCAGATAACATAATCATCACGACCCATCAGGCAAGAGATGGTGCCCAGATTTGTCTGGAATCCGGTTGAGAATATCATTGCGTCCTCTTTACCTACAAACTCAGCCAACTCTGCCTCAAACTGCTGATGCAGGTCAAGCGTGCCGTTCAGATATCGGGAACCGGCACAACCTGTACCGTATTTCTTTACTGCCTCAATTGCAGCTTCAATTACTTTTGGATGATTAGTCAGACCCAGATAAGAGTTTGAACCGAACATTAAAACCTTTCGTCCTTCCATTGTAACCTCCGTATCCTGCATTGACGACAAGCACTTGTGATACGGATAAATACCCTGCGCCTTACCTTCCTGAGGTAGTGTATATTGGGCGCATCTTTCGCTAAGTTTGTTCATATCGGCGCAAAATTAGATAATTTACTGATTCGTGCAATCTTTTTCAGTATCTTCGCATACGGAATGACAAACTGTACATGAAGAGAAAGGTCCTATTCGTCTACAACCCCATCTCCGGCAGCCGCCGCCTGATACCGGTACTGCCCATCATAGAGAGATTCATCAACAAAGACCTCTATGACTATACCGTCATTTCCACCGATCACAAGGGCCACGCCACGGAGTTGGCACGAGAGTATGCCGATAAGAAATACGATGCGGTCATTGCCGTAGGCGGTGACGGAACCGTAAATGAGGTCGGCTGCGGTCTGATAGGCACCGACACTGCAATGGGTATTATCCCCTGCGGATCAGGCAACGGCATGGCACGTCATCTGGGAATCCCCATTGACCCGTTCAAGGCAGTAAAATGGTTAAACAAATCCATAATCACCGACATTGATTACGGAACCATAAACGGGCACCCGTTCTTCTGCACTTGCGGTGTAGGTTTTGACGCCACCGTAAGCGAGACATTCTCCAACTCCGGATCACGCGGAGTGCTCACATATATGGAGAGCATACTGCTCAAGATTGCCAACTACAAGGATGAGCTCTACAAGCTCTCTTTCGATAATTCAAGTGAGACTTTTGAGTCATTCATAGTAACCTGTGCCAATGCCGACCAGTGGGGTAACAACGCATATATAGCACCCACCGCATCCATGCAGGACGGCCTTATGGACGTAGTTGTGATACATCCGTTCACACCGCTCGACGCACCGCTTCTGGCATTCCAGCTCTTCAACAAGCAGCTTGACAGGAATGAGAAGGTAACCATTCGCAAATGCCGCCGTCTTACCATAACCAGAGAGAAGGAAGGACCTGCTCATTTTGACGGTGATCCCATACAGTTGGGTAAGGAGATTGACATAGAGATGATACCCCGCGGGCTCAAGGTCCTCATACCCGATAAACGCCGCGGTATCTGATCAGTATTTAAGGTAAAAGTCTTTTACAAGTTCTACATAACGGGCCGATTCGTTCCCGGCATCGTCACACATACTCAGCACATCAGTTACGGACTGCACGTAATCAGTTCCCAAAGCCAGCAACGAGCGTTTGGGCTCCCGTCCCGGAGCCGTCACCACATCGGTACGTCTTGCCAGACAGAGCCCTGCCAACTGAGCGTGACGCATGAACTCATCAACCGCATCAAACGGCAGAACCACGCAAAGCATTCCGCCCGGAGCCAGCAGTGACACAGAGCAGGTAACCAGAGTCTCATAACTGAGCGTATCATTGTGCCTGGCCGTATTGCGTCCGGCATCGGGAGAACGCAGTGAATCGCGGAAATAGGGAGGATTGGAAAGGATCCTGTCAAACCGGGTATCGGTCTTGTAATCAGCAATATCGGCAGCGACAACATCAATCCTGTCAGCCCATTCGGAGCCGGCGGCATTACGTGCGGCCTGGGCTGCGGCATCAGCATCAATCTCTATGGCAGTGACCCTACCCGCACCTCTCTGGGCAGCCATCAGCGCTACCAGACCGGTGCCGGTCCCTATATCCAGCACACTGCACCCGGGGCGGATATCGGCCCACGCGCCCAGCAGTACGCCGTCGGTACCCACTTTCATGGCGCAATCCTCCTGATTTACCATGAAACGCTTGAATCTGAACCAACTGTTTGACATCTCCGATATCGGTTTTACGGATGCAAATGTACTTTTTTTGTTTTATTCACGGCTTTTGGTGCGGCAAATGACTGCTACGTGCGCGTATTTTCTTACCTTTGCACGATATTTACAGAACTATATGTTTACCAAGAAACATCCAGAAGACGCTTTTGACGAGTCAAATCCGGCCTTTTCCATGATAGCCGATTTTGACGGCAATGAGAGTGGTCTGTTTGACACGGACATGGATGACATCGTGCCGGTGCTCCCGCTCCGCAACATGGTGCTGTTCCCCACAGTGGTCATGCCCGTTACCGTAGGCCGCAAATCATCACTTAAACTGGTACAGACCGCATTTGCTGAAGGAAAGCAGATTGCCGTATTCTGTCAGAAAGAGCCTGATACCGAGAACCCGGGATTCAACGACCTCTACTCCGCCGGAGTTCTGGCCAAGATAATACGCGTGTTTGACATGCCTGACCAGACCACCACCGTGGTACTGCAGGGTATGCAGCGAATCAAACTCAAGAGCATAGTCAATGACGAGCCGTATCTGATAGGCAATGCCGAGATATTCCCAGAGGTGCTACCCCCTACCCGCAGCAAGGAGTTCAAGGCAATAGTTGATTCATGCAAGGAGGCCGCCATCAAGTACGTAAAACTGTCCGACAGCATCCAGCCCGATGCCGCATTTGCGCTCAAGAACATATCCAACGGGCTATTCCTGATAAATTTCATATGCGCCAACCTGCCCTTTGACATCAAGGAGAAGGTACATCTGCTGCGTGAGGGAACCTGCTCCAGCCGTGCCCTGCGTCTGCTCTCAATACTTAACCGTGAGATCCAGCTTGCAGAGCTCAAGATGAGCATCCAGCGCCGCACACATGAGGATATAGACAAACAGCAGAAAGAGTATTTCCTGCAGCAGGAGCTCAAGAACATACAGGATGAGCTGGGCGGCAGCGTCCAGGACCAGGATATTGAGGAGATGCGCCTCAAGGCAAACCAGAAGAAATGGAGTGCCGATGTACGCAAGATCTTTGACAAGGAGCTTGTAAAGCTGGAACGTACCAACTCACAGTCACCTGACTATAACGTACAGCTCTCATACCTGCAGACAGTACTGAGCTTGCCCTGGGGCGAGTTCACCAAGGACAACCTTGACATGGCCAATGCCCGCAAGGCACTTGACAAGGACCACTACGGTCTGGAGAAAGTCAAGGAGCGTATTCTGGAGCATCTGGCCGTAATGAAGCTGCGCGGTGATTTCAAGTCACCTATCCTGTGCCTCTACGGCCCTCCCGGTGTAGGAAAGACATCACTGGGACTCTCCATAGCCAACGCACTCAAACGCAAATACGTACGCATATCATTGGGCGGTCTGCATGATGAGGCCGAGATACGCGGACACCGCAAGACCTACATAGGCGCCATGCCCGGCCGTATCATCAAAGGTCTGGCCAAGGCCGGATCATCCAATCCTGTCTTTATCCTCGATGAAATCGATAAAGTCAGCCAGATGACCAACCAGGGTGATCCCTCATCGGCCCTGCTTGAGGTGCTTGACCCTGAGCAGAACAGCGCATTCCATGACAATTACCTGGATATAGACTATGACCTGTCAAAGGTTATGTTCATAGCTACCGCAAACAATATCAACACCATACCCGCTCCGCTGCTGGACCGTATGGAGCTGATTGAGGTGAGCGGTTATATCACCGAGGAGAAGATTGAGATTGCCCGTCGTCACCTCCTGCCCAAGGAGATGGAGGCCAACGGACTCAAGAAAGGCAGCCTTAACGTAACCAAGCCCACCATCGAGGCTATCATTGAGAGCTACACCCGCGAGTCTGGCGTTCGTGAGCTTGACAAGAAACTGGGCAAGATATGCCGTAAGGCCGCCTGCCGTTATGCCAATGACGGTGATTTCGGCAAGATGACCGTAAAGCCCGCAGACCTTAAGGAACTGCTGGGTACCAAGCCCTACACCCGTGACAAGTACCAGGGTAATGACTATGCCGGTGTGGTAACCGGACTTGCCTGGACTGCCGTGGGCGGTGAGATTCTCTTTGTAGAGACCAGCCTGAGCCGCGGAAAGGAGGGTAAACTTACCCTCACCGGTAATCTGGGTGACGTGATGAAAGAGTCTGCCATGCTGGCCATGGAGTATATCCGCTCTCATGCCAAACTGCTCTCTCTTGACCCTGCCGTATTCAACTCATGGAACGTGCATATCCACGTGCCTGAGGGCGCCATACCTAAGGATGGCCCGTCGGCCGGTATCACCATGGCTACGTCAATTGCATCGGCCTTTACACAGCGTAAGGTACGCGCCAACCTGGCCATGACAGGTGAGATTACACTGCGCGGCAAGGTTCTGCCCGTAGGAGGAATCCGTGAGAAGATCCTGGCCGCCAAGCGTGCCGGCATTACCGATATCATACTCTGCGCCGAGAACCGCCGTGACATTGAGGAGATTCCGGCCGAGTACCTGAAAGGTCTGGAGTTCCACTACGTAAGCAACATAAGCGAGGTTTGGAAATTTGCGCTTCTGGATGAGAAGGTATCCGATGCGCTTGATATAGTCCCTATTCAGCAACCTGAAAAGTAACTCTGTTTTGAACGCACTGACATTTGAACTGCAGCACACAGACGGCACCAGCCACGCCAGAGCCGGCCGGATAACCACAGACCACGGAGTCATTGAGACCCCCATATTCATGCCTGTGGGTACCGTAGGCTCTGTCAAGGCCGTCCATGTGAATGAGCTCAAGGATGACATAAAGGCCCAGATCATACTGGGTAACACCTACCACCTCTACCTGCGTCCGGGTCTGGATGTACTGGAAAAGGCCGGTGGATTGCATAAATTCAACGGATTTGACCGCCCCATGCTCACTGACAGCGGCGGTTTCCAGGTATTCTCGCTCACGGGACTCAGGAAGATGACTGAGGAGGGTGTCAAATTCCAGTCACACATAGACGGATCACGCCATCTCTTCACCCCGGAGCGCGTAATGGACATAGAGCGTACCATCGGTGCCGATATCATCATGGCGTTCGATGAGTGCTGCCCCGGTACAGCCGAGTACAAATATGCCAAGCAGTCCATGGAGCGTACCCACCGCTGGCTTGACCGCTGTTTTGAGCGTTTCAACACGACAGAGCCCAAATACGGTTACCATCAGGCCCTGTTCCCCATCGTACAGGGCTGCGTCTACAAGGACCTGCGTGCCAAATCGGCCGAGTATATAGCATCCAAGGGAGCCGAGGGCAATGCCATAGGCGGACTGGCCGTAGGTGAGCCCACAGAGGTCATGTATGAGATGATAGACCTGGTGCATGACATCCTGCCCAAGGACAAGCCCCGTTACCTGATGGGCGTAGGCACCCCCGCCAACATACTTGAGGCCATCGGACTTGGAGTGGATATGTTTGACTGCGTCATGCCTACCCGCAACGGCCGTAACGCCATGCTGTTCACCAAGGACGGCATCATAAACATACGCAACAAGAAATGGGAGGATGTGTTTGATCCCATCGAGCCCGACGGAGCATCATATGTTGACACCCTCTACACCAAGGCATACCTGCATCACCTGTTCAAGGCGCAGGAGTACCTGGCACTGATGATAGCGTCCATCCACAATCTGGCATTCTACCTGTGGCTTGTAGGCGAGGCCCGCAAGCATATCATGGCCGATGATTACCACGCTTGGAAGGATGTCATGGTAAAACGAGTAATGCAACGCCTGTAACCATTTTGGAGATATGAAAAATCCTTTCAGATACAGACTGCTCAAACGCCTTGACTGGTACATCATAAAGAAGTTCCTTGGAACCTACCTGTTTACCATTGCGCTCATCATCATAATCCTGGTGGTCTTTGACTTCAATGAGAAGATTGACAAGCTCAATGCAGCATCGGCCAAGGAGATATTATTTGATTACTATCTCAACTTTATCCCCTATTTCATCAACCTTTTCAGCCCGCTGTTCGTATTCATAGCCATCATATTCTTCACCTCAAAACTGGCTGAGAACTCTGAGATAATCGCCATGTTCTCAACGGGAATGAGTTTTAAGAGGATGATGATTCCGTATATGCTGTCGGCAGCCCTTATCGCCGCATTCACCCTCTATCTGGGATCTCAGGTCATACCCAAGGCCAGCATAGAAAGACTTACGTTTGAGAACAAGTACGGAATGAGCCACTACAACCGTGACAACTCCAGTGGCGCATATAACATACAGCTTGAGGTTGAGGAAGGTATAATAGCCTACATGGAGAGCTACAACCATGAGACCCGTACCGGATACCGCTTTGCGCTTGACAAGTTTGAAGGCAAGAAACTGGTATCGCACATGACCGCCCGCAGCGTCACTTATGACACTCTTGCAGCTGAAAAATACCACTGGAAAGTGCGCAACTTCCTTATCCGTGACCTTTCAAGCAACATAGAATCCATAAGCCAAGGCAATGATATGGATACCATAATCCGCTTTGAGCCGGCTGATTTCATGATTGAGAACGGCCAGCAGGAGACCATGTCATCGGCCGAGTTGCGTGAATACATACGCCGTCAGAAAGAGCGCGGCATGGGCAACATTCAGGACTTTGAGATTGAGTACCATAAACGTTACGCCATGTCATTCGCCGCATTCATCCTGACCGTGATGGGCGTATCACTCTCCAGCCGCAAGCGTAAGGGAGGTATGGGACTCCACCTGGGTATCGGCCTTGGACTGAGCTTTGGTTACATACTGTTCCAGATAGTCTCATCAAACTTTGCCATAACAGGCTCAATGTCTGCATTCATGGCCGAGTGGCTACCCAATTTCATTTACATACCGATAGCTGTTTTCCTTTACATAAAAGCACCAAAATAACCGTTTCACCGTGAGATTTGACGAGTTAGATTTCCAGCCGGCGTTACTGGACGCCATAGACGCAATGAATTTCCAGGAGTGCACTCCCATCCAGGAGAAAGCCATTCCCATTCTATTAGAAGGACATGACCTTATAGGCATAGCACAGACCGGAACCGGCAAGACCGCCGCTTACCTGCTGCCCGTACTTGACAAGCTGTCTGAGGGCGGCTACCCGGAAAACGCGGTGAATTGCCTCATTATGGTGCCCACCCGTGAGCTGGCCCAACAGATTGACCAGCAGATTGAAGGATTCTCATACTTTACCAACATATCCGGCACCGCCGTCTACGGAGGCAATGACGGAATCCGCTTTGAGCAGGAAAAACGCGGCTTTGCAATGGGTACCGACATTGTCGTAGCCACCCCGGGCCGTTTGATCAGTCACATCAGTCTGGGTAATATAGACCTGAGTAAAGTATCATTCTTTATCCTTGATGAGGCCGACCGTATGCTTGACATGGGATTCTACGATGACATCATGCAGATTGTAAAGCAGCTGCCACAAAAACGCCAGAACATGCTCTTCTCTGCCACCATGCCCGATGAGATCCAGCGCATGGCCCGCACCATCCTGCACAACCCTGTCGAGGTCAAACTGGCCGTTTCCAAACCTGCCGACAAGATTCTGCAGGCCGCATACGTCTGCTATGAGGCCCAGAAACTGGCCATAATACAGAGCCTGTTTGAAAACAATGCTCCCAAGCGTGTCATAGCTTTTGCATCCTCCAAGCTCAAGGTAAAGGAGATAACCAAATCATTGAGAAGATTAGGCCTGAACGTTGGCGAGATGCACTCCGACCTGGCTCAGGCAGAGCGTGACGAGATTATGCACAAGTTCCGCAACGGCCACATCAACATCCTTGTAGCCACTGATATAGTATCACGCGGAATAGACATCGATGACATAGACCTGGTAATCAACTTTGACGTCCCCCACGATCCCGAAGACTACGTCCACCGCATAGGCCGTACCGCCCGCGCCGGCGCCGAAGGCTGCGCCATCACATTCGTAGGCCTTGAAGACCAGCCCAAGTTCCGCCAGATAGAGCGCTTCCTAGGCAAAGACGTCTACAAAGTACCCCTCCCCGCTGAACTAGGTGACGCCCCGGAGTACAAAGCCGAATCCCCCAAGCGCCATTTCCACAAAGGGAAAAAGCCGTTCTTCCGCAAACAAAAGAAACAATAGAGTTATTCTTCTTGAGTTTGATTGGCTTGATTCTTAGGTTCACGTCTAGTATCCCATACAGCAGCAATGTGTACTATGTCATCCTTGACATAATAAACTATCTTGTTCAATTTGCGGACAATAATACTACGGTAAACCAATTTACGGTGAGCAAACAACGGATCTGGTTTTCCTAAATCAGGAATCTCGGCAAGAGTCACCACAGACTGATATACTTCGTCCATAAACTCCTGTCGTGTTTTCTCACCAAACCTACGGAAAATATAATTTTCAATCTGATGTAATGCAGCTGCAGCACCTTTGTGCCAGTGAATCTCTAAGCGGTCTTTGTTTTGTCGCATTTAAAAACTTCGTCATTTTTCAGGTACTCACCAGCCTCAAAAGCGGTTTCGGCTTCATTAAGCATGGCATCAATCTCTTTCATTGTATAAGGACGCAAACAATTGCTCTCATCCCTTTTTGCGTAGTTGGTCAATTCAGAAGCCAACCACAACATATTATCTGGCGAGAGTGTTCTATACAGATAATCGCGCAAACCAGTAAGTTCTGATGTACTCATATCGTGTTCTCAATTTGTATTTTATGCCGTAAAAGTACAGTTCTTTTTCATAAGTGCAAAGATTTAATCTAAAAAAACTATGCAACTAGTATTAATATTCGTACTTTTGAAAGCGCTATCTATAAGGGAAAGTATTATGAGAAAGGTAAATGCAATAATTGAACGTGCAAGTGACGGATCATACAGCATATATAGTGATGCCGATGATTTAGGATATCTGGTAACCGGCACTGGAGCTACAGTCCAGGAGGCAAAAAAATTGTTTGAAGGCGGTTACAGTGACATCAAGAAGTCCTTTGCCAGACATAATGAACCTTTCACAGAGGTTGAGATGGTGTACAAGTACGATATGGCATCATTCCTGTCCTACTACGCCAGCTCTTTCACATTGGCAGGTTTGTCGCGCATAACAGGTATCAATCAGGGACAATTATCCCATTACGTTACAGGCAGGAGCGTACCTACACGTAAGACCGTGCAGAAGATGGAAAATGCAATCCACGCTTTTGCGGATGATTTGAAATCAGTGCAGTTCATCTGAAAGGTGCGAAAAGGGGGCCAAAGGGGACGGTTCTGTTTGGCTCCTTTTCACAAAAGTAAAAAGCAGTGAGGGTATCAACCTTCACTGCTTCTGTTTAAGTTAGATAAAAGGAGCCAAACAGAACCGTCCCCTTTGGCCCCCTTTGCTCGTTTAGTACTGTTCCTTCTCGTTTGGGAAGTCGCTGTTCTTGACGTCCTCTACGTAGCGACCTACCGCATCGGTGATGGTCTCAAACAGGTTGGCGTAACGGCGCAGGAAACGGGGGCTGAACTCGTTGTTCATGCCCAGCATATCGGCGCAGACAAGAACCTGACCGTCAACACCGCCGCCGGCTCCTATACCGATGATAGGAACTGACACCTCCTTTGCTACGCGCTCAGCAAGCTTGGCGGGAATTTTCTCAAGAACGATTGAGAAGCAGCCCACCTCCTCAAGTTTGTGGGCATCGGATATGAGTTTCTCGGCCTCGGCCTCCTCCTTGGCGCGTACGGCGTATGTGCCGAATTTATTGATGGATTGGGGTGTAAGACCCAGGTGTCCCATTACGGGGATACCGCACTCAATTATATGACGGACCGAAGGCAGAATCTCCTCACCACCCTCCAGTTTGAGGGCATCGGCATGAGAGACCTTCATAATCTTGATGGCGTTGGTAACGGCCTCGGAATCATTGATCTGATAGGTTCCGAAAGGCATATCAACTACCACGAGGGCACGCTGAACGCCGCGGACAACAGATTTGGCGTGATAAATCATCTGGTCCAGAGTGATAGGCAGAGTGGTCTGGTTTCCGGCCATCACGTTTGATGCCGAGTCGCCAACCAGGATAACGTCAATGCCGGCGCCGTCGACCATCCTGGCCATGGTGTAGTCATAAGCGGTAAGCATTGCAATCTTCTCGCCACGCTGTTTCATCTCTCTGAGACGCTGTGTGGTAACCTTACGTTTGTCTTCAGTAATGTATCCCATAATATCACGTGTTTATAATTGGACCGCGAAGATAACTCTTTTATAAAAAGGAATCACTAAATTTGGATAGTTAAAACTTCTATGGGTAACAATTCTCACCTCACTGTGTATAAAGCATCGGCCGGATCGGGTAAGACTTTCCGGCTGGCGGTGCAGTATATCACCATGCTGGTGAACAACCCTGAGAACTACCGTAGCATACTGGCGGTAACATTCACCAACAAGGCTACGGCCGAGATGAAACAGCGAATCATGTCGCAGCTGTACGGCATAGGCCACAGTCTTAAGAGTTCACAGGGATACTTTGACGAGGTAAAGAATTCTGTCAACCTTAACGAGCAGACTATCCGCCACAACGCCCTGCTGGCACTTGACATGATACTGCAGGATTACGGCCGTTTCCGCGTTGAGACAATAGACAGCTTTTTCCAGACGGTACTGCGTGGTCTGGCCCGTGAGCTGAACATAGGCGGCAACCTGACCCTTGAGTTGGACACAGACGCCGCCATTGATGAGGCTGTCGATGCATTCCTGGCAAGTGTGGAGCCAGGCTCTCCCGATAAACGCAACATCATGAAGTTTGTGGAGAGCAATATTGAGAATGACCAGAGCTGGTCTATTGACAAGACCATCAAGAGTTTCTCACGTGAGCTTTTCAGCGAGATATTCATGCAGTACGGACAGGATCTGCGCCGTATCATGACCGATAACCCCGACGCCGTCACCGACTACAAGCAGAACCTCATCACCGCCCGTGACAGTAAACTGACGGCCATTCTGGAGCATATTAAGGACCTGGGGCAAGAGTTACTGAGTTCCGTAGGTTCCGCATTTGATATGATGGACCGATACGCAAAGCCTCTGGTGACAAGGATTGCAGACGGCACGGTGGTGGATATGGATCCCAAAAGCAAGACGCTGGGCAACTGCGCCTCCAACCCGGATAAGATATTCGGCAAGACCGTGGTAAAAAAGATGCCGTTTCTGGGCCCTCTGGCGCAGGATATACTGATGCCGTTGTTTGAAGACGTCTTAAAGGAATACGACGATTACATATACACCCGTAACTCCTTTGAGTCCGCATTGAAGTATCTGCATGAGCTGAGTCTGCTGCTGAGCATACGCCGTGAGATTGACACCCAGAGCCAGGAGCAAGGCCGTTTCATACTGGCCGATACCCCTCAACTGCTGCATCAGATGGAAGACGGCGACACATCATTCGTGTATGAAAAGACGGGCAGTTTTACCCGCCACGTCATGATAGATGAGTTCCAGGATACATCGGACCTGCAATGGCGCAATCTGGCAATCCTGCTTAACGAATGCCTTTCAACCGGTCAGGACTGTCTGGTGGTAGGTGATGTAAAGCAGTCCATCTACCGCTGGCGAAACAGTGACTGGAACATTCTTAACACCGGGATAGAGAGCGAATTCGCCCGCTACAGTCCCCAGGTTGAGACCATGAAACAGAACCGACGCAGCCGCCAGCAGGTGATTGATTTCAACAACGCACTGTTTCCAAAGGCTGTTGGATTCATATCACAGTTTTACAAGGAGCAGACCGGTCTTGAGTACCCCGACCTGGAACGCGCATACAGCGGTGTCTATCAGCATTGTACGAACAATGACGGCACCGGTTACGTCTATGTCCAAACCATAAGCAAAGAGGTCAATCCCAAAGATTTCCCCGATGAAATCTACCCCAAGCTTGCAGAGCAACTGGACAAGCTGACTGAGGCAGGAGTACTGCAGACAGACATTGCCATACTGTGCCGCAAGAAAAACCAGATAGCCGATATAGCCGAATGGTTCGCCCAGAACCGTCCGGAGTACAACATGGTATCCAGTGAGGCGTTCCAGTTGGATTCGTCGGTCTCAGTAAGGATACTGGTGAACGCCATGCGTTGGCTGTCTGACAGCACAGACCGTATAGCCCTGGCGCAGCTTGCCTGGGAGTATAAGAACGCAATTGACGGTACCGATGAGCCTTTTGACCGCATCTATGCAAACGGATTGGAGAACGCTCTGCCCCAGCCGTTCACAGAGCAAGTTGATTCCTTACGTCATCTCCCTCTGTATGAACTGACAGAGAAACTATATGTAATACTCCAGCTGGACCGTATAGAGGGTCAGGACCAATATATGATGGCTTTCCAGGATACCGTCTGCCAGTGGCTCAGCCATAACCCCGGTGACCTGGCACAATTTATCGGTGAATGGGATGAAAAACTCTATAAGACCCCTATCCCGGCCACCGACATCAACGGAATCCGCCTGCTCACCATACACAAATCCAAAGGATTGGAGTTCCATACGGTGATAGTGCCATTATGCAACTGGCCCATCATTGATACCAACAGCAGAACTGAAAAGCGTCTCTGGATCAAACCCGCTGAGGCCCCGTTTGACGGAATGCCGTTCATACCGGTAGGATTCAACGGTTCACTAAAGAAATCCCTATTTGAGGATGATTATAAGAGTGAGGCCGGGCTGCAGACCGTTGATAACCTGAACCTGCTTTATGTAGCCCTGACCCGTGCTGAAAGCAACCTTGTCATACTGAGCAGCCGCCCGCACAATTCAGGTTCATTGTATAACGTCCTTGAGGCGTGTCTGGGGACTGAACCGTTCCAGAGTGACATCACAGACCAGGGCATAATCTACCAGGCCGGCAGCATCTGCCCCCACAAGGAAAAGAGCTCCACAGACAGCCATAACCCGTTTGACGTCAAGCCGGCCATACAGAAACTTGGACTGAGCACCTACCCCATAAACGCACGTTTCCGCCAATCGGGAGAGTCTACGCGATTTGTCCATTCGGCCGATGAAGACGGTGACCGCCAGGAGGAGTATATAGAGACCGGCCGTCTCATGCACAGCCTCTTTGCCACAATACGTACAGAGGCCGATATTGACCCGCAGGTGGGCCAGATGCTGCGTGACGGATTGCTGGAATCAGTCCGTAAGGCAGAGAAATTGAAACGGGACATCCACACCCATATTGACTCCACCCCCGGCGCAAAACAGTGGTTTGACGGCAGTTACGCCCTTTTCAACGAGGCATCCATCATATACCGTGACGGAGGTGTGCTGCAGACACGCCGTCCCGACCGCGTAATGATCAAGCCCGATGGCCACGCCATCATAGTGGACTTCAAGTTCGGTCGTGAGAAAGAGGATTACATGCACCAGGTCCAGGAGTATATGGACCTGCTACGCAAGATGGGCTACCAGCAGGTGGAAGGCCACATCTGGTACGTATACACCAACAGGATTACCGATTGCTGAAATAAGAATAACCGCAGATATATGGAGACGTTTCTCAACCTGGTGGCAAGAGACCTGTACAGTAAGTGCGGGGACGGAAAGACGGGACTGGCCGATGTTACGGTGGTGTTCCCCAACCGTCGTGCGCGCCTGTTCTTTGACGACTGCATTGCACAATGCAGCGACCAGCCGGTGTGGTCTCCCCAGTACACCACCATTGAGGAGCTTTTCCATTCGCAGTCTGTTTTAAAGCCGGCAGACCGCATAGAGATGGTCACCCTGCTCCACAGCATCTACACCGATGAACTCAAGACCGATGAGTCACTGGACAGCTTCTGGTCATGGGGCGAGCTGATGCTGGCCGATTTTGATGACATAGACCGCAACCTTGCGCCCGCCCGCCAACTGTTCAGCCTTCTAAGTGAGCAGCGTGAGCTATCTGACACCTCATTCCTGACCGATGAACAGGCCAAAGCGCTGGAGCAGTTCTTTGGTGAGATGAGGAACAGCAAGCCCACCCGCCTGCATGAGCGTCATGCTGCGGTCTGGAGCATACTGGGCAATGTTTATGACAGGTTTACCAAACTGTTATCCGACAGAGGCATAGGTTACAACGGCATGATACAACGCCGTGTGATTGAGAACCTTGACACAGACCGTTTCACTGCCCGCAAGTATGTATTTGTAGGATTCAACAGTCTGGACAAGGCTGAGCGTGAGTTGTTCAAGGCCATTCAAAGCACCGGCAAGGCCATGTTCTTCTGGGACTATGACCCTGCATACACTGAAGGCAGCATGCAACATGAGGCTGGCAGGTTTCTGAGGGATAATCTAAGGGATTTCCCCAACCAACTGCCAGACAGCGCTTTCCAGGACATGCACAAGGCCCGCATCACAATAGTTGAGACTTCAACCGACAACGCCCAGGCTCGATTTATCCCGCAGTGGCTGGATTCCCTGAAGCTTGACGGTAAGGCCGGCCGTGAGACCGCCATTGTCCTGGCCGATGAATCCCTGCTGCAACCCGTTCTGCACAGCATCCCTCAGGATAAGATAGCCAACGTGAACATAACCATGGGTTACAGCCTCACGGAGACATCACTTTACAGTTTGGTATCGGCACTGCTTGACATGCAGCGCATGGCCACCCGCAGCAAGGGCCGTTACAGCATACAGACACTTAGCCGTGTGCTTGGCAATCCCATGACTGCCGCTCTATGTCCCGATGCACCGGTACTGCTGGAGCAACTGCGCCGCACACGCCGCATGTATCCAGATACACAAACACTTATGGAGAGCCCGCAGCTGGCGGTATTGTTCACTCCTGCAACAGATAACCTGCAGCTGTTGCAATACCTGCTTTCCGTGCTCAAAACGCTGGTACCGACCATCAGGGAACATGATGACAACACCCTGTTCCAGCCCCTTAACCAGGAGTCACTCTACCGCATCTACACTCAGATAAACCGCCTCAATTCTCTGATGGAAGCAGGAAATCTGCAATTGCAGACTGAGACCCTGTGCCGTCTTATACGTTCCATCCTTTCATCCACCACAGTGCCGTTCCATGGTGAGCCTGCTGTAGGAATGCAGATTATGGGACTGATTGAGACCCGTAACCTGGACTTCAGGAACGTGCTGCTGCTGTCGGCCCAGGAGGGAGCACTGCCCAAATCGGGCCAGAACGCATCATTCATTCCGTATAACATACGCCTGGCGTTCGGTCTCACCACCATGCAGGACAAAAGCGCGGTTTCATCGTATAATTTCCATCACCTGATACAGCGTGCGGAGAACGTGACCATGGTCTATAACGGTAACGCCGAAGCTCCCGGCATAGGCAAGGGACAGATCTCACGTTACCTTCTCCAACTCATCGTTAGCGGACGTGAAATAGAGCGTAAACTGCTCAAATCAGAGCGCATGGAATCCGCCCCGTCTGTCCTTACAGTCAGCAAGACAAAAGAGGTGCTGGAGCAACTGTGCCGCAAGTATGACACCGGCAATGACAAGTCTTTCCTTTCACCAAGCGCCCTGAACAAGTACATGGACTGCAAGCTCAAGTTCTATCTGGCACAGGTGGCAGGCCTTAAGAAACCCGATGACACCGACACCGAGATAGACTACGCCATGTTCGGCACCCTGTTCCACAAGAGCGCGGAGCTGGCATATAACCATCTGTCATCTAACCCCGACCGCATCATTACCCGTGACGCTATAGAAGCACTGCTACATGATGACAATCTACTTACAGGATTTGTAAAACAGGCTTTCACCGATGAGTATTTCGGTAAGAAGCCAACTGATCCCGATGACATGAGCGGAATCCAATCCATTAACTATGAGGTGATTCTGCAATACCTGCGTCAGGTGCTGCGTATGGATGCAGAACTTTATACGCCCTTCTGTTATGTCGGTAGTGAATCAGACGGATACAACACCTATATTGAGGTTGATGACCCGCTTAATGCCGGTAAAAAATACCGGATACGCCTTAAAGGTATCATCGACCGCATGGACAGCAAGGACGGCATACTACGTATCGTGGACTACAAAACAGGCCGCAAGCATGATTATCCCAAGTCAGTAGATAACCTCTTTGACCCCAAGAACCGCAACGAGCAGGCTTTCCAGATTATGTACTACGCCTATATCATGAGCCGTCAGGAAGAGTTCAGTTCACAAAAACTGGCCCCCGTCCTCATATACACCCGCTCATCATCCAAACCCACCAAAGAGGATCTCTATTACCGCATAGGCGCGGATGTGATATATGATTTCAAGGCACAACTGGGCGGGGAATTCCAGGATAAACTCATGGAGCTGATATCTGAGATATTCAATCCCGACATCCCCTTCAGCCCCACCGATGATAAAGAGGCCTGCAAGAATTGTGATTTTGCTCAACTATGTGGGAGAGTGTAATTTAATCAAAAAATGAAAAAGTCTGTTGTTTTAAGTCTCCTATTGTCTGTATGCATCGGCGTTAACGCACAGATTGCACAGAAAATGTCATATGACATCCGTAAACTGGTAAACCAGAAAGCCATGCTGGCACCCAGCAGATCAGAGAACATACAGCAAGATGTAGTTCGCGCCATGATCCGCTTTAACGGCGATGCAGAGACTGTTATGGGATTATACGGTTGCAAGTCTATCACTAATATCGGAGATATTTACGTAGCTGACATTCCGGTCAGCCAATTGAATGCACTGGCAAATGACGACCGTGTGGTACGCATAGAGAACCATGTTGGTGGCAAGTTAATGATGGATGTTACCCCTAAATGGATTAATACCCCAGCTATCTATCAAGACACCCGTCTTCCCAATGCTTATACCGGCCAGGGCGTCATGTTAGGCATTATTGATGGTGGTTTGGAGGTCACTCATCCTAACTTCTATAACACTGATAGTACAACATTACGTGTTACCCGTTTTCTTGACCAGTTTGCCGTTGACGATGAGCCATATGGTCAGCCCACCGCTCTGGGTCGCGAATATATCACTCAGACCGACATCAAAGGTAAGGGCTTCTCTGCTGACAGCTATCGCCGCTATCACGGAACCCATTGCCTTGGTATTGCAGCCGGTTCAGGACATACAACACCTTATCGTGGTGTGGCTTTTGAGGCCGAACTGGTTGCTGCATGTTCTAAAGTAGCCTGTGATAGTCTTTTTGGCTCTGCTAACGAGCTGGCACTGATGAAGTACATTTTCGACTATGCCGACGAACGCCAGATGCCTTGCGTCATAACCTATAGCATTGGCTTTCATGCCATACCTGCCGATTGTGAACTTTTCCAAGATGCCATATCACAGCTGGTGGGTCCTGGCCGTATCATCGTGGTTGCAGCGGGTAACGCAAGTTATTCAAAAGGTTACGTGTGCAAACCGAAAGGTGTAGCTGTTGCCGGTACCAGTCTGATAGGTGATGAGGATGGATTAGCCTTCCTCTACAGCAGCAACCCGTTTACGCTTAAGATTATCAGCAAACACAAGGACCCTCAGAACGGCTCGCTGAAAGGCGATTCACTTGTTTATACGCCTACTGATGAAACAGTTGAGAAGCAACTTGCCGGTAAACTGGTCTCAGTCCAGAAAAACGATACGTGCTACACCATTTCTTATACCCGGGACATAGCTGACACTGATGACAACGCCGTGTTACTTGTCATAGAAGGTGAGGACTGCTTAGCTCAACTTGTGGCAGGAATGCATGATGTGTTTTATAATGACACAGAAGCCGATGCACGCTGTGGCGATGCCGACCAAACACACAGAATAGATATGCCAGGCTGTCTGTCAGGTGTCATCACTGTAGGAGCACTATATACCCGTACGGAATTCACCAATATCGATGGTGACACGATATCAGTCTGGGGCTCTATTTCAGCAGAAAGTCCAATAGCACCTTTCTCGTCGCAGGGCCCCACTCTATCTGGTCTTATCAAGCCTGACGTCGTGGCACCTGGCGTAAACATTAACTCCTCCGGCAACAGTCACTTTGATGAAGAATATGCCCCCTATCTAGTGTCAACAAGCAGTTTTCAAGGTCGCGATTACCCTTGGATATCCTGTAGTGGCACCTCGATGGCTACACCTTGTGTTGCAGGCATCGTAGCCCTGTGGTTGCAGGCCAACCCCAATCTGTCGCCTGATGACATTATGCGTATCATCAGCCAGACCAGTCATCCTATTGGCGATGTCATTCCCAATAACATCTATGGATATGGTCTGATTGATGCATACTCAGGTATTCTGAACATTCTCAATCTGCCCACTGCCATTACTAATCTCTCACAGCACCAGCCCTCAGCACTGGCTATCAGACCGGCCGATGGAGGTATCCGCCTTACATTTGACAAGGCACCTACACAGCAATTCACCGTTAGCGTGTATTCTGTTGATGGCAGGTTGCTAAGCGAGAACATCATGAATCCTACCTCATCAACCTACTATTTCCTGCCACTCAGCAATGCTTCTGGCATATACGTAGTACAAGTAATCAGTTCTGAACAAGGTATAACAGGTTCAGAACTGATTAGGAAATAAACATTGAGTCGGAGTCAGTTATCTGGCCAGCGGATTACCAAGTTCTGATGCCTCTACATCATTCTCATCCAGCTTGAATATCATGAACTGCTGGTTGTCCTGAGTGAAAGGCTTCCACTCGCCGCCGTCGGGACCGTTGGGATCACCATACTTGGCAAAGTTGGACCATGCGGTGAGCATCTTCTCAGACAGATCCCAGTCTCCCTGGGTCCAGGGGCGCCAGCAATGCTTCAGTGACTTGAACACGAACCACAGGTCCGATGAGTGGAATGCACCACGCAGGCGCTGTGTCACCTCAGGATGGTTGCCGTCATCGGGCAGCGGACGTGCAAACTGATATGCGTAAGCCTTACCACCCATCTCCTGGCGGTTGATGCAGAAATCTGCAATCTGGGTACCCATGTTGCCAGCGTCATTAAGAGTGTAGCCAATCAGGTACGGAACCTGAGCCAGTGATCCGTCCAGGCAGGCGTCATCAAATGACTCTGTCAGCACATAACCATCAATATAAGGTGATATGGGTGATGCGGTAAGTATGCTGCGCTTGCCGGTTACGTTTGTGTAGAGTGTACCAAGAGCGTAAATGGTCTCGGTACCGGCGCTGCGGAGTTGACGCAGGGTGGTCATGTTAGCCCAGTCGCAAACCTCCTTGGTCGAAGCCTCGGCCTCAGCCAGTGTGGTCATACCCTGCTGGGGCATACCCATGCCCATACCCATTCCGCGACCTGCGGGTGCTGCAGCATTCTGTGGACGGGGCTTTACCAGTCCGCTTCCGCTCATTATCACAGCTTTGTTGAACAGACCCTTTGTCAAGGGTGATGCGCTCAGGAACTTGACGCTGCGTGATCCGGCGCTCTGTCCGAATATCATCACGTTATCGGGATCACCGCCAAACTGGGCGATATTCTTCTTGACCCATTTCATAGCCTCAATCTGGTCCAGAGTACCCCAGTTACCTGTTGCATGCTCAGGATCCTCGGCCGACAGCTCCGGATGAGCAAAGAATCCGAACGGACCTACACGGTAGTTGAACGATACCAGCACAACATCCTTGTTGGCCCACTCCTGACCGTCAAACTCAGGCTCAGAACCCCAGCCCTCACGCATGCCGCCACCGAATATCCAGATGGCAACAGGCAGTTTGGCATCGGTCTGACCGGGTTTCTTGGTCCATACGTTCAGGTAAAGGCAATCCTCACTGTAAGGGGCCTCATCACCGTAACCCCACTCGGTTGTGTAACCGCCGGGATAATGGGCAGCCTGGAATGGCGGATGACCAAATTTGTCACACAGTCTTACACCTTCCCATGGAATCACAGGCTGCGGAGCCTTCCAACGGTTCTGACCTGTAGGAGGTGCTGCAAAAGGAATGCCGCGGTAAACGGTTACTCCCTTGATATCGGTAGGAACGCCCTGTATCTGTCCACCCTCAATGGTGAGCACGGGACCGCCGTCCTGATTGCCGCATGCCACAAGAGCCAGCATGCCGGCCAAAGCTAAAAACAGTTTCTTCATAAAGCACTTTGGTTTAATGACGTGAAAGTACTAAAAACTTTCTAATTTTGAAGACAATATGGCAAATAACCTGACTGAGCAGTTCATTAAGGAGCATCTTACGGCCGATGTCCGTACCCTGGCCCTAAGCGCCCACCCCGACGGAGTGGACATGCAGTATGCCCTGACACAGATCTCCGGCTGGCAGGCCGCCCGCGTAAAGGTTCCTTTGTGGGCTGCCACAGACGGTATTGTCTATCCCAAACATCTCTCACTGGAGCAGTGCACGTCACAGTATATCGCTCAGTATAAGGCATCTGCAATTGAAAGACTGATAGGTCCAGGCTTTAAAATGGCCGATATCACCGGCGGATTGGGTGTGGATTGCTTCTTTATTTCACATCAGGCCGCACACGTTTTCTACAACGAGATGTCTGATGATCTCTGTAACTGCGCCCGGGCAAACTTCAAGGCTCTGGGACGGCCGGAAATTGAGGTTAGTTGCGGTACCGCCGAGGATTTCATATCACGCCAACAGCCAGATTCACTTGACCTTATCTACCTTGACCCCGCCCGCCGCGGCGATGCCGGACGCAAGCTCATATCCATCAGTGACTGCCAACCGGATACCGTAGCCCTACAGGATGACCTGCTGCGCATTGCACCAAACGTAATGGTCAAGCTCTCACCCATGCTGGACATAAGCAGAGCACTTACTGAGCTCAGACACGTAAACCACGTTTTCATCATAGGATTGGAGGGAGAGTGCAAGGAGATTACCCTGCTATTGCAGAGAGGCTTTGACGGAGAGCCCACGCTCACCGCAGTTGATATAAATCAGGACGGAGAGCCAATGGCTGCGGTTTCATCGGCCAAAAGCGCAGATGCGGCTCTGCCCCTGCCCATTGCAGACGCAGCCTTACTGCAACCCGGCACCTACATCTGTGAGCCATCGGCCCCATATATGAAAAGCGCCCTGTTCCGCACCATCGCCGCCCGTACCGCGACAGCCCTGCTCCACCCGGACACGCATCTGTTCTGGAGCAAGGAGAAACCGGAGCAGTTCCCCGGCCGCACATTCCGGATAGAAGGAATCATCCCGTTTGACAAACGCTCGCTCTCAGCATTAACAAAGACCCAGGCCAATCTCTCAGTAAGGAACTTTCCGGAGTCTGCCCCCGTACTCCAGCGCCGCCTCAAACTTCGCGACGGAGGCTCCCGCTACCTTATAGCCACCACCCTCAGCGACTCCCGCCGCATCCTCCTGGATCTGAGCAAATGACAAGGGAGCCAAAGGGGACGGTTCTTTTTGGCCCCCTCCGAGAAAAAGGGGCCAAAAAGAACCGTCCCCTTTGGCTCCCTTTGTCACCTTTGTTTATATTTGCAGAAACTAAAAGTCCCTTTATATGAAAGTTCCTGTTTGTATGTTTGCGCTTGCCGCAGTGCTTTGCGGATGCGGCAGCAAGATAAAGAATGATGTCTTTATGGTAGATCCGGATAAGGCAATCGATGTCAATCTTACCGATGTGGCTACAGATATCCGGATTATTCGCCTTAAATCCAGTGAGCCCCTGGATAATGGAATGTACTACCGGTTCTATGACAATTGGATTATGGGATATGCTCCTAACAGCGGTGGTATAGGTGCATCGCGTTTGTATCTGTTTGACAATACGGGAAACCTGGTTTCAACTCTGGAACGCGTAGGACGCGGTCCTGGTGAGTATATTGGTATCAACAAGATTGCATGTCTTGATGAGGCAAATGACATTCTGCACGTGTGGGTGAGTTATAACGATGGAATGGGCGTATTAAAATACCACATTCCCGATATGACGTTTGCCGGCGTAAGTGAACTGGGACATGACATCCATATAGACGATATTGGAGAACTGGGAAATGGACGTGTCTTGGCTTTGGTTCACTATCCATATGAATCATATTATTCATTCTCGGGTCAGGCCAGGACGGTGCTTTACGATATAAGCCATATCAAAGACTCCGTTGTGCTGAATACAACAAACTGGGCATATCACAATAACGGGTTGGAAGATTTTGCATCCAACACAAACAAGGAGAATCCCATTATTTCATTAATGGGCTATATAGGCTCTGTCTGCAGGATAGAAGGTGACAGTCTGCGTACGGTCTTACGTTTTACATTCGCAGACAAGGGTGTACCCAAGAAACTGTTTGATGAGGCCGATTCCAAGGATATGGATGAAGATGTAAGCGATATAGCCGAAGAGTTATTGGGTTATGCTCTATGGGGACCAAACGATTGCTGTCTGCCATATGTATGGAATGCCGCTCAGAATGGCAACATCACCAGTTTCTCATACACCTATCTCCAAAACCACGGTAACACGTTTAACCGTTTATATTACCTCAACGACGGAAAGAAGGGAGTAAGCTATCGTGGTCTTACTGTTCCCGGCCTTAATCTGGATTGCAGATTCAATTCCATGAACGGAACATCAATGGTAGGTGAAATAACAAACAGTCAGGACCTGATAGACAATTCTGCCGCTATGAGTAACCTGGGCCGTCAGATAGTTGACTCCCTGAAACTACAGAATGATGATAATCCCATCCTTCTCCAGTTCCGTTTCAGTTCAATCAAGAGCGAGTAAACTCCCGACTAAACCTTGTTTCATAACTTCACGTGTATTACTGCATCAAACATGTATGACGGATCTCCGCGCTGAGTCAATGTCTTGCGTGCTGTATCGGCGCTGGGATTCAGCTTACCTTTGAACACCTTGCGGCCCTTATATTTTACAGTCACCTTCTTGGAGAGATTTACCATACTGCTGTTCAGGCAGATTGTAAGTTCCGGATAATCACACTGTTCTATCTCGATTTCGTTTCCTTTACGATTGACTATAACCGTCATACCGCGTTTGGCAAATTCATGCGGAACAGAAAGCCAGTAAAACGCGTCACGGGTAACCTCCTCCTGGCGCCACACAATTTTGTCAGGATACGGATTGCGTTTGTACTGCGCCATCCAAGGTACTGCAGCTGCATCCTTAAGGTCCATCCAGTGCGGATAACCATCAAGTACATGGGTCTCATGGATATAACCGTTTTCATCGGCTGTTTGGAGCGAATCCATTTCCCTACCGCGTGCCGCCACCTCGCGGTTGCGGTTATAGGCTGCGTCATCACCTCCCACCCATATTGTGAACGGCATATTGCGTACATTTACAAGCTTGACATCACCAGGATGCCCGGCCATCATGGAAGCTGCAGCAAAATGGTCAGCAAGACGGGGAGCCAGGCGCCACACTCCGTCACCACCTGCCGAATAGCCCATCAGATATACCTTATCGGGATTCACGTCAAGCCCGTATGCCAACGTCTGTATAAGTTCTTCCAGCAGTCCGTCCATAGGCGGTTTGAACCACATATCCCAGTCATTCCACGGAGCACGCGGGCATACGTAAACACCCTCTTGGGGCTGATAAAGCCGTTTCTGGTTCTCCCACTGACTGTCATTCACGCTTGCGGCTGTGTTCCCGCCGCCGTGCATGGAGATATACATGCTGCGCCCATCGGAAGGTTTGTCGCCGAATATCTGATATGAGAACTTCATGGTCAAATCACCGTTGGAAACTGTCTGAGACTCCAAATTGGCCTTCCATCTGGCTGCATTCTCCTGCCTCCACTGCTCCAAGACATCGGGATAAACAGCGCCTTGAGCACTGATATCAAGACAGAAGCTAACAAGAGCCAAAAGACTAACAGCTCCAGTAAACATCTTTCTATATTGAATGCCAGTCATATAACCGTAATTATTTGTGCCTGAAAACATCAAAAATGCCATAGCTGACCTTCTCGTCAAAGGCATCGGTCCCCTCGTAACGTTTAATGATAATGTTCGATGCAATAAGAATAGTCACGAACAGCATTGCCAGCTGCATGAACACCACACTCACTTTGTCCTTTTTATTTTCCATATCAACTCTTTATCTCCTCAAATTTTTGTTTCAAAATCTCTGCCGCACGTGCTGATGAACGTCTTGCTTCTTCACCAACTTGATGCATGATTTCCTCAAGCATATATTCCTCAGGTTCATCCAATGATGATAGTCTATATTTTTTGATATCATTTTTGGCCGATGACTCAACATACACGCCACAAGTGGCACCAAAATAGGACAAGACCTGATTTACCTTATCCATTCTAAGGCTCTCTTTACCCTGTTCCAGCTCACGTAGGAATCTCAATCCCACTCCTGAACGTGCTGCCAGTTCCGGCTGGGTAAGATGTTGCTCTTTACGGCTTTTCTTTACAAACTCTCTAATTTGATCCATATTTATACCCTTTCAGGTGCAAATTTAAGCAAACTATCGATATTACGTACCATATCGGGTATAATTCATATCTCGCCAAAGTGTCCCACAGACACCCCACCTACAATACGTTATAACGCGGGGTAATGTGGGACACAGCTCCAAAATGAGAGGGTGTCCCACGACGAGAGGCCCCACAAGGCTCACATAGCCGATTGCTGTGGGACACTTTGGCAAAAAAATCAGCGGGAAAGTTCCTCGGCCAGGAACTTGGAGGTGTAGCCTTTGCCGGAGGCGGCAACCTGCTCGGGGGTGCCTTGAGTTACGATCATGCCGCCGCCGCGACCGCCCTCAGGGCCGATGTCTATGATCCAGTCGGCCTGCTTGATGACATCCAGATTGTGCTCAATCACAATCACTGTGTTGCCCTTGTCAACCAGGCGGTTCAGTACGCTCATGAGCACGCGGATATCCTCAAAATGGAGTCCGGTGGTAGGCTCGTCCAGAATGTAGAGGGTGCGGCCCGTATCACGTTTGGAGAGTTCTGTAGCCAGTTTTACGCGCTGGCTCTCACCGCCCGATATGGTTGTGGACGGCTGGCCAAGCTTTAGGTATCCCAGGCCCACCTCCTGCAGGACCTTTATCTTGTTCAGGATGGTAGGAACGTTCTCAAAGAACTCCACTGCCATGTTGATGGTCATATCCAGCACATCAGCAATAGATTTGCCCTTATAACGCACCTCAAGGGTCTCACGGTTGTAACGCTTGCCGTGGCAGACCTCACAGGGAACCATCACATCGGGCAGGAAATTCATCTCTATGGTCTTGTAGCCGTTACCGCCGCAGGCCTCGCAACGGCCGCCGGTTACGTTGAATGAGAAACGTCCCGGCTTATAGGCACGCATACGTGACTCCGGCAGCTCAACAAAAAGCTGGCGGATATCGCTGAACACGCCTGTATATGTGGCAGGATTGGAGCGTGGAGAGCGTCCAATGGGCGACTGGTCCACATCAACAACCTTGTCTATGTTCTCTATACCCTCTATGGAATCATATGCCAGAGGCTCTTTCAGGGACCTGTAGAATTTCTGTGAGAGTATGGGCTGCAGGGTCTCATTTATCAGCGTGGACTTACCGCTGCCCGATACACCCGTAACGCAAATGAGTTTACCCAGCGGGAACTCGGCGTCTATGCCCTTGAGATTGTTTCCGCGGCATCCGCGCAGTATTATGCTCTTTCCGTTGCCGGCACGACGATCCGAAAGGTTACCCTCAAAGGTATCCAGTTTGCCGTTCAGATATCCGGCGGTAAGCGTGTCAGTGCTGAGAAGCTGCGGAACGGTTCCCTGGAACACCACCTCACCACCCTTACGGCCGGCGCGGGGACCCAGATCTATGATCCAGTCTGCGGCCAGCATCATGTCACGGTCATGCTCCACCACAAGTACGGTATTGCCTCCGTCACGCAGCTGTTTAAGGGAATCTATAAGTCTCACATTATCCCTTTGGTGCAAACCGATGCTGGGCTCGTCAAGAATATAGAGCACGTTCACCAGTTTTGAGCCTATCTGTGTAGCCAGACGAATACGCTGCTCCTCACCTCCTGACAGAGACTCTGCCGGACGGTTCAGTGACAGATAATCAAGGCCCACATCCAGCATGAAACTGAGGCGTGTGCGTATCTCCTTAAGTATCTCTGTAGCTATGGTACGCTGGCGTTCACTCAGGCGCGGCTCAACATTACAGGTCCAGTCATAAAGGTCCTGAATATCCATCGATGCCAGCTCATAGATATTCTTGCCGTCAATACGGAAATTGAGTGACTCACGGTTCAGACGGGCGCCCTGGCACTCCGGGCAGACACGTGTCACGGCAAACTGGTCGGCCCATTTCTGCTCGGCAGCGGTCAGGTCTGTCTGCTGCTGGAGTGAGCGCACATACTTGACCACGCCCTCATACTCCATGAACACCGCATCGGCCTCACTGTTTATGCCGGTTATCTGCACCTTGATACGCTCGTCACTGCCGTTGAGCAGCTCATCAATGACATCATTGGTCATCTCCGATATGGGCGTATCCAGCGTATAGTCATATTTATTGAGCAGAGCTGTTATCTGCCTGAATATAAGCGTATTCTTGAACGGTCCCAGCGGAGCTATGGCACCCTTCTTTACGGATAGTGAACGGTCCGGCAGCACCTTGTCCTCATCGACCGATGATATATAACCCAGGCCCTTGCACTTAGGGCAGAATCCCTGGGGTGAGTTGAATGAGAAGTTGTGGGGTGCGGGATCGTGATATGAGATGCCGGTTGTGGGGCACATAAGGCGTTTGCTGTAGTGACGCAGCACTCCCTCCTCCTTACGTCCGGGGATGGTCTCCTTGGGCATGGAGAGCACCATCATCAGGCCGTCTCCCTGTTTCATTGCAAGAGCTACGCTATCGGCCAGACGATGGCGGTATTTCTCGTTGACTACGAGCTTTTCTATCACAACCTCTATGTCATGGTTGCGGTAACGGTCCAGCTTCATGCCGGGCTTTACCTCACGTATCTCGCCGTCAACCCTGACGTTGATATAACCCTTGCGGCGTATGCTCTCAAACAGTTCCTTGTAATGACCTTTACGGTTGCGTACCAGCGGAGCCAGCACGTAAATGCGCTGTCCGTCATAGTCCGTGGTTATGAGGTTTACTATCTGCTCCTCGGTGAACTTGACCATCTTCTCACCCGTCACGTATGAGAACGCCTCACCGGCACGGGCAAACAGCAGACGCAGGTAGTCATAAACCTCCGTAACGGTTCCCACGGTTGAACGGGGGTTGCGGTTGGTGGTCTTCTGCTCAATGGATATCACAGGGCTCAGTCCTGTAATGCGGTCCACATCGGGACGCTGTAAGTTACCCAGGAAATTGCGGGCGTAGGCTGAGAAAGTCTCTATGTAACGGCGCTGACCCTCGGCATAGATGGTATCAAAGGCAAGTGATGACTTGCCGCTGCCGCTCAGTCCCGTGACCACGGTCAGGGACTTGTGGGGTATCTCCACATCTATGTTCTTCAGGTTATTGGACCTGGCACCCGTTACAACTATCTTAGACTTATCCATCAATTCCCCTGCCCTTTCAGTACGTTGATATCTCTCTTGAAATCATATTTCTTACCACCGGCACCGGTAGCCTTTACGTTTATGTAGTAAACGCCGTCATTGACCACGCTGCCGTTGTGTTTTCCGTCCCAAACCTCAAACAGATATCCGCCCTTCTCATCCGGAGTGGCATCGGAGGGAAGTATCTTGTCCATAGGGCCCGATATGGTCTTTATGGTCTGGCCCCAACGGTTGAATATGGAGATGTTCATCTTGACCACGGAGCGTGCATATATCTTGAACACGTCATTGATGCCGTCATCATTAGGTGAGAAAGCGTTGTAATCAAGGCGTACCACAGACTCATCTATTCCGAATCTGAACCTGACATCATCACCGGGGATGAAATTGGCAGAGTCCTTCTCCCTGTATGACCACTCATAAACCACCAGGAATGAGCCCCAGTCAGTGAACTCATACTCTGTCACGTTCTCATAACGCTTAAGGTAGTCTATGGTATCCTGTGACTCATCCTCAGGGAGCTCCTTTATGGTCCACTGGGAACGCAGTTCATACTCCTTTCCGTCATCGGTTGTAAGGGATGAAGAGAATCTGGCACGCAGAGGAGCGTTGAACTCCTCATCGGCCTGGGTGTTGTCATTGGTAAGCACCACAGGATCACCTGAAACAGGACTCAAAGCAATCTGTACCTGCACCTTAGGAGTGCCGGCAACAGCAGTTACAGGCCACAGAAGTACCGCAGCCACCGCACATACAAGCCTTACTGGGATGAATCTTTTCATATGCTCCGTTTCAAACCGCAAAATTACTCAAAACACAACGAAATTGTCTTAACCCAATCTATAAATATGGTTATATAATATAGAATCACTACATATTAAAACGTAGTCTGAACCCTTTTTTGTATTTTTGCTCCCTACTATGTTGAAAAGAACTGACACAATACTGATGAATCGTTTCAAGAGTATAGTACTGGCTGTATTGTTCACCGCATTTACGGTCAGCGTATCGGCACAGGAGTATTTCATGCATACCGTAACCCAGGGTCAGGGACTCTACTCCATATCCAGGATGTACGGTGTGACCGAGGATGACATAATCAAGCTCAACCCGGGTAGTGAGAAGGTTATACGTACAGGACAGGAACTGCGCATACCTAACCGCAGCCAGACCAGCTCCGGCCGTTTCCACACCATCCAGAAGGGTGAGACTCTGTACCGCCTGTCGGTAGAGAACCGCATATCAGTCAAGGAACTTTGTGATGCCAACCCCGGCCTCTCAGCTCAGAATTTCAAGATAGGTCAGGTTATCACCATACCCGCCCCGTCCGATGAGGACCCGCTGGCATCGACCATTGAGAATGCCGGTCAGGATGCACCCAAGTCCATTGTTGAGGACGTCCGGGCCATCTTGTCCGATACCGCCCGATTCAAGACCACGCACGTAGTCAAGAAACGTGAGACCATTTTCCGCATATGCCGCAATTATGACATATCACAGACAGAATTCCTGAATGCCAACCCTGAGTACAGATATACCAAACTGCGCCAGGGTGCCGTAGTCAACATACCGTTCACACAGAAGGAGCTTGAGCAGCGCCGCCAGCGCCAGACTGCCGCACAGACACGTATGGAGGCCGTTTCTGACAGCACTCTGTTCAGCCTTAACGAGCGTAAGGATAAAGATGATGACGGCATCATCACAGCCGCCCTTATCCTGCCCTTCTCCCTGAATGACTCCACCACCACCCTGCAGAAACAGATGATTGAGTTCTATCAGGGAGTTATGATGGCCCTTGACAAGCTTAAGGATGAGAACGTATCGGTAACCCTCAAGGTATTTGATTCCGAGGGTGAGGACACCCCCATCGAGCCCCTGCTTGAAAGCGGCAAGCTGGATGACGTGGATATCATTTTCGGCCCCCGATTCACATCTCACATATCGGCCGTATCAAAATGGTCAACCGCGCATCAGGTTCCGCTGGTTCCGCTCATCATTAACTCAAACTTTGATGAGGTATTCAACAACCCGTACGTATATCAGCTCAACCCGTCACAGTCCTATTACCTGCAGGAGACCTACAACCATTTCCTGGAGCAGTTCCCCAACCCCAACGTGATACTGCTGGATGCCGATGAGTTCAAAAAGAATGATTTCATCGACGGTCTGAGACATGTGCTCAGCGAGCATGACATTCCGCTCACCACACTCATGGTTGATACCGCTTACCAGCAAATCATGGACACTCTGGTGGCCGATAAGCAGAACATATTCATAATCAACACGGACGGCAGCGAGCCGCTCAACACCATGTTGCCCGTACTGCAGCTCATAAACCGCACCAAGGCGCCCGGTATTGAGACTCACCTGTTCGGTTATCCCAGATACCAGACATATGCCACAGACCATCTGGAGGAGTTCTATGAGGTTGACACCTGGTTCTACAGCTGGTTCTACACCAACAACATGCTGCAGGAGTCTGTTGAGTTCAACAACATGTTCCGCCGCTCATTCAGCCGTCAGATGCTGATCAGTTATCCCAGTTATGCGTCTTACGGATATGACGCAGGATACTATTTCCTGAAAGGTCTGGCCACATACGGCAAGGACCTGCCCGATCATCTGGATGACATCAGTTTTGACCCCGTACAGATGGGATTCAAGTTTGAGAGAGTAAACAACTGGGGAGGATTCATGAACCGCAAGGTATTCTTTGTTCACTTCTCTGATAACTTTAAGATTGAGAAGATAGACTTTGACAAATGAGACGCACTCTGACCATACTCTTTGCGCTTGCATTCACTGTCTTGACAGCAAAAGCACAGGTAGGTGACCCGCGCAACATGCTCTCCTTAGGCTTTAATGCCGGAATGGGAACAAGCCGGGTATCATTCGTGCCCACCATAAAGCAGACCACATGCCTGGGTCCTACTTTCGGCGTATCATTAAGACATATCTCTGAGAAATACTTTTTCCTGATATGCGGAACTCAGCTGGAGTGCAACTTTGCCCGCCGCGGTTGGACTGAGAATATTGAGGACGGATCAGGCAACGAATACACCCGTGTAGCTGATTACATTGAGGTTCCCTTTCTGGCCTATCTGGGATTCGGCCGTGAGATACGCGGATTCCAGGGACACATAAATCTGGGCCCGCAGATAGGATATCTGATACATGAGAATGAGATATACGGAGGACAGGAGCCTTGGGATGACAGCAAACGTCCCAACAACGTCACAGAGCAGTACGGCAAGGCAATAGAGAACAAGCTGGATTACGGTATTACCGCCAGCGTGGGACTTGAGATGCGTACCGGGGCCGGAAACTTTGGAGTGGAAGGCCGTTACTACTTTGGTCTGGGCAACATCTACGGCATCACCAAGAAAGACTATTTTGGCCGATGCGCAAACAGCACCATATCAGTCCGCCTTACTTACTCCTTCAACTTGAATTAATCTCTAAGGCGGAATCCGCTGGCTTTAGCGATGATATCTGCCTCGGCCTTTGATACGCCGTGGATAGTCATGTATTCCAGTATCAGGCTTATCAGAGGGAATGAGGCTCCCACACTGATACCGAACGATGCGTCACCCTTAAGCAGCAGCACATACAGCACAAACAGTATGTAGTAGCCAACGGTCAGCAGCATCATGAATACCAGCAGACGTTTCTGGAGTATGAAGTTGCGGAATCCGGACAGCAGGAGCTCAAACACTCCCACAGCCAGAATAACGATCATTATGGCACCCATACCCCACATGGCTCCGCAGCTGTCACCCTCAATAAAGTTCAGGCGGAAATTTGTGAGACTGGCCGATGCACCATCGGCGTTAACCAGTTCCCCTACGGGAAGAAGAAGGCCGGCAAACATCAGCACACAGATGAGAGCCAGCCATACTTGATGCAGGTAGAATTCTATCTTCATAAAGTAAATCCGGACCTATGCCGGAGAGTTATTAGAGATTCTCCTTCTCCTTGGCGGGATTACGGAAATAGATCTTACCCTCCTCAAACTCCTGAGCGGCAATCAGAGTGGGTTTGGGCAGACGCTCGTAGTAGCGTGAAATCTCAATCTGCTCCCTGTTCTCAAACATCTCCTCCAGGTTGTCTGTTGATGAGCTGAACTCCTCAAGCTTTGACTTGAGCTCTTCTTTCATCTCTACAGAGATCTGGTTGGCACGCTTGCCCATGATGGCAACGCTCTCATAGATGTTGTCTGTGTCCTTTACAAAATTGACCAGGTCACGTGTAACGGTGTTGGTCGGAGCATTTGTCTTCTTGAAATCCATGTTATTCTTCTTCTATGATTTGATTCTTGTTTCCTAAATTCTTGGTGGATATGCGGTACATCTTATCCGCCTCCTTCATATATGAGCTCTCAGGAAATTCATTCTTGAAAGCGTAATACTCATCAATAGCATCACGGTAACGGTCATCCCTCTTGGCCAACACGCTCTCCTGTGCCATCTGGAACTTTGCCTTGAGTACCAGCATGGAGAGTTTCTCGCGATACTTGGTGTAAGGATAGTCACGCAGCGCATTCTGAGCCACTACTATGCATGAGCGGTAGTTGTTGCCCAGGTAATTGCCCATATTGTAATAGAGCTCTGCGGTACCCACCTCCTTCTCTACCAGGCGGTCATACATGGTGTAAATCATGTTCTCAGCCTCGTTGCGGTACTTGCTGTTGGGATAAGTCTCCACAAAACGCTGCAACTGCATGATGGCAGCCGTAGTACTGGTAGGATCCAGACGAGGATCAGGTGTATCCAGATAGAGGCTCTTACCGGACCAGAACAGGCAGTTCTCTGAGTAAGTGCTGTTAGGATATGTCTTATAGCAAGCCAGATAATACTGTGAAGCTGACAGGTAATCCTCCAGATTATAGTAGCAGGTGGCCAGCAGATACATGGATTCCTCAGCCTGAGCCGTACCACGCTGATAAGCCACGCACTCCTCAAGCATGGTGCTGCAAGTGGTGTAGTGTCCCTCGATAAAGTATGTCTTGGCCAAACTGTACTTGGTGTTATAGTCCGATGCCTTAAGGATCTTGTTATATCCCGAGCAACCTGACATCAGGGCCATGAGAAGAGCCAAAACGGATATTATGGACGCAGTCTTACGCATGCTGTAAAATTTCAACCTGCAAAAGTATCTATTTTGAGTTAACCGTGCAAGTATGCACCTGTTATTTAATATTATTTACGTATGCGCAGCACGTCCCCGTGGTCACGCACAACACTCTCCTTCCACTTGTCGGAGTAGTCCTCCCATATGGGATACTCAGGGATATCGTCACTGTAGCCGTTGGTCACGAATGATCCGTCCGGATTCTGACGCTTAATGTTTCCGTCAATATATTTTACCAGCAGATACTTATCCAGGTCCTGCCATTTCTCAAACAGTGAGACCGCATTGTCAACTCCGAATGATGACAGAGTCTGAACGCTCTCATCATCGCTCATGGCATCCACCTTGGCCATGATACCATTTTCATATTCATCAATGACGCTGCGTACCTCGGCACCGATCTTGTCATATCTGAGGTATGCAAACTGTGCTATACGGCTTACAATCCAGTACATTGAAGTCTCCGAGTATTCCAACAGTGAGCCGTTTCCCTCTCTCAGGCATTCAGGAACGCTATTGGTACAACTGAAGAAAGGCATAAGCGGTGATGTTCCGGCATCATCCACACCAAACCAGAACACTCCGTATCTGCTCTCCGGACGAGCCTGGGCTACATACCACCAGCCTGTCTGCTGGGTAGCAATGGCACGCTCATTCACATACTCCCAACCCTGATACTCAAACTCCATGGGGCGCCAGCGATATGGCAGATGACTGCCGCCTGCGCCTATATCGGTTGTCATGTCAAGCGGCGTTCCTTCAAAATGGTCACGCATCATGTCCGCCAGGTCTTTTGTTGAGATTTTTCTGTTAGGTTTGACATACAGCGGCATATGTTTCTTAAGGTCATAGCCCATGGCATAATCCAGATATTCATCCATTCCATCGGCAAATCTGTTAAAGTATGACCATACCCTGGCCTCACATGCACGGGCGCCACTGAAATCCAGCGGGTTATAGACGTCACAGAAACTGAACTCCTCATCCTTACCGCTGAACAGTCCCTGTTCACGGGCCTGCTTTATCACATCCTTTGAGTAGAGGCAGTTGTCCGGGTCATTAAAATCAATGGTGGTTATCCTGGACTGGTTGGCATGACCGGATATGTATCCGTCAGGGATACGTTTTGCCACCCATACGGCTCCACGGTTAACGTTACGGCCCTTCTTGTCAAACTTGGGGTTCTTACCCATTATGTCCATGATCCAAATCTCATTGGGGTCACACAGTGTGAAAGACTCGCCCTCCGATGCATATCCGTAGGTCTGCATAAGCTTGTCAATCAACGCGATTGCCTCACGTGCAGTCTTGCAGCGCTGCAGGGCTATATGCATGAGTGATCCGTAGTCCAATATGGCGGTGGAATCTATGAATTCCACTCCACCGTAGGTAGTCTCGCCTATAACCAGCTGATACTCATTCATATTGCCTATTACGGAATATACGTGTTCCGCCTGCGGTATCTCTCCAAGCAGTTTGCCGGAGTCTCCGTCACGTATCTCCATCATGGTACCGGCAGGATAGTCTGCGGCGGGAGTATAACGCAGGAATCCGTACAGTTGGTGTGAATCGGCCGCATAGGTACACATGTTTGACCCATTGGACGACGCACCTTTTGTAACTATCAGATTTGTGCATGCTGATGCACCGGCAACGCCAAGCATTGCCGCAAATAACAGAACAAGCTTTTTCATTTATCCTGTGCTTTAAGTTTACGTGCTATGATGCCTGCAGCCAGTGAACAAAGCTCACCGCAGGGACGTTTCTTATAGTATTCCGGAGTACGGTCCGACGGTACAGGCGTACCCTCAGGTTTGCTCAGGCCCAACAGCTCACGGCATATGATACTGCCGTTCATCTGCTTGAACTCACCCGCCATATCCTGTACCAGTGCATAATTGGCGGTCTTGGCCTGTTTGTTGGTCACATCATTTGCAGGAATCATGGCACCGGCCACCATCGTCATGGCCGATACGGTACCGCAGACCTCACGCATACGACCCATTCCACCGCCGAATCCGCTGGTAAGACGAGCCACCTCATCCTCCGGCAGTCCAATCACATCGGCAAATGTCATGGCAACTGCCTGGCAGCAGTTGTAACCGGCCTTGAACAGTTCACCGGCACGCTGTTCTCTCTCTTCTACAGTCATATTATCTCATATTAGTTGTTCAAAAGTACAAAAAAATCTCCTATCTTCGCGGTTCATGGATTTCAAACTAGTATCACCGTTCAAGCCCACCGGCGACCAGCCTCAGGCCATACAGCAGCTCACTGAAGGGTTGCTTAACGGAGCTCATGCCCAGACCCTACTGGGCGTAACCGGATCAGGCAAGACATTCACCATAGCCAACGTCATCAAGAACCTGGGCCGCCCTACTCTGGTACTCAGCCATAACAAGACACTGGCCGCACAGCTGTACAGTGAGTTCAAGGCATTCTTTCCCCAAAACGCCGTTGAATACTACGTTTCTTATTATGACTACTACCAGCCCGAGGCCTATCTACCTGCTACGGACACATATATAGAGAAAGACCTGGCCATCAATGATGAGATTGACAAGCTGCGTCTGTCGGCCACATCGGCCTTACTGTCAGGCCGCAATGACGTGATAGTGGTATCATCCGTGTCATGCATATACGGCATGGGCAACCCTGCCGATTTCTACAACAACGTCATTGAGTTGCGCAAGGGTGGCCGTATGGACCGCAACGTACTGCTGCGCAAACTGGTAGACAGTCTGTACACCCGCAATGACATAGAGCTGGGACGCGGCTGTTTCCGTGTCAAGGGCGATAACGTAGACATAAACCTGGCATATAATGACACCGCCGTAAGGATCCAGTTCTGGGATGATGAGATTGACTCGATTGAGGAGTTTGACGTCCTTACCGGCGAGCGCATTGAAACCTATGATTTCTACCGCATATACCCCGCCAACCTGTTCATGACCACCAAGGAAAGCCAGGAACGCGCCATACGCGCCATCCAGGATGACCTTGTTGAACGCGTGGAATATTTCCAGGAGATTGGCAAGCCTCTTGAGGCCAAGCGTCTTAAGGAGCGTGTGGAGTATGACATAGAGATGATTCGTGAACTTGGGCACTGCAGCGGCATTGAGAACTACTCCCGCTATTTTGACGGCCGACAGGCCGGCACACGCCCCTACTGCCTACTGGATTTCTTCCCAAAGGATTTCCTGATGGTCATTGATGAGAGCCACGTGAGCGTACCTCAGCTGCATGCCATGTACGGAGGTGACCGAGCCCGCAAGATGAATCTTGTGGAGTACGGATTCCGCCTGCCCGCTGCTCTGGATAACCGTCCGCTCAAGTTTGAGGAGTTCAAGGAACTGACCGGACAGACCATCTACGTTAGTGCCACCCCTGCCGATTATGAACTGGCCGAGAGCGAGGGCGTAGTTGTGGATCAGGTTATCCGTCCCACCGGCCTGCTTGACCCGGAGATTGAGGTACGTCCCAGCAAGAACCAGATTGATGACCTGCTGGAGGAGATTGCCACACGCTCCGAGCGTGACGAGCGCACGCTGGTAACCACCTTGACCAAGCGCATGGCCGAGGAACTGACTGACTACCTGCTCAAGAACGGCGTACGCTGCAATTACATACACAGTGACGTTGACACCATGGAGCGCATCCAGATCATGACAGACCTGCGCAAGGGACTCTATGACGTCCTGGTTGGTGTGAACCTGCTGCGTGAAGGTCTGGACCTGCCCGAGGTATCACTGGTAGCGATAATCGATGCCGATAAGGAGGGATTCCTGCGCGACCACCGCTCCCTTACCCAGACTGCTGGCCGTGCCGCCCGTAACGTGAACGGCAAGGTCATCCTCTATGCCGATAAGATAACTGAGAGCATGCGTCTCACCATAGCTGAAACCACCCGCCGCCGCGAGAAGCAGATGCGCTACAATGAGGAGCATCACATCACGCCCAAGCAGATTGAGAAGGCTCTCAACACATCCGTACTGGTATCGGCCACACAGGAATCAGAGCCCAAGCCATACAACATCGAGGAACGTACCAGGACCGTGGCAGATCCTGTCATCGCATCCATGAGCCCGCAGCAGCTTGACAAGGCCATAGCCCGCACCCGCCGCCTCATGAATGAAGCAGCCTCCAGAATGGACTTCATGGAGGCCTCTCAATACCGCGATGAAATGTTCAAACTAGAAGCGCTCAGGAATTCCTGAGCGCCAAAAGGAGAAGGTTCTATCCTTTGGTTCTGTATGCCAATAGCCATGACAGGCCCAACCATGCAAGGAAGAACACAGTGACAAAAGCCACATATGTTGTCACGGCCAGATTGAATACACATGACAGAACTCCTATCAGGAACAGTATCGTAGCTGATATCTCAGAAAGAATCTTGATGTTTGTCGTAGTACGGGGCGCACCGTCAACCTTGATTGACAGGCAGACCAGCAACGGGAACATTATCAGTAGAGGAGTCGCTATGGCATATCCTTTATCATCTGACAAAGAAAGAAAAAGATACATCATGACTCCGGTCACGATCAGTGCAATTGCAACGAACAGATAGTTTATCTTAAACTTACTCATAAGGCTACTTGTTGAATACCGGGGGTTCATTAACAATCGGAGCAATATCCGTAACATCCTTGGCCTTCATCCAATCCGGCATTCCCGCTTTCCACAGATAGGTCTCGGCGGTAACACGGCCATCTTTAATCATAGAAGTCAGTTCCTGTAACGAGAATGGTCCGCATGACCGTCCATCAACGACGGCATATATATAACGCTGTCCCTGGGCCATAAGATTCTCGTACGCTCCACGGGTTGTGGTGGGAGTCATGGTATTCTCCATGGTACGTTCCATCACACGTGTAAAGACGCTGGCCATTGACAAACCCATTGCCATGCCCATCATATTGTCCATCATATCTTTGGAATCCATATTATTTCATTTTTATGGCAGTCATAACTGCCTGGTTCATAATCGGGTTTTAATTATAGTGCCGGTGGCACAGGAGGTGTATCCGGCATTGGAGGCGGCGTAGGTGCGCCGAACAGGGATGCCAGTTCAGGCAAAGTACTTATCTGCGCCCAGCCGGCCATTCCGGCTTTCCAAACCATAGACTCCGGAGTAATGGTCTTCTGTGCGACAAATGTACGCAGTTGCGCTACGCTATACGGCCCGCTTGACTGACCGTTTATAGCCAGATGCCATTGAGCAGTCTCCGATGCCGGAGGTGGTGGAGGCACCTGTCCCTGCGGGGCCTGAGGAGCCTGAGGAGTGCCCAGATTATTCATCATTCCACCCATCATATTTGACATTCCTGCTCCTACCGATGTTCCAAGCATCATTGAAGACATCATAGCAGCCGGATTCATGCCGCCACCGGCGCCACCGCTTATTCCGGAACCCGGATTGGATCCAAGTTGTCCCAATCCCTCGGCAGCAGCCTTTCCTACCTCACCCTGTACACCGACCTGGTATGCGCCAAGATTAGCCTGACGGGCGCCAAGGATTCCGCCTTCACGTGCAACTTCACGCTGAACCTTCAGACTCTCCTGTAAGTTCTCGGCCGCGATATCCTGATTACGCTGTATATTGCCTCTGTAAGTTGAGTGTTCAGCTCTGATATTCTTCATCCTTTCCTCACGAAGAACTGCATCCAGATCATCCTCTCCATTGCGTACACGCTTAATGTCCGGAATATCGAAACGTACCAGATGAATGGCGAACTGCTCCTCAAACGGCTCAACAAGCCTGCGTTTCACCTCATTGATGATCAGGTCCCTGCGGGCCGATACGGCCGCAGCCGGAATCTGGTTGTCAAAAAGGACACCGCCTATCGTATTCTTGACCTCACTTATCATAGCCTCAAGAACCTTCTCCTCAAGATCCTCCAGTTTAAGAGTCCTAAGTTTGTGATTCTTTACAAAAGCAGGTATATCCTGAATCTTGAATACGAAAGAGCATTTTGCCTCAAATGCTGTAGGATTACCGGTAATGACATCCACCACTTCTATATGATCCACATAGAAGGTCCTGGTTATTGACTGGTCGGCATTGATGAAATAGATCTCAGCCTGGAACGGAGATCCTCCGCCGTACGCAAGTCCCAGGATTGGAGCCAAAACAGGAAAGTTCTGAGTATCAATTGTACGGTCATACGGACCGGTTATAAACTCCTGCATCGTACCGTCTGACTGCTTATAGACAAATACAGCCTGTTGTCCATCCCTGACACGGAGTGAAGAGCCGTATCTTATGGAGTTTGCCCTGACATTATTGGGATTTCCGTCCGGACTCCATTTCCAAATCAGATAATCATCCTTGTCGTCACAGTTAATGACGTCCAGAATATTATTTCTTCCAAAAAGTCCCATACTCTGTTCTAATTATAATAGTTTCTTAATCTTTTCTTCATCGGACTTATAACGCATCAGCCCCTCGCATGAGACTGCAAATTCAGATGCCTTGTCCTTATCTCCCTTCCTGATATAGTACTTGACTATAACTGTAGCACATTCCAAATCGCCTGAATAACCTGCACACCTGTCTCTGAAATATGATTCGGCCTCATCGGCATAACCGCCGTTACACAGCGATTCACACAAAGCCTTACGCTTGTCAGCTCCAACATACTCATTGTTGTATTCAGACTTTACGTAAACATCTATGGCCGATGCCGGGTCAGCAGCATTGATATAGTACTCCACTTTGGCATCATAATCCTCAGGCACATCCGATTTACCGTTTACGGAACCGCCTTCAGGTACCAGAGCTACAAGTACAGAAAGTACAATAATCTCGGCAAGTACTCCAAGAAGAGTTGAACGACCGTTCCTGGCCTTGGCAATCTCAATTTCATTGCTGATCTCGGTCATCTGGCGGGATGCATCCTGAACAAAACGGCTTATTTCATTATTACCCTTATAATACCGTTCAACCAGGCTCACACCCGAGTCAAAGTTCAGTTTCGTCAGCTCAAATGGATTTGATTTCTTACGCTTTATGAAAGAGAACAAGGCCAACACTGCCAAGACCAGCGTTATTATCCACACTAGCCCTGAAGATGTCTTTACGCCAACTATGCCAGCCGCTACAGCAAGGATAATCAGATACAGCGCCTTACTGTATGCCGGTTTGATCTTTTTGGCTTTCAAAGCACTCTTTTTGGCTTGTCTTACCTCATAATCAATAGCATTGGTCAGATCAACTGCACTGGGAGCATCAGCTCTCTCAATGACAGTCTTGCAACATGGGCAGACCTGAGACAATAGAGGAAGTTCCTCTCCGCACTTAGGACATTTCATATAGTTACAGTTTTAATTATCAGGTAAACTTAATATTGCCAAGGAACCATCCTTTGACCTTCTCAATAGTCGCATTCCGCTTTGATTCGCGATTGCTCTTTTCCAGGGCTTCGGCCATAGCCTGTTGCATCTGACGGTCTTTCTCCCGCTGAGCCTCTTCGGCAGCCTTCTCTTCTGATTCGGCTTTCTGTTGTGCTACAGCAGCGGCCTCAGTCTGTTTCTTGCTTACAGACTCTGCATAAATCTTCTCTGAACAGGCCTGGACCTTGGCATAGTCATCTATCTCTGTAGGTATGCTGGCCAATGTTGCCAAAGCCCCCTCATAATCGCCCTTGGCAGCCATATTATCTGCTTGGGTCACAAGATTCCATGCACTGCGGTTATAGGCTTGGATTATGTTGTCCGTAGACTTCCTGATAAAAGTACGTATTGCCTGGTTTGAAGCGCTCAACTGTCTTATAGCATTGATATACGCCCTGTTCTCAGTCCTGTCAACACCCTTTACGGGAACAGAAACCTCGCCCACCAATATATTGTTCTCAACGTCCAAAGCTGTAAACTGAATTGTCAGATTGACAACATACTGAGCAGGAGAAGTAGATGTAACCTGCTTATCCTCTGTAAATATGCGTGCAGTAATGACATATTGGTTAGAATAGCTACCCAATCCGTTTGAAACCACTATCTGGGTAAGACGCTGCTCCATGATAGAGCATACCTCATCAGAGAAGCCGGTATAGTTTCCGAATACAGGCGTAAACGCCACCTTACCCGGAAGATAACTCTGTGCCGATACCGATATGGCCGACAACAGCATAATCATAATAACAGTCAGTATCTTTTTCATATTATTTCTCGCCAAGTATCAGCCATACTTCACCCAAACCCTTGGGATACACTTTCACATCCATGTTATAGGTTCTGGATAACAATCTGGAGAGAGGACGGACAAAAGCGGCTGCATCAATTGCAACCTCATTGTCTGAAAGATCCTTGCCTCTTACCGGAATCCTGGCAGGAGAAAAATCCATAGTATTCGCGGTAGCATTACCAAGACTGAACTGTCCTCCTACGCAATTGTCATAGAACCACTGCTGGATAACCTCTCCAAGTTCAGCATCCTTACCGTTGTAAACGACGTCATCCTCAAAATCATAGGGACAACTGTCAAACCTTTTAAGCAGGATGCGTGCATTGCGTCCGTTATTGTAAGTATCCTCAAAATAGCTCTGGATCTTACTGCAGAATGTCTCCTTGACATCCTGTACGGCTCTATCAAGGAGCTTCTCCATAGAAGCCGCCACCATCTCCGTCTCAACAGGAGGACATGCAGCCACCTCCATTGAACTGTAAGCATCAATAGCAGTGATATTGAACACCACCTTAGAATACGGACCGTTACGGAAAGAGGTGTATGCCACATCTATGATGATATCACACTTTGCAGAACGGCGCAGTCTGTCAATCGGGCTCTCTACAACTTCGGCACCTGTTGACTTGCCTACTATCAAAGAGAGTTCAGCCTCATCATTATTGAGTCTCTTCAACTCGGCCTCAAGGTTCTTAAGGGGGAAGTCATATGATGACATCATATTACCCAGACTCCCAATCAGAGACCTTATCTCGGCATTCTCCTGGAGAGCAGCCTCATAATCAGGAACAAACCTTGTACGGCCCATATCGTCAAATGATGTGGCATACCCGTTGGATATACACCATTGGTCGGCCGGAACCACCATTATGACAGGCCTTTTCATCTGCGCATGGACAGACAGTGTCAGCAGCAGAAAGAATGAAACAGCAAATAACTTTCTCATACCATCAGAAATATGAATTCATACTTGCAATTACGCCTTTTTTCTCAAGGTCCTTACGCAGACGGTCAAACAGCACCTGAACATAGATGCCGCACTTGTACCCGCCTTTCTTGAGTTTAAGACGGTCCTGTCCCGATGGAACCCCGTCCGACGTAAGATTGACATAGTTCAGGTATTCACCTCCGTCATCAAAGAACTCCCCAAAATAGTCATCCCATTTAGGATCCGGATTGGGACACAACGCAGGTGTTGCCAATACGTTCTCTGCAGCAGGCAGTCCGCGGTAGATGCAGGCGGCCACGGCACACTTTTTGGCCAGAGCTATGGCCTCATCCACGTTCTTTCCATAAGCCCACACCTTAAGGGATTTGGTTCCTTCTGTACCTACTCCCACAGTCTCCACCTCATAATTGTATGAGCCGTCAAACTGGTTCTTCACATTTTCTACACGGGATTTCTTCTTGTTTTTACTCCTCTGAGAGTAAGCACTCTCCGGCATCATGACCAGCAATCCGGTCATGACAAGAGCTGCCATGATTATCTTTCTCATAACTCAGGGTTTTTAGAATTCGTAAATCAAACCTGCACGGAATGTCAGTCCAGAACGTTTTGTACCAACCTTGTCAAGTACATCCATCACATCATCCCATGTCTTACCTCCAAACAGGAGCTGGTCATAATACACACCCAAAGTAAGTTTTACCGGGTAGAAGACATTGATATTGGCATCAAGTCCGGCTGATATACCCCATCCCGTCTTATCCAGGAACTTGAGATTCTCCACAAGCTCACTCTCCTGTTGCTCGTCACCAGTATCATCATCATCCTTATTCTCAACATATGAGTCTGCCAACAGGGTCAGAGACGGTATAAGTTCCAGATATCGTATAGGACGAATTCCGTATCCGTATCCAAAACGTATATCAACAAGTTTAAGAACATCAGTCAATTCATACTCATCATTGGCCGTAAAGCCTTTCTGATATTGCGAGAATAAACCGCCGAATTTTATATGATGAACCTGGCCCATGTTGGTTTTCATGCCGAACGCAAAATCAAGTTCCAATCCATAACCGAATCCCTTGCCTGCATAGTAGAGAGCCTTAAGATCCAGTCCGATAGATTTTTTCTGATGTATCTGCATGCCGGGTTCAATGTTTCCGCCTGCAATCTGATAGAATTCTGACAATCCGCTGTTTCCGGATGTACTCTTACGGTTATCAACAACCTTTGTTGCACGGATCCAGCCTCTACGACGGGAATAATTATGGCCATATCCGTCAGTCATGAACTCCAGGACCTCATAACGGTCCATATTGCTCAGACCCTCCTTCTTTCCGATCTTGGCGCTCACCGGATTTGTCTTGTAGATACCTGATTTAACCTGCCAGTCTGATACAGACTTCTCAAGTTCATCAATCAACCCACTTGTGCATCTTGTAATAGAACTCTCAATAAGTGCGTTTTCATCGGGAGAATTACCAAAACTTGATTCTTGTGTTTCCAGGCAAAGTGTCCCCACGTTCTTTATGTTCCAAAGAGTAAAATTCAGTCTGTCCCATGCTTTCATCTTGGACTCCTTTACTTCAGGACTGTCGTCAGGATATATCCAGCAATCATAAACCTTCTGGAAATCAGAGTCTTCAATATCCAACTTATACAGATTACCCATAGCGTAAGTGCAAACCTTTATGCCTGACACATTACCTCTGTCATTGTATTTACGCTCTATTACCGGAACAGAGTGGTCCACAACAAGAATATAGCTGTGTTTGATCAGTTCCACTCCACCGCTCTGGAGCAGATACTTTCCAAGAGCCTGACTGTTGGCGACATTGAAAGTCTGGTCCGTAGCATTATACTCTGCCCTCTTGTTGATGAGATGCAGGTCCATCAGTCCGTTCTGACCTCTGTTAAACCACGTACCCATCAGAATTCTGCTCACATGAGCGTCATAAAGAAGGTCTGCAACCTTCCCACTGACGTTTGTTGCATGGTTTGTAGCCTGTTTAGTAGGAGTCTCCAGTTCTTCATCATCTATCTCAAAACGGGATTCAGAAATACGCAATGATGAAATGCCTATACGTGTAGCATCAAACTTATCACCACCCGGATTTACAGATTCCAGATAGGAAACAGATATCTGATCATAACGATCACCATGAGTGAGTGGAATTATCGTCAATGAATTGCGGTTATAGTCATCATTGACCGAACTCTGAGCTGAAAGAGCGACACAGCAAACCAAGGCTGGCATCACTGTCAAAAAACGAAAACAAATCCTTTTCATAAACAATATAACTAAGTTAGTAAAGCCAATATCGGGAACGTCATCTTAAAACCGCCTCACTGAATAAGACAATCATAAAGCAACGCTGGAGCCCTTTTTATAAACACTTTTTAAGATCTGATTACAAATGTAAATGCAAATCGGTTATAACCACCATTATAATTGTTAAAGTAAGTTAATCGCCCACAGAGCCCCAACAAAACAAAAAGCCCTGATTAAGCAAAAAAGCTCAATCAGGGCCATTAAATGATAGAAAAACGTAATTAGCTGAATACGACTGTTTTGTTCTTGTAGACCAGGATTTTGTGCTCAATGTGTTTCTGGACGGCATGTGAGAGCACGATCTTTTCCAGGTCCTTACCTTTGTTGACAAGGTCTGACGGCATATCCTTATGTGAAATGCGGACTACATCCTGGCAGATGATAGGACCGGCATCCAGCTCAGCTGTTACGTAGTGGCTGGTGGCGCCGATGATCTTTACGCCGCGGTCAAATGCAGCCTGATAAGGCTTGGCACCCACAAATGCCGGCAGGAATGAGTGGTGGATATTGATTATCCTGTTGGGATATGCGGCTATCATACGGTCACCGATTATCTGCATGTAACGGGCCAATACCACAAAGTCAATATTATTCTCCTTAAGCAGATCCATCATTGCAGTCTCCTGCTCCAGCTTGTTCTCCTTTGTAATGGGATATACATAATAGGGAATGCCGAACATATCGGCCACATGCTTCATATCGGGATGGTTGCTCACAATCAGAGGTATGTCAACGTTCCACTCGCCTGCGCTGTAACGGGCAAGCAGGTCAAACAGACAGTGAGACATCTTGCTGACGAATATGGCCATGCGGGGCTTGCAGTCACTGTAATAGAGCTTGAAGTTCATGTCATATTTCTTGGCATACAGCGTACCGAAGTAATCGGCAATCTTATCCTTGGGGATAAGGAAATTGTCAATATTCCACTCTATACGCATATTGAACACATTCTCAACGTGATCCACAAACTGCGCCAGATATACGACGTTACCGCGGTTCTCGGTAATGAAATTGGTTATGTCAGCAATGATTCCCGGTCTGTCGGGGCAGTGCAATAATAGTGTTACAGTCATTTCTGTTTGTTTTTCAAGTCGCGAAATTACACAAAAACACCACAAAATTATTCATTTAGGGCACGAAAACGTTTGCCAGGGTATCAAATGACAAAATTTCATTACCTTTACGGCATATTAACATAGCTCAGATGAACAACAGAATTTATTTTAAGGACAAAGTTGCGATAGTTACAGGAGCCAGCTCCGGAATTGGACTTGCAACAGCCACCTTGCTTGCCAAATACAAAGCCAAAGTAGTTCTTGCCGCAAGATCAGAGGATAAGCTCAACGAATTGAGCCGCGAACTCTCCACTCAGACAGAGGTTCTGAGCGTAAAGACCGATGTATCCGTGGAGTCTGACTGCCGCAATCTCATTGAACAGACAATAGCCAGGTTTGGCCGTATAGATATACTCATTAACAACGCCGGCATTTCAATGCGTGCCATGTTCAAGGATCTTGACCTGGAAGTGATACGCCGCCTCATGGATGTAAATTTCTGGGGTACCGTATACTGCACCAAGTATGCCCTGCCCTACCTGCTTGAATCCAAGGGATCCGTGGTAGGTGTCATATCCACCGCAGGATACAAGGGTCTGCCGGGCCGTACGGGTTACTCTGCATCCAAGTTTGCCATAAACGGATTCCTGGACACACTGCGTTCCGAGCACCTTTATGACGGATTGCACGTAATGATATACGCCCCCGGATTCACGGCATCAAACATACGTAAGACCGCCCTCATGGCCGATGGCAGCATGCAGGGTGAGACACCGCGTGAGGAGGGAAAGATGATGACATCAGAGAAAGTGGGTATGATCATGCTCAACCATATACGCCGCCGCTCACGCCGCGCCACACTTACGTTCACCAGCAAGCTGCTGCTTGTTCTTACCCGTCTGTTCCCCACAATCACGGACCACATGGAGTACTGGTACATGGCCCGCGAGCCGGACTCCCCGTTCAAGCCCCGCTGTGAGATCATGCGTGAACGCAAAAATCACCAGGCGTAGTTAAAGTTTAAAGTAAGGAATTCTTTGAACTGATCGTAACCCATTAGGTTACCCTCCTTATCTTTCTTGCGCTTGACACTGTCATCAAAACGCCAGTGGCAGAAGAACTGTAGTGACAGGTACTTGGATAGCTTGTAGTCAATGGTGTTCTCAAAGTTCACCTCAGTTGACTCATAGCTGGTATAGAACTGTGCTTTTGATGTCCAGGTAAAATCCTCCAGGAATTTCCACTTTATGTTACCGTCAAAACGGGAACCTATGGTGTATTTAAAGTTCTTGCCCTTGTCTATTCCGTAGTTGGCGGCAATGCTGTCCACACTCACGTATCGGCAGTTATAAGAAACCGGAGACAACTGGATTGAGAGATTGATATCCTTATTCTTGAACTTGGGTTTGTAATCCATACCCACCGAGAGGTTTCCGTAAGCCGGGGCAAAGAACTTGGACTTGAGCTTGTCAGTCTGTTTTGTGTCATACACCGCCATAAACTGTGTATAACCCTGGAACTGTGACGAGTAATACCAGTTATCAAATGCCTTAAGGCCGAATTTTGATGTAAAACGGATAAGGTCCTCATTTGTACGGAATGTATTCTTGCCGTTTATCTCAGTGGTATAATATCCCAACTTGAGCTCCAGTTTATTGTCTAACGTGGTGCTGTTCTTGGCGTAATCGGCCTCAAGGTTTATCTGTCCCAGTATGGAGTGGTTGCTCTCACCGCCTTTATACCAGTTGTCCGAATAGTAGCTCTGGGTGTATTTGCCCTGGAAATTGCCGAATGTCTTCCAGTAACGCGGTTTGGCGCGTAACAACTCAGGCTCATTTGCATTGGTTGGTTTGCGGGTTCCGGCTCTGGGGCCCCTGTAACGGATGCCGCTTGCCATATCCTCGGTAATAGGTATTATGCCGGGCACATTCATGAGTTCCTCCTCGGTCATCTTTACAAGCTCGGGATGCTCCAGATAAATCTTTACCAACGCCTCGTCAATCATCTTAATGAGCGTATGGTCATTCTCTCCGTTAAGAGGCTCAATAGGCAGCAGGCTGTCGGTATCAAATCCTTCGTTGAAATCGGGACTTATTGCATCCGCTACGGCCGATCCGTACAGCACCACCGGCATAAACAATTTGAAATACAGAGGGTTATCAGAAATATCTTCCAAAGGAAAATCCACATCCTCATCAAAAACATATGATAGGGAATCAAGACTGTCCCGAATACTCTGAGGGATAACGACACTGTCAGAAGGTTGCAGCTGAACGGAATCAGCGACCTCCTGAGCAATGGTTGTAATTGACATTATCAGTAATGCGGCTGTCGCAAAACTTTTTTTCATAGCCTTCATGCAAGGTTCAAGTGCAAAATTACAATAAAATCAGTTCATATCTGCGCGCGCACCAATAATATGGTGTGATTTTTTTGTACCTTCGCACCTCGTAACAAACAATAACGACTGAACAGTGGATAGAAAGACATTTTTAGGAGTGATGCTGATAAGCATCGTGTTGACTCTGGTGATATTCCTTTCCAGTAACAACCAGAAGAAAAACGCACCCGCCAAGGCCCAGTATGAGCAGACAAACCTGCAGAAAGAGGGCGCAGACAATCAGACCGCGCAGGACGCAGCTTATTCTGTTGCTCCTACACAGAATGATTCACTGTCACCGTTGTTCCCCGCCATGTACGGCACTGAGAGCACAACCGTTCTTGATAACGGTCTGGTCAAGATTGGTATCTCATCAAAAGGAGCCATTCCCTGTTTCGCTGTCCTGAACGGATACAAGAATCAGGAGGGCCAGGATGTAACCCTGTTCACTCAGGATGAGATAAGCCTCAACTTCAAGCTGGACGGCAAGAACCAGAACATTCAGAGCAAGAACCTTTTCTTTGAACCCATAAGCAACGGGACCAATTCAGTAACCATGCGTCTTAACACAAACGGTTACGGTTACATGGATTTTGTATACACCCTGCTGCCTGAGAGTTACATGCTCAACCTTGACATCAAGGCTACAGGCATGGACAACTTCTTCTCATCAGACCTGAGCACACTGGCCGTAGACTGGATCCAGAACCTGCGCCAGCAGGAGAAGGGTTTCCAGTTTGAGCAGCGCTACACCACCCTCACCTACAAGCGTGCCGATAAGGTCAAGGCAAAAGTCCTGGGTATTGCACCTGCCGGAAACAAGTCTAAAGCCACCAACAAGACAGTTGAAGAGCTGCTTGACTGGGTTGCATACAAGAACCAGTTCTTCTCATGTATAATGATTGCCTCCGATACATATGACGGCGGCACACAGCTCTCAGGCGTATCATACGCCAAGGGTCTGGGATACATGAAAAAGCTCATGGCCAAGACACACACAAGTTTTGACCCCACCGGCAGCGAGCCCACACAGTTCCAGTTCTACATGGGTCCCAATGACTACAAGATACTCAAGCAGAACAGCAAACTGGCACACGGAGACCATAAGATCCGTCTTCACCGCGTGATTGACCTGGGCTGGCCTGTAGTTCGTGAGGTTAACCGTTTCCTCATTATTCCTCTGTTCAACCTGCTCTCCAAGTGGAACATGAACATGGGTCTTGTAATCCTTATCATGACACTTATTGTTAAGATCCTGATATTCCCCGCTCAGGTTAAGAGTTACATGTCAACAGCCAAGACACGTGCGCTCAAACCTTATATCGATGAGGTCAACGCCAAGTACCCCAAGCCTGAGGACGCAATGAAGAAACAGCAGGAGACAATGGCCGTTTACAGCAAATACGGTGTGAGCCCCATGGGAGGTTGCCTGCCGCAGCTCATCCAGATGCCGTTCCTAGTTTCATTCTTCTTCTTTGTGCCCAACGCCATCGAGTTGCGCCAGCAGAGTTTCCTCTGGGCGGCCGACCTTACAGGATTTGATGATATCATCAGTTGGAGCACCAACATTCCTCTGGTTGGTAACCACCTCAGCATATTCTGCCTGCTGTTCTGCCTCACCAACATAATCAACACCATCTACATGCAGCAACAGCAGCAGATGGCACCCGGACAGGAGGAGAGCATGAAGATGATGAAGTGGATGATGTATGCGATGCCTGTGATATTCTTCTTCTCATTCAACAACTACTCATCAGGTCTGTGCTACTACTACTTCATATCCGGTCTGGTAAGCATCATAACAATGATATGGCTCCGCCGTTCTACCGATGAAAAAGCCATTCTTGCCAAGCTTGAAGCCGATTATGAGGCAAGCCGCAACGATCCCTCCAAGCGCAAAAACAACTCCAACAGCATGATGGCACGCCTTGAAGCCCTCCAGAAAGAACAGGAAAGATTACAAAAGCAACAGCGCAAATAACCCCCAAACCCTAACAAGGTTTCCAGTTGCACCCAGTAAAACTAAGCCCCGACAGCAAAGCGTTGTCGGGGTTTAGTTTTACCCGGCCTGGAAGGCCGGCAGAGTGGAGCGACATGGAATAAAATGGAATGTCGCGGAACGGGTTTGGGGCGTCGCCGCCCCAAACTAAAAAAA
>JBGUVW010000012.1:0-60040 GCA_045220475.1 Bacteroidaceae bacterium
TTGTGGGTGAAGATGGATTCGAACCACCGAAGTCGAGAGACAGCAGATTTACAGTCTGCCCCATTTGGCCACTCTGGAATTCACCCAAGTGCAGTTTTTAATGCAATTTGAGCCGCTAGTCGGAATCGAACCAACAACCTACGCATTACAAGTGCGTTGCTCTACCATTGAGCCATAGCGGCAATAGTTTCAAAGAACCCGCCCCTCGCGCTGAGCGAAGAGCGGGTGCAAAGATATTTCAAATTTTCTTCCCAGCAAAAAATTCTAGGTGTTTTTTACTTCTCACGCTGTTTTTCCTTGTTTTTCTTGAGCTGTTTGGTGATTGCGTCAAGGCAACCGTCCACTGCCTCCTCAAAAGTATCACATGTCTTGTCTGCAAAAAACTCACCGTTTGGAATGGTTACACTGATGCTGGCCTCCTTATTTAAGGCGGTCTCCGGCTTGACTACTTTCAGGGTAACTTCTACATTCTGGATAAACTCGTGTACTCTTTCAAGTTTTGCACACTTTTTCTCAATGAACGCCTGAAGCTGTTCTGTTGCAGTAAAATGCAACGCCTTAATCTTAGTTTCCATAGTCATTTCTGTTTTAGGCCCTTGGATGAGCCTGTTCATATATCTCCTTCAGTTCCTGGAATGTGGTATGCACATAGATCTCTGTGGTCTGCAGGCTGTTGTGGCCCAGAAGCTCCTTTACCGCACCAAGCTCGGCATCATGGTTGAGCATGGAGGTGGCAAATGTGTGACGCAGTACGTGAGGGCTCTTTTTTGATACGTCCGACACCCTGCCCAGAGCATCTTTCACCAGCAGATAGACCTGATGACGCGGAATGCGCTCGCCTTTCTGGCTCAGGAAGAAAGCCCCGTGAGTCTCGCCAAACTCAGCTGTCCTGGCCTCAAGGTACTTCTTAAGACGGCGTTCCAGGTCATCCCCGAAAGGAATGAAACGCTGCTTGTCACGTTTTCCGGTAACCTTGATGGTACGCGAGCCAAAGTCAATGTCCCTGTCATCCAGTCCAATCAACTCCGCCATACGCATTCCCGTCTCATAGAAGGTGGCTATCACGGTCTTGTTCCTGACTCCAAGGAACCCCTCTCCCAATTCTATATCCTCATCATCCAGGAGCCGGTCCATATCGGCCTCCTTGACAAACTGAGGCAGAGGTTTCTTGTTCTTGGGCCCTTTTACACCCTGTAGGGGCGATCGGTCCGTGATACCCTTTATGCGAAGGAATCTGTAAAAGGAACGCAGGGTGCTCAGTTTGCGGTTCACGGTGGTGGATTTTTCACCCTTCTCCATCATCCCCACAACCCAGAGACGCACCACATCCCTGTCGGCAGTAAGCAGATCCAGCTCAGGGTCAGTCTCCTTGAGGAAGTCCAGGAAAAGGGCTAGGTCTCTACGGTAACTGGCTACGGTACGGGGCGAATAATTCCGCTCCAACCTTAGATAATCCGCGAACTGGTCTATATACATAACAAAATTCGTCGCTGAACGGATTCAGTGACGAATATATAAAAGAAAAAACCAAAAAGCAAGAACAGAGGGAAAAATTATTCCTCTGTCTGCTGCAGTTTCTGTACGTAGATAGCGTGCTCCATCTTGAGACGCTTGAGCTCTGACGGTTTGTCAAACTGCTGACGACGACGAAGTTCCTTAACCACGCCGGTCTTTTCATACTTTCTCTTGAATTTCTTGAGGGCGCGCTCTATGTTCTCACCCTCCTTAACGGGAACAATGATCATTTTAAGTTCTTTATTTTTATTTAGTTCTGACTTTTTCTTGTGAAATAAGCGGCGCAAAATTAGACATTTTTTCAACAAGGACAAAAATAATGAGCTTTTTTTGCCGTTATTGAGTTGATGAACACGATGAAACGTATCGTTTCCGTTACCATGTTTCTCTGTCTCGCGGTATGTACAGGCATGCATGCCCAGACGGATCCCCACTTTACCCATTTCCGTGAAGTGGAGAACTTCTATAACCCTGCCGCAATGAACCGTGACAGCCGTCTCAACGTGGTCGGTTCACTGGCTATGCAGATGAGAGGCTACACAAACGCACCCGTATCCATGTATATAGGCGGTAACATGGCACTCCCGTTCGGCAAGCAGCGCAACGCCGTGGGTATGGGACTGTTCAATGAGACGATGGGACTCTTTACCAACCGCCGCCTCTTCTTTAACTACTCATATAAAATAGGTGTGGGCAGCGGATGGATCAACCTGGGCGTCCAGGGAGGTGTCATGTCCGAGGAGTTCAACGGCGGATCACTCAAGGTGGAGATGCAGAATGACCCCGCCTTCCCCACCGGTCAGGAGCGTGGTACGGTTGGTGACCTGGGTGCCGGAGTGCTCTATGTGAACGGCATCTGGTGGGCGGGTGCATCGGCCCAGCATCTCAATTTTCCGCATGTGGAATTTGGCAAGGATCAGGGTAAAACAGCCTATATGGACATCAAACCTACGTTATATTTGACCGGTGGATGCAATATAGCACTCAGAAATCCGTTATTATCGGTACAGCCATGCATTCTCATGCAGAGCGATGCGGATTTTCTCAGGATGGACCTGTCAGTCAAGGGTACCTATGAGTATGATGAGACCCTTTTCTATGCAGGAGTTACCTACAGCCCCGGAATTTCCGTCACCGCAATGGTGGGAGGCAAGCTTAAAGGTCTTCTCATAGGTTATGCATACGAGTTCTACACAGGTGGTGTGGGTGCGCTTAACGGCAGCCATGACCTGATGGTAAGCTGGCAGACCGACGTGGATCTCTTTAAGAAAGGCAAGAACGTTCATAAAAGTGTAAGGTATTTATAATTAGTATACAATGAGACTGAAAAACATTGTTCTGACCGGCTTTGCAGCCATTATGGCACTGATGCAGTCATGCACCAGCAGCGGTTACGCAGGTGCCAACGGCGGCGAGGTTACCGGTTCTTCACAGGCAGCACTGCGCGAGCCGGTGCCGTACGGTATGGTGCTTGTAAAGAGAGGTTCTCTCAAAATGGGTGCCGAGGGTAATGACAGCCTGTGGGGTTCACAAGCTCCTACAAAAGAGATATCGGTAGAGTCATTCTGGATGGATGAGAAAGAGGTGTCAAACGCCAAGTACCGCCAGTTTGTGGAGTGGGTACGTGACTCTATCATCCGCACACGTCTGGCCGATCCCGCATACGGCGGAGACGAGTCATTCATGATTACCGAGGACAAATTCGGTGAGCCCATCACCCCGCGTCTTAACTGGACCAAGCCCATTCCATGGAAAAAGGCCAATGAGGACCAGCAGAGAGCCATTGAGAGCATCTATTACACCCACCCCATAACAGGTGAGAAGATGTTGGATGTAAAGCAGCTCAACTACCGTTATGAACTGTTTGATTATACCCAGGCTGCCCTCAGGAAGAATCAGCTTGACCCCAATGACAGGTTCCGCAACACTGACCAGGAGGCTTCGGGTGAGAAAGTCATGATATCAAAGGATACCGCCTACATTGATGATAACGGCAATATCGTACGCAAGACCATAAACAGGGAGCTGAGCAGCCTCTATGATTTTGTGAACACATATATCGTAAACATATTCCCCGATACCACATGCTGGGTGAATGATTTCCCCAACGCCAACAACGAGACCTACATGCGTCTCTACTTTAACCATCCCAACTATAATGACTATCCCGTGGTAGGCGTAAGCTGGGAGCAGGCCAACGCATTCTGCGCATGGCGTACTGAGTATCTGCTGGCAGGACTGGGTGCCCAGGCCAAATACATACAGCGTTACCGCCTGCCCACCGAGGCTGAATGGGAGTTCGCAGCACGTGGCCGTGAGAACAACCGCTACCCCTGGAAGGTATCCGGATCCAAGGATGACGAGGGCTGCTATTACGCCAACTTCAAGCCCGAGCGCGGAAACTACACCAAGGACGGCAGCCTTATCACAACCCGCGTGGGTTCATACAAGCCCAACTCTAACGGACTGTATGACATGGCCGGAAACGTAGCCGAATGGACATCGACCACATACACTGAGGCCGGCATTCTCCAGATGAACGACATGAATCCCGAACTCTACTACAATGCAGCTGTGGAGGATCCCTACTATATGAAGAAGAAAGCCGTTCGCGGCGGTTCATGGAAGGACCCTGAAAAGTTCATTGAGTCATCATGGCGTACGTTCGAGTATCAGAATGAGCAGCGCTCTTACATAGGATTCCGCTGCGTTCGTACACAGGTAGGCACCGCCGCCAGTTCAAAGGGCCGCAGATAACTAAGAAAAAGAGATTTGAATATGGAAAATACTGAGAAGAAAGGTCTTCTGACCAAAATACAGGACTATCTGGATTCACCCAAGGGAAGAATCCTTCTGAACTACCTCTACAGCTGGGGCGCAGCTGTGGTTATTCTGGGTGCACTCTTCAAGCTGACCCACATAAAGGGAGCCAACCTCATGCTGTTCATAGGTATGGGTACCGAGGTTCTGGTATTCTTCATCTCCGGATTTGAGAGACCCTACATTCCCGGTCAGGAGGATGAGGAGGAGGACGATGCTCCGCGCCTGCGTGGTAACATCATTATAAACGGCACCGCACAGGCCGCACCGGTACAGACCGTAAAGCCTGCTGTAGCCAGGGCCGCAGCAACACCGGCAGAGCAGGGAAGTTCACTGAATGTGGACGGTGTGGAGAACATAACTCAGGACTACATTGCACGCGTGCATGACCTCACTCTCAAGATGGAGCAGATGTGCCGTCACTCTGAGAAGATGGAGCAGAGCTCGGAGGAGATTGAGCAGCTGTCACGCAACCTTATAAGCATCAACACCTTCTATGAGATGCATCTCAAGTCTGCAAGCACTCAGATGGAGAACATAGAGAAGGTGAATGAGCAGACCCGCCAGATGGTTGCTCAGATAGAGGAACTGAACCGCGTCTATGCACGCATGGTTGAGGCAATGAAGGTGAATTCCCAGATGGGAACCAAGTAAGAAGGTATGAAGAGAAAAGTGATACAGAGACCGCCATCGGCGCGTCAGAAGATGATCAACCTCATGTACATCGTCCTGCTGGCGATGCTTGCCATGAATGTGTCATCGGACGTACTGAACGGTTTCAAGATAGTGGAGGAGAGTCTGAGCAAGAGCACGACCAATGCCACGATCCAGAACGAGCAGGCTTACCGCCAGTTTGCCACTGCTGATTCAATCAACCACGAGAAGGTGGGTGAGTGGTACGGCAAGGCACTCTACGTGAAGCAGATATCTGACTCGCTCTTTAACTTTGCCGATGAGCTTAAGAGGCTCATAGCCATTGAGGCCGACGGCAAGGATGCCGATGTGGAGAACATCCACAACCGTGAGGACCTGGAGGCAGCCACACAGGTTATGCTCCACCCCACCCGCGGTAAGGGCAGGATGCTGTATGATGCCATCAACAACTATCGTGACAAGATCCTGGAGATGGTGACAGACCCCACCCAGAGAGAGATTATAAGCAACAACTTCAGCACTGAGGTTCCGCTCAAGGTTGGAGCGCTGGGCAAGAACTGGCAGGAGTACAACTATGAGAACATGCCGGTGGCAGCCGCAGTTACAATGCTTACCAAACTGCAGAATGACGTACGTTATGCCGAAGGTCAGGTTCTGCACAGCCTGGTCAACAGCATTGACGTAGGTGATTTGCGTGTAAACGCCATCAACGCCTATGTGATTCCCACATCACAGAACGTGGTTCAGGGAAACAACTTCAAGGCCCGCATCATCATGGCAGCGGTTGACTCTACCGCACGCCCGGCCATCTACATTGACGGCAAGAAGATTGACTCCGAGGACGGATGGTATGAGGTTCTGGCCAACAAGACAGGTGACTACACCCTGTCCGGTTATATGGAGCTCAACTCCGGAAACGGTGTGATACGCCGTGACTTTACACAGAACTACTCTGTTGTATCACCGCTGGCTACCGTATCGGCTACAATGATGAATGTGCTCTATGCAGGTATTGACAACCCCATCAGCATATCTGTTCCGGGTGTTCCCAGCAATATGATATCGGCCCGACTCAAGAGCGGCGGCGGCACTCTGACACGCAGCGGAAACGGATTTGTATGCAAACCCACCGTTGTGGACCAGGATGTGGTAATTGCCGTTACCGCCAATCAGGACGGACGCCAGCAGAGCATGGGTGAGTATGTATTCCATGTACGCAGACTGCCCGATCCGGCACCGTTCATAGACTACAAGGATGAGAACGGCAACATGCAGCGATTCCGCGGCGGTGACCTGGTTAGAAAGAACCTGCTCTCCACTGACGGCATACAGGCAGCCATTGACAACGGTCTGCTCAACATAGGATTCCGCGTAATCAGTTTCCAGGCCACATTCTTTGACCGTAACGGCAATGCCGTGGTTGAGCTGTCCGACGGAGACAAGTTCTCTGCCCGCCAGAAGAGCAACTTTGAGAAGTTGGGACGCGGCAAGCGCTGCTATATAACACGCGTCAAGGCCGTGGGCCCGGACGGAATAGAGCGTCAGCTCAACACCTCACTTGAGGTTGTAATCAAATGATAAAAACGAGAGGAGAAAACCATATGAAAAAGATTGTTCTTTTGTTTCTGACATTGGTAACGGTAACCATAGCCGGTGCCCAGCCGGCACGCCGTCTGCAGGAGCAGGCTGCCCAGAAAGAGGCCGAAAAGAGCCCCACTGCGGTTACTCTGTCCGAGCGTGCCCGGTCACAATATACAGCCCAGACATCCATGCCCACCGAGGTGACATGGAGACGTGACATCTACCGTGAACTGGACCTGAGAAAGGAGAAGAATGCCGCCCTCTACTACCCCGAGGAGCCTCTGGGTGACCGCGTCAATTTCTTTACCCTCCTGCTCAACCTCATCCTGGACGGAAAGATCAAGGCCTATGAGTGCCGTCTGGACGGTAATGAACTCTTCACTCCGGACAACGAACTGGATATAGACAACATGCTTGACAAGTACTATATCGGTTATACCAAGGAGAACGGCAAGTACGTCATTACCAACAAGATGGATATTCCCAAGCCTGAGAGCTATTTCATAAAGGAGAGCAACTATCTGGACCAGCTGTCAAACTACCAGACACGCGTTACCGCCATCTGCCCGGTAATGAAAGACAGCGTGATAGGTGAGGATGCAACCATCTCCCAGCCCATGTTCTGGCTCAATTATGATGAGATCAGCCCCTATCTGGGACAGACCCAGGTCATGACCAGCAGCTACAACAACACCAGCAACATGTCACTTGACGACTACTTTGTGATGCGTCAGTATGAGGGTGAGATCTACAAGACATCAAACCTGCGTAACCAGCCGCTCTCAGAGTATTGCGAGACAGATTCTGCAATGCAGATTGAGAGGGCACGCATTGAGAAACAGCTCACCGATTTCCAGAACGGTCTGTGGAGTGATGCCGACCAGGCCTCTGCAACCGGTCAGCAGGCAGCTGAGGGCACACAGACCAAGAAGGCAGCCAAGGAGACCAAAGAGCCCAAACAGCCCAGACAGAGGACCCAGCGTGCACCACGCCAGGCTGCATCCAGCGGTGAGCGCATATCGGTTCACCGTTAAAACAGACGCTTGTTGTACGACATATCAGTCAGGTTGGCCAAAATAATGGGGCTTACCTGACTGTTTTATTTAAAATGTGTTAACTTTGCGGCCAATAGAGACAATTAACAACATACTTAAGCATATGAAAAAAGCATTGGTAGTATGCAGTCTTGCACTGCTTTCATTCATCCCCGCATCAGCTCAGTTCAGCTGGGGTATCCGCGGCGGTCTTAACCTGGTAAACAATGACATCACAAAAGTAAGCAAGGAGTCAGCTGTGGACAAGGACAGCTACACAGGTTTCTTTATCGGACCTATGGCTGAGCTCCAGATTCCTATCATAGGCATTGGCATCGACGCCGCTGTACTCTACTCACAGAAGGGTTTTGAGGTATCGGACGATGAGACAATGAAGAACCATTCACTGGCCATCCCCGTATCACTCAAGTATTCACTCGGTCTGGGTAACTTTGCTGCCGTTTACTTTGCTGCCGGCCCGCAGTTTGATTTCAAGATCGGTGACCTGGACAGAAAGTTCGCAGACGGTGACGACGTAAAGGAGTTTGCACTTGACCGTAGCACATGGAGCATCAACATCGGTGCCGGTGTAAAGCTCATCAACCACATCCAGGCCGGTGTAAACTACAATATCCCGGTTTCAAAGGAGGGTGCATACAAGTTCAAGGAGAGCCCCACTCCCGGTACTTACATTGACAATGATCCCGTTGACATCAAGTCAAGCGTGCTTCAGTTCTCTCTGACCTGGACATTCTGATAAGAGAATACAAATCTTAAAGGACCGGTTCTTAGGCAAGAGCCGGTCTTTTTTATTAATTTCGCGCTATGCCAATGTACGCAGACATCATACTCCCCGTTCCGCTCAACCAGCTCTTTACATATATGGTTCCGGATACACTCCTCAGCACTGCCGTGCCGGGAGCAAGGGCGTATGTGCCGTTCGGAAAGGGACGCAGGCTCACCGGCATAATTGTAAGGACCCATAACGTCAAGCCAACCGCCCACACGGTAAAGGAGATATTGGGCATACTGGATGAACAGGGACCGGCGGTACTGCCTTCACAGCTTACTCTTATGGAGTGGATGGCATCATACTGCATGTGTCCGCCCGGAGAAGTGATGAAAGCCGCTTTGCCCTCCGGATTGCGTCCTGACAGTAGTGCGAATGATAAGTTGTATAAGCCTCGGGTGGAGATATTCGTAAAACCGGGAACAAATCTACCCGTTCAGACGCCTCTGGACCTGTCAGATCTGCTGGGTAAGACCGCAGTCAAGCAGAAAGAGGTGCTTGGCAGATACCTGGAACTGTCCGGTTACAATGAAAACCCAGATGCTCCCGGACCGGTATCCAAGAAGGCACTCACTGACGGCGGCAAATCATCGGCTGCCATACGGGCCCTGCTGGATAACGGCCTTATTGAATTCTATGAGCTGGAGACCGGACGCCTGCCTCAGTTCTCAGGCAAGACTCAGGAGCCACCGCAGTTGAGTCCCGCCCAGCAGGATGCCATCAGTGCCATCAGGCAGTCATTCAGAAGCAGAAACGTATGCCTTCTGCACGGTGTGACATCGAGCGGAAAGACCGAGATTTACATTCACCTCATAAAGGAGTGTATCAGCAAGGGCCGGCAGGTTCTCTACCTGCTGCCTGAGATAGCCCTCACCACACAGATAATGCACCGTCTGCAGAAAGTATTCGGTGACGATATGTGCGTATATCACTCCCGCTGCTCGGATAACATACGTGTTGAGATATGGAACAGGCTTACAGGGCCTAATGCCTATAAACTCATTCTGGGAGCCAGATCGGCCGTGATGCTGCCCATGCAGAACCTGGGGCTGGTCATTGTGGATGAGGAGCATGAGCCCAGTTTCAAGCAGGAGGATCCCTCACCCCGATACCAGGGACGTAACACGGCTATCATGCTGGCTTCAATCTGCGGAGCCAAGACCCTTCTGGGAAGTGCTACGCCGGCACTCGAGAGCTACTCGAACGCAGTAAGCGGAAAGTACGGACTGGTAACACTGACAGAGAGGTTCCGCGGCATGAAGCTGCCGGAGATTGAGATTGTGGATACGGCTGATTTGAGGCGCAGGAAATACATGAAAGGTATATTCTCGCCGCAACTTACTGACTCCATAAGGGAGGCGCTTGAAAGCGGTCGTCAGGCCATACTGTTCCATAACCGCCGCGGATATGCCGGAACGGTGGAGTGCCCGGATTGCGGATGGGTCCAGAAATGCGACTGCTGTGACGTGAGCCTTACCTTCCACAAGAGTACCGATATTGCCAGCTGCCACTACTGCGGTCATAAATACAGGGTTCCGCTTACCTGTCCGTCATGCGGTGGCAGGGCCCTGAGAGGTCGCGGGTTCGGAACTGAGCGCATAGAGGAAGAGGTCTCCAAGACATTCCCTGCTGCACGTGTGGCCAGACTTGACCTGGACTCTGCCAAGGAGGGATATGATTCCATCATAAATGATTTCCAGGAGGGCCGTACCGACATCCTGATAGGTACCCAGATGGTATCCAAGGGACTGGATTTTGACAATGTCAGCGTAGTGGGTATCCTGCAGGCAGACTCCATAATGAGTTATCCCGATTTCAGGGCCACTGAGAGGGCTTTCCAACTCATGGCACAGGTTGCCGGACGTGCCGGACGCAAGGATACGGCCGGAAAGGTAATCATACAGACCCGGCAGCCCGATGCCCCTGTCCTGGATATGATACGCCGCAATGACTACCGCGGATTCTACAATAACCAGATGGAGGAGCGACAGGCATTCTGGTATCCACCCTATACCAGACTGCTTACCGTTACAGCCAAGGGAATCGATATGCAGAACGTGGAGCGTGCCGCAACTGCCATAGCCCATCATCTGGCCTATATGTTCGGCCAACAGAACGTATTGGGCCCCGATGCTCCGCCCGTATCAAGGGTACTGTATATGCACATACGGCGCATCATCGTCAAGACAGCCCTGGAGACGATGCCCGCTCAGGTACGGACACAAATAAATGAGGCCGTCAGGATGGCGGCCTCGGAAAATATGCTCAGTGGAGTCACTTTATCTTTTGATGCAGACCCCCAGTAGGCTCAGGATAGCTTATACGCGTATGATACATGGTACGCAGCTTCTCCTTGAAGGTCTCCTTTACGCGGTTTATCTCAAGTGAATTGATAGGGCAATCCTTAAAATAGCCCTCCTGGACCTGTGTGTCTATGATCCTGTCCACAAGTTCACCAATGCTCTCCTCGGTATACTCCTTGAGACTGCGTGAGGCGGCCTCTACGGCATCGGCCATCATAAGGATGGCGGTCTCCTTTGAGTAGGGGTTGGGACCGGGATAACTGAAATCCTTCTCATCGGGCTGCTGACCGGGATTGGCCTGGGCATACTTGATATAAAAGTAACGGGCCACACCCTTGCCGTGATGTGATGAGATGAAACCGCGGATGGCCTGCGGCAGACCGTATTTATCGGCCAGTTCAAGACCCTTCTCCACGTGTCCTGTTATGATGTGGGCGCTCTCCTGGGGAGTGAGCCTGTCATGCGGGTTTACACCGCTCTGGTTCTCGGTAAAGAACGGGGCGCTGTCAATCTTGCCTATGTCATGATAGAGTGCGGCAGTACGGACAAGTGCCGGATTGGCCTTTAGCCTGCGGGCAGCCTCGGCCGCAAGGGTAGATACCTGCATGGAGTGCTGGAACGTGCCGGGAGCCTTCTCGGCCAGCTCACGCAACAGCGGATTGTTTATGTTTGACAGCTCTATGAGCGTTACGTTCGATGTAAATCCGAACAGTTTCTCTATAACAAAGAGCAACGGATAAACAAGAAGTATCACTACGCAGTTGATTGCAAAGTAGAGGAACATCCAGGGATCCATATCGCAGATATCATCCAACTGGATCATCTGCAATGCTATCCAGACCAGACTGTATGAAATGAATATGAGCAGACACGTATGCAGTATCTGAGACCGCTGTGACAGCTCCTTAAGCGTGTATATACCGGTAAGACCGGCCATTAGCTGGAGCAGCACATACTCATAGGGCATGCTAACTATCTGTGACGTGCAGAGTATGAAAACCAGATAACCCGTGAACGCTGTACGCGAGTCAAGGAATATGCGCAGCATTATAGCCAGCATGGAACAGGGTAACAGGAATATGCTCCAGCCGGAATACTGGCAGTACAGGCCCACGCAAACGGTAAACAGCGTTACTGAACCATAGAGGAAATAGAGTATGGAACGGCTGTCTATGTCATCCATACGGTAAAGGTTCAGGTATACGAACAGCAGCAGGAAACAGAGAATGACAAAGACTGAACGTCCGGTCCATGTAAGAATCTGGAACTGCTTGGACGATGCTTTCTCATTGACAATGTCCAGATAGGATTTTATGATCAGACTCTTCTCCTCATCCACAATCTCTCCCTGGTCAATTATCTTCTGGTCGGCTACAACCATGCCACGGTAATGGGATATCTCATTGAGCTGAGCCTCCAGGTCCGCATCGGAACGTGCGGCATCGTATGATATGTTGGGCTGAATGAACTCCTCCAGATTATGCTGCAGCAGTTTGTAGCGGTCATAGACGTACATATCGGCATCAGTGACGTAACGGTATGCGTCACGGATACTCCTCACGGTCTGGGTCTGGACAAATGATGATGTATTGCCCTCATATGTACGGAACAGCTCCTTGCCGGAGAGCAGTTCCTCATCCTGGGTGGATACTATGCCGTCCTTATAGACTCTCTCCAGACGCGAACGCAGGGAACGGTATGAATCCTCACCTACCACCTTTCTCAGGCTGTCCCTGTAATACCTGTCAAACCTGGAAATCTCATTCTCACCCACACTTGCGTTGCGGCTGAAATAGGGGGCGAACGATGCCTTAAGACTGTCTGCCTCGGCCTGCCATACATCGGCCGACTTCTCTATGGAGAAACTGAACGGAGCAATCAGCACGTTGTAAGTCCAGGGCTTACCCACTGTGTAAGAGTATTTTCCCTTGTGACCGGCAGGCATGGAATAAACCGTAAGCAATACGGAAATGACTGACAGTAAGATAAGCAGATTCCTGTTGCTCTTTATCAAGCGCCTTTTATCATTCATTAAGATTATGCTCTTTGGTTGGCTTGTAAAAATAAGACATTTTACTGAGAAAATGATTACTTTTGCAGCGCTAAAACTAAAGAGATGACAGAGAATACAGGCAGCCGTCGCGTCAGGGTACGTTTTGCGCCCAGCCCTACCGGTCCTCTCCATATCGGAGGTGTACGTACGGCACTTTACAACTACCTGTTCGCCCGCAAGAACGGGGGCGACCTAATATTCAGAATTGAGGATACTGACAGCAACCGCTTTGTTCCGGGTGCTGAGGATTATATTCTTGAGGCATTCCGCTGGCTTGGAATCAAGTTTGACGAGGGTGTCTCGTTTGGCGGAAACTACGGTCCGTACCGTCAGTCGGAGCGCAGGGAGATCTACAAGAAGTATGTTGACCAGCTGCTTGAGGCAGGCAAGGCCTATATTGCTTTCGATACTCCCGCCGAGCTGGAGGCCAAACGTGCCGAGATTCCCAATTTCCAGTATGACGCCGCCACCCGCGGCCAGATGCGCAACTCACTTACACTTTCGGCCGATGAGGTTAAAGCTCTCATTGATGCCGGTAACCAGTATGTAGTGCGTTTCCTGATTGAGCCCAACCAGGAGGTAGAGGTAGATGACCTTATCCGTGGCAAGGTTACAATCAACTCATCCGTCCTGGATGACAAGGTTCTGTACAAATCTGCTGACCAACTGCCCACATATCACCTGGCCAACATCGTGGATGACCACTTGATGGAAGTAACCCATGTAATACGTGGCGAAGAGTGGCTTCCGTCCGCTCCTCTACACGTTCTTCTCTACCGTGCATTCGGCTGGGAGGATACCATGCCGCAGTTTGCACACCTGCCCCTGCTGCTCAAGCCCGAGGGTAACGGCAAGCTGAGCAAGCGTGACGGTGACCGTCTGGGATTCCCCGTATTCCCGCTGGAGTGGCATGATCCCAAGAGCGGTGAGATTTCATCTGGTTACCGCGAGAAGGATTATCTGCCTGAGGCAGTCATCAACTTCCTGGCACTGCTGGGATGGAATCCGGGTGATGACCGTGAGCTCATGACCATGGATGAGATGATAGAGCTTTTCAACCTTGAAAAGTGCAGCAAGGCAGGTGCCCGTTTCAACTATCAGAAACTAGTGTGGTTCAACCACGAATACATAATGCTCAAGAGTGACCGCGAGGTAGCTGAGCTTTTCAACCCCATTCTGGAGAGTCATGGAATCAAGGCTCCCATAGAGCGCGTGGAGACAGCCGTAGGATTGGTCAAGAACCGCGTGAACTTTATCGGCGAGTTGTGGGATAACTGCAGTTACCTGTTCCAGGCCCCCACTGAGTATGATGAGAAATCACTCAAGAAATGGTGGAAGGAGGGTGCTCCCCAGACCACTGCCGAGCTTTGTGATTTCCTGGAGTCACAGCCTGACTGGAACGGTGAGACACTTGAGCCCAAGGTTATGGAATGGATAGCATCCAAGGGATATGCCACCGGCAAGGTGATGAACGCACTCCGCGTGACACTTGTAGGAGCTGCCATGGGACCGCAGATATTCTGCATAACTGATTTCATAGGACGTGAAGAGACACTGAGACGTGCCCGCAAGGCCATATCGGAGCTCTCCTCTGCTGAATAAGAAACAAACAATGATCATCTATACAATCGGCATATACCTGTACGCTGGCCTCGTTGCGATTGCCTCTCTGTTCAACAAGAAGGCAAGACTGCTCATAAAAGGCCATAACAGGATTCTTGATACGATAAGGCCGCAGGTGGACCCAAATGCAAAATACCTTTGGTTCCATGCGTCGTCACTTGGCGAGTTTGAACAGGGACGCCCCCTTATTGAGAGGATTCACAACAAACACCCTGAGTGCAAGATATTGCTCACATTCTTCTCACCCTCAGGTTATGAGGTGCGTAAGGATTACAAGGGCGCCGATATAGTATGCTACATCCCGTTTGACACCCCCATCAACGTAAAGAGATTCCTTAATACCATCAATATTGAGAAGGCCTTCTTCATCAAGTATGAGTTCTGGCCCAATTTCCTGAGAGGGTTGCACAAACGCGGCATTGAGATATTCAGCGTATCATCCATTTTCCGTGACAACCAGCTCTTTTTCAAGTGGTACGGAAAGGGTTACGCCAAGGCTCTCAAGTATTTCAAGCACCTGTTTGTTCAGGACCGTCACTCAAAGGACCTGCTTAAAAGCATAGGCATTACCGATGTATCCATCGTAGGCGATACCCGCGCAGACCGCGTAATAGAGGTTGCAGCCGCATCAAAGCAGTTTCCCATAATAGAGAAGTTCGTGAACGGTGACCCCACATTCATAGCAGGCAGTTCATGGCCGGCCGATGAGGAGCTGTTCATCCCCTATTTCCTCGCCAAGCGTGACTGGAAACTTATTATTGCACCCCATGAGATACATGAGGAGCATCTGCAGTCAATCGAGGCTCTTCTTAAGGGAAGGGATTACATACGCCTGTCACAGGCTACACTGGAGAATATTGAGGGATATGACACGCTGATTATAGACTGTTTCGGCATGCTCTCATCCATATACCGCTACGGCCATATAGCTTACATAGGTGGCGGATTCGGAGTTGGAATTCACAATGTGCTTGAGGCAGCCGTGTTTGACATCCCCGTACTGTTCGGTCCCAACAACCAGCGTTTCCGCGAGGCTCAGGACCTTAAGCGTCTCAAGGGCGGATTCGAGATAACCGATGCCTACAGCCTGCGTATCCTAATAGACAAGTTCATAAGCGATCCCGGATTCCTCAAGAAAGCCGGAAAGAACGCCGGAGACTACGTCCGCAGCAGCAGCGGCACCTCCGACCGCATCCTCGGTGAAATCGGATTGAACTAATAAATACCACCGCACCTGCGTAACCCCGCGGGATGGTTATTCCTCCTTATACCACCCAGCATACATATGGTAATCCCGGGCAATCCTAACATTCATCTCCTCCGCCTGCGCCGGATCCACATCCTTAACATACTTGGCCGGAACCCCCGCCCATAAAGTATGAGGCGGAATCACCGTCTTGCCAAGAACAACAGAGCCGGCAGCCACAATCGCCCCCTCGCCCACAACCGCATGGTCCAGCACCACTGACCCCATGCCTATCAGGGCATTGTCCTTTATCTCGGCACCATGAATAGTCACGTTATGACCTACCGATACGTTGTCACCTATCACGGTGGTTGAGCGCTGGTAGAGGGTATGTATCACCGTGCCGTCCTGTATGTTGGTTCCGTTACCTATACGTATGGAATTGACGTCACCGCGCAGCACCGTTCCGAACCATATGCTGCAGCCGTTTCCTATAACTACATCACCTATAACGGCGGCGTTATCGGCCAAGAAACAGTCCTCTCCTATCTGGGGTGTGAAGCCCCTGACTGATTTGATTATTGCCATTGATTCTTTTGTTTTTGGGGATTGCTAAATTAGTGTAAGTTTTCCGAATTTATATACCATTCAATAAAGTAAATGATTACTTTTGCAACCCAAGACAATAAAACAGAACTAAAATACTTTAAGCTATGAAGTTTTTGACAAATGAGAAGCTGGTCATCTCAGGCGCAGCCGGTATGATCGGATCAAACATGGCACAGACTGCCATCATGATGGGACTGTCATCAAACATCTGTCTTTATGATGTTTATCTTCCCGGTTTGGAGGGTGTTGTGGAGGAGCTCCGCCACTGCGCATTCCCCGGTGTGAACATCACCTTCACCGATAAGGTTGAGGAGGCTTTCAAGGATGCCAAGTATATGGTATCATCAGGTGGTGCACCCCGTAAGGCAGGTATGACCCGTGAGGATCTGCTGGTAGGCAACGCCAAGATCGCTGAGCAGCTGGGTAAGGATATCAAGACCTACTGCCCTGACCTTAAGCACTGCGTCATCATTTTCAACCCCGCCGATATCACCGGTCTGGTTACACTGGTTTACTCAGGTCTGAAACCTTCACAGATCACAACTCTGGCTGCTCTTGACTCAACACGTCTGCAGAGCGCCCTGGCTAAGCACTTCGGTGTAGCTCAGGACAAGGTTACAACCGCACGTACATACGGTGGCCACGGTGAGCAGATGGCAGTATTCGCTTCAACCGCCAAGGTTGACGGCAAGCCTCTGACCGACATCATCGGCACTCCCGCTCTTACCGATGAGCAGTGGGCACAGATGAAACAGGATGTTATCAAGGGTGGTGCCAAGATCATTGAGCTTCGCGGACGTTCATCATTCCAGAGCCCCTCATTCGTATCAATCGAGATGATCGGTGCTGCCATGGGCGGTGAGAAGTTCGAGTGGCCCGCTGGCTGCTACGTAAACAACTCACAGTTCCAGAACGTAATGATGGCTATGCCTTCAACCATTGACGCTACCGGTGTTCACTACACTGACGTTAAGGGTACCGCTACTGAGATGGCTGACATCGAGGCCAGCTACAAGCACCTCCAGGCTATGCGCGACGAGGTTATCTCACTGGGCGTTCTCCCCGCAGTAAGCGAGTGGAAGAAATACAACCCCAATCTCTGATTCAGGGTCCGATTACAATAAAGGGCGTGCGGTTTTTTTACCGCACGCCCTTTTTTCTTGGATAAACAATGGGATATTATACCGCCAATTATTAGCTTTGTAGTAAGAATTTTAGCTTACACTGCGATACTGTATGAAAAGGTACTTGCTGTCATTATCGGCCCTGATCTGCTGCACTATGCTGTGGGCGGCAGCCGGCATATCCATAAGTCAGAAGACCATAGGTAACGGCTTGGAGAGCCAGACTCTCAACGTACTGGCCAAGGACAGGCTGGGACGTCTCTGGGTGGGATCTGACGTGGGCCTTTCACTTATCTCAAACGGAACTGTTACCAACATCAGGGATGTAGTGACAGAGGGTGGTCTGGTAATACTTGGTAACGTAAAAAACATTGTATGCACCAACACCGTACTTATGGCTTGTGACGACAGGATCCTGCACTATGACCATAAGAATGAATTTGCCGGGACAGTAAACTATAATGACATAATCCTGAGCACTCAGGATTTCCTGCTTGAGGGCAACGTGGCTACATTCTATGATAAGGATACCCGCAGTCTCTATGCTTATGACCTGGAGACCAAGGAGTGCACTCTCATATCGGCACTGAAAGGCAGTGAGGATTACTCTTTCAGCAGGATATTGCGCTCTGAAACAGATACTACCATCTTATATCTGGCCGATGACGCTCTGGGTCTATACAGTTTTGACAGGCGTGACGGTACGCTGCGCAGGGTTCCCGGCACAGACGCTCCCATAAATGCCAAGGCCACGGCAATAGACAACACCAACGTAATCTGGCTTTCCGTTCCGTCCAAGGGTGTCAAAGGATACCACATAAGCAGCAATTATGAACTGGTAGCCCAGTACAATACCCAAAACTGCAATCTCATATCCAATGACATATCATACATAACCCCGCTACCCAGCGGAGGTCTGCTTACCTGTCATTCGGAGTTGGGAGTGAACGTTATAGAGCGTGGCAGCATAATTAACGGCAAGACCTCCACCACATATATTCCCAACCTAAAGAACATTCAGTCAACCCTTGTAAACTCACAGGAGCAGGAGACCCTGTACGCCACATCGGGATTCGGTCTCATTTCCATGAAGAAGACATTCATAGACCAGCTGTTCTATCTGCATGAGCAGGGAGACGGCATAATAAGCTATGAGAACTATATATCTGCATTGGAAGAGCCTGACGGAACCGTGCTGCTTGGCACACAGGATAACGGAATATGCCGTATCAACCCCATAACGAACCTCAAGAACATATTCCTGAACACAAAGCGCTATACTGTCAGCTCCATGTGCAGGTTCGATGACGATAATGTGCTCATGTCAGATCCGGACTACGGGCTGCTGCTGTTTAACCGCAAGAACGGAGTAATAAAATCGCTGTCCGATGATCCGGTACTTGGAGAGATATCAAACTCCGGTTCCAGGAACATACGTCTGGCATCGGTCCCCACAGGTGATGTTTTCATATTCAACGTCAACACACGTCACTATGTCTACAGGTATGAATCAGGCACTCTGCAGGAATTCATCATTCCGGGACATGACGTACCGAGCATAAAGAATATTGAAAACATCTGCATATCGCAGTATGCCGTCTATGCCACCTGCCAGGGAGAGATTGTGGAGATTGATTACAATACTACCGATACCCGTAACATCTATCATAATCACGAGACCAGCATCCACAAGATAACCTCTCTGGCCACAAACTCCCAGGGACAACTCTTCTTTACCGAGCCTGAGGGCCTGCACCGTTATGACCCCCGTTCAAACATAGACGAGCTTGTATTCAAGACCTGGGGTAACGGAAGGTTCATGAACGTGGCCGTTGACAAGAAAGACCGTGTCTGGTTCAATACAACAAATGAGTATATCCATCTCTATGACCCTGCCAAAAAAGAGATGCTCATGTACTCTGTCGAGGACGGCGTGCCCAGTTCACGATCGCTTACACAGTTTGCCGTCTGCACATCGACGGGTATCGTCCTGTTCCCTAATGCCAACGGTCTGGTTGCAATCAACACCAACAGTTCTCTTCTGACTGATACACCTCCCGTAGAGGTGTTCTGCATATCGGCCAAGACAGAGAAGGGAGAATTCTCAGAAAATGAGATTGCCAACTCACTTAAGAGACCCATCAAGCTGCCCACCAAGTTCAGGGAATTTACTCTTGAGTTCTCGGCCAACGCGTTCAATCCTACCTACCCGCACCTGCTTCTGTATGACATCTGCAAGGACGGAACTCCCGTGATGTCCATAAACACCACCAATTCTGAGATCACCATCCCCAAGATAGAAAGCGGAACATACTCTCTGGTTATAAGACAGGCCTATAGAAAGGGACTCAGTGAACCTGAGACGCTGCTCCGTTTCAAGATTCCCAAACCATTCCTGGCTACCATTCCCGGCGTTCTGATATCACTTATACTGTTCCTGGTGTTCGGTTATTCCATTGCCCGTATATCAAGCAGCGTCGAGAAGAACAGGATGGAGAAGGCACTGGCCGCACAGGATATAAAGAACCGCGAGGACAAGATTGCATTCCTGTCAAACATAGCCCACGAGCTGCGCACACCGCTGTCGCTCATTTATAATCCGGTCAAGGACTTCCTGCAGGAGAAATCTGTTGACGGCATAGATTACGAGCGTATGGAGCGCATATTCAACCAGGTCAACAAGATGACCGTGATGGTCAACATGATCCTGGACAGCAGCCGTGCCGATATAAACAAAGCCGATATCCTGATAGAGGAGGTGAACCTGAACGAGTGGATAAACTTCCTGCTTGAGGATTACCGCATTGACTGCTACGGAAAGGGATTCAGCCTCAGGTTCATCATGGACAACTCCATAGGCAATGTATCGATAGACAAGAGAATCATTGAGACAGGACTGTCCAACATGGTGAACAACGCCATCAAATACAGCCCTACCGGTACTACCATAACTGTCAGCACATCCAGAGTGGGTAACATGATACGCGTATCGGTAAAGGATCAGGGACGCGGATTCTCAAGTGATCCGGAGAACCTGTTCAAGCGCTATTACCGCGAGAATGAGGACAGCAATATACCCGGATACGGACTGGGACTGCCCTATGCAAGGCTCCAGCTCAGTCTTATCAGCGGTAACATGTCGGCCTATAACAATGAGGACGGTGTGGGCTCTACTTTCTATATGGAGTTCCCGCCCGTGATAGGTAAGAACGGCGCTCCCGTACAGAAACAGGATAATACTCAGACAGAGACACAGACTGATGACTCAACTGCCGCTCCGAATCCGTCAGATACCCAGGAGGGAATGGCCCAGGATTTTGACACAAATGAAATGACCCTTCTCTATGTGGGTGGTAAAGAAAAGGAACTGGAATCATTCATGGACCAGTTCAAGAGCCAGTTCAGGCTTATCCTTACGGCAACTGACGGCATAGACGCTCTAAGCAAGCTCAGGGATACCAGGGTAGACCTGATAATCAGTAATGCAGATATGCCCAAGATGGACGGTTTTGAACTGTGCCGAACCATCAAGAGCACCCTGGAAATAAGTCATATCCCTGTCATACTGCTTACATCCAGAGCTGACAAGAGAAACAAGGGTATGGGTTACAAGATGGGCGCCGATGCATTTATTGTCAAGCCTTATGACAATAAACAGATGTCTGCCATGGTCCTGAGCCAGTTGGGAGGCCGGTTTGAGATAAAGCGTCAGTACAACTACGGATATTTCAGCATGATGAATCCGGACCAGACATTCAGTCTCACCGATGAGGAGTTTGTACGTTCGCTCAACGAACTCATAGAAGCAAACATATCCAACCGCAAACTCACAGACAGGATAATCAGTGAAAAGATGGGTATAAGCCAGGCTGTCATACTGCGTAAGATGCAGGGATTGCTTGATACGAACCTTTCCCATTATCTGCTCATGATAAGGGTAGCCATGGTCCAGGATAAGCTTAAGAACACTGACCAGGAGCCTGAAGAGATTGCATCCGAGACCGGTTTCTCCAGCGTTGATGACATGAGCAAGACTTTCAAGCGTGAGACCGGAAAGACCATATCTTCAATCCGTAACGGATAGATATTACACTCTGATTTGCTTATTTGATTCAATTATACTACATTAGCAGACTTGCAACAATAACTTTTTTATGGTTATGAAAAGGATTCTGACATCAATAGTTCTGGCCATTACAGTCCTCTCCGCCAATGCCAGCTACATTCAGCAGGTTCAGATTGGAACAGAAAAAGGACTGAGCAGTAATGCCGTCAAGACATTCTCAAGGGATGATTTTGGCAGGCTTTGGGTAGGAACCATAAACGGAGCCAATCTCATATCGAACGGTTCAATACGGCAGTATCAGTATTTTACTGTTGACGGCAGCGATATCGTTACCGGCGACGTCGTATCTATAGGTTGCTCACGCCGTGCTCTCATAGCCACGACAAATTATATCATAGATTTTGACCCTGACAATGACTCCACCCGCATCGTCACTTACCAGGGCAAGTCCATAAGGACAGAGCATATCCTTATGATGGGTGATACGGCTTACTTCTACAACGCTCCCCTGAGTGCGCTCGTCATGTATGACATGGGCAGTTATACCACATCCATAGTGGCACAGTTCCCCTCTGAGCGCCAGTTCCACTTTACCCGACTGCTCAGTCTAACCAATAATCCGGAGCAGATCATGCTCATTGAGGAGGACAGGGGTTTCTACACTCTCAATCTCTCAACCGGAAACCTTTCACACATGGATATGCTTGGTGCCGACATCAACACCAGGCCCATATTTGTAGACTCAAATGATATACTGTGGGTTTCATACCGTAACAACGGCATTACAGGATACTATGTCAAGTCCGGATTTGACAAGATAGCCCATTTTGACAAGTCAAATTCTCAACTCCCGGACAACAATGTCAATGCCATGGCCGAGATGCCCGACGGCAATCTGTTTATAGGATCATCCGAGTCAGTCTTTATCCTGAACCGTAAAAGCGGCCTGATTGAGCAGATGCCATTTGGCATTGTATCTCAACTTCACGTAAACAATGTCCTTGTGGACAAAGAGGAGAATCAGGTTATCCTGGGAACCCTGCACAGAGGTATCATTACACTTAAGCGCTCTTTCTTTCACATACTCAACAGCAGCACTACCGACAACAAGATAGAGACATCAATAATACCAATCTCCGCATATCAGGAGAATGACGGTACTATCTGGTTCGGTACCGGAGGCTTTGGACTGTGCCGTTATAATGAGATGACCGAGACCCAGACCCTCACTCCTGCCACACATGGAATGAGAGTCTCCGCAATTTGTCAGTTTGACAATGAGAACCTGCTAATAGCAGACCGCACTCAGGGTCTTTTCCTTTTCAACAAGAGAACCGGCGCTATCAAACCGGCCACATTCCTTGAAAAGGCAGGTATAAGCATATCATCATCCCGACTCACACATCTCAAGGCCATAACCACCCCTGACGGTGACATCATGCTGTTCAACTGTAACGGGCGTCATCTGATTTACCGCCACCTTACAGCCGAGGTCCGCGAGATTCAGCTCCAGATGAACGGAGAGGAGAACAAAGGACTGGTAGAGGACGTAAAGATACGTCCGTCACACGCCACCATAGCCTGCAACGGATGTATTTATGAGGTAGATTACAGGACTCTGCTTGCCAGACTTGTATTCCAGAGCTCCAATGACAGCAAAAGCCCCATATCACACGTAGAGGAGGATTCACGCGGAATCATATGGGCCTGCTCATCGGACCAGCTCATAAGCTATGACCCGCGGGCAAACAAGACCTCACACGTACTTGACAGCAAGGAAAGCGGAGTATTCCTCTCCATGACCATAGACAAGCATGACCGCTTATGGATAACCACGGACAAGGCTATGATGCTCATGCTTGACACAAGTAACAAGGATCTCATGGAGCCTTACTCCTACTCGGCCAAGGATTACGGAACCATGATCAACTTCCTTACCCATTTCCATCTGTTGTCCGATAAGGGACTCATTTACTTCCCGCACACATCGGGCCTGATGGTCATAGATCCTGAGGATGTGAATATGCGGTTCAACAGTGACCCCTACCCTGTTGCGCTTACAAAAATCGTTCTGGACGGAACCATTCATGAATTGGCAACCGGCACCAGGCAAACCAGGTCACTCAACATTCCAAACAGATTCTCACTTCTGGATGTACATGTGGCTGTCGACCAGTTTGACCCCACCCGTCCCGTAACACTCAAGTATACCCTGAACAAGAAGGGCCGTCAGTATCCCGTCATTGAGAGAGTTACCGGCAGCACCGTTTTCTCCATTCCCAAATCCACACACGGACAGTTTACGCTCACTGTAAGCCAGAACACCATACAGGGATGGAGCGAACCGGAGGAAATTCTCTCATTCAATGTAGCCCGTCCGTTCATAATGACCCTGCCGGCATATCTGCTTATCATAGCCATTATAGCCTCTCTGAGTATCACCATATCCAAGGTAAGTATCAGCCTCAAGCAGATTGACATGGACCGTGCCATGAACGCCCAGGAGAGCAAGCACAAGGATGACAAGATAACACTCCTGTCAAATCTGGCACATGAGCTGCGTACCCCGCTGTCGCTCATATACAATCCTGTCAAGGACATGCTTGAGGAGAAGGCCGTAAAGGGCATTGACTATGACCGTCTGGAGCGTATATTCAACCAGGTACAGAAGATGACCGAGATGGTGAACATGATTCTGGACAAGGGAACCAATGACATAAGCAAGAGTGACATAACCATAGAAAAGATAGACCTGAACGAATGGCTGGGCAAGATAGTTGAGGATTTCAAGATAGACTGCTATGCCAAGGGGCTTAAGACACAGTTAGTACCGCTGGAGGGAATGGGACAGGTAGATATGGATCCCAAGATGGTGGAGGTAGCAGTAAACAACATCATGACCAATGCCATCAAGTACAGTGACACCGGCACCATTACCGTATCCACAGGTCATGACAAAGGCAGGATATGGATCAGTTTCCATGATGAGGGCCGCGGATTCACCTGCAAACCGGAGGAGCTGTTCAAACGCTACTACAGGGAGAATGAGAGCACTCCGGGATATGGCCTGGGACTGTCATACGCCAAACTGATGATAGAGCTTCTGGACGGAACCATAAGGGCCGAGAAGAACAACGGACCCGGATCCACCTTTACCATTGAGATACCCGATAATCTCGCCGAGAGAGTCCAGAAGGGTCAGAATATAAAGCCTCAGATAACGGCCATAACTGATAACACGGAGTTTGCCACAATAGATGAGACGTCACAGGCTGATGAGGTCAATTTTGACACCAAGAGCATGACTCTGCTCATAGTTGACGATCAGGATGACATCCTTCAGTTCATCAAGGATGAGTACTCACCGCTGTTCAAGAGCATCTACACGGCCCACGACGGAAAGGAGGCTCTGGAACTGATACGACAGCGTATGCCCAACGTGGTGGTTAGTGACATCATGATGCCGCGCATGAACGGATTTGAGCTCTGTAAGACCATCAAGACAGACCTTGAGCTTAGTAGTATCCCGGTAATCCTGCTAACCTCCAGAAGTGACCCTAAGAATCAGGATATGGGCTACAAGATGGGTGCCGACTCGTTCCTGCCCAAGCCGTTTGACTCCAAACTGCTCTATAAGATAATAAGGAGCCAACTCAAGAACCGCTTTGAGATCAAACGCCAGTACGCCACATCATTCTTTACCGCCATATCCGAGGACCAGACATTCAGTGCTGCCGATGAGCAGTTCGTACTCAAGCTCAACCGCTTTATACGTGAGAACCTGGCCAACACCATGCTTGGCGTGGATATGATTGTGGAGCATATGAACGTGTCCCGCACCACCCTGTTCAACAAGATGAACAACCTGGTGGGCGCATCCACCAACAAGTACATACGCCGCATCAGGATAGATGTAGCAAAGGAGATGCTTACCAAGACCAACAAGTCTGTAGGCACCATAGCCGAGGAGACAGGTTTCTCCGAGAGCCAGTATTTCAGTACCGTATTCAAGCAGGAGACCGGAATGACCCCCTCACAGTTCAAGGATTCACTGCGCAGGGAATAACTCCAAACAGTCAGCAATACTCCCGGATCACCCTCAGCACGGCTTGCAGAGTGATCCGGGAGCCTGTTTTACAAGGCCCTTCATCTCCAGGCTCAGAAGAACCGATGAGAGCTTGGGGAACGGCATGTTCAGTTCAGTCATAAGAGTGCTTATAAAGACTCCCTGTGCCTTTAGACGTACTCTCTCATATACCCGGCTCTCATCATCCGTAAGCTCCGGGAACAGCTCTTTCTGTATCGGCTTACCTCTGCATTCACGGTCATTCCAGTTCAAGGCATTTACCATATCCAGGGCCGATGTGATAAGGGATGCATGATTATCCCTGATCAGTTCATTACAGCCTACAGAGTAAGGATCCCCTACACTGCCCGGGAACGCAAAGCACTCCCGGTTGTAGCTACCTGCTATCTCGGCTGTGATAAGCGACCCGCTCTTAGCCGCCGACTCTACCACCACGACAGCATCGGACAGCCCGGCTATTATACGGTTACGCCTTACAAAATTCTGGCCTAACGGGACAGTCCTTGACATGAACTCAGTAACAAGCCCACCGTCAGCCAGCATCGCTTTTGCAGTGCTGCGGTGTGCACTTGGATAGATCATGTCAAGCCCGTGAGCCAGGACAGCTATGGTAGGACATCCCGCCTCCAGTGCAGCCCTGTGGGACTCTATATCAATACCATATGCCAATCCGCTCACAATAGTGACATCGGGGCATAATTCATGTAACTCCTTAACAAAGGTATGGCACATATGGCGACCGTAATCAGTGGCCTTTCTAGTGCCTACAATGGCAACCATCCTGGCAGCATTGTAATTGACGTTACCCAGTGAAAACAAAACAAGGGGAGCATCGTTGCAGTCCAGCATTCGTGCAGGATATTCAGAATCTGCGGGAGTGATACATCTTATACCGTGTTTCTCTATGAACTCAAGTTCTTCACGGACAAAAGAAACATACCCGGAACCAGTCAGCTCATCAATGATGTGCTGATCGATTCCGGGTATGAATTCTTTAAGATGTTCGCGGTTCCTGAAGATCTCCTGCGCGCTGCCTAACTGTTCATACAGGTATTTGGCACCTATACATCCCAGTCCGTCTATTCTGTTTAGAGTGAGCAGCGCCGTCAGTTCATCTTCCGGCATGTGTTCACGCGACTTTTATCTTTCTCTTAGAGAGCGTTTACAGCATCCTGATACTTGGCGAACTCAAGATCCTTCTGAGCCTTCTCCTTAAGTGAAGAGTCAAGGCTTACGGCCTTCTTGAGGTTCTGAGCTACAGCAGCAGCATCGTTTGTACGGGCAGCAGCTACAGCAGCCAGATAAGCGGTGTTACCGTCAGCGTTCTTAACGTTTGCAAGAACCTTCTGGGCACCAGCGTAATCCTTAGTCATGATCATAGCAAGAGCCTCACCGTTGGTGTTGCTGCCCTTGAGAGCTGACAGAGCACGCTCGTACTGACCCTGAGCAATGTACATGTTACCGAGAGCCTCGTTGTTCTCCTTGCTCTGACCACCCTTAGCGAAGTATGTCTGAGCATCGGCGGGCTTGTTCTGAGCCAGGCAGAGCAGACCCATGTTGGTGTTAACCTCAGGAGCTGAAGCGTTCAGAGCAAGAGCCTTCTTGAAGTTTGACTCAGCGGTAGCGAAATCACCATCCTGGAAAGCAAGCTCACCAAGGTTGTTGAATGCGCGGTAGTCATTAGCGTAGTTCTTAGAAGCGGTTGTGTAGATATCCTTCTTCTCAGCCTTGTTCTCAGTCAGGGTAGCAGCGTAAAGCAGCTCCTCAACGCTCAGAACAGAAGCATCGCTCTTGTAAGCCTCCTGGATCTCCTCATCTGAACGGCCGATGATCTGATAGTTCAGAGTCAGGCGGGCACGACGCAGCTGCGGGAGAATGTCAGCAGCAAGATCCTTGTAAACAGCTGAGAGGTTCTTGATCTCGGCCTCACGCTTCTCAGGATCGTTGTACATTGAAAGAACGCGGAGGATAAGGTCCTTATCCTGCAGGCTTGACTTCTCAACGAGCTCCTTGAAACCGTCCCAGTCCTGAGCGGTGTACTTAGACTCGATGGCTGTGTTAGCCTTAGCCTTCTTGATCTCATTCTTAGCGTAGTTGGCAGCGTTCTTCTCACGCTGAGCAGCCAGCTTGTCGTTCAGCTTAACGCCACCATCAGGTGATGCATAAGCAGAAATCTCAACGTTGTCGATAGCATAGTTCTTGGTGTCGGCAGCATAGTTCTTGAGAGACTCCTTGAGGGCCTTTACAGCGTCGCTGTTGGTCTCTGATGAACGTACGTTAGCCTGCTGGATTACGAACATGATGTTAGCATCCTGAGCCTGCTTGATGATACGCTGGAAAGCATCCTTAGAACCTGCGGTATTTGCACCCTTAGCGGTCTCTGAGTAGAGCTCACCTGTTGCAAGAACACCGTCAGCAATCTTAACGGGAGCTACCTCAATGGGCTTACCCTTCTTGGTTGCCTCAAATGTTACATAGAGCTCTGACTTGGCCATCTCGGGCTGGTACTGGAAAGTACCGTTGTAGGTGAATGAACCACCCTCCTTCCATTCGATAACCTGATTGTTGCCCTGGATCTTCTCACCCTGGAGAGTTACAGGCTCACCCTTTACAGAACCACCTTCCCAACGGAGCTCGGGAGTAGCGGTGCATACAACCTTCTTGATGAAAGTCTTTGAGGGGAATGTACCGGTTACGGTATAAGAAACCTGACCGCCTACTGCCTCCAGAGGATTAGGATTAACTGTGAAGTACTCCTCCTTAGCCTGGAAGTTCTTGCAGCTGGCAAACATCATAATACCTGCGCAGAAGAGCGCAAAACGAAATGATTTTGACATAGTTTTTGTTATTAATTGTTGGTTAAACGTTTTTGCCTTTAATGCATACGTGCACAAAACTACAAAAAAGAATGTGAGCGACAACGTTTGCAGACCATATTTTTTACAAGAACACGCGATTTTTGTAAAAAAATGGGTAAAAACGTGAAAAAAACTAGATATTTCGGGGGTGATGGCTTACGATTTCCTCTCTAAGGCGGCTACGGTCTATGTGAGTGTATATCTCAGTTGTTGAGATTTTCTCATGTCCAAGCATACATTGTATAGCCCTTAGATTGGCTCCTCCCTCAAGCAGATGGGTGGCAAAGGAGTGACGGAACGTATGGGGGCTCACAGTCTTGGTAATCCCCGCCTTTGCTGTCAGGTCGCGGATAATGTCAAATACCATGATCCTGGTGAGAGGTCTGCCCCGCCTCTTACTAACAAACAGGAAAGACTCGGCTCCCGGTTTGATATCCACATGGCATCGGTCCATGAGCCACTTTTTGATTTCATCGACAGCCCTACCCGAAATAGGCACAAGACGCTGTTTGCTACCCTTTCCGGTAACTCTGATAAAACCCTCATCCAGAAACAGGTCCTCCATCCTGAGTGAGCAGAGTTCCGATACACGCAGCCCGCAACTGTACATGGTCTCTATCATGGCTCTGTTACGCTGGCCCTCAGGGAGGGAAAGGTTTATCTGGCCTATTATGGCATCAATCTCAGCCACCGTAAGGACATCGGGCAGATGACGGCCAATCTTGGGGGCCTCCAGCAGTTCGCTTGGATCATCCTCACGATAGCCGTCCAGATTGAGGAACTTGAACAGAGACTTCACTCCCGATATGATCCTGGCCTGTGAACGTGGTGCAATGCCCAGGTCTCCCATTGCGGCGGCAAAACCGTGCAAGTCATCGAGTGATACGGCTGTCAAATCAATACCGCAGTCATCCATATATCCAAGCAGTTTCAGAGCATCGTCCATGTATGCCTCCAATGTATTCGGCGACAGAGATTTCTCCAGCAGGAGATACTGCCGGTAACGTTTCAGCATGGAAGCATGACCTTGCTGGGATGTCTGATCTGCAGGAGTTTTCATATTGTCAGAAAAACCGATTAACTTTGCAGAGTACTTTCTTTCACCTCAAAGATACGAATAATATGTCAACTACGGGACAAGGGATCGGATATACCGGCGAGGATAAGGTTGAGGAGTATATCTCAGCCCACATAGACGCCGAGAGCAGTCTGCTCACCGGCATCTACCGCGAGACCAACATCCGGTTGCTCAATCCCCGCATGGCATCGGGACATATCCAGGGACGCCTGCTCAAGATGCTGGTATCCATGATCCGTCCCCAACGGGTTCTTGAGGTTGGAACATTTACCGGATATGCCACGCTCTGCATGGCCGAGGGACTACCTGACAGTGGAGTTATCCACACGGTTGAAATAGACGATGAATTGGAGGATTTTATACGTAAGGGATTTGACCGTTCACCGTATTCTGACCGCATCAGGCTCCATATCGGGGATGCCCTTAAGATAGTACCTGAACTGGGACTCATGTTTGACATGATATTCCTGGATGGAGACAAGACCCAGTATCCGGAGTATTACCGCATCCTGATGGATTGGCTCAAGCCGGGCGGTTACATGATTGCCGACAACACCCTCTGGGACGGGCATGTGGTAGACAGCGCTTATGACAAGGATCCGCAGACCATAGGTGTAAGGAGGTTTAACGATATGGTTCAGGCCGATGAGCGCACAGAGGTGGCCATGATTCCCATCAGGGACGGACTGACGATAATCAGAAAGAAATAATACTGAAATATGGATAGTACTAGACAACAGAAGATTGCAAGGCTGATTCAGAAGGAACTCAGCGAGCTGCTGCTTATGCAGACCAAACTTACAAGAGGTCTTATGATTACGGTAAGTGAGGTCAAGATAAGCAGTGACCTTAGCATTGCAAGCGTGTATCTGAGCGTGTTCCCGTCAGAAAAAGGCGAGGAGACCGTAAAGAACATCAACGCAAACGTAAAGGATATAAGATATGATTTTGGCCAGAGGGTAAGACACCAGCTCCGCATCATACCTGAGCTGCGTTTCTTCCTGGACAAGACCATTGACTACATGGCTCATATAGACGAGCTGCTCAAGAAGTGAATTTCCCGTTCTTCATAGCCCGCCGTTACCTCTTTGCTAAAAAGAGCCACAACGTTATCAACGTGATATCGGCCATATCGGTAGCCGGAATCATGCTGGCATCATTTGCGCTTATATGTACGCTGTCAGTATTCAACGGATTCCATGAACTTGTTGAATCCCTGTTCAGGGACTTTGACCCCGAGCTCAAGGTCGTATCAACAGACCATAAGTTCTTCAATACTGACGATGAAAAGGTCAAAAAAGCCTGTAATCTGGATTTCATAGACATCAGTACCTTTACGCTCGAGGAACAGGCGCTGCTAAGCTATAAGAGCAAACAGCAGATATGCATGATCAAGGGTGTTGAGGAGAGTTACCATGACCTGGTGGGTATTGAGAACCTGCTTAAGGGAAGCGGCATATTCATGCTGCAGGATGAGGTCTGCAACTACGGTATCATGGGAATAGGGCTCATGAACAAGATGGATTGCGGAGTCAAGCCAGCCTACCCCTTGAGACTGGCAGTCCCCAAGAAACAGGGTAACATAAGCCTATCCAATCCGGCTGCATCATTCAATCAGGCCAGCATCTACTCTCCGGGCACCGTATTCTGCGTTGAACAGGAGAAATATGATGATAACTACGTAATCATCTCACTCTCTCTGGCACAGCAGCTGACCGATCGTGACGGAGAGGCGTCGGCAATAGAAATAAAACTTACTGACGGCTATTCATTAAGGAAAGCCAGACGGGAACTGGAGTCGATACTGGGACCGGAATTCAAGGTTCAGGACCGTATGCTGCAGCAACAGGATGTTTTCAAGGTGTTCAAGCTGGAGAAACTGATTTCATATCTGTTCCTTACATTCATTCTGCTCATAGCATGTTTCAATATAATAGGTTCCCTGATTATGCTCATGGTTGAGAAACAGCAGGACTCAAAACTGTTGGGTAGTATGGGCGCCGACAAGAAGACAATTGAGAGAATTTTCATTACAAACGGCATCCTTATATCTCTTATCGGAGCGGTGACGGGTCTGATACTTGGAGTGGTAGCCGTAATGCTGCAGCAGAAATACGGATTCATATCATTGGGTTCATCGGGCAGTTTCATCGTGGACGCCTATCCGGTAAGCATACACGCAACCGATATCATACTGGTTCTGGTAACTGTTCTTGTGGTCAGTTTCCTTTCAGTACGACCCATCGGGCCTATCGCCCGCCGTTTTATCAGAGATTCAGAGGGAGACTGAACGGGCCTCTATAGCCGAGTTCAGGAAAATGGATGCATTGGGCAGGAATGCCTCAACAGACTCCGTCGTGAAGTAACTGCAGTTACCTCCCTTTGTGCAACGGGCATCCATCTCAGGATGACGCTCCATATAGTTCCTGAGTGATGCAGCCACGTAATCACCTTGTGATACTATGGTAATACCTTCAGGTACATACTTGCGTATCTTATCCATAAGCAGAGGATAATGAGTACAGCCCAGTATTATTGTATCAATCTTACTGTCTTTTGATAGCAGATTGTCTATATGACGCTTTACAAAGAAATCGGCACCGTCTGACTGGGACTCGCCGGTCTCAACCAGGGGAACCCATATGGGGCAAGCCTCACCGGTTACTACGATATCAGGATAGAGTTTGTTAATCTCAAGCGGATAAGACAATGACTTTACGGTTCCGGGGGTTGCCAGCAGTCCCACATGACGGGAATGTGTCAATTCACCGATGGATTCGACTGTAGGACGTATGATACCCAACACACGTCGGGTGGCGTCAAGACGGGGCAGGTCTATCTGCTGGATGGTCCTGAGAGCCTTGGCCGATGCAGTGTTGCAAGCCAGGATCACAAGGTTGCAGCCCATCTCAAACAGTTTGGTCACGCACTGGAGCGTAAACTCATAGACCACCTGGAAAGAACGGGTTCCATACGGGGTACGGGCATTGTCACCCAGATATATGAAATCATACTCCGGCATGGCTGCACGTATCTGCTTCAATATGGTCAGGCCACCGTAACCGGAGTCAAAAACACCGATAGAACCGGGCTTTCCTGATAAAACCGTCTTGCTCATTTATCAATTCACTTCTTATTTTCGGATGATACTATGACAGGCTTTTCACCCTCAACTATCTGCTCCGTCTGGTTGTGTATGCCCAACAGTTTGTAAACCTGGGTTGAGATATCCACACCCTTATCCGGGTTAATGAACAGATAAGTCCCCTTGCCTGTATCTATCACATAATCCAGATTCTGCTCAATGCAGACATCAGATACAGTCTTAAAGAGCTTGTTCCTGATAGGAGACAGCAACTCGGTACGTTTAGCCTCCAGATCTGACTGCACCTTATCCCTGAACTGTGCGTTGTTGTCCATGAGCAGCTGCAGCTCTCTCTGACGCTTGGCCACAATTGATGCCGACAGTTGGTCCTGCTCAAGCATGAACTCTATATATACCCTCTCAAACTCACGCTTGGAGCGTTCAATCTCCTCCTTGTAGTCTGACTGGATCTTCTGCAGATTGATCTCGGCCTCCAGATACTCGGGCATGAGCTTGAGCGTGGAATTAAAGTCAATATAACCAAACTTTCCCTCCTGGGCTGTGACCATAAGGAAGGCATTGGTTAGAAAAGCGGCTAACAGTAATCTGACTTTCATAAGATAGGGCTTGCATTTAAGGCCATTAAGGGGAATCGGGCATAATGCCGGTTCCCCTTAATGATATATTTACGGATAATTACTTTATTCCAAGTTTAGCCTTTACCTCCTCAGTAACATCGGTGGTAAGGGTTGAGCTTACAAAGGGAACCACGCCGCCTGCAATGTTGAATATGCATACGTAAGCGCCCTCCTCACCTACAGCCTGAATGGCCTTGAGGACCTTGGTATTGATATTCTCCATAAGTTCCTGCTCTTTCTGAGCCTTGTTCATCTCACAGTTCTCATAATACTGCTGGATCTTATCGCGGCTCTCCATGATCTCCTCCTCTCTGCGGTTACGGATGCTCTCGGGCAGAGTCTCACGGTTCTTGGCATAGTCCTCATATTTTTTCTGATACTCAGACTGCATGTAATCCAACTCCTCACTGTACTGCTTGATCAGTTCCTCCATCTCAGCCTGAGCTGCCTTGTACTCACTCATCAAAGGAATGATATCAGAGGTGTTTACATGTCCGAACTTCTGTGCGAATGCGCCAAAGGGCAGGATAGCCATGAGCGCGATGATAATAGTCTTTTTCATATTAAAGTGATTTTTGTTTCGTCAAAAATTGGTTATAGGGTCAGCAAAGATATGCAATTAGTTTGAATAACCCAGTTTCTTGAGCACCTCATTGCTGATATCTATCTTAGGTGAGGCGTAAATCATACTGGATGCCGATGAACGGTCTATCACAACCTGATAGCCATCGGACTCACATATCTGCTTTACAGCCTCATAAATCTCATCCTGGATAGGAGCCATAAGACTCTCCTGTTTCTTGTAGAATTCACCGTCAGGACCAAAATACTGACGTTTCAGGTCAGTAGCCTGTTTCTCCTTGGCTACTATCTCCTCCTCCTTCTTGGCTTTCTGCTCCTCGGAGAGGAAAAGGGACTCGTTCTGGTAGTTCTTATACAAGGTCTCTGCCTCAAGTTTCAGGGCGTCAACCTCGGCCTGCCAGCGCTTGGAGAACTGATTGAGCTGCTCATTGGCACGCTCGTATGCGGGAATTCTGTTAAGAATATACTCCATGTCAACCAGAGCAAATTTCTGAGCACCTGCTCCGATGCAAACAAACAGCAACATTGCTGCAATTGATAATGCCTTTTTCATAAACGTATTTTTTACAGTGTTGTTTCTACCTATAATATACCCGTTTGTCAGGTCAGGTTAAAATTCCTGACCCAGGATGAAGTGTACCTGACTGCCGCCGTAACGGTGTGAGCCCATGACAGGATCGAATCCGTATGCCCAGTCAATACCCATAAGACCTACTATAGGAATCATGATCCTGACACCCAGACCGGCCGAACGCTTAAGGTCAAACGGATTGAACTTACCTATGCTGTTCCATGCGTTACCGCCCTCGACAAATGCCAGACCGTATATTATAGCCGATGCCTCCATCATGAAAGGATAGCGCAACTCGGCCGACATCCTGGTATAGGCATAACCGTCAGAGTAGGGAGTGATTGAACCGTTCTCATAACCACGCAGACCTACAATCTCGGTTGCATATGTATATGAACCGCCACTCATACCGTCACCTCCCATGTAGAAGGTCTCAAACGGTGATTTCTTGTATTTGTTGTAATGACCCAGCAAACCGAAATCAAACCTTGTTACAAGGACAAGACGTTTGTTTATACCGTTTGTTAAGGATGTATAGGTGCGGCTGCGGAACTTCCACTTATGATACTCTATCCACTTGTGCTTGTCACGCAACTCATCCTGATAGCTGGCCGATGTGTTGTCGGATGCCAGATTCTTGTAATCCTTGCCGTCCCACAGAGAGTAGGGAGGTGTGAAGTATACCGATGCGGCAAAATCAGAACCTGTACGCGGGAATATGGGATGGTCTGTGGTATTCCTTGAAACGGTCAGGCCAAGATTGATGTTATTGCAGGTACCGTTATTGATAAGGAAGTAAGACCACTGCTTAAGGTTGTAACGGGTATATGACAACTCTGAGTAGAAGGTAAAGTAGTCATCCGGCCAATGCAGACGTCTGCCCCATCCCACGCTGGCACCGAACATGGTGATGTACTTGTCCGGGTCATAGTAAGACTCATAGTTGTTGTAGTAACCGCCTCCGTAGTTGCCATAATAGTTGCCGTAGCCGTACATGTAGTTGTACATGTTCTGGTAATATGCGGAGTTGTAATAGTTGCTGCTTATGTCAGTCTGCTTGGAGTAGAACAGGCTTACCGATAGTGTATTGGGGCGCTTGCCTCCAAGCCACGGTTCCAGGAACGATATGCTGTAAGACTGATAGTAACGTCCGTTGGTCTGTCCGCTCAGTGACAAGGTCTGACCGTCACCCTGCGGCAGGAACATACGGTAGTTGTCACTCTTGTGGAACAGGTTGTACATACTGAAATTGGTGAACTTGAGTGATACACGGCCTATAGGTCCTATCTGACCCCAACCGAATGAGAGTTCAACCTGGTCATTACCCTTACTTTCAAGTTCCCAGTCTATATCAACCGTTCCGTTAACCTGGTCAGTTTCCATCTTGGGATTGATGGCGGTCTGCTCAAAATGACCCATATTTCCAATGGCACGGAATGAACGCTCCAGAGCATCGTAAGAGAATATGTCACCGGGACGGGTATAGAGTTCACGGCGAACCACGTTCTCATAAACACGGTCGTTACCATGTATCATCACACGGTTGATGGATGCCTGGGGGCCCTCAGCCAGACGGATTTCCAGATCTACTGAGTCACCGTCGACATGTGCCTCGACAATATTCAGCTGCAGCATCACATAGCCGTTGTTATAGTACATCTTACCTATGGCATCATCATCCTCTTTGGTACGCTGCGCTATCTTTTTCTGGTTGTAGACATCACCTCTCTTCATGCCCAGCATGGCAGAGAGCTGCTCGCTGTTGTATACAGTGTTACCTACCCAGTCTACGTTGCGGATGTAGTATTTTTCACCCTCCTCAAGCTTGAGCCATATGTCAACCGTATTGTCCTCAATGTTTGAGGCAACGCTGTCATACACAATCACGGCATCGCGGTAACCCAACTCACTGTATTTTGCCAGGATATTGTCCTTGTCATTCAGATACTCGTCACGTACGAACTTCTTGGTGTGGAAGAATTCGCTGAGTTTGCCCTTTTCATTGGTCTTTTTCATGACTCTTTTGAGAGTCTTGTCAGACAGGGCCTCGTTTCCCTGCAAGTGAATGTTGCGAACCTTTACCTTCTCTCTCTTGTCTATGTAGACATCAACATATGCCAGTCCGTCCTCATCGGGCTCGGAACGCTGCTGCACACGTACATCGGCATCCTTGAAGCCCTTTTCATCGAAATAATCGCGTATCAGTTTGGCTGACCTGTCCAGTGCGTTCTGCGTTATCTGGCTTCCGGGGTACATGGCTATCTTATCCTCCAGTTCCGATGCCTCACCCTTACGGATGCCATGGAACACCACCTCCTTAATCTTGGGGTTCTGCTCTATTGCCATCTCAAGCCAGATCTTGTCTCCCTGGATCTTACGGGCAAGAATCTGCACATTGGCAAACAGACCCGTTCTCCACAGGCGTTTCATTGCCTCGGAGATATCGGGACCGGGCACAGCCACACGGGAACCCACAGAGAGACCTGACAGTGAAATCAGCGATTTGTGGTTATTCTCTTCCATGCCGGTTACGATGATATCGGCAATCTCATATCTTTTATTGGTGCCCGAATAGAGGATCACCGGGTTTTCCTGAGCATCATCAACCTGGGCAAACAGAGGTTCGCCCGCAAGTATCAGCAGTGAAAGGACAATAATATGTTTCAGTTTCAAATTCATCATCATTAATTCTGGTTCTGTTTCTCCTCTGCCACCTGAGCTCCGGTCTTTCCGAACCGGCGTTCGCGTTTCTGATATGTGAGAATGGCCTTACACAACTCCTCCATGTTGAAATCAGGCCAGAAAGTGTCACAGAAATAGAGTTCCGTATATGCAGACTGCCACAGCAGGTAGTTGCTCAGACGGATCTCACCACCGGTGCGTATGAGCAGGTCAGGATCCGGCATGAAGTTGGTGTTCAGAGCACCTGATACCATGGATTCATCTATATCTGAAGGGTTGATATCTCCCTTTACAGCCTTCTCGGCCAGGATTCTGGCGGCACGTGTAATCTCCCAGCGGGATGAGTAACTGAGAGCCAGCACCATGCAGGAACGGTCAAAATCCTTGGTATGTTCCATGCACTCGTTCAGTTTGACCTGAATGGGAGCGGACAGCCTCTCAATATCACCTATCACGCGGAACCGTACCTGGTTCTTTATGAAGACATCCTCCTCAATATTCTTGAACAAAAGGCCCATAAGTGCCGTAACCTCCTGCTCGGGGCGGTTCCAGTTCTCTGTTGAGAATGTGTAGAGTGTAAGATACTTTATGCCCAGTTCAACGGCGTTTTCCATTATCTTACGTACCACCTCCACGCCACGGATATGGCCCTCGGTGCGCTTCTTGCCACGCTGCTCGGCCCATCGGCCGTTACCATCCATGATGATGGCCACATGCTGCGGTATACGGCTCTTGTCTAACTGTTCCTGATATGTCATGTCAACTAGTTTTCGTCATTACAGTTACAAGGACGTTTGAAAATGTCAAATGTCACATACAGCAGGGTAAAACTGTAGCTGTCCTTGTTTTTCAGTCCCTTTCCCTTTATCATGAAGGGGTTCTCAAGTGATGTGCCGTATGTCTGTGTCACATCAAGACGGTCAGACGTGCTGAACCTCATAGTCCACTCAAGACCTATGTTCACCCTCTCCGACAACTTGTATCTCAAACCCAAACCGATGGGGAAATTGGCTGCAAAATCATTCTTGGCCGGCTGGGGAGCGAAAGAGGCTCCTATACCCAGCAATCCGTACGGGGCAAGACGGTGACAGTCACTCCAACCCTCCTTGCCGTATCCGCAAAATCCCCATTCAATCTGGAATCCCAGGTCATATACGGTGCGGCTGAACTTAAGGTCGTCACCGGGAATTACGCCGTATGAATTATCAGTGCTTCCGGAGATTCCGGCTGCCGCCAGATTGGCCTTGAGCGCAAACCTGGGATTTACGTTATATCGGGCAATCACGGAAAACACTCCGTTGGTATTGTCATAGAGACGGGTGTTGGCGTCACCCATGTAGAAGCTGCCGCCGCCACCCAGACCTATCTCCATAAGATAGCCGTCATCCTGCGCCGCTGCAGGAAAGCAGCAGAACATCATCAGGACCATGGGTAACAGCTTAAGCACTCTCATACTACTTATTTCCTGAGTCTGTTCACGGCACCGTGCCATACACGGCCGTCATCAGTCATTATCCAGATATATCCTTTGCTGTCAGTAACTGCGGTGAAACCGGGGTCAGATCCTACCAGTCCGACAGGCAGCTGCATGAAACGGTTCAATGACGAGTAGGTTCCTACAACCCTCTCACACAAGCCCCAAGTGACTCCGTTATCATTTGACTGGCGGAAACCGCCCAATCCGGCTCCCAGGCAGAAGAACGCATTATCGTATTCTATCACTGAGAATCCGTCGGCCACCGGCAGACGCAGTTCCTTATTGGACGGGATATCCATCTTAGTCCAGACAGTGTCACCGCTCAGCATGGACCAGACCGATGCGTAGAGAGAGTCATCGGACCTGCCCACCAGCAGTGAGCGTGAAAGGTTCTTGTTTGTAGCCAGCGGATATGTGAACATCACTGAGGCTGAATCGGGGAAACCGGCAGGCATATCCTGCACCTGAGTCCACTCAGTCATATCGGTAGTCTTTACTATCACGCTGTCACTTGTCAGAGCCCACAAATTGCCGTAATCACCGCCTGATACGACTACACTTTTTATGCCGGTCTTAACAGAACTCCAGGTGATACCGTCAGCTGATCCGTACAGTGTGCCGTCTGCCACAGTATAGAACTTGCCGCCGCAAACGGTAACCCTACCGGTCCAACCGTCGGTCAGTCCGGTCATTGCATTGGCTCCGTTCCAGACGCCGCCGCGGGCACTGCGACAGGAAACGGTCTTGACACCGAGCGTATCGGTACCGAAACAGAATACGGAATCATTCCTTATGACTGCACCTATACCCTTGAGAACCGAGAACCCTGTTGTATCGGGACCATTCCATAACAGTGAATCGGGGAATACTTTCTCAACGTTTACGTTCATCTCATAGACCCTGGTGAATGAGCCGTCGCTTGAAGTCACAGAGAACAGAAGCTTGCGGGAGAAATCTATCGAGTCATAATAGGTCCAGAGGTAAACCTCATTGGGATTATCAGCATATCTGTATGTGATGGTTCCTACTCCTGTCACGCTGCTGGTGACCTTGGTCAGGATTGAACCGTAACCTATTGAGTCTGCATTGTAAATGCGGTTGTGCACCTGATCTATGGTCATGGGGTACAGTGTTCCGTTGTCACGGGCGTAAATGACAGTATCCCTACCGTCACTGGTGATACTGGGTATTTTTACATCAAATGCTCCTATGGTGAAAGACGTTATTGACGCCTGCGGTGTAGTGGACACCTTGTTGTCTTTCATACAGGACACGCAGCAGGACAGTAACGCCAGTATAGACAGAAATCGGCCTCTCATCAGACAGTGTTTTATTTTTTTATCGCGCAAATTTAACAACAAAATCCATAGCGGCACGTGTAATAATGTTGTTTTATATTAAAGATACGCTACATACACCATTATTTTGTAACTTCGCGGCACCGAAAACAATAAACACACAATACTGATATGGACAACATTAAGAATCAGGTAGCACGTGAGTTGCTGCGTATCGAGGCCGTAAAGGTTCAGCCCGATGCACCTTTCACCTGGGCATCAGGATGGCACTCACCGTTCTACTGCGACAATCGCAAGGCACTCTCATTTCCTGAGGTAAGGACACTGGTACGTGACTCTCTGTGCAATGTGATAACCCGTGATTTCCCTGAGTTTGACGTTATAGCAGGTGTTGCCACCGGCGCAATAGCACAAGGTGCTCTGGTTGCAGACCGTATGGGCAAGCCGTTTGTATATGTCCGTTCAGCACCTAAGGACCACGGTCTGGCTAACCTGATTGAGGGTTATCTGGAACCGGGCAGCCGCGTGATGGTGGTTGAGGACCTGGTATCAACCGGACTGAGCAGCCTCAAGGCCGTGGATGCCATCCGTAACGCCGGTTGTGAGGTGGTAGGTATGGTTGCTTCATTCACATACGGATTCCCCGTAGCAGAGGAGGCATTCCAGAAAGCCGGAGTAAAGCTCTCAACCCTTACAGACTATCCCGCAATGCTGGAGACAGCCGTAACATCAGGTTACATAAAAGTAGAGCATCTGCAGACACTTAACGAATGGCGTAAGAATCCGTCAGAGTGGGGCAAATAACCGATGAAAAGGGTAGAAAGCAACATAAAGCAGATTCCTTACTCACAGGAGTCCGTATATGCAAAGGTATCAGACCTGAGCAATCTCAGAGGTCTGGCAGACAGGATTCCCGCCGACCAGCAGAACCAGTTCAAGGTTGAGAATCTGGAGTGCACTCCGGACTCCGTAAGCTGCACCATATCTCCGATCGGACAGATTGAGATAGGAATCGTTTCACGCGAGCCTTTCAAGTGCGTAAAGATGGAGACTCTCCAGTCTCCCATCAAACTCACCGCATGGATTCAGATAGTATCCACCGGTGAATCCTCATGTAAGATAAAACTCACGGCCGATGCCGACCTGAACATTTTCATGGCCAAGATGGTGGAGAAACCGCTTACCGAGGCCGTTGAGAAACTGGCCGACATGCTGGCTATGTTACCGTATTAATAAACTCCCTCAAGACTATGAAACCTATCTGGGATAAGGGTAAACCCGTAAACGAACTCATTCAGAAATACACCGTAGGACGTGACCGTGAAATGGATCTCATGCTGGCCAAGTATGATGTCCAGGGTTCTCTGGCACACATAACAATGCTCCAATCCATCGGTCTTTTGGAGAAAGATGAACTTATAGCTCTCTCCGCAGGACTCAAGGATCTGCTGCCGGTGATAGAACGTGGTGAGTTTGTCATTGAGGACGGAGTGGAGGATGTTCACTCTCAGGTTGAACTCATGCTCACCCGCCAGCTCGGCGATATGGGCAAGAAGATACACAGCGGCCGTTCACGTAACGACCAGGTGCTGGTAGACCTCAAACTCTTTACGCGTGACCGCCTGCGCGGTATCGTGAATGCCGTAAAGAGCCTGTTTGACTTCCTTATCAAGCAGAGCGACAAGTACAAGGACGTCCTGCTTCCCGGTTACACCCATCTGCAGATAGCCATGCCGTCATCATTCGGACTCTGGTTCGGTGCTTACGCCGAGGCCCTGACTGATGATATGCTGCTGTTGCGCGCCGCCTTTGACCAGGCCAACCGCAACCCCCTTGGATCTGCCGCCGGTTACGGTTCATCGTTCCCCCTGAACCGCCAGATGACCACTGACCTTCTGGGATTTGAATCCATGAACTACAATGTGGTTTATGCCCAGATGACACGCGGCAAGATGGAGCGTAACGTAGCATATGCCCTGGCATCGGTTGCAGCTACCATAAGCCGTCTGGCTTTTGACGCCTGCATGTACAACAGCCAGAATTTCGGGTTCATAAAGCTGCCCGATGACTGCACCACAGGCTCCAGCATCATGCCGCACAAGAAGAACCCCGATGTATTTGAGCTTACACGAGCCAAGTGCAACCGCATCCAGGCCATCCCGCAGGAGATCACACTCATGACCAACAACCTGCCCAGCGGTTATTTCCGCGACATGCAGCTTGTAAAGGAGGTATTCCTGCCCGCATTCCAGGAGTTGGAGGAGGTAATCACAATGACTGCATATATGCTTGACCATATCAAGGTTCGTGAGGATATACTGTCAGATCCCAAGTATGATGCCATATTCAGTGTTGAGGAGGTTAACCGTCTGGCTCGTGAGGGCATGCCTTTCCGTGAGGCTTACCGTAAGGTGGGAGCCGAGATTGAGAACGGCACATTCAAGGCTGACCACAACATACACCACACTCATGAGGGCAGCATAGGCAACCTGTGCAATGACCGCATTGCAAAGCGCATGGAGAGCCTCACCGCCGCATTCCCGTTCAGCACCATAGACACCGCAATATCAAAGCTCACCTCCAAGTAAGGTGACATTTCTGCGATGAAAAGGGGAGTAATTCTTGCCCTGGCACTTCTTGTAACTTTAGGTTGTGAGAAGAACAGTTACAGGAAAGGGTCACCGTATCCGGCTGCTTTCAGTTGTGATACCGGCGTATCACCCTATAATCTCCTCAAGACACCGGGCATATACCTTTCAGTAAGGATTAACCGAACAACCGGCAAGCTGCATATTACCGATTCCAACGGCGGAAAATACGACGAGCCGCTGACCGATATCCAGAGCCGCCAGTTCACATTGGGGCTGGCAGGTCTCATTCTTGGAATACCGTCACTGAGTGAAAACGGACAGATATGCGCATTTGACCTGGGATGCCCGGAATGTGACGAATCATCAGTAAGACTCAAGGTAGACCAGACCGGAAACGCCACATGTCCCAAATGTGAACGCGTATGGGGACTTAACAATAACGGCATAGCCATAAGCGGTAAGGCCAGACCGCTGTACTCATACTCCGTATCATACAATAACGGCAACGGAATACTTACAGTAGTAAACTGAACCTGACCCGGTAATTTGAAAACAAAAGATGCCGACCTGTAAAGGCCGGCATCTTTTATGCATTTGATCGGGGTATTACTCCCAAGGCAGCTTGGTGATTGACTCGCCGAACTCTGAGTTCTCAGCGTCGTTCTCATCCAGCTTGAATACCATGAAACCGGGGTTCTCCTTTGTGCAGGGAGCCCACTCGCCACCCTGAGGACCGTTAGGATCGCTGTACTTGGCAAAGTTGGTCCAAGCAGTCAGCATCTTCTCTGACAGATCCCAGTCACCCTGTGTCCAAGGTCTCCAGCAGTGCTGCAGTGACTTGAATACGAACCAGAGGTCTGATGAGTGGAATGCGCCACGCAGTCTCTGAGAAACCTCAGGATGTGAACCGTCATCGGGCAGAGGACGGGCAAACTCATAAGCCCATGCCTTGCTACCGTTCTTGGTCATCTCCTCACGGTTCTGGCAGAATGCTGCAACACCTGCAGACATGTTACCCATATCGTTCAGAGTGTAACCGCACATGTAAGGAACATCGGCCAGGGTACCGTCAAGAGCGGCCTCATCAAAGCTCTCCTTTGATACATAACCGTCAACGATAGGCATACCTGTGATGCTACCCATGTTACCGGTAGCGTTGCTGTAGATGCTGGCTACTGAGTAGATAACCTCAGTGTCTGCATTACGCATCTTCTGGAGGGTATTGTAACCGGCCCAGTCCATGATAACCTTTGTGTTGAACTCAGCACGCTGCAGAGCGTTCAGGTTAGCAGGAGCCTCGGGAGCCTTGTAAGCGGCAAGTTTGGGAGTGTTGTTGTTTCCACCACCCATTCCAAAACCGCCAAAGCCGCCCATCATACCCATGCCACCGCGCATGCCGCCCATACCACGGCCACCGGCTGCATTGTTGTTGGGAACTGTCAGACCACCGGCACTCATGATGATAGCCTTGTGGAACAGACCGCGTGCCAGAGGAGACTCGCAGAGTGTACGTACGCTACCGCCACCAGCTGACTGGCCGAATATCATTACGTTGTCAGGATCACCGCCAAACTGGGCGATATTCTTCTTGATCCACTTAAGAGACTCAATCTGATCCAGGATACCGTAGTTACCTGATACACCGTTCTCGCTCTCAGCTGAGAGGTCGGGGTGTGTCATGAAACCGAATATTCCAAGACGATAGTTGATAGATACCAGGATAACATCCTTGCCTGCCCACTCCTGAGCATCAAACTCAGGCTCTGAGCCCCAACCCTCGCGGTAACCGCCACCGTGTATCCACAGGGCAACCGGAAGCTTGGCATTAACATCACCCGGCTTCTTGGTCCAAATGTTCAGATAAAGGCAATCCTCACTGAAGGGAGCCTCATCACCATAACCCCACTCTGTGTAGTAGCCACCCTTGTACTGGATGTGCTGATAGCTGGGATGGTCAAAACGGTCGCAAAGCTTAACGCCCTCCCACGGAGTAACAGGCTGCGGAGCCTTCCAACGGTTCTCACGGATAGGAGCTGCTGCATAAGGAATGCCACGGAATACGAATACACCCTTAACGCGGTCAGCGCTTACGCCCTGAACCTGTCCGCCCTCGATACTAAGAACGGGGCTCAACTTTTCAGTGTTGCACTGGCAACTGGCCAACAAAGTCAGAATACCAGCAAAAAGCAAAAGTTTCTTCATAATGATTATATTGGTTTAAGTTAATGAAGTTGTCCTTACCTGATGTCCCTTTTTTTAAAATAACGACCCACAAATGTAATGTATTTTACAACTTGTTAAAATTAACACACCTATTTTTTCCCAAATTTTTGGCTAATCCCCCAAAACCAAGTACTTTTGCATCATCCAAAATGAACAAAACCTAATCCACAGAGATTGTGGCCTATTTTTGGATAACTGGTTTGTTCTTTCGAGAAAAAAATGGAGGTCCATTACGACCCGATAAACCAGACAAACAATCTAATCCAGCCGAGATTATGGCTTATTTTTGGATGATTGGTTTGTTTTTTTGAGGGAGTGATGGGGTCCCATCATGACCGAGGAAAAACTAAGCAAGCGCCAAAAAGAAGCCGTAAGATCAAAAAAACGCTCGAATGGTGGAATGGTAGACACGAGGGACTTAAAATCCCTTGGCCTTTATCGGCTGTGCGGGTTCGAGTCCCGCTTCGAGCACAGATGTACAGGGAATCATGATAAGGACACGTATCGTAAAGCTATCCATCCTCTTTACCCTCCTATTTCAGATAATGCCTCTCAAGGCGGAGGACATCCGGTTCAATCTCTATCTCAACATAGGATTCATAAATATCCAGGCCGGATCAGCCCGTTTGTATGACAGTGACGTCATCTTTAACGGACATGACGCCGTACGTTATGCAATGGAGATGACTACAGACTCCAGAGCCGACAGGTTCTTTACATTGCGTGACACTATAGAATCATACAACTCCCGCAATAACGAGAGCCTCTATTTCCGTAAGACCATAAATGAGGGTGACAAGCATGTTGTTGAGACCGCACTGTTCTCAAAAGACAATGGCCATTTCATCGCCAATATGAGCAAGGTCAACAGTGCTACGGACCAGCGTATTGCCCACACTACAGAGTGGAGAGACAGCCGTATCTATGACATAATGAGTATGCTCATGTTTGCCCGTTCCATGGATACATCCGGCTCAGAGCCCGGCAGGACTGAGAGCCTGCCCATGGTAAACGGAGATCAGGTGATTACCCAGTATCTGGTCTATACAGGCAACAAGACCGTCAAGGCCGATGACGGCAACACCTATGACTGCATGGTTGTATCGGTACGTGACTATAAGGAGGGCAAGGAACGTGAAACGCTCAAGGCCTACGTTACCAATGACAGCCTGCACAAACCGGTCCAACTGGATATCATTCTTGGTGTGGGAACTACAATCAAGGCTTTGCTCAAATAAAACAAGCATATGAAACTGACAGACAACCGCTGGCTTACAGGACGTGGATTCGGAGTACATTCACCATGGGCGTATGACCTGATTGAGAATGTAATCAATGAGAAACGTCCCTATTACGCATATGAGGACCTCTATCCCTTTTGGGAGAAAGCTCCGCAGTATCTACCGCAGTACCCCCAGAGCCGTGACGAGTTGCTGTTCCGTCTGGTAAACCGTTTCAATCCGCAGTATATCCTGGAGGTAGGAACCGGAGCCGGCGTAAGCACTGGATATCTGGCATCGGTATCAAGCAAATCAAGGGTTGTTACAGTTGACTATCCGCACCCGGCCGAAAAAGAGGTACGCCGTAATCTTAAGAGAATCAAGAATATTGAGTATATTGCAGCCGATGTCCTGGAGACCGTCACCAAGATAATGGAGAGTGCGGAGACTCCGCAGTTCATACATGTGGCACACACCGCATACTGGCGCGAGGTAATGGATATTATCATCCGCAATGCCAAACCTGATACTGTAGTGGTGCTGGAGGATATGGGCAAGAAAGAGAAAAAAGAGTGGTGGAAACAGGCCATCCTTGATGAGAGAGTGGGAGTGACATTCCAGCTCAAGAAGTTGGGACTCCTGTTCTTTAACAGGAAAATGAACAAACAACACTACGTGTTATGAGCAAGATTTACACCCGTACAGGCGATGACGGCACCACATCTCTGGTTGGAGGCAAGCGTGTAAGCAAGACCGATCCGCGTCTTGAGGCTTACGGCACCATTGATGAGCTCAACTCATTCATTGGCCTTATGCTCTCAACCATGGACGGCAAGGCTGAGAGCGCTGACAACATCTGCTGGATTCAGCAGAAACTCTTCAATACCGGCGGTTGCCTGGCAACGGACACCACCAGTTTTGAGCTGCCTGAAAGCTGCCGCATAAGTCCGGCCGATGTAGAGCGTCTGGAACATATGATTGACGCACTTGAAGAGGGTCTGCCACATCAGCGCTCATTTATTCTTCCCGGTGGCACTCAGGCAGCATCTTACGCCCACGTGGCACGCACCGTATGCCGTCGTGCGGAGCGCATTATCCTGGCCTTACCTGACTGTGCAAAAGCACCTTGCGACCTGCTTAAATTCATCAACCGTCTATCGGATTATCTCTTTGTCCTGGCACGCCGTATAAACTTTTTTGCGGGTGTGGGTGAAAAAATATGGTAGAACTTTTGCATAACATATTTTTTTATACTTTTGCACCCCTATATAAGTAAACCTTAAAACACCGTTTATTACTATGTATTGGACATTGGAACTGGCATCAAAACTTGAAGATGCACCCTGGCCCGCAACCAAGGATGAGTTGATTGATTACGCCGTCCGTTCAGGAGCCCCGCTTGAGGTAATTGAGAACCTCCAGGAGATAGAGGATGAGGGCGATATCTATGAAAGCATAGAGGATATATGGCCCGATTACCCCAGCAAGGAGGACTTCTTCTTTAACGAAGATGAATATTAATAGAAAAATAAGAGATAAGTTACTAATATTAAATACTTTATAATTTAAGCAGTGGGTAGTCCCACTGCTTTTTTACTATCCATTTACTATCCATTTTGCAGGAAAAAGCACCGATTTTTATCCAAAACTACCCATTTGACTACCCATCCAAATTGAAAATCCTCCTAAAAAAAGGAATAGTAAAAATTGGCCACAAAGGTTGGTCACGTCTTGTTCTTTTTTGTAAGTTTGTGACTGAAACAAAGAGATTATGAGTCATGACATTCTTCAACCAATTCCACAAGGAGGCTACGGAGCGCAAGATGCGGAAAATCGCAAAATCCAAGGAATCGCCGATGAACTCAAGAGACTTTGCCGAATACATGAAGAAGAATCTGGAGACAGCCAAACAAATGGAGGCAGCCTCTCTTTTATTATCTTAAGGCTTAACGGGTAAGGGAGCTATACTCGGCACGGGCCTCGTCAAGCAGTTTGCTGAATGAATCAACGGAATTCAGGTGAGCAACCGTTGCCGCAGCCATTATACGGGCGGCAATGATATCGGTTGCCCAGTGCTGGCCGGTAATGATGCCGCTCTCTCCCATACGGAATCCAACTGACAGTATATCATTTGCCCTGGCGGGTGCGATCTCTGTAAGCACGAGTCCTACGCCCCAACAAATCTCTGATTCCACCGATGGATATGATGATGTCTTACTGTCATAGTCTCCGGCAAATGGAGCCTCTCCCAACTGCACATAGGGGCGTTTACGGAACTGAGCCGATGCAGCCAGGTCCGCAGCATTTTCCTGCATGGCGTTACGGGCCTCTGATATCAGGGTTGTAAGCTTGGGTGCGGATTTTGCATCAATCTTTATCCCCAAAGCATCAGAGAAATCCTTTAATATAGCCTCCAAACTGAAGTCTGCATCGGCCTTAGCCTGCTCTCCGCGCCGGGTTGCACGCTTTCCTTTTGCCTCCATATACTGGGCTACATCACCGTAATAACGGAAACTGGCGGTATCAACCGGCTCAGACAGGATACGGCGGCCATTGGGCAAACCGTCTACCGTGGCGGGCTTGCGTCCGCTCTTTTCATAATACTCCGCCCTGGCTGCCTCCATATCGGCCTTGAAATCAGGAACGGAGTGCATGGCGGCCACTATGGCCGATGCACACATGTAACCGGCATTGACATCACTCTGATAGTGGGCCGACACTATTACTCGGCTCTCACCATACTCAAAGCCGCGGCGCAGTATGGTATCCTGGTACTCAGGAACCATCTCGGCAAGAACCAGTGCAGTAGCCATTCCGCGGGTTGTATGGCCCGACGGATATGAACCGCTGGTACGCAGGCTTTCCAGATCATCAGCCTGTCCGGTGGGAATCTCATTGAAACGGATTACCGGACGTATGCGCATGTATTTCTCCTTGGGATTCTTGGAGGTCTGCTCGGCCGTATGATAGCTGCGCGATATCAGGTTGTAGATGGCAGGAGTCTCAGTGCGGCTTATCTTAAAATCAAGGGCCTCAGAGAATATCCTGGCCATCACAGCTGTGCTTGACAGCGACTCGATACTGGCTCTCTCCCCACGCTCCGTATAACGGATGGTCTTGCCCCACTGCCACTGTACAAAATCATCATAATACTCAACGTCACATGTATCGGGAGGTGCAGGCAGGAATATACCGCCATCCGGCTGGTTTTCTCTTTCAAGATAAAGACTGACCCCGAATCCTCTCTGTGGGAACTGTGAGTAACCCCATTGGAAGGAACACAGCATCAAAAGTGATGCAAGTAACAAACGTGACGTATTTTTCATATCTGATGACTGAACTATATGATTATCTCATTCAATTGGCATTGGGGTCGGAGCCGTATTTGTTGGGGCCCTCAGTTCCCGGTAGCGAGCACCATATTATGGTGAGTACAAGAGGGACGAGTATGATGACAAACAGCAATGACATTATTCCTGCGGTTCCAGCCGTTAGATTGCCGGCAGTAGCTATGGCTATGGGACTGCCCATCCTGAACATACTGACAACTACCATTATCAAACCTAACACAAACGGAACAAGAGAGAGAAGTACAAGAGTTCCTTTACGCTCCGTATCATGAAGCCTGCGTACTATCAGGGATATAGTGGGAAGAAGCAAAGCAACAATCGTGATGACAAACAGTACAATTGCTATCCTATGGATTAAAAACATCGATGAAAACTCCATATTACAATTAGTTTAAAGGTGAAACAAAACTGATATTATACTTTAAAATCCAGCCGAAATAAACATCGCCGCAAGGATACCTACCACATAACGCATGATAAAGAATACAATCGCGTCAAAAAGGATAAAATACCAGAATTCAGATCTTGATGCACGACCCGTGTACTTGAAACAGTTTTTCCAGCCTGATACTATAGCCTGGCCGAATGATACTTTTTTTGTTTGCATAACTTTTGAGTTTAATTGGTTTTGCTGCAAAAGTATGGCGTACTCACTGCCATCGGAATTATGTTGCGCAACATTATCGTCACACTTTTTGGTTGCGTTTTTTGTTGCGCCTGCAACATCCTGCTCCGGGAACAGCAGTTCCACCCATGAGCTGGAGAGTTTCTCCTTTACGCGTATCTTACGCATACGCAGGCTGTCTTTTGAAATGGATATGCAATCTGCAATTATCTCCGGGCTGAAACCGGCTGCTATAAGAGCGCAGTAGATAAGGTCTGATTCCGATAGGGCTGAAGACTCCCTTTTCATATCCAGAAACATTGGTGAAAAGGCCTTTTCTATACTGCGTGTGATTGACAAACGTTCATCAAACGTGAGGCGGCTGTCACGACTGAGATAACATATCAGAGTGTTTGCATCAGGCATGGTGCGGAACTCCGCAAGACAGGATTTGAGAATGTCGGTTTTTGAATCCATAAGCATTTGGTTTGTTGCAAAGATACTCCTTATTTGTTTGTCAAACAGCCCTGTTGCGCAACAAAACCGTAACAAAAGGCATACAAAAAGGCAGGTCACCGGTTTGATGACCTGCCTTTTTAAATATTAACCGATGGAATCAGTCGCTCAGCTTAGCTGATATAAACTCGCGGTTCAGGCGGGCGATATTGCTGATGCTGATGCACTTGGGGCACTCGGCCTCGCAGGCACGGGTGTTGGTGCAGTTACCGAATCCCAGCTCATCCATCTTGGACAGCATGGCCTTGGCGCGGCGGGCAGCCTCAACCTGACCCTGCGGGAGCAGAGCCAGCTGGCTAACCTTGGCACTTACAAACAGCATGGCTGAACCGTTCTTGCAGGCTGCAACGCAGGCACCGCAACCGATGCAGGCTGCTGCATCCATAGCCAGGTCTGCCTTCTCCTTTGAGATAGGAATTGCGTTTGCATCAGGAACACCACCGGTGTTGATTGATACGTAACCACCGGCCTGCATGATCTTGTCATATGCACGGCGGTCAACCATCAGGTCGCGGATTACCGGGAAACCGGCTGAACGCCACGGCTCAACGGTGATGGTGTCACCATCCTTAAAACGGCGCATGTAGAGCTGGCAGGTGGTAGCACCTGTAGCAGGTCCGTGCGGATGTCCGTTAATGTAGAGTGAGCACATACCGCAGATACCCTCGCGGCAGTCATGGTCAAATACCACGGGTTCCTCACCTGCATTGATGAGCTGCTCGTTCAGAATGTCAAGCATCTCAAGGAATGAGGTATCGGTGGGGATATCCTTCATTTCATACACCTTGAACTGGCCCTTCTCTTTAGGACCTCTCTGGCGCCATATTTTCAGTTTGAAGCTTATATTCTTTTCCATAGTGATGCTTAATTTAATCAGTTCTTGTAATTACGGGTCTGAACCTTAATGTACTCATAGTTGAGAGGCTCCTTGAGCAGCTCAGGTGCCTTACCCTCACCCTGATAGTTCCAGCAAGCTACGTATGAGAACTTGTCATCATGACGCAGTGCCTCACCCTCGGGTGTCTGATGCTCCTCGCGGAAGTGACCGCCGCATGACTCCTCACGGTTAAGACCGTCATAAGCCATCAGCTTGCCAATCTCGATGAAGTCAAGCAGACGCAGGGCTTTCTCAAGCTCAACATTAAGTGTATGGGCATCACCCGGAACACGCAGGTCTGACCAGAAGGTCTTCTCAACCTCATCCAGTTTCTGGAGAGCGGTCTTGAGAGACTCCTCTGTACGTCCCATACCTACATACTCCCACATGATGTGGCCAAGCTCCTTATGGATAGAATCAACTGAGCGCTTACCGTTAATGCTCATGATCTTGGCAATCTTCTCCTTTACAGCCTTCTCAGCGGCATCGAACTCAGGCAGGTCTGTGCTGAAACGCGGAACCTGGATCTGGTCGGCCAGATAGTTCTGGATGGTGTAGGGGAGCACAAAGTAACCGTCGGCAAGACCCTGCATAAGAGCAGAAGCACCAAGACGGTTAGCTCCGTGGTCTGAGAAGTTGCACTCACCGATTGCAAACAGACCGGGGATAGAGGTCTGCAGCTCATAGTCAACCCAGATACCACCCATTGTGTAGTGGATGGCGGGGAATATCATCATCGGGTTCTCATACGGATTTACATCGGTGATCTCCTCATACATATCAAACAGGTTACCGTACTTGTCAGCTACGGCCTTCTTGCCAAGACGCTGGATAGCGTACTTGAAGTCAAGGAATACGGCAAGACCGGTGTTGTTTACGCCAAAGCCCTTGTCGCAACGCTCCTTGGCGGCACGTGAAGCAACGTCACGGGGAACCAGGTTACCGAAAGCGGGATAACGGCGCTCCAGATAGAAGTCACGGTCCTCATCGGGTATATCGTTAGGATTAAGCTCACCCTTCTGGAGTTTCTTGGCATCCTCAAGTTTCTTGGGAACCCAGATACGACCATCGTTACGCAGAGACTCTGACATCAGTGTCAGCTTGGACTGCTTGTCACCGTGTACGGGGATACAGGTGGGGTGGATCTGAGCAAATGCAGGGTTGGCAAACCATGCACCCTTGCGGTAGCACTGCATTGCGGCAGAACCGTTACTGCCCATGGCGTTGGTTGACAGGAAGTAAGTGTTTCCGTAACCGCCTGTGCCGATAACAACGGCGTGAGCTGAGCAACGCTTGATCTCACCTGAAACCAGGTCACGGTAGATGATACCGCGTGCACGCTCCTTACCGTTCTCATCCTTGATCATTACAAGGTCAAGCATCTCGCAACGGGTAAACAGCTCTACGTTACCCTGCTGTACCTGATAGCTCAGAGCTGAGTAGGCACCCAGAAGCAGCTGCTGTCCGGTTTGACCGCGGGCATAGAATGTACGCGATACCTGAGCACCACCGAATGAACGGTTGGCCAGAGTGCCGCCGTACTCACGGGCAAAAGGTACACCCTGTGCAACGCACTGGTCTATGATGTTGTTTGATACCTCAGCCAGACGGTAAACGTTGGCCTCACGTGAACGGTAGTCACCACCCTTGATGGTATCGTAGAAGAGACGATATACTGAGTCACCGTCATTCTGGTAGTTCTTGGCAGCGTTGATACCACCCTGTGCTGCGATTGAGTGAGCACGACGGGGTGAATCCTGGATGCAGAAGCACTTTACCTTGAAACCAAGGTCGCCAAGTGTAGCGGCAGCTGATGCGCCGGCCAGACCTGAACCTACAACGATGATGTCAAGCTTACGCTTGTTAGCGGGGTTGACAAGTTTCTGATGAGCCTTGTAGTTGGACCATTTTTCAGCCAACGGGCCCTCGGGGATTTTTGAATCTATAGTAGCCATATTCAAATGCATTTACGGTTTAACAAAGGCTCTTGAAGAAGTAGAAATAAACTACGCTCAGGAAACCAAGGATTACCAAAGTAACATAGATGTTACCGATAACCTGCCAGCGTTTCTGCCACTTGCTTCCACTCCAACCTACAGTCTGGAACATGCTCCAGAATCCGTGTGAGAGGTGGAACCAGAGAGCGGCAAGCCATAAGGTGTAGATAACTACAAGGTACCACTGTGAAAAAGTGTACTCGATGAGAGCTGCACCGTCTGTGGGTGCAACAGCTACGCCGTTTACGATAGCCTGTGTGCCCATCAGCTCCTGAAGCTGCATCTTTGACCAGAAGTTTGCCAGATGCAGAACCAGACCAAGAGCAACGATAACTCCCAGAACAAGCATGTTCTGTGAAGCCCACTCAACGGTCTTGGGTCTCTCGGTAACAGCATATTTCTGATTACCACGAGCCCTTGAGTTCTGGATTGACAGCCAGAAAGCGAACACAAAGTGGAGAAGTACCAGAACGGCAAGTCCCACTGTACCTACCAGTGCATACCAGTTGGCTCCCAGGAACTCACACACGGCATTGTAAGCCTCACCCGAAATCAGGGCTACGCAGTTCATTGCCATGTGGAATGTGAGGAACAGGATGAGAGCAGCACCGGTCACGCTCATCACCACCTTACGTCCGATTGAAGAATCAGTTAACCACATAAAATTTAAGTTTGTTATAGAATTAATAATTTCTCTCGCGTGCGCAGAAGCGTAAAAACGTGCAAATATACTCATAAATATGTATTAATCTCCCATACTCCGGACAGATAATTCCCCATTCAAACTGTTTTTGACTATATTTGCAGCCTACAAAACCTTTTAAGATGAGAACAATGACTAGCCTTTCAGTAATGTTTATGTCAGTTTTGGGGCTGTTTTCATGCAACCTGAATGCATGGACAGATGCCAACCCCGATCAGTTCCAGCAGGCAGCATACGCTCAGGGTACCTGTCTTATAGACGTCCGCTCAGCTCAGGAATATGCAGACGGACATCTGCTCAATGCAATCAATATAGATTGGCAAAAGGGCGGTTTCATCGATGAAATCAATTCCAGATTCAGCAAGGACCTTACACTTGCCGTCTATTGCCGCAGCGGCAAACGCAGTGCTGAGGCATCGGCCGCTCTCACAGAGGCCGGATACAAGGTAATCAACCTGGAGAACGGATTCAATGGCTGGTCAGAGGCCGGCAAGCCCGTAAGCACATATGAGGTTGAGTGTTTCATGGATAATGGTGAGCCTGTAATCATCACTCTTATCAAACACGGAACCCTGGCCGTTTCATACAAGGGTTCTACCATTCATTTTGATCCGGTAAGCGGTTACGGCAAGAACACCGACTATGCATCCGAATTCCCCAAGGCCGATGCGGTACTTGTAACACATGAGCATGGCGACCACCTTGACAAGAACGCAATTACCGCGCTTTCATCGGACAATACCATACTGTTGCTCAACGCCAAGTCACAAGGCCAGATAGGTATGGGCAAGGCCATAGCCAACTTTGAGACAGCCAGTCTGGTACAGGGTATCAAGCTTGACGTGGTACCGGCCTACAACACAACCGCCGGACGCGAGCAGTTCCATCCCAAAGGCAACGGAAACGGTTACATACTCACATTCCCCGGCGGATTGCGTATTTATGTTGCCGGAGATACTGAGGATGTACCTGAGATGGCCGATATCAAAGATATAGATGTGGCATTCCTGCCCGTCAACCAGCCCTACACCATGACTGTTGACCAGTGCGTGAAGGCTGCAAATGTCATAAAGCCCAAGGTTCTGATTCCGTACCATTTTGGACAGACAGACCTTAAGGAGCTGCCGTCATTGCTTCCCGGCATAGACGTGAGACTGAGAAACATGCAATAAACCTGAAAACCGACAATACAAATGAAACTGTACAAGAGAATCTGCGCCACGCTATCCGTTGCGCTATTTTGGGGCGTAAGTTTTGCCCAGACAGATAAGGATACCGTTTATGTATTCCTTGAGGATATGCCCGATGCCGGCATCTATCTGCCGCCACCACCAGACATGACCAGCACCACATATGCCGATGACTTTGCCCAGTGGCAGTGGGGTAAGACCGTACGTCCTACTGAGCGTGGCCAGCAGGCCAACGATGACTCACAGTGGGGCATAGGCGGAATGATCAGAATTCACCAGGGTACCCTGGGCTTTGAGATAAGCAAGGAGAAGACACCCGCCATCTACAGGCTGCTCTATAACGTACTGTGGACTGAGAACCTGAGTACCCACAATGCCAAGCGCAAGTATATGCGTACCCGCCCGTTTGCCCAGTACAACGAGCATACCTGGGGCCGTTTTGACAATGAGCGTGAGCTCCGTTTCAACGGTTCATACCCGTCAGGACATACTTCACTTGGCTGGTCAACCGCACTGGTTCTGGCCGAGATGGTTCCCGAGCTGCAGGATACACTGCTGCGTACAGGATACCAGTATGGCGAGAGCAGAACTATTGTAGGTGCACACTACCAGAGTGATGTGGACGCCGGTTTCCTGTGCGGCACTACCGCAGTGGCCGTAATGCATGCCAGCCCATATTTCCAGAAAGACCTGGAGGCAGCGCGTAAGGAGTACTGCAAGATAAAGGGTATCAAGAATGTAAGCCAGACCGAGGGATTCCCCGATGGAACCAAGATATTTGACGGACCTATCACTGAGGAGAGCCACCGCTTCTACGGCGATATCATAAAATACTACGAGACCCTGCCTGAGAGAGAGACCGAGCGCGGCGAGCAGGCCAAAGCCGATGCTGACAACAGCGTTGACGCCATGATGAAGACATTCAGCACCCCCGCATTTGAGATAAGCCGTGAGTCCAACCCTGCAATTGCCGCTCTGCTGGACTACACAAGGGAGAACCTGATCAAAACCGCCGGTGAATTGGGAAGCACCGCTTTCCGCGAGCGTCCCTATGTAAGACTCAATCCCCGCAGGAACAAGACACTGATCAGTGAGTTTGAGGATTCCTTAAAAGAGACAACCAGCTATCCTTCAACACACTCAGAGATAGGTTGGGGAATGGCTCTGCTGCTGGTTGAGATTGGACCGCGTGAGGCTGCCAATGACATTCTGGGTCGCGGATTCGAGTACGGCCGCAGCCGCGTAATTGCCGGTTACAACTACCCCACTGATGTCCAGACCGCCCGTCTGTGGGCATCGGCCACACTGGCTCACCTGCATACCATGCCTGAATTCAAGCAACTCCTGCAGGCAGCCAAGGATGAACTTAATCCTCCTGCCAAAGGCAAGAAGAAAAAGAAATGACTGGACTGACTGATAAAAAAGCGTGGTGGAATGGGCTATTCCACCACGCTTTTTTTATTTGAAAGTGAACACCAGAAGGATTGGGTTGGAATCATCATCCATTTCACTGACTGCCTTACGGAACAGTTCATTATCAGGAAGCCTTCCATACTGCAGATAACTACGGATTATTTCCGGACTTACCCAACATGCAATGCTGTGCCCATCGTCCATGACAGCACATGAGAAATTGAATAATGACCTGAATACACCGTCATCTCCGGAATCATCGACCGCAAAAGTCTGCTTTTTCTTATGGTCATAGACCAACATCGGCAGATAATGATAATGATCGGTATATCTTACGATAGAGTAATCCTCAAACTCTATAAAGGCTCCGCCAAAGTTGGGCAGTTCAAAAAAGTTTTTCATCCAATCCATGATATCATCCTGTGTGTGATGATCCTTATCCCACATAGGAACCAGATTCTGGGGACGCAGCTCAAGGTTATACTTGGGAACCGCTGTACCGTCATCATTCATTTTGTAGATTATATTGTTCTCAAGCAGCGTAAAGAAAACTGAGCCGCAATACCTGTAAAGCAGGTCTCTGGTCATACCATAATCACTCCTACGTGTATTGAAATACATGTCTTCACCGAAACATCCTATTATCTCACCATTGCGGTCAGCTATGTATACCTCACTTGAGTTTATCCTGTCATCTTCATTTGATATATCACATGCTACACTAAAGACAAGGGTGTCATTATTCAGGAATTCAACACAACTGGGATAGCCTTGGAAAGAGATACCGGATACATATTTGCCGTCGACCGTAAACTCCGAAATCTTTTTCTTCATATTATCAACAATGGCAATATTGCCACCGGGTGTGATGCATATTGTACGGATATCCAGATACTCTTTTGGCCCATTGCCTTGAGATGATATGTTTCTCAGGTATTTACCGTTTTCATCGAATATCTTCACGGCTTTATTACTCATGTCAAAGACAACAAAGACGCCATTGGTATAGGCCAACTGGTAAATCTCACCTATCATACTGGCAGGACCGGCGGTCTCCAGCTGGATCACCCTGGTCAGCTCTACCACATCATCCACTTTCAATACGGCGGTACTGTCCGGATCATAGAGGATTGTCTCCGCCTCAGGACTATCCAAACGGGCACTGTTGCTGTTACAGGCAATTAAAGCAAACAATATTGATACAAGGACCGGATTGAATAACTGTCTCATATAATTGATTATCAGGTTTTACATAGTTGAAAGGATGATTATGCCGCAGATTCCTATATAGGCATAGACCACGTACCGGAACACCTGCGCGGGAATCAGTTCAAAGACCTTGGTTCCGATGTAGGTTCCCAGAAAGACTCCCGCTATACCAGCCAGATAGGCTTTGCAAACTGATAAGGTAAGGAATCCGCTGCCTGCCCGGAAAAAGGTCATGGCCAGATTGCCCAGACAGAAATACATGGAGATTATGGCCATATAATGGTCCTTATCCTTCTCAGATGATATGAAATAGAGCACTGCGGGCGGACCCTGCATACCAAAGAAACCTCCCATGAGTCCGCTAAGGCTGCCGGTGATTATCTGCGCTTTCACCGTTGGTTTTATGCGAATCTTTCCTCCCAGAGTGAGGAAATATATGCTTATCAGGATAAGGATAATGCCAAGTGACATGGTAAGTGACCTGAGCTGCATGCGGGACAGCATGTAGACCGCACCGCCTGAAACCACGATGAATGTTATTAGAATAGGCCAGAGATGCTTCCAGATAATCAGTTTCCACATCCTGCTGCATATGATCAGGGTGGTAGTGAGTGCCAATAATCCTGATAGCGTTGTAGCCTCTCCGTATGACGGCATCAGGAACGGCAGGACCGTCATGATGAATATCCCGAACCCGAATCCTGTGGTACGCTCCACAAAACTGGCTCCTACGGCAAGCAACGCTATGAGAAGATAATCTGTCATCGGACACTCTTTTTGGGAACAAAATTAACCAGGCCTACCCCTGTAAACACCAGCACAGATGCTATAACCTTAAGCAGCGTAAGGCTGTCCAGCCCTAAAGCCAGCGCAATGACCATGGCAATGACCGGCTGCACATAGGTGTACATGCAGACCACCACCGGACGCAGGCGTTTCTGCCCGATAGGAATGAGGAAATAGGCAATGAACGTGGCGCAAACCACTACATAAGCGACCTGCCACATGACATCAATGGAAACCGCTCCCAGATTTGATACCTTGAATGCACCGAAACAGAAGGGCAGAGCCATGAGAGATGAGAACAGGAACATCCATTTCATGAATGTAACTACAGAGTACTTCTGGATCACAGGCTTGAAAATACCCACGTATGACGCAAAACAGATGCCATTCACTATCATTCCCAGAATGCCCCAAATTGACGTTGAATCGGCACCGGAACGGATAGATACACAGTTGAAAATAAGGATGAACACGCCCACCAGACTGAGGGCTATACCCGCAACCCCGCTCCATGTAATCCTCTCCTTAATCACTATGGCCGATATGACCAGGGTCATGATAGGAGTGAGTGTGCTCAGGATGGAGGCATCTATCGCGGTAGTCTTGGTAATGGCAAAAAGGAACGAAAGCTGTGTCAGGAACAGCCCCAGGAATGATGCCAGAGCCACTTTCCACATATCGGCCCTCTCTATCTGCTCACGGGGAGACTCAAACAGGGACCATATCCAGAACAGCGCCATGGCGCCGAAAGAGCGCAGGCAGAACAGCGCCATAGGAGTGATGTTCCCGTCAATGGCAATGTTCTTGCAGCTGATTATGTTGAACCCGAATATGGCATATGCTCCAAAGCAGGCCAAATTGCCGGTCAATACACCGTTTTTAAGTTTGTCATCCCCCATAATCAGATGTCAATACCCATTATGTAGTCATTCATGTAAAACCCGTTTCCTATAGGAAAATCACCCTGACGAAGAATTGTCAAACCATGGTGTTTATAGAATCCTACAGCCGGATTGTTTCGGTTCACATTCAACTCAATCCTTGCCCTGACAGCCCCCTTATTGTCACGCACATGTCTCTTTACAGTCTCTAAAAGCCTGTGACCCAGCCCAATACCTTGCGCCGATGACATGACATATATCTTCTCCAAATGCCAAACCTCTGTCCCGTCAGCGTCCACAGAGTCCTTTCTGACCGATACATACCCTTGCGGCTCATCCTCTGCCCAAGCAATGTAATAGAAATGTCCACGTGCCACCTGATCCTGAAGGTTTTGAATAGAATACATCCATTCCATCATATAATCCATCTGCTCAGGTGACAGTATAGACTTGTAAGTCTGACGGAAAACAATCTCCGCCATATCATGAATAACCTGCAAATCAGTGCTTGCAGCGCGCCTTATATCTACATCCATCTATCAATAGTTTTGGGCAAAATTACTACAAAAGTGCCATATGGAAGATAATAGGGATGCTTCTCTTTGTATGCTCTCTTTATTGGAAACAACGCAGAGTATCCGGTTTGAGGACGCAACGTTCCGAGGCTACTCCGGGCCTCTCCGGACCCTAAACGGCGAACTCGTCCTCATAGTCCCCCTTCGGGGGCCTAACGTTCCTCGAACAAACCCCGTTCTTAACGGGATCC
>JBGUVW010000013.1:0-28211 GCA_045220475.1 Bacteroidaceae bacterium
TGGGTGAATTCCAGAGTGGCCAAATGGGGCAGACTGTAAATCTGCTGTCTCTCGACTTCGGTGGTTCGAATCCATCTTCACCCACAAGGCAGGCCTATGGCGATGCCGGGAAACCGGTGCCTGCAGTACTTCCTAGAAACCACCTTATTATATAGGGAAAGGTCAGGGGGCACGATCGTGACAAACAAAGTTGCGGGAATAGCTCAGTTGATAGAGCATTAGCCTTCCAAGCTGAGGGTCGCGGGTTTGAGTCCCGTTTCCCGCTCCAGATTTGTCGCTGTTATAGCTCAGCTGGTAGAGCGCATCCTTGGTAAGGATGAGGTCCCCGGTTCAAATCCGGGTAACAGCTCAATTTGATAGAGGATAGGAGGAGACCGCCCTGGCGGGAGCCTTTTTGTAGTTGACATCAAGTTTATAATCAATAAAATAGCTTTAAATTATGGCAAAAGAGACATTTGTGCGCACAAAACCGCACGTAAACATTGGTACCATCGGTCACGTTGACCACGGTAAGACAACTCTGACTGCAGCTATCACCAAGGTACTTGCTGAGAAGGTATCAGGTAACGCTGACAAGGTTAAGTCATTTGACCAGATCGATAATGCTCCTGAGGAGAAGGAGCGTGGTATAACCATCAACACCGCTCACGTTGAGTACGAGACCGAGAAGCGTCACTACGCTCACGTTGACTGCCCGGGTCACGCCGACTATGTAAAGAACATGGTTACCGGTGCTGCTCAGATGGATGGTGCTATCGTTGTAGTTGCTGCTACTGATGGTCCTATGCCTCAGACTCGTGAGCACATCCTGCTCGCCCGTCAGGTAAACGTTCCCCGTCTGGTTGTATTCCTGAACAAGTGCGATTCTCCCGATGTTGACGCTGAGATGATCGACCTCGTTGAGATGGAGATGCGTGAGCTTCTCGACGCTTATGAGTTCGATGGTGACAATACTCCTATCATCCGTGGTTCTGCTCTTGGTGCTCTGAACGGTGTACCCGAGTGGGAGGACAAGGTAATGGAGCTGATGAACGCTGTTGATGAGTGGATTCCTCTGCCTCCGCGTGCTGTTGACCAGCCGTTCTTGATGCCTGTTGAGGATGTATTCTCAATCACTGGTCGTGGTACCGTTGCTACCGGTCGTATCGAGACTGGTGTTGTAAAGGTAGGTGACAAGGTTGAGATCCTTGGTCTTGGTGAGGAGAAAGAGACAACCGTTACCGGTGTTGAGATGTTCCGTAAGCTGCTTGAGCAGGGTGAGGCTGGTGATAACGTAGGTCTGCTGCTCCGTGGTATTGAGAAGACTGAGATCAAGCGCGGTATGGTACTTTGCCATCCGGGTCAGATCAAGCCTCACACCACATTCAAGGCTTCTATCTACGTACTGACACAGAAGGAAGGTGGTCGTCACACTTCATTCCGTAACAAGTATCGTCCTCAGTTCTACATCCGTACAATGGACTGCACCGGTGAGATCACTCTCCCCGAGGGAACTGAGATGGTAATGCCTGGTGATAACGTTGAGATCACCGTTACCCTGATCTACCCTGTAGCTATCAACGTTGGTCTGCGTTTCGCTATCCGTGAGGGCGGCCGTACCGTTGGTTCAGGTCAGATCACTGCAATCGTTGACTAATTGATTGTACAATAAATGTCAGCCCCTGGCAACAGGGCTGACATTACCTACGGGTGTAGCTCAGTTGGTAGAGCATCGGTCTCCAAAACCGAGTGTCGAGAGTTCGAGCCTTTCCACCCGTGCAAAGAGAAAAAGAACTATGTTCAAGAATTTTATTCATAACTGTAAGGAATCTTACAACGAGCTTGTCCATAAGACAACATGGCCCTCTGGCAAAGAACTGGCCAGCAGCGCAGTCGTCGTATTAGTTGCTTCCCTGATGATTGCGGTTGTTGTATACCTCATGGATGAATGCTTCCAGGTGATAATGTCTAACATTATCTACCCCTAATCGTTATAGGAAATGGCTGAGTTGGAGAAGAAATGGTATGTTCTTAAGGCCATCAGCGGCAAGGAACTCAAGGTAAAGGAATATCTTGAGGCCGATGCCCGTAATAATGGTCTTGAGAATTTCATATCTCAGGTCTTGATTCCTACTGAAAAGGTGGTTAAGGTTCAGAACGGCAAACGCGTCGTTAAGGAACGCAGCTATCTTCCGGGTTATGTCCTGGTTGAAGCAGCCTTGGTAGGTGAGATCAAGCAGCGCCTCAGAAATTGTCCAAACGTATTGGGTTTTCTTGGTGGCATGGATAATCCCACGCCTCTCCGTCCTTCTGAAGTCAGCAGGATATTGGGTTCAGCGAATGAACTCGAAGAGACGCAAGAGGAAGTTCTTGTACCGTTCACGGTAGGCGAAACCGTGAAGGTAACCTTCGGACCGTTCTCAGGCTTCAATGGTGTCATTGAAGAGGTTGACAACGCAAAGAAGAAGCTCAAGGTCATGGTCAAGATCTTTGGTCGCAAGACCCCTATAGATCTTGGTTTTATGCAAGTGGAGAAAATGTAAGCCGCCTGTTACCAGGCTTACTCATCTCCGTATAGTGTTCACATATAATTTTTTGGAAAATGGCAAAAGAAGTTGCTGGATTAATCAAATTACAGATTAAAGGAGGCGCAGCAAACCCATCACCTCCCGTAGGACCGGCTCTCGGTTCAAAGGGCTTGAACATAATGGAGTTTTGCAAGCAGTTCAACGCCAGAACCCAGGACAAATCAGGTAAGACCCTGCCGGTGATCATCACTTACTACAGTGATAAATCATTCGACTTTGTCATCAAGACTCCTCCTGTAGCTATACAGTTGCTTGAGGCTTCACGCGCTAAGGGCGGTTCACCCGAACCTAACCGCAAGAAGGTTGCTTCAGTAACAAAGGCTCAGGTAGAAGCGATAGCACAGGATAAGATGCCCGACCTGAACTGCTTCACACTGGAATCAGCTATCTCAATGGTAGCAGGTACCGCAAGAAGCATGGGAATCACAGTTAAGGACTAATTCCTTGCTCTCACTTAAAAAAAGTTTCAAGAAATGGGTAAACTGACTAAAAACCAAAAGAGTGTCGCTTCTAAGATAGAAGCCGGCAAGGCATATTCCCTCAAGGAGGCATCTCAGTTGGTCAAGGATATCACCACCACTAAGTTTGACGCATCTGTAGATGTTGACGTTCGTCTTGGTGTTGATCCCCGTAAGGCCAATCAGATGGTCCGTGGCGTCGTATCTCTTCCTAACGGTACAGGTAAGGTTACCAGAGTTCTTGCACTCTGCACTCCCGATCAGGAGGCAGCTGCTAAGGAGGCTGGTGCTGACTATGTAGGTTTTGAGGAGTACATCGAGAAGATCAAGGGTGGTTGGACTGACATTGATGTCATCATCACTCAGCCTGCCCTGATGGGTAAGCTTGGTCCTCTTGGTCGCGTACTGGGTCCCCGTGGACTCATGCCTAACCCCAAGAGCGGTACTGTAACAATGGACGTAGCTAAGGCTGTCAAGGAAGTTAAGCAAGGTAAGATTGACTTCAAGGTTGACAAGAGCGGTATCGTCCACACTTCAATCGGTAAGATCTCATTCTCTGCCGATGCTATCAGAGAGAACGCAAAGGAGTTCATTGATACTATCATCAAACTGAAACCTTCTGCTGCTAAGGGCACTTATATCAAGAGTCTTTATATTTCTAGTACAATGAGTAAGGGTATCAAGATTGATACTAAGTCATTTGACGAATAATTCCTTAAGATCATGAAGAAAGAAGATAAAGCACTTGTTATAGAGTCACTCAAGCAGACCATTCAGAGCTACTCATCTTTCTACCTGGTTGATGTAACCGGTCTCGATTCGACCACTACAAGCGACCTGCGCAGAAAGTGCTTCAAGAGTGAGATTAAGATGGTTGTTGTCAAGAACACTCTTCTTCAGAAGGCACTGGATCAGCTGGACGTTGACTACACTCCGCTGTATGACTCACTCAAGGGTACTACAGCTCTGATGCTGTCAAACGCTGCCAACGCTCCTGCCAAGCTGTTGAAGGATGCTTCTAAATCCGGTATCCCGGGCCTCAAGGCTGCTTATGCAGAGGAGAGCTTCTACATTGGAGCAAACCAGCTGGAGGCACTGGTCAACATCAAGAGCAAGAAGGAACTCATCGCCGACGTTATTGCACTCCTGCAGTCACCGGCCAAGAACGTTATTTCTGCTCTGCAGTCTGGTGCAAGCACCATCCACGGAGTCCTCAAGACTCTTGGAGAAAGAGAGAACTAATTATTCAAAACAAAGTAACAAACCTATTAAAATTATACAACAATGGCTGATTTGAAAGCATTAGCAGAAGAACTGGTTAACCTTACCGTTAAGGAGGTCAACGAACTCGCAAACATCCTGAAGGATGAATATGGAATTGAACCCGCTGCCGCAGCTGTAGCTGTAGCCGCTGCTGGTCCTGCCGCTGCTGGCGCTGAGGCTGCAGAGGAGAAGTCTTCATTCGACGTAGTACTGAAGGCCTTTGGCGCAAACAAGCTTGCTGTCGTTAAGGCAGTTAAGGAGGCTTGCGGTCTCGGTCTGAAGGAGGCTAAGGATCTTGTTGACGCTGCTCCTAGCGTAGTTAAGGAGGGTCTCGCCAAGGCTGAAGCTGAGTCAATGAAGAAGACTCTTGAAGAGGCTGGCGCTGAAGTTGAGCTTAAGTAACTTCTTTTGAGGCCTGCCTCATTGCAGGATAAAACGGTTAAGTAACCCCGATGACAGTCCAAATGGGGCTGTCTAGGGTGCTTAACCTTTTTGTGCGTTAAATAATCAAGTTCCCTATTAACCTCCTCTATATGTCTTCAAACACTGATAATCAGAGAATTAATTTCGCTTCCGTAAGGAACCCGATGCCGTGTCCTGATTTCCTTGAAGTTCAGCTCAAATCTTTCAAGGATTTCCTTCAGTTGGACACCCCGCCTGAGAAACGCAAGAACGAGGGACTCTATAAAGTATTCTCAGAGAACTTCCCTATAGCCGATACCCGGAACAATTTCGTCCTGGAATTCCTGGACTATTACATTGACCCGCCCCGTTACACCATTGAGGAGTGTCTGGAGCATGGTCTGACCTATAGCGTACCTTTGAAGGCCAAACTGAAACTGTATTGCACGGATCCTGATCACGAGGATTTTGATACAGTTATCCAGGATGTATATCTTGGCCCGATTCCGTACATGACTGCACAGGGTACATTCGTTATCAACGGAGCCGAGCGCGTTGTGGTTTCACAGCTGCACCGTTCACCGGGCGTGTTCTTCGGACAGAGCGTACACTCTAACGGAACACAGCTCTACTCAGCCCGTATCATCCCGTTCAAGGGTTCATGGATCGAGTTTGCTACTGACATCAACAACGTGATGTATGCATACATCGACCGTAAGAAGAAACTCCCTGTAACCACACTGCTCCGCGCTATCGGATTTGAGACCGATAAGGACATCGTCGACATCTTTGACCTGGCCGAGGAGGTTAAGGTCAACAAGACCAACCTTAAGAAATGCATCGGTCGCAAACTCGCTGCAAGAGTTCTGAGAACCCGTATCGAGGACTTCGTTGACTCAGATACCGGTGAGGTTGTATCAATTGACCGTCACGAGGTTGTTGTAGACCGCGAGACCGAACTCACAGAGGAGAACATAAATGACATTCTTGATTCAGGTCTGGAGACCATCCTGCTCCACAAGGAGGCAGAGGGTCAGTCAGACTACTCAATCATATTCAACACCCTGCAGAAGGATCCCTGCAACTCGGAGAAGGAGGCTGTCCTCTACATCTACCGTCAGTTGCGTAACGCAGATCCTGCCGATGACTCCAGCGCACGTGAGGTGATCAACAACCTCTTCTTCTCAGAGAAGCGTTATGATCTGGGTGAGGTTGGACGTTACCGCGTGAACCGCAAGCTGGGTCTCACCACCGACATGAGCATCGGTGTGCTGACCAAGGAGGATATCATTGAGATCATCAAGTACCTTATTGAACTTGTTAACTCACACGCCGTTGTCGATGATATCGATCACCTTTCAAACCGTCGTGTACGTACTGTTGGTGAGCAGCTCTCCAACCAGTTCGCAATCGGTCTGGCCCGTATGGCCCGTACCATCCGCGAGCGCATGAACGTACGTGATAATGAGGTGTTCACTCCCACCGACTTGATCAACGCCAAGACCGTATCGGCTGTGATCAACTCGTTCTTTGGAACCAACGCACTTTCACAGTTCATGGACCAGACCAATCCTCTGGCCGAGATCACTCACAAGCGCCGTATGTCCGCCCTTGGACCTGGCGGTCTGTCACGTGAGCGCGCCGGATTCGAGGTTCGTGACGTACACTATACTCACTACGGCCGTCTGTGCCCGATTGAGACTCCTGAAGGACCTAACATCGGTCTTATCTCTTCACTCTGTATCTATGCCAAGATCAATGACCTGGGATTCATTGAGACTCCGTACCGTAAGGTTAAGGATTGCCACGTGAACCTGAACAATGATGAGGTCAAGTATCTTACCGCCGAGGAGGAGGAGGGTGTTATCATCGGTCAGGGTAACGCTCCGTATGATGAGAACGGTAAATTTATACGTACACGCGTAAAGGCCCGTCGTGACGCTGACTTCCCTGTAGTTCCGCCTGAGGAGGTTGAGCTGATGGACGTATCACCCCAGCAGATCGCTTCAATCGCTGCTGCCCTGATTCCGTTCCTGGAGCATGACGATGCCAACCGTGCCCTGATGGGATCTAACATGATGCGTCAGGCTGTACCTCTTATGCGTACCGAGGCTCCTATCGTAGGTACCGGTATCGAGAAGCAGCTTGCCGAGGATTCACGTACACAGATCACTGCCGAGGGTGACGGTGTTGTTACATATGTTGACGCAGCTTATATCCGCATCCTGTACGATCGCACAGAGGATGAGGAGTTTGTAAGCTTTGAGCCCGCTGAGAAGGAGTACAAGCTGCCTAAGTTCCGCCGTACCAACCAGAACATGACCATTGACCTGCGTCCTATCTGCGAGGTTGGTCAGCGCGTTAAGGCCGGCGATATCCTGACTGAGGGTTACTCAACCCAGAACGGTGAGCTTGCACTTGGTAAGAACCTGCTGGTTGCTTACATGCCTTGGAAGGGTTACAACTATGAGGATGCCATCGTGCTTAACGAGCGTGTCGTACGTGAGGATATCCTTACTTCCGTACATGTTGAGGAGTTCATCCTTGAGGTTCGCGAGACAAAGCGCGGCATGGAGGAACTCACAAATGATATACCTAACGTAAGCGATGACGCTACAAAGGATCTGGATGAGAACGGTATAGTTCGTATCGGTGCTTACATCCAGCCGGGCGACATCCTTATCGGTAAGATCACTCCTAAGGGTGAGTCAGATCCTTCACCTGAAGAGAAGCTGCTGCGCGCCATATTCGGTGACAAGGCCGGTGACGTGAAGGATGCTTCACTTAAGGCTTCTCCCTCACTTAAGGGTGTGGTAATTGACAAGAAACTGTTTGCACGTGCCATCAAGACCCGCAGCTCACGTCAGGCCGATAAGGCCCGTCTGCCGATGATCGACGTTGAGTTTGAGGATAAGGTTACCGAGCTTAAGGGTATCCTGGTCAAGAAGCTCGTGACACTGACCACCAACAAGAATTCACAGGGCGTATATGACCTGCTGGGTGCCGAGGTTATCGCAAAGGGTCAGCGTTTCAGCAAGCAGGTTCTGGAGTCTGTTGATTTCTCATCAGTTCAGTCAGATAACTGGACTGCCGACGAGCATACAAATGAGCTTATCTCAAAGCTGATTGTGAACTATCTGCGCAAGTACAAGGAGTACGATGCCGAGAACAAGCGTAAGAAGTTTGCCCTTACAATCGGTGACGAGCTGCCTTCAGGTATCATTCAGATGGCTAAGGTTTACGTTGCCAAGAAGCGTAAGATCGGTGTTGGTGATAAGATGGCCGGTCGTCACGGTAACAAGGGTATCGTGTCACGCGTGGTTAAGCAGGAGGATATGCCGTTCCTGGCCGATGGTACTCCCGTCGATATCGTTCTGAACCCGCTGGGTGTGCCTTCACGTATGAACATCGGTCAGATATTTGAGACCGTTCTGGGTCACGCCGGACGTGAGCTTGGTGTCAAGTTCGCAACACCTATCTTTGATGGTGCTACCATTGATGACCTGAACGAATGGACTGACAAGGCAGGTCTGCCCCGTTACGGTAAGACCCAGCTTTACGATGGCGGCACAGGTGAACCGTTTGACCAGTGCGCTACCGTGGGTGTGACTTACATGCTTAAGCTCGGTCACATGGTCGAGGATAAGATGCACGCCCGTTCAATCGGTCCGTACTCACTCATCACTCAGCAGCCGCTTGGCGGTAAGGCCCAGTTCGGTGGTCAGCGTTTCGGTGAGATGGAGGTTTGGGCTCTTGAGGCATTCGGTGCAAGCCACGTGCTGCAGGAGATCCTTACCATCAAGTCTGATGACGTTACCGGCCGTTCAAAGGCATATGAGGCTATTGTGAAAGGTGATCCGATGCCAACTCCTGGCATCCCCGAATCGCTCAACGTGCTGCTGCATGAGCTGCGCGGTCTGGGACTTAGCATCAATCTTGAGTAATCACCATTAAAAAAGTAAGAAGCTATGCCTTTCAAAAAAGATACAAAGATCAAGAACAATTTCTCCAAGATAACAATCAGTCTGGCATCGCCGGAGGAGATTTTGACAAACTCAAGCGGTGAGGTACTCAAGCCTGAGACCATCAACTACCGCACATACAAACCTGAGCGTGACGGTCTGTTCTGCGAGCGCATTTTCGGTCCTGTAAAGGATTATGAGTGCCATTGCGGAAAGTACAAGAGAATCCGTTACAAGGGCATCGTGTGCGAGCGTTGCGGTGTTGAGGTAACTGAGAAGAAGGTACGTCGTGAGCGTATGGGACATATCCAGCTGGTAGTTCCCGTAGCACACATCTGGTACTTCCGTTCACTCCCCAACAAGATAGGTTACCTGCTGGGTATTCCTACCAAGATGCTTGATTCAATCATTTACTACGAGCGCTACATCGTCATCAATAAGGGTCAGTGGGATGATCCCCTCAAGGATTCACGTAAGGCCGATGATCCTATCCTCCTGACTGAGGATGAGTACCTGGATATCCTGGACAAGCTGCCCAAGGAGAACCAGATGCTTGATGACAGTGATCCCGATAAGTTCGTTGCCAAGATGGGTGCCGAGGCTATCTATGACCTGCTGTGCAAGCTGGATCTGGACAAACTCTCATATCAGCTCCGTGAGAAGGCCAACGATGAGAAGACCACAATGCAGCGTAAGACTGAGGCTCTGAAGCGCCTTCAGATCGTGGAGTCATTCCGTTCATCACGTGATGTGAACCGTCCCGAGTGGATGATTCTCAAGGTGGTTCCGGTTACTCCTCCTGAGCTGCGTCCTCTGGTTCCCCTGGATGGCGGACGTTTTGCAACATCAGATTTGAACGAGCTTTATCGCCGTGTAATCATACGTAACAACCGTCTTAAGAGACTTATAGAGATCAAGGCTCCTGAGGTGATCCTGCGTAACGAGAAGCGTATGCTGCAGGAGGCCGTAGACAGCCTGTTTGACAACAGCCGTAAGGCCAGCGCAGTGAAGAGCGAGGCTAACCGTCCGCTCAAGTCACTCTCTGACTCACTTAAAGGTAAGCAGGGTCGTTTCCGTCAGAACTTGCTGGGTAAGCGTGTTGACTATTCAGCACGTTCAGTTATCGTTGTAGGTCCTGAGCTTAAGATGGGTGAGTGCGGTATTCCTAAGCTGATGGCTGCCGAGCTCTACAAGCCGTTCATCATACGTAAGCTCATTGAGCGCGGTATCGTAAAGACCGTCAAGTCTGCCAAGAAGATTGTTGACCGCAAGGATCCTATAGTATGGGACATCCTGGAATATGTAATGAAGGGTCACCCCGTTCTTCTGAACCGTGCTCCTACACTGCACCGTCTGGGTATCCAGGCATTCCAGCCTAAGATGATCGAGGGTAAGGCTATTCAGCTGCACCCGCTGGCATGTACCGCTTTCAACGCCGACTTTGATGGTGACCAGATGGCCGTACACCTCCCGCTCTCTAACGAGGCCGTTCTTGAGGCTCAGATGCTCATGCTCCAGTCTCACAACATCCTGAACCCTGCCAACGGTGCACCTATCACTGTGCCTGCACAGGATATGGTACTTGGTCTGTACTACATCACCAAGCTCCGTCGTTCAGTTAAGGATGCCGATGGCAACTATATAGAGAAGGTAAAGGGTGAGGGTCTGACATTCTACGGACCTGAGGAGGCTCTGATTGCATATAATGAGGGTAAGGTTGATATCCATGCCGTTGTCAAGGTCGTAGTAAACGACGTTGACGAGCAGGGCAGCCCCATCACTCACCTGGTTGAGACATCAGTTGGCCGTGTCATCGTGAACGAGATCGTTCCTGATGAGGTTGGCTATGTAAACTATATCATATCAAAGAAGACTCTGCGTGACCTCATTTCTGAGGTTATCAAGAAGGTCGGTGTTGCCCGCGCTTGCGAGTTCCTGGATGGAATCAAGAACCTGGGTTACAAGATGGCCTTCCAGGGTGGTCTGTCATTCAACCTGAACGATATCATTATCCCGAAGGAGAAGCAGGAGCTTGTTGCCAAGGGTAATGAAGAGGTTGAGGGCATCATGGCCGAGTATAACATGGGTCTTATCACCGATAACGAGCGTTACAACAAGGTTATCGATGTATGGACACACGTTAACGAGGACCTGTCAAAGGTTCTGATGAAGACCATCTCAAATGATGACCAGGGATTCAACTCAGTATATATGATGCTTGACTCCGGTGCCCGTGGATCTAAAGAGCAGATCCGTCAGCTGTCCGGTATGCGTGGTCTGATGGCCAAGCCGCAGAAAGCCGGTGCCGAGGGTGCACAGATCATTGAGAACCCTATCCTTTCTAACTTTAAGGAGGGTCTGTCAGTGCTGGAGTACTTCATCTCTACACACGGTGCCCGTAAGGGTCTTGCCGATACCGCTCTTAAGACAGCCGATGCCGGTTATCTGACACGTCGTCTTGTTGACGTATCACATGACGTGATCATCACCGAGGAGGACTGCGGTACTCTGCGTGGTCTGGTTTGCACCGCCCTTAAGGAGAATGAGGAGGTTGTTGCATCACTCTATGAGCGTATCCTGGGTCGTGTATCAGTACACGATGTAATCCATCCTACTACCGGTGAGCTTCTGGTTGCCGATGGTGAGATGATTACCGAGGAGATTGCCAAGAAGATTGATGAGTCACCTATAGAGAGTGTTGAGATCCGTTCAGTACTCACCTGCGAGAGCAAGCGCGGTGTATGCGCCAAGTGCTACGGACGTAACCTGGCAACAGGCCGTCTGGTTGAGAAGGGTGAGGCCGTGGGCGTTATCGCAGCCCAGTCAATCGGTGAGCCTGGTACACAGCTGACACTGCGTACATTCCACGCCGGTGGTACTGCATCTAACATCGCTGCCAACTCACGTCTGGTTGCCAAGTATGACTGCCGCATTGAGTTTGAGGAGCTGCGTACTGTAGAGGCTCTCGCTGAGGATGGCGTAAATAAGGTTCAGATTGTAGTAGGTCGTCTGGGTGAGGCCAAATTCATCGATGAAAACACCGGAATTGCACTCTCCAACCACAACCTGCCTTACGGTTCTAAGCTCTATGTAAAGAACGGCGCAACCGTTAAGAAGGGTGACCTGATCGCTACATGGGATCCGTTCAACGCCCTCATCATCACTGAGGTTGCCGGTAAGGTTAAACTTACAGACGTCATTGCAAACGTAACATATAAGATCGAGTCCGATGAGGCTACCGGTCTTGAGGAGATAATCATCATCGAAACCAAGGATCGTACCAAGATTCCTTCAGCCGATATCATCGGTCCCAAGGGCGAGGTTCTGCGTTCTTACAACCTGCCTGTAGGTGGCCACGTTGTCATCAAGGACGGTCAGGAACTGGCAGCCGGTGACATTCTCGTCAAGATTCCGCGTGTACAGGGTAAGGCTGGTGATATCACCGGTGGTCTGCCCCGTGTTACCGAGCTCTTTGAGGCACGTAACCCGTCTAACCCCGCAGTCGTATCTGAGATTGACGGTACCGTACACATGGGTAAGATCAAGCGTGGTAACCGTGAGATCTCAGTAGTATCACGTACTGATGATGAGAAGAAGTATCTGGTTGCCCTCTCCAAGCAGATTCTGGTACAGGAGGGTGACTATGTACGCGCCGGAACACCGCTCTCTGACGGTGCAATCACTCCGAGTGACATCCTTGCCATCAAGGGTCCCACAGCCGTACAGGAGTACATTGTGAACGAGGTTCAGGATGTATATCGTCTGCAGGGTGTAAAGATCAATGACAAGCACTTTGAGATCATCGTACGCCAGATGATGCGTAAGGTTGAGATTGACGAGCCGGGCGATACCCGCTTCCTGGCACAGCAGGTTGTTGACAAGCTGGAGTTCATGGAGGAGAATGACCGTATCTGGGGTAAGTATGTAGTTACCGATGCCGGTGACTCAGAGAACCTCTTTGCCGGTCAGATGGTAACCGCACGTAAGCTCCGTGATGAGAACTCAATGCTCAAGCGTAAGGACCTCAAGCTGGTTCAGGCTCAGGAGGCACGTCCTGCTACATCAACTCAGATCCTGCAGGGTATCACACGTGCTGCTTTGGCTACTCAGAGCTTCATGTCAGCTGCATCATTCCAGGAGACCACCAAGGTTCTGAATGAGGCTGCCATCAACGGTAAGAGCGATAGCCTGCTGGGTATGAAGGAGAACGTTATCTGCGGTCACCTGATTCCTGCCGGTACCGGTCTGAGGGAGTTCGAGAAGATTATCGTTGGTGACAAGGAGGAGTATGAGCGTCTCCAGGCATCACGTAACAACTTCCTGGACATGGATATCCCTACTAGAGAAAATTGATTATACTTGATAGTGAGAATGGGGTGGCTGCCAAGTCGGTCACCCCATTCTTTTTTTGTCCGTTTTTCTTGCTTAACGGACGTATTTGGAGTAACTTGCCGTTTATAAACTGAAAAACCCTGAGAGGGTTATGAGAACTGAATCCTTTTCTGAACGTGATCTGGCTTCCCGTTGTGCTGCAAATGACAGGAATGCGCAAGGTGAACTGTATGCACGCTACGCAGCCAGGCTGTATGCGCTTTGTTTCCGATATGTAGGTGACAGGGAGGAGGCTCAGGATCTCATGCATGACTCTATGATCAAGGCAATGGGCAGTTTCAGGTTATTCAGCTACAATGGAGAGGGATCGCTCTACGCATGGCTTAGGCGTCTTACGGTAAATGTCGTGATTGACCGTCTGCGCAGCATGAGCAAACTGCGTCTGGTGCCGTTGGATACCACGATGGAATGGGATGTTCAGGACTCAGCCGGTGATGAGGAGGCGGAGAGTATCCCTGCACAGGCCCTGCTTGAGATGGTGGCATCACTGCCGTCAGTGAAACGTGCCGTATTCAATATGTACTGCATTGACGGTTTCTCACACAAGGAGATTGCCGCTGCCATGAACATATCTGAGAAAGGATCTGCGTCAATACTGGCCAAGTCACGTGCCCAGCTAAGGGATGCCGTTAATGACTATCTTAAAAGGAACGGAAGATGAAACAACTGGAAGATATAATTAAGGATCGTCTGGATGACTATGAGTTGAAGCTGCCATCCATGGACCAGCAGTCATTCTGGAGCACCAAGGCTATCCGTGAACGTGCAGCCAAACGCCGCCGCTCATATCTGGGTGTTGCGGTAGGTCTGCCTGCAGCTGCCGCCATTCTCTGTGGAGTTTTACTTAGTATCCATTTAATGAAGCCTTCTGAGCCGGTAAAGATGGTCGCCGTTATTCCTCCTTCTGTTGTAGGACTGCCAGACTCATTCCAAGACCTGGAGATAGTATACGATGTGGCATCCAAGATGTCGGATTTCAGACAACCGCCGGTTTCTGCAGGTGATTGTGTTACCGGACTCATCAACAGATTGTATAGGGATGAATATAAACCATTCAAGGGTGTCAATGTGGACGAGTTTGACAGTTCCGGCAAGATTGTAAACCATACATTGACCGATGAAAACGGATATTTTTCCATCAACATCATCAATCCGTCAGACAGTATCCTGATACATGCCGACGGGTATGAACCTATGAAATTTGAGATATTCCGTGCTGACGGTCAGATAGCAAGTTTCATTCTTGCAGAAACTGATGAGGTCAGTTTGGTTGTATCTGATGCGCCTGAGTTTCCGGGAGGTACACAGGCTCTCCAGAAATATATAAATAGCAATATTAAATATCCCTCCGATGCTCTCAGGGACAGCATTAAGGGTCGTGTCCTGGTTCAGTTCACCGTTGAAAAGGACGGTTCCATCACAGATATTGAGGTACTGAAACACGTACACCAATTGCTTGATAAGGAGGCAATAAGGGTAGTTTCCGGCATGCCCCGATGGATTCCCGGAAAACATTTCGGGTTCCCAAGAAGGGTAAGATATACCATACCTGTCAATTTCAGACTGGACAACAGCACAAAGCCGGGTCCGGCTGTAACTGATAATGATAGAGTTGAAGAGGATATCCTGGCTGACCCCAACGACAAGACCTTCTGATCAGTCGCGGCGGAACAGGTCGCGTGTGTAGACCTTTTCCTGGACATCATCCAAACAGGAGTCATAGCGGTTGGCTATGATGGCGTTGCAGCGGCTCTTGAACTCTGAGAGATTATTCACAATCTCACTTCCAAAGAATGTATCTCCGTCCTTGAGCGTGGGCTCATAGATGATTACCTTGGCTCCCTTGGCCTTTACACGCTTCATGACGCCCTGTATGGAGCTCTGGCGGAAATTGTCAGAGTTGGACTTCATTGTAAGGCGGTATACACCCACGGTAATAACCTTCTCCGATGCCTCGTTCCATGCACTGTTTGCGGTATAATAGCCGGCCTTTTCCAGAACGCGGTCCGCGATGAAATCCTTACGGGTACGGTTGCTGTCCACGATAGCCTGGATAAGATTTTCAGGTACATCATTGTAATTGGCCAGGAGCTGCTTGGTGTCCTTAGGCAGGCAGTAGCCTCCGTAACCGAATGACGGGTTGTTATAGTGGTTGCCTATACGGGGATCCAGACCTACACCGTCAATGATGGCACGGGTGTCAAGACCCTTCATCTCAGCGTATGTGTCCAGTTCATTGAAGAAGCTTACGCGCAGCGCCAGATAGGTGTTGGCGAACAGTTTTACAGCCTCGGCCTCAGTGGTTCCCATATAGAGGGTATCTATGTTCTCCTTTATGGCTCCCTCCTGCAGCAGACGGGCAAACGTATGGGCGGCCTCCTCCAGACACGGTACTTTTTTATCGAATCCAACGATGATTCTGGACGGGTAGAGGTTATCATAGAGGGCCTTGCTCTCACGCAGGAACTCCGGTGCAAAGATGATATTGGGAACAACCACCTTCATGGTTCCGTCCTGCAGGCGCTCGCGGTATGAGAACTTTTCACGTACGCTCTCTGTGTACCCTACAGGAATGGTTGACTTGATTACCATTATGGCATCGGGGTTGACCTTAAGTACCAGGTCTATCACCTCTTCGACATGACTGGTATCAAAGAAGTTTTTCTTGCTGTCATAGTTGGTGGGAGCGGCGATAACGATGAAGTCTGCATCGGAATAGGCCTTTTCACCGTCCAATGTGGCGGTCAGGTCCAGGTTCTTCTCTGCCAGATACTGCTCAATATAATCATCCTGGATAGGTGATTTGCGGTTGTTTATAAGGTCAACCTTCTCTTTTACCACATCAACGGCTGTCACATGATTCTTCTGTGCCAACAGCGTGGCCAGGGATAGTCCTACGTAACCTGTTCCTGCTACTGCAATCTTCATAAGCTATATAATTGTTCAGTTCTTTACTAACTCTATGTACGAGAGCGGAAGTTCAATCCTGGCCGATCCCAGAACGCCCAAACCTACCGCTACACACTTCTTGCTCGATACCTCTACCAGTTCACACTCCCTGTCTATGAGGGGTCCGCATTTTACACGCACACGGTCACCGGGTGAGAACTTGCCGGGATCAATCGTGACAGGGATGTCCTCATATTCTACCATCAGTCTGAAAGTCTCCAGATCATTGTCACGTATGACCGCAGGCTGTTTCTGGTCACGATCCATCATGAAACCGGTAATGCTGCGAACACGCTCCAGGATGGGGACTCTCTCAGAGTTCTTGCAATGAATGAAAATGTATCTGGGCAGAAGCAGCACCTGTACCATCTTGGTCCTGTCGCTCCATTTGCGTTTGACTGTCTGCTGGGGTAGGAAATACTCAACATTCATCTCCTTTAGCAGATCGGCCACTTTCCACTCATGGCAATATTTTACTCTGCCAATGAACCATTGAGGCTTGGTAAAAAAATCCGGTATTTGAGTCCCTACGGGAAATAAAGGCATACAGTCCGTTTTAATCTGAAAGGGTCATGTTGCCATGACCCGGCTTTAACGCAAAGATAAAGGATTTGTGACAAAAATAGGTTACCTTTGTCAAAAAGAAAGAGACTTAAAATGAAATACAAATTATTAGCATTATTACTGATGGCAGCAACAATCAATTCCTGTGGAGCACGTTCTTCACAGAACGCAAACGCTCAGACATCTGAGAATGAGACAAAGGTTCTCATCAAGACCTCTGCAGGTGACATTACAATCAAGCTTTACAATGGAACTCCCTTGCATAGGGATAATTTCATAAAACTTGTCCAGGAACACTACTATGACAGCGTGCTGTTTCACCGCGTCATAAAGGATTTCATGGTACAGGGCGGTGACCCTGACTCCAAAAACGCCGATAAAAACGCACAGTTAGGAGCAGGAGGTCCTGATTATACCATTCCCGCTGAGTTTGTGTTCCCCAAGTATTACCACAAACGCGGTGCGCTGAGCGCTGCACGTCAGGCAGACCAGGTCAACCCTGAGCGCAGGTCATCAGGTTCACAGTTCTATATCGTTACCGGTAAGAAATACCGCAAGTATGACCTCCAGGAGATTGAGGAGCGTCTTGCACATAATCAGGGTCAGAGAATATTTGAGGACCTCTGCATGCAGAACCGCGACAGCATACTTTCCATGCAGAGCAAGGGCGATGATGAGGGCCTGAGAAAACTGTCGGTTGAGCTGAATGAGGCAAAAAACAAGAAGCTCAAGGAGGTAGGTCCCTTAAAGTTCACTGAGGAAATGGTCAATACTTATATGAATGAGGGCGGAGCACCTTTCCTGGACAATGACTATACCGTATTCGGTGAGGTGGTTGACGGAATGAAGGTGGTTGACAAGATTGAATCAGCCGGAACTGACATGTTTGACCGTCCGCGCAAGGACATCCGTATAATCACGATGGAGATAATCAAATAACAGACTATATTACTGACCTATGAAAAGAAAATTTACGCTTATCATGGCCATGATGCTGCTGGTACTTACGGCATCGGCCAAGAAGGGACCCAAGTATGTCTTTTACTTTATCGGTGACGGCATGGGCACCAATCAGGTAATGGGAGTACAGTACTATCTGCAGGATATTGAGGGTAAATACGGTTTCAAGCCGCTTTGTTTTACCCAGTTCCCCTATACAGGTCTTGTAGTTACCTATTCTGCCAACAGTGATGTTACGGACAGTTCTGCTGCCGGTACAGCACTTGCCAGCGGACAGAAGACCAACAACAACTACCTGGGCGTTCTCCCGGACAGGACCACCCCTGTAACTACAATTGCCGAGATGGCTCATAAGAAGGGTGTACGTGTGGCTATCGGCACATCAGTGTGCATTGACCACGCCACTCCCGGAAGTTTCTACGGACACCGCCCGCACCGCAACCAGTATCATGAGATAGGAGCACAGCTTGGTGAGTCAGGTTTTGATTTCTTTGGAGGAGCTGATTTCCATAGCCCGTTCACAAGTGACAACAGTGATGAGGGCAATTATGCCCAGGCAGAGAAAGCCGGTTACACTATCGTCCATGGTTATGACGAGTACAAGCAGAAGGCTGCATCCACCGATAAAATCATACTTTTTGACAAGGAGCCTAACAGTGACCACTATCTCTCTTACGCAATTGACCAGAAAGAGGGTGACCTTAAGCTTTCTGAGATAACTGAGGCTGCAATTGATTTCATGATGAAAGATCCCAAGAAGGGATTCTTCATGATGATGGAGGGCGGACGTATAGACCAGGCCTGCCATGCCAATGATCCCGGAGCCTATATCCGTGAGATGCTGGATTTTGATGAGGCAATTAAGGTGGCATATGAATTCTATCTCAAACATAAGAAAGAGACTCTTATCGTGATCACAGCCGATCATGAGACCGGAGGTCTGGGACTTACAGCAGGTGACTACCGTACTAATCTCAAGGTGCTGCAGTATCAGAAGATGAGTAAGGGTGCTTTCTCAGCTCACCTGGAGAAGATGGGACGTGAGATAGGTGATATCCTTACCTGGGAGGAGGTAGAACAGGAACTCAAGGAGAACTTTGGTTTCTGGGACAAGGTGGAGCTTACAGACAAGCAGACAGACAGGCTCAGGAACGTCTATGTCGAGACATTCGGTATGGGTCCCGGAGAACTTAAGGAGGGCGAGTATTTCAATGTCGACAAGCTGACTGATGAGGCTGCACGTATCATGACAGAGGCTGCCCAGATCAGTTGGGCTGCAGGTTGCCATTCAGGCAGCTATGTTCCTGTATTCGCCATAGGAGCCGGTGCCGATCAGTTTACCGGTCAGATGGACAATTCTGAGATACCTATCAAGATAAAGAAACTTGCCAACTACTGATTTGCGCTGAAATCCAGATAGGGAACAATACGCTCAAGGTCCTGTGCAGTGAACTCCTCCAGGAGGGTTAGCTGCTCAGGGCCTTTTATATTACCCCTGTCACGGCGGAACTCCACGATTGAGCGTGCCTGATAGAAGTTGATATAGGGATGACGCCTGAGTTCATTTATAGTCTCTTTGTTGACACGTATCTGTCTTAACGGTACTGTATCTGTGATAATGAACCATTCCATCAGGGAATCAGGCAGACCGTTTATCTCAAGCAACTGCCCGGTATTTGTAAAACCGCCCAGCTGCTCCCTGTAACGGATAATGCGTGATGCAAAGACAGGGCCTATTCCGGGCAGGCTTATGAGCATGATGCTGTCTGCTGCGTTAAGGTCTGTCAGGGCCGATGGGCGCTGTTTGCGGGGGTAGCGGTCAGGCCGGATGGTGTCCTTTTTTACCGTATCTGCCGGTCTTGTTGCAGTACGCTGGCTGTATCTTGCGGTGGAACGGCTGTTTTCTTTCTTAGGGTACTCTCTGCGTGTGCTGTCCCTGCGGTATGAGCGTGCTGCGGTCTCCTTTGCGGCAGGCCTGCTGTCACGGGTTACAGTGGTATCGGGCGTTACGACAGGCTGCTCCACAGCACTCTTTTCTCTGAGTGGAGTACGTACAATACCTGTTATGATTATTACGGCCAGAAGGATAAGTGCCACTATCCTGTCCGTACGGTTGAAATAGAAATGATCCTTTGACATGTTTTGGTATTATGACTATTTTTGCATCATGATTAAAATAATCCGTAAGTATCCGCTCTCTCTGCTTATTATAGCGGCAATAATCTTTCTGTCACTGTTCAATCCCCCTGAGACCAAACTGGACAGCGTAACATTCATTGACAAGATTGCCCATGTCTGTATGTACGGTGGGCTGGAACTGATAATCTGGATTGAGTACTTGAGGCGTCATGCTAATCTAAACAAGGTTAAACTCATATTATTGGGTATAGCCGCTCCCATTGCACTTGGAGGAATCATGGAGCTGGCTCAGATGCTGCTTACGGTAGAACGCAGCGGAGAGTGGGCTGACCTTATTGCCGATGCTTTGGGTGTACTGCTTGGAGCGGCAGCAGGTCAATTCATTCTGAGACCTCTTATCTGGAAAAAGGGATAAGAGATTTACTTATCCCAGGTCTTATAGGGGTTTGTGGCAAGATAGGCATTGTAATAACGGTGGTCACCTGTCACCTCCTTCCCGATGAAATCAGGTTTTACAAACACCTCGCTTTCAGAGTTAAGCTCAACCTCTGCCATTACCAGACCCTCGTTTTCACCGTGGAATTCATCCACTTCAAATACGTGGGGACCGCTGTGTACAAGGTAGCGGCGCTTCTCTATGGCTCCGCTCTGATGCAACTCAAAGAGTTCACGGGCCTCATCAACAGGGATGACATGATTCCACTCGTAACGGCTCATGCCCTTGCTGTCTGACGGACCTTTGATGGTAAGGATAGCTTCCTTGTCTGTAATGCGTACGCGCACCGAGCGGCCGTTCTCATGTGCTATATATCCCTGCAGGATGTCATAGTAGCTGAAAGCCTGTGTGCGGTAAGAGTCATTCTTGACCAGAAACTTACGTTCAATCTCAATAGACATAGTATTAGTGCAGTTATGTAGTTTATTACATCTTCTGTTCCTGTGACTCGGCGAATGACATCAGATAGGACTTGATGAATCCGTCAATATGTCCGTCCATGACGCCGTTCACATCCGATGTCTGGAAACCGGTACGGTGATCCTTTACGCGGCGGTCATCAAACACGTATGAGCGTATCTGTGATCCCCACTCAATCTTTTTCTTGCCGGCCTCAATCTTCTCCTGCTCAGCCATGCGGTGCTGCAGTTCCTTGTCATACAGTATGGAACGCAGGTGCTGCAGGGCACGCTCCTTGTTCTTGGGCTGGTCACGGGTCTCGGTGTTCTCAATCAGGATCTCCTCCTCAACTCCGGTATATGGGTCCTTGAACTGGTAACGCAAACGTACACCTGACTCAACCTTGTTCACGTTCTGACCACCGGCGCCGCCGCTTCGGAAAGTATCCCAGCTCATGAGTGCGGGGTTGATGTCAACCTCAATGGAGTCATCAATCAGCGGGGTTACAAATACGCTGGCAAATGATGTCATACGCTTACCCTGAGCATTATAGGGCGATACACGTACCAGACGGTGAACGCCGTTCTCTCCCTTAAGGTAACCGTAAGCGAACGGTCCCTCAATCTCCATTGTAACCTGCTTGATTCCGGCTTCATCGCCCTCCTGCAGGTTGGCAACGGTAACCTTGTATTTGTTGTCCTCACCCCAGCGCATATACATACGCATGAGCATGGATGCCCAGTCCTGACTCTCTGTACCACCGGCTCCAGAGTTGATCTTGAGCACGCAATCCATCTGGTCAGCCTCCTCACGCAGCATGTTCTTGAGCTCCAGTCCCTCAACAGCCTCAAGGGCCTTGGCATAGTTCTCATCAACCTCCTGCTCGGTTACCAGCTCCTCCTTGTAGAAGTCCATGGCCAGCTGCAGCTCATCGGTCAGAGCCTTGACCTGCTTGTAACCGTCAATCCAACTCTGCAGGTCCTTGACCTTTTTCATCTGGGCCTCGGCTTTCTTGGGGTCATCCCAGAATCCGGGAGCCTGGGTACGCAACTGCTCCTCCTCTACCTGAATGAGCTTGGAATCAATGTTCAGATAGCGTTTAAGGGCATCTGTGCGGTCAATTACGTCTTTGAGTTGTTCTGCTGTGATCATACGGATTGATTTTGGTGTGCGAAGGTACTGAAAATTTTGCAATTATCAACGCCTGAGCCAATCCGAAGGATTCAGGCGTGTGCTTTCCTTATGCAGCTGGAAATGGAGGATAGGTGTTCCGTCCTCAGATGTCTGCACGTTTCCCACTATGTCCGATGTCTTGACCTTGTCACCCTTCTTGAGGCGGGTCTCACTCAGATTGCAGTATACTGATATGTAGGAGCCGTGACGTATGAGCACGCCTATCTGGCCTTTTCCCTGCTGGAATATGGATGATACGGTGCCGTCAAACACCGCGCGGGCCTGGGCTCCCTCCTGTCCCTGTATGTCTATTCCCAGATTGTTCTGCTTGACATCTTTCATGCCTGCTACATTCTGGACTCCGTACTCACCCACCACCAGGTAGGCTCCGGTTATAGGCATGGGCAGCTTGCCCTTGTTGCTCTCAAAACTGCCGGACAGTTTAATGTCCTCCTGCGCAGGTTGCTTTCCGTTGTTTTTCTGCTGCTCCTCCTTGATGGCAAGCTGTATCTGACGCTCAATCTCCTTGGACAGGTCATTCATCTTTTTCTGCTGGGCCGAAATCTCTTTCTTAAGGTTGGTGCGCTTGTTCTTAAGCTGGTTCACAAGTGACTTCTGCTGTTTCTCCTCCTTGCGGGCCTCCTCCTCATTTTTCTGCTGTATTTTCTGCAGTTCCACTTTCTCCTGCTTTACCATCTCAATCTGAGCCTTACGGTCCTCAAGGGTGTCCTTTTTCTGGCTGATTTCATCGGCCATTTCACGCAGTGAACCGGAGTACTCGCTCACGTAACGGGCACGGCGGCTCATCTCACGGAAAGACTCGGTGGCGAGAATGAACGTGAGCTGGTTGTTGTTGGCGTTCTGATGCTGGTAGAAACGGCAGGCATCGGCATAACGCTCCTTGCACTGCTCGTGCTCCTTTTCCAGCTGTTTTATCTCTTTCTCAAGGCGGCTTGACTCACGGTCAAGAGAGCGTATCTCGTTGCGTGTGTTGTCAAGCATCTTGGTACGCTCCTTGAGCTTGGCGGTTACCACGTTCAGATTCTTGACCTGGCTGGTGATATCGGACTCGGTTGATGTAAGTATCTTCTCCTGACGTGCAATCTGCTCCTCCATCTGGGCACGCTCACGGCGCATTCTCTCAATCACGGAGTTTGTCTGTCCCTGCATAAGGGCGGGAACGAGAGCCAGCAGAATAATCACAAATATCTTTCTCATAGATTCAGATTGTCCAACAGTTCATCAAGAGTCACCTGTTTCATGCGGCGGGTTACAGGAGTGCGGTCTGACCAGTTCTTGTTATCCGTCTGTACGGATGACATCTTTATTGCCGCGTTTACATCGACTTTTGTGGTTATTACGTCAACGGAGAATCCCATCGGGAACTCCCACTTACCGGATAGGGCGGTGAAATCAGTATATTTCAGATTGAAACGGAACTTGCTGCCGGTTTTGCTCACCGCATCCAGACGGCTCTTTCCGTCAGTTAGGAACGTATATCCGTACTCTTTTTCCTTGATTGATACTTTTCCATCCTGGGCTGTTTCCTGTATACGCAGGTTTGATACGGCATCACTCATGTTCTCACTTCCGGGTGAGAATATCCTGTTCCAGAACAGAGCCTGGACAACCTCAAAGTCAAGACCCAGTTCATTGCGATAGGGTACATCGGCATAATGGCAGACAGAGTATAGGTTGTGCACGCGGTCCATTACCACCACCATATCGGGCAGGAACTCAATACGTGCCACCTCCATGAGTCCAAGCATGTTGGCGCTGATCTGTATGCTGCGTCCGCGGCGCATACGGAGCTGGCCGCTTACCTTGGTTCCCTGCAGGTTGAATGAGAGTGACGCCGTGAGTTCATTCACAGGCGGGGCCTCCATGAGAGTATGCACCAGCCGGTTGCTGTCCTCCTGCTGGACTTTCTCTTTCCTGGCGGTGGATATGGTCTTGCAACTGCTTAGCAGCAATGCAGCGGTCAAAAGGGGTAATATGAATCTAAATGCTCTCATTCCAGATATTTCTCCTCGCGTATCTTACGGTCAAGTGTAGTTGATGTGCTGTTCATACGTTTGGCCTTATGCCAGTTCTCCAGAGCCTTCTCTTTCTCTCCGCACATGTAGAGCACGTCTCCGTAGTGCTCATATATCTCCGGATTGTCAGTGTCCAGATAACGCAACGCTTTCTCCAGATACTGCAGGGATTCACTGTACCGTTTCATCCTGAACAGGATCCATGCGTATGTGTCCAGATAGGTGGCGCTCAGCGGCTCGGCCTCAAGAGTCTTGGCGCTCATGCTGAGAGCTTTCTTAAGGTCACGTCCGTCAAGTGACATGAAATAGGCGTAGTTGTTGAGTACGTTTATATTGTCAGGCTCATAATAGAGGGTTGAATCATAATCGGCATACATCTGTGGCTTCTGCCCCAGGGTATGATAGAAATCACCCCTTAAGTTGAACAGCACCGCCTTGTCCGATGCCGTCTGTACATTGGCCAGACCCTTTGTGAGAACGTCCAATGCCTCATCATTCTGTCCCATCCAGAAGTATGCCACTGATTTCTGTTTGTACGGCTCGGCCAGCTGCGGCTCATACTTGGAGACCACGTCGCAGAAACTCATGACAAGATCCAGCAGTGAACGGCATCTGAGTTTGTCCAGCTGGCTCTGTGCGTTCTCAATCATGTCACGGGTGGTGTTCATGAGCAGCTCTATTATCTGGCTTGGATTGTCAGCCTCATAATAGGCCGAATCCAGTTCATTCATCTGCAGGTAACAGGCAAATCTCTGGAACTTAAGTTCATCGGCTACATCCTCCAGCTTTCCGTAACGTTTGAGTACCCGCAGCTCTTTCTCAAATTCACCGGCGTCATCATAGAGGCTGGCCAGTGTCAGGAGCACCTCGGTATTGCCGGGAAAGCGGCGGGTCATATCCTCATACTGGAGTATGGCTTCGGCCTGACGCCCCTGGCGCATATAGTTCATGGCCAGCAGACGGCGGTACCAGTAGTTGTCAGGTTCCAGACGTACCGCACGCTGCAGGAGTGACTCTGCCTTGCCGCTGTATTTCTCAACCAGAACCCTGTCATGCATGGACATATAGTACTGCGCCAGATTGTAACAGGTGGCTGCCGATGCGGTGTCATATTCAAGTGAATGGGCCATGAGGTCCATAGCGGCATCATATTGCTCCCCATTATACATCCTGATACCCTCCATGAAGAAATGGTCACGGGCGTAACCGTCCAGCTCCTGTTGTGAGAGTGGGTCGGGCGCTGCATGACGGAGAGTGCCGCATGATACCAGCACTGCCATCGATGCAAGAACGGATGTAATTGTGGAGATGCCTCTTTTCATGGGTATATCAGATTCCGCTGTGTCCAAAACCTCCGGCACCACGCTCCGTCTCGTCAAGAGTCTCAACCGGAATCCACTCAGCCTGCTCGTGGCGGGCTATAACCATCTGGGCTATACGCTCACCGTCATTCACGGTGAAATCATCCTGTGACAGGTTGATTAGTATCACGCCTATCTCTCCGCGGTAATCGGCATCGATGGTACCGGGAGTGTTCAGAACGGTAATTCCCTTCTTTATGGCAAGACCGCTACGCGGACGTACCTGTGCCTCAAATCCTGCGGGGAGCGATATGAACAGACCCGTGGGGATAAGGCGGCGCTCCATAGGTTTCATCACTACTGGCTCATCCAGATTGGCTCTCAGATCCACTCCGGCAGACTGTACTGTGGCGTACTCGGGCAGCGGATGGTGTGAACGGTTTATGATCTTGACTGTCATAAGCGTGATTTTTGTTTTGTTCAGCGAAAATAGCAAATATACCGCCAACTAAAGCAGAAATAATCTGAAAAACCACTAATTTTGAGACAAAGAGATTCTGAGTAATGAACTGGGAAAGACTACTATCCGCCAAACGCCTGGGAATGGAGGGCATCGAGTCAGCTCATAAGGATGACCGGTCAGCGTTCCTGCGTGATTATGACCGCCTTATATTCTCCGCTCCGTTCCGCCGTCTGCAGAACAAGACGCAGGTATTCCCCCTGCCGGGCAGCGTATTTGTACACAACCGTCTTACACATAGTCTGGAGGTGGCATGCGTGGGCCGCTCTCTTGGAAACAACGTGTCACGCGGCATCCTGCAGCAACATCCGGAGTTGGCAGATACCTACCTCCCGGAAATCGGTAACATTGTATCGGCGGCATGTCTGGCTCATGATATGGGTAACCCTCCGTTCGGCCATTCCGGTGAGAAGGCCATTTCGGCCTATTTCACCGAAGGAAAGGGCCAGTCTCTTGAGGCTCAGTTCGCCTCAAATCCCGGTCAGTGGACCGATATCATCAACTTTGAGGGTAACGCAAATGCTTTCCGTCTGCTGGCTCACCAGTTCATCGGACGCCGCAAGGGTGGTTTCGCCATGACCTACTCCACACTGGCATCGATAGTGAAATATCCCTATGCATCGATACTTGCCAACGGCAAGCACAAGTTCGGATTTTTTGACAGTGAGGCTCCCATTTTTGCCCAAATAGCCGATGAATTGGGCATAATCCGCAAGTCTGCCCCCGGAGAACCTCTCAATTACGTACGCTATCCGCTGGTGTTCCTGGTTGAGGCTGCCGATGACATCTGCTATCTGCTCATGGACCTGGAGGACGCACACAAACTAAAACTGCTCTCAACGGAGCAGACCATCGGCCTGATGATGGATTTCCTAAAACCGCAGGAACAGGAACATGCCAGGAGTATAATTGGCATGGTTACCGATGTAAACGAACAGGTCTCATACCTGCGCTCCAAACTGATAGGACTGCTCGTTGAGGAGTGTACAAAAGTATTCCTTGAGAACGAGCAGGCAATCCTGGACGGTCAGTTTGAGGGCTCCCTGATAAAGCATATCAGCCAGACTCCAAGAGATGCTTACCGTAGGTGCGCAGAGCTCTCCAGAGAGAAGATCTACCGTTCACATGATGTACTGGAGGTAGAACTGGCCGGTTTCCGCATCATAAGCACCCTGCTGGACCTTATGGTCGAGGCTGTGCTCAATCCTGACCGTGAGTACTCCAAGCTCCTAATAAACCGCGTATCGAGCCAGTATTACATCAAGGCCCCCGATATATACAACAAACTGCTTGCCGTCCTTGACTACATAAGCGGAATGACCGATGTCTATGCCCTTGACATCTACCGCAAGATAAACGGCAACAGCCTGCCCGCAGTCTGATTTTTTCTCTATTCATGACGTATTCGGGTTCTTGTGCCGTTCATATAGCAAGAAACCTAATTACAAGTGTTATGAAAAAGAGTATGTCCTTAGCCGTCCTGTCGGCACTGATGGTTTGCACAATACCTGGTAATTCCTTTGCCCAGGATTCTGAGATAATTCCCAATGGCGCGGAATGGTATGAACTTGACGGAGAACCTCCGGTAAAGGGAACCAAACTTGCAGTATTAGTACGTGACTATAGTACCGGATTACCCGTAAGCGGGGTTCGTGTGGATGAGATGCATCAGACCGGAAATAAGGAGAAGTCTGTAAGTCATGCCACAACGGGAGATGACGGTTATTTTGTATTGAAGGTAGTCAACCCGTATGATTCCATTCTCCTATCAAAGGATGGATATGTTCCTACAAAAGTCCCCCTTGATTTTTATGATCAACTGACTCTGTGGCCAATGGTATTCCCTAACGATGACCTTTTGATAATGTATATTGAAGATTCTCCTGTTTTTCCCGGTGGAACGGATTCTCTGCGTGCATATATAAGCAACAGTATGGTTTATCCTGAGCAGGCAAGAAAAGAAGGCGTTGAAGGAAGAGTGTTGGTACAGTTCATCATAGAGAAGGATGGTTCAGTATCCTCACCGGTAATTCTTAAGGAGGTGCACCCCTCTCTGGATGCTGAGGCACTGAGGATTGTGTCCGGAATGCCCAAATGGAGTCCGGCCAGACAGAGAGGAGAACCGGTACGTGTAAAATTCACGGTTCCTATCAAATTTAAGCTATAACGAAAAGGGGTGACCGGATGGCCACCCCTTTTCTGTTTGCTTATGCTTTTTACTTGTGTGCCTCGTTGAACAGGCGCAGACGCTCCTCAAGTACGGGGAACTGGTCGTCGCGGATGTTTGATGCGCAACCGCGGATACCCTGACGGGTGCTTCCGGTTGATGAGAGAACGATTCCGCTTATTCCGTAGTAGAGCAACTCATGCAGCAGCTGGCCTCCCTCCATGGGTGTGCCGTCAGGCAGGTTGTAACCGAATGTAAAGAAGAATCCGTTGCTTACAGGCTCCTCCAGGTCCTTATCATAGGTGATGTTGAATCCGTTGCGCAGCAGGGCGGCCTTGATCTTCTCGGTGCGGCGTGCATACTCGCGGATATCCTCACGGAACTGGTACTCACCGTCACATGCGGCCTTGAGCATGGCAGCCATGGCGCACTGTACAGAGTGGGTTACGCCCGATGACATTGC
>JBGUVW010000014.1:0-55351 GCA_045220475.1 Bacteroidaceae bacterium
CAGGTGCGGTGGTATTGTTTATTTTTTAGGATTCCTCGTTAAAGTACAACTTGTAGAACTTGCCATGCTCGTCCTCACCCTGCTCTATCAGCTGGCGGCTTCCGTGGACGTAGATGTGGAAATTCTTGTCCAGCTTGATGACGCTCTTGTAGAGGCGGTTCTGTTTCTTTACGGCGCTCTCATTCACGTCAAACTGGTCCTGCAACTGGATCTGGCGCTCCTGCTCGTAACGGTTGCGGTAATCATCGAACATACCCATAACCTCCGGCTGTGCCATTACCTGCTGCTCAAACGTAGGCATATCAAACTTGGGATTGTTCTTGAAAAATCCCATGGTGCGGCTCAGCAGGTCGGCCTGGTCGGCACGGTTCACGTCAAACTGCTTGGGCAGCTCCTGTGCCACGAAGTTGCGTGTCAGGTCCATCACGTTCTGAGTCTGGAAATAAGAGTCCTGACGGCGCATCAGATGCAGATAGTCATCTATCCAGTAACTGGCGCCCTGAGAGTTGGTCTTGTCAACCACAGCCACCATATAGCCTTTCTCGCGCTCGTAATTCATAATAAGCGCACCCTTGTCCAGACGGCGCAGGTTCACACCGTCCACAGGTGTTATGTCAAAGCCCTCCTCATCATGCTCAACGGTGATGAAGGTCTCCTTGTTCTCAATCTTGAACAGGCCGATAGCCTCATTTATGTCACGGCCTATGCCAAGTCCGGTTATATGAGCCACGATAAAGTCACCGCCCTTGATCTTAGGATGCTGGCAGTTCTCATAAAGATGTGTAGCCAGGTCTACCGAGAAGTCATAGAGCATATCAGGATTGTCGAATATGTCGCTCACCAGGCGGTAAACGCGGTTATTCTCAAGTCCCATATCATCATGGAAGACAAAACGCTCCTCACTCTTGAATGCCCCTACAAAATACTCTGTAAGCAGAGTATTCATATCCTCACTCAGCGTATAGAGCTTCTTGGAGCAGACAAACGGCTCCTCATTAGCCTGATTGCCCACATAATGCAGCGCCATGCTGCTTATCTTCATCTCAGACATCTGTTATTGGTTTTGGCTGCCACCGGCCAGGTCAAGAATCTCATTCGTGATGGCCTGCTGGCGCAGTTTGTTGTATTGGAGCGTAAGCTCGCCTATCAGGTTGTCGGCATTCTCGGTTGCAGCCTGCATGGCAATCACGCGGGCAGCCTGCTCACTGGCAAATGAATCCAGCACTGCACTGTACAGTTTGGTCTTGATTACCTTGGGCAGCAGGTCCGATATCAGTTCCGTGGCAGACGGCTCCAGGATGTAATCAGCGGCCGATCCGGTTGCATCGGCCTCCGGAACACTTACCGGAAGCAGCACCTCATCGACAATCTTCTGTGATCCGGCACTGCGGAAATGGGTGTATGTGATTATAACCTTGTCCAGATGTCCGTTACGGAACAGGTCCATAAGGTCATCGGCCAGTTCTGCAGCCTTGCTGTAGTCACGGGTGGCCATCAGGCCTGAGAATGCGCGGTTAATGTTGTAACCCTCCTTGGCCAGTGCATCGGTTATCTTCTGGCCTATGGGATAGATATGGGGCTCGTCATCTACCTTGCGCCAATCATCAATAAGAGCCTTGGCATGACGTATCATGTTGGCATTGAATCCGCCGCAAAGGCTGGAGTCCGATGACATGCAGATGATGGCCACGTTCTTTACCTCACGCTCAACCACCAGCGGTGATACGCTCTGGGCCTGAGGCATGGATGAAAGACTGGAGAGTATACGGTTCAACTGGTCCACGTAAGGCAGCGCATACTGAATGCTCTGCTGCGCCTTACGCAGTTTCACGCTAGACACCATCTTCATGGCCGATGTGGTCTTGCGTGTGTTGCTGACCGATTGTATACGGATCTTTATCTCCTTAAGTGACATGCGTTATCAGATTCCAAGTTCTGAGATTGTCTTGTCTGCAGCCTCACGTATCAGTGCACCTATCTCATCGCTCATCTGACCTGCAGTGAGCTTGTCAAGTACAGTATCCTGATACTTGGCCTTGATAATCTCTACGAAACGGTCCTGGAACTCATTTACGCGCTCCAGAGGAACGTTCTTGAGCAGGCCCTGGATACCGCAGTAAAGCACAGCAATCTGCTCGCCTACCTGCATAGGTGAATACTGAGGCTGGATAAGCAGACGGTTGTTCTTACGTCCCTTGTCAAGCACCATGGCGGTAACAGGGTCCATATCACTGCTGAACTTGCTGAACGCCTCCAGCTCACGATACTGAGCCTGGGCAATCTTAAGGGTACCGGCCACCTTCTTCATGGACTTGATCTGTGCGTTACCGCCCACACGTGATACAGATATACCTACGTTGATGGCGGGACGGAATCCCTGGTTGAAGAGGCTTGACTCCAGATATATCTGACCATCGGTGATAGAGATCACGTTGGTAGGAATATAAGCCGATACGTCACCGGCCTGTGTCTCGATTATAGGCAGAGCGGTAAGTGATCCGCCACCCTTTACGTGTCCTTTGAGTGAAGGCGGCAGGTCATTCATCTTCTCGGCCACCTCCTGCTGGCTGATTATCTTGGCTGCACGCTCCAACAGACGTGAGTGAAGGTAGAAGATATCACCGGGATATGCCTCACGGCCCGACGGGCGCTTAAGGATCAACGATACCTCACGGTAAGCCACTGCCTGTTTGGAGAGGTCATCATATACTACCAGAGCATGACGGCCGGTATCACGGAAATACTCACCAATTGCGGCACCTGCCAGCGGAGCGTAATACTGCAAAGCAGCAGGATCAGCAGCTGTAGCGGCAACCACGATGGTGTAATCCAGAGCACCGTGCTGACGCAGTGTGTTCACGATAGTAGCCACTGTAGAGCCTTTCTGGCCCACAGCCACATATATGCAGTAGACAGGATCACCTGCCTCATAGTTGGCACGCTGGTTTATGATGGTATCTATGGCAATGGCGGTCTTTCCGGTCTGACGGTCACCGATAATGAGCTCTCGCTGACCACGGCCTATGGGAATCATGGCATCGATAGCCCTAAGACCTGTCTGCAGAGGCTGATGTACGGGCTCACGGAATACCACACCGGGAGCCTTACGCTCCAGGGGCATCTCAAAGAAGGGGCCCTCTATGTCCTTAAGACCGTCAAGCGGCTTACCCAGCGGGTTAACCACGCGGCCCACCATATTCTCGCTCACGTTTATGGATGCGATACGTCCTGTGCGGTGAACGGTCATGTCCTCCTTGATCTGGTCTGTGGGACCCAGCAGGATGGCACCTACGTTATCCTCCTCCAGGTTCATCACTATGGCCTGTATGCCATTGTCAAACTCTATCAGCTCATCGGCCTCGGCATTCTTGAGTCCGTATATGCGGACTACGCCGTCACTCACCTGGAGTACGGTTCCAACCTCCTGGAAGCGGGCGCTTGTATCTATGCCCTTAAGCTGTTCCAGAAGTACCTCCGATACCTCACTTGCCTTTATTCCGTTTGCCATTATATGATACGGTTATTCTTTTCAATTAGTTCCTTGCGGATTCTCTGCAACTTGCCTGCCACACTGGCGTCAAGGCGGAATCCGTCAACAAGCAGCACGAATCCTCCGTCAATTGAAGGATCTACAGAGTGCGTCCACTCCACACTGCCGTGCTCTACGTTCTCTACCAGCTGTTTAAGCCGCTCCCTGCGTTCGTCGCCCACAGGGGTGGCTGTAATAAGCTGTACCGGCACAATACCATTCTTGAGGCGATACAGGTCCTGATAGCTTACGGCCATGAAAAGCAGGCAGTCACCACGGCCTGCACCTACGGCAAGCTTAAAGAAGGACTTGGCAGAACTGCTCAGAGTCCCCTTACCGTCAGTGACGGCAGTCTCAAGCAGACTGCATTTGTCACTCACGCTCACCGTGGGGTCTATAATCCGGTCATGTATGGCACGTACAGCACGCATCCGCTCCGCAAGCGTCTGCATCTCCAGATACACCTGGCGGTCATCGCCCTGCTCCACCGCATACTGCAGCAGAGCCTTGGCATATCTTACGGAAACGGTTCCTGTATTCATACCTTACTTGCCGGTTTTCACGTCATCTATCATTCGGTCTATCAGAAGGAGCTGGTCATTATCAGTAGACAGCTCTTTCAGAACGACCCTCTCTGCCACCTGTACAGACAGCTCCGCTACCTGGCGACGGAGACTGCGCAGAGCCTCCTCCTTCTCCAGACGGATCTGTTCGCGTGCATCGGCGATGATCTTCTCACCGCTCTCCTTTGCACGGTTCTCGGCCTCTGCTATGATCTCATCACGCCGGTCAGCCGCCTCCTTCAAGATACGCGCCTTCTCGGCACGGGTCTCCTTTAGGAGTTCGTCACACTCAGTCTGGATGCCGGCCAGACGCTCATTTGCCTGCTTGGCGGCATCGAGCGACTTGTCAATAAACTCATTACGCTTGTCCACCATATCGGTTATGACGGGGAATCCCCACTTAACCAATATGAAGAACACTATTCCGGCCGCAATGAGCATCCAGATCAGTGTACCGACCTCGGGATTGAGCAGATCCATTTATTTGGGCAGGGCTAAGAAACAAACCAGCAATGCAAAGAGGGCAACACCCTCCATGAAGGCGCCGATGATGATCATGGCACTACGGATATCACCTGCAGCCTGAGGCTGACGTGCAATTGACTCCAGAGTTGACTGGCCTATCTTACCAAGACCGATAGCTGCTCCGATAACTGCGATAGCTGCACCCAGTGCAATACCGGCATTACCCATAGCTGCACCTGCGGCAGCCTGCAAGATTGTTGCTAACATCATAATTTTGTGTATTTAAGTAGTTAATTAATTTACATTTTCATTTTTCTCCTTATGCTCGTGTTCCGGATGCGCCAGGCCAATGAACATGGCCGACAGCATTGTGAACACATATGCCTGGATGTATGCCACCAGCAGCTCCAGGAAGTTCATGAACACCATGAAGAAGAGTGATATGGCAGACATCGGGGTACCTATCATCGGGCCCATCTTAGCCGTTATGAAAATAAGGCAGGTAAGGGTCAGTATGATCGAGTGACCGGCCGTCATGTTGGCAAACAGACGTACCGTAAGCGCAAACGGCTTGGTGAATATACCTATGGTCTCAATAAGCGGCAGTATGGGCGGTATCTTGAGATAGATAGGTGCATCGGGCCAGAGTATCTCCTTCCAATACTCACGGTTACCGAACAGATTCACTGCAAAGAATGTAACCAGGGCCAGTGACAGTGTCACGGCTATGTTTCCCGTCACGTTTGCACCGGCCGGGAATATAGGTATAAGGCCCATCAGGTTGCTCAGGAATATAAAGAAGAACATGGTGAGCAACAGGGGCGCAAACCTCTTGTACTCCTTTCCTACAGACGGCTTGATGATATCATCCATGACCATATAAATGACCAGCTCCATCAGGCCGATAAATCCGCCGGGGGCCGGTGCCGTTGCGTCATGACGGCGGTACCAACGTGCCGTTGACATCACTATCACGCACAGTAGCAGGCAGTTGATTATTATTCCCAACGCCACTTTGGTAAGCGACAGGTCAAGCGGCTTAAGCTCGGTGCCATCGGGCAGGACCTCCATGAGACGACCTGCATAAGCGCCCTCCTTTGCAATGCGGAAACCCTCATAACTGCCCTCATGGCCCAGTTTGCTTGACATGAAGAAATGCCAGCCGGATACCTTGCTGTGCAGTATTACAGGCAGATACAGGCTTATCTCCTTATTGTTGGTTGACAGTATATGCCAGTGGTAGGAGTCCTTGAGGTGCTCAAATATGATGCCTTTTACATCAACTGACTCATCCTCAGCCTTAGGCTCTCCTGCCCTTGCAGGCATGACCGCAATCAGCAACAGTGACAATATGTAGAGAATACGTTTCAACTCTTTTTCTCCTCTTTTATTAATAGTGTGGTCTCAACAGCGGTGAGACACAGGTAATATGACATGAATATGACAGCAAATGCCGGCAGCCCGCTGCTTACCACCCTGAAATAGACCAGGATGAATATAAGGGCGACCATTATCTTGACAATCCTATAGGTCATCAGGAAAAAGCTGCGGTCACGTCCCTTCTTTGCGTTGGCACGATGCAACAACAGCATCACGCCCAGCATTATGGCAAAGTAGAGAGGGATCAGAAACAGCCCTGACGGATAGTACTCAGGCCATACCATACGCAGCAGCAGTACCGCTGCCACGGTAAGTAAAGCAAGAACAACCGAATATATGACTGCAAGTCTCTTCATTTTCTTAAAATCCTTGTCAGAACTCTACACAGACGGATAATACGTTATTCTGGACCTCTGCGAACCCGGACTTTACCGCGATATCAACAGTTCCGTTCGCATCCCTGTAAGCTATGTTTCCAGTCTCTAATGATGAGATTATGGGTGCATGGTTGTCCAAGACAGTGAAACTGCCCACAGTGCCGGGAAGAGTGACGAACTCTACCTCACCCTCATACACCAGTCTGTCCGGAGCTATGATCCTAAGTCTCAGCATCAGTTCTTGAGTTCTTCCTGCAACTTCTTAGCCTTCTCAATAGCCTCCTCAATGGTACCCACATTCAGGAATACCTGCTCAGGCAGGTCATCAACCTCACCGTCCAGGATCATGTTGAATCCCTTGATTGTATCCTCAATGCTTACCATAGTTCCCTTGATGCCGGTAAACTGCTCGGCAACGGTGAACGGCTGTGAGAGGAAACGCTGTACACGGCGTGCACGTGCAACAGTGAGCTTATCCTCATCGGAGAGCTCATCCATACCCAGGATGGATATGATATCCTGGAGCTCATTGTAACGCTGCAGGATCTGCTTTACGCGCTGAGCGGTATCGTAGTGTGCCTTACCCACAATATTGGGATCAAGGATACGTGAAGTTGAATCCAGGGGGTCAACAGCCGGATAGATACCAAGCTCGGCAATCTTACGGCTAAGCACTGTGGTAGCATCCAGGTGTGAGAACGTGGTGGCAGGTGCCGGGTCGGTAAGGTCATCGGCCGGAACATATACGGCCTGTACGGATGTGATTGATCCGTGAATGGTTGATGTGATACGCTCCTGCATCTTACCCATCTCACTGGCCAGTGTAGGCTGATAACCTACGGCACTAGGCATACGTCCCAGCAGGGCCGATACCTCTGATCCTGCCTGTGTGAATCGGAAGATATTATCTATAAAGAACAGGATATCGCTGTATGCGCCGTCACTGCCTGCTCCGTCACGGAATGACTCGGCCACGGTAAGGCCTGACAGTGCAACCGATGAACGTGCCCCTGGAGGCTCATTCATCTGACCGTACACAAGCGTGGCCTGTGACTTGGCAACCTCATCATAGTCAACCTTGCTCAGGTCCCACTCACCCTTTGCCATGCTCTCCTTGAAGGCATCACCATATTTAATTACACCGGACTCAATCATCTCACGCAGCAGGTCATTACCCTCACGGGTACGCTCTCCTACTCCGGCAAATACTGAGAATCCGTTGTTCTTCTTTGCGATATTATTGATAAGCTCCATGATGAGCACGGTCTTGCCCACACCGGCACCGCCGAACAGACCAATCTTACCACCCTTGCAGTAGGGCTCCAGCAGGTCTATCACCTTGATTCCGGTAAAGAGAACCTCCTCAACGGTTGACAGCTCCTCAAACTTAGGAGGCTGACGGTGTATGGGGAACGCACCCTCCTTGTCAAGGGGTTTGAGGTCATCAATGGGATCGCCGGTTACGTTCATCATACGGCCCTTGATCTGCTTGCCAACCGGCATGGTGATAGGACTTCCGGTTACACGGACATCCATACCGCGGCGCAGACCTGTGGTAAGGTCCATGGCCACGCAACGGACCATATTCTCACCTATATGCTGCTGAACCTCAATTATAAGTTTACGGCCGTCATCACGGGTTATCTCCAGCGCGTCATGGATTGAAGGCAGGTCATCACCTGCCTCAAAGGCCACATCCACTACCGGACCGATTATTTGGGCAACACGCCCCGATACTGCTTTCATATCTTTTGATTTTCAAAGCTGCAAAGGTAGCATTTTCTACCGTATTTTGCCTATCCTTTCAGGCTTGATTTGTCACTAAATGGAAAAAATTTATAGTAATTTTGCACCATGATTCTGACAGGTACTGTTATAGCTATCATTCAGCTAATAGCCGGATTCGTACTGCTCTATTTTGGAGGCGACTGGCTTGTTAACGGCGGCGTGGCATTGGCCCGCAGGTTCCGCATTTCATCACTGGTCATAGGCATGACCATAGTTGCGTTCGGCACATCGGCCCCGGAGTTGCTGGTAAGCATGATGTCATCCATAAAAGGGAGCGCCGGCATAGCTATGGGTAACGTGATTGGCTCAAACATAGCCAACATAGGCCTCATACTGGGACTGACCGCCATGCTCTACCCTATCCCCACACAGAACCGCAAGGTATCGGCCAACGGTCTTGTCATGATACTGGCTTCAGTGCTGGTACTTGTATTCTCACTCAACAACGGTCTTTCAAGAGCCGAGGGCCTTATCCTGTTTGCCGGAATAATCCTGTTTACGGTAATCTCCATACGTCTGGGCCGCACAAGCAAGGAGGAGTTTGAACCCGCCGCAGACGGTCAGGGCAAGCAGATGTCCGTATTGGCTGCGCTGCTGCTCATAGTGCTCTCATGCGCCATGCTGGCATTCGGAGCCGATTTCATGGTTGACGGCGCCACATCCGTGGCAAAAGCCCTGGGCGTTAGCGACAAGGTAATCGGACTTACAATCGTAGCTTTGGGAACAAGCCTGCCGGAGCTTGCAGCATCGGTCGCAGCTGCCTTAAAGAAGGAGATGGACATATCCATAGGCAACATCATAGGCTCAAACATTTTCAACCTTATGTGCGTGTTGGGTGTATCGGCCTCAATAAGGCCAATACCGTTTGATTACATGCAGTACAGGATGGATTTCATCATCATGATGGCGTTCTCGGCCGGCCTCATAATCCTGATACAGCCCTGGAAGGCTCAGGGCCGTCTGGGGCGCATATCGGGCATCATAATGTTCGCAGCCTACGCCATCTATGCCTGGTCACTGTTCTGACCTTGTAAGCCTGAATGTGGCTGACAGCGGAAAATGGTCACCGATAGGACTCCCGTCACCACGTAAATAATCCAGAGAGTCTACCTTAACCTCTACAGGCACAAGCATGCCGCCGCCGGCAGGATTGATATAGATTATCTTGTCCACACCCTCGCCTTTGTGACAACACCCCGGTCCGTCAGACGCTACGGGAGTTGACACCAGCTGCGGGTACTCCCCGCCTCTTTCCAGCATAATCCAGGCGTCATCAACGCGGGCATTCGTATTCCGCTCTATATAATCCATGAACACGCTCCTGATACTGTCACGTGAATAGTAGCTGTTAAGGTCACCTGTCACTATCACGGGGCGCTTATCCAGATGAGAGATGATATAATCACGCAACTGGCGCCACTGTGCCATACGGGCCACACGGTCCTGACGGTCATTGCCGTTCAGAATATCCGTCTCTTCGGATGCATCCATATGCATATTGTAAACCACCAGCCTTGAAGTACCCTTAAGCTGTATATCATAGCGCCTGAATCCCTTGGTTATAATGTCATCGGCCGCATGGTCGAACTTTCCGTAGCTCAAGGTCCAGGCAACGCTGTCAGCCCTTTTGACTGCAAGGTCCTTTTTCCAGAACACGTTCACGCCGTCATACGGAAACTTCAAGTCAGGACCAATCCTGTCCATTGAAAGGCTGCCTGGCCAGGTATCGGAGCAATAGTCTGCACCTACCCCGGTTTTTATCTCCTCATTATAGTCAAAGTCCTCCTGAACGGCTATGAAATCATGTCCCTTACCCCTCAGGTACTCCCCCATCAGAAGTGAGTATTCGGCGCCAGGACCATCAGGATTTATATCAACCGGCAGATTGGCAATCCTGGCAGGAAGCCCGTCAACATTCAGGGTTACAATCGTAAAAAGTTCATTCTGATACTCTGTGGGCAGGATTTCAGGTTCCGGCACCTTATCATCATTACGGCATGACGACATGGCAGCCAGGCATACGGCCGCCACGGTCATAGCATATAGTCCTTTTATAAACATGTCAGAAAAAAGTCGTGCAGGTCAGGAGTTCCTGCGTTTCATTACGCTGCGTACAAAATACCATATCAGGGCGGCGTACATGATCAGCGACAGCCACTCTGCCATATGCGATCCGGTCCATGAATCGGCCATAAAGAGATCCAGTCCGGCAAATCTGAGAGCGGCACTTACCACGCCCATAAGCGCACCGCCGGCAATGAATCCCGATGCCAGCAGGGTACCGTGCTCCACACGAGCCGTATTGACTGCAGTGTCACTACTGCGACTACCAACATACCAGTTTATGAGTCCGCCTACCACAAGAGGTATATTAAGCTGGAACGGTATGAACATACCCAGCGCAAATGCCAGAGCCGGAATCTTGCAGAAATTCAGGATCAGTGCAATCAAGGCACCCGTAGCATAAAGCCACCAGGGAGCTCCTGTACCCGACATAAGCGGATCAATAACGGCCGCCATGGCATTGGCCTGCGGAGCCACCAGGGCATTCTCACCCACAAATCCGTAAGTCTTATTCAGGATTATAAGCACTCCGCCCACCGTCAGGGCCGATACCAGAGTACCCAGGAACTTCCATCCCTGCTGAACAGCCGGAGTTGAGCCCAGCCAGTAACCGATCTTGAGGTCAGTGATGAAACCGCCGGCCATAGAGAGTGCCGTGCAGACCACGCCACCCATTATAAGGGCCGATACAATACCTGCAGTGCCCTTAAGACCCACTGCCACCATGATTACCGATGCCAGGATAAGGGTCATCAGTGTCATACCGGATACGGGATTTGTGCCAACGATAGCAATTGCGTTTGCGGCAACGGTGGTAAACAGGAACGCAATGATACCCACAACCAGGATACCCACTACGGCATGAATCAGGTTAAAGTCCATTACGCCCAGGTAGAAGAATGCAAAGACAGCCACAAGCGCAACTATTATACCTATTATGACAATCTTCATGGGCAGGTCACGCTGTGTACGCTCCACCTGCTCGCCCTGAGCGGCCTTACCGCCCTTAAGCTCACGGCCGGCCAGGCTTACAGCACCCTTGATTACAGGCCATGATTTCACGATACCTATAATTCCGGCCATGGCGATACCGCCGATACCTATATGGCGAGCATAGCTTGAGAATATCTGCTCAGGCTCCATTCCGGCCACGGCATCGGTCACGGCAGGATTAAGAGACTGCAGGAAAGTATCGCCCAGCATAGGCAGCACAGGCACTATCACAAACCATACCACTGCCGATCCGGCTGCAATTATACATGCGTATTTAAGGCCTACAATATATCCCAGGCCCAGAACTGCCGCACCGGTATTGATACTGAACACCAGTTTTGCCTTTGTTGCCAGGGCCGATCCCCACGCACATACCCTTGTGGTGAAGTTCTCGGTCCAGAGTCCGAATGTGGATACAATAAAGTCATAGATACCACCAATTATACCCGATACTACCAGCGGTTTGGCCTGTCCGGCACCTTTCTCGCCCGATATAAGAACCTGAGTGGTAGCAGTAGCCTCCGGGAAAGGATACTTGCCGTGCATATCCTTGACAAAGTATTTACGGAACGGTATCAGGAACAGGATACCCAGCACACCGCCCAACAGTGAGCTGATGAACACCTGCATAAAGTTCACCGTCATATCGGGATACTTGGCCTGCAGGATATAAAGTGCAGGCAGAGTGAATATGGCACCGGCCACTATCACGCCTGAGCACGCACCTATGGACTGTATGATCACGTTCTCACCCAGGGCACCCTTTCGTTTTGCTACCGATGACACTCCCACTGCTATGATGGCAATAGGAATGGCAGCCTCAAACACCTGTCCCACCTTTAGGCCCAGATAAGCGGCGGCTGCTGAGAAGAGTACAGCCATGAGCAGACCCCAACCTACAGACCACAGATTGGCCTCAGGATAGGCCCTGTCGGGCCTCATAATTGGTTCATATGACTCACCTTGTTTAAGCTCTCGATACGCATTCTCCGGCAACTCTACCGGTTTCTTATCATCTTTAGACATATCTATGATTATTTTCAACAATGATGCGAATATAGTTAAAAAGATGTGATGTTTCATAAAAATAAACGTTACTTTTGGAACGCGAAAACCATTTACACTAACTATAGTTATATGAGAAAGTATCTGTTTACAGCTGCCGCAGCCGTTATGGCAATGGTAGCAGTGCCTACTCAGGCACAGAACTCGAGAATCGTTGAAGAAGGTGGTTCAGGCCCCTACAAGGCAATCATGATGGAGGAGTCAACCCTGACCACTCACACCATTTTCCGCCCGCAGGATCTCAGCAAGTTCGGAAAGAAGAACCTTCTGCCCGTTCTGGTTTGGGGTAACGGAGGTTGCGCAAACTCTCCCAGCGGCCATATCAATTTCCTTAATGAGGTTGCATCACAGGGATTCCTGATCGTAGCCATCGGTCCCAGCAACTACCAGCAGCAGGAAGCTCCGCGTCCCGGACAGACCGGTGATGTTCCACGTATGGGTCAGGGCGGCGGTATGCCCGGCGGTATGGGTGGATTCGGAGGCGGAATGCCTCAGATGGGCGGTCAGCGTCCTCAGGGCCAGGGTGCACCCCAGGGTGGCCAGGGCGGCGGTATGCCCCGTATGGGCATGGGAGGCGGTATGCCTCAGATGGGCGGTGGAATGCCCGGTGGTGGCGGCATGGGCGGCGGAATGTCCATGGGTGACCCCGAAGGCCTGAAGCAGGCTCTTGAGTGGGCAATCGCTCAGAATGCCGATAAGAACAGCCCCTACTACCAGAAGCTTGATATTGACAATATCGCAGCTGCAGGTATGTCATGCGGTGGTCTGCAGGCTCTCCACATGTCAGACGACGAGCGCATCAAGACCATCATGGTAATGAACAGCGGCTTCTTTGGAACCGATGAGAGCGCAGACAAGGCAAGCCTTGCCACAATGAAGCAGAAATCAGTTATCTGGATACTGGGCGGTTCAACCGATATCGCATGGGAGAACGGTAATGATGACTTCAAGCGTATGTCCGGCTCAATGCCCGCATGCCTTGTAAGCCTGGACGGCATAGGCCACGGAGGTACCTACATGCAGCCTAACGGCGGTGACTACGCAAAGGTTGCCGGCGCATGGCTCAAGTGGTGGCTCAAGGGCGACAAGGAGGCCAGCACAATGTTTACCGGTTCAGAGCCCGGCGTAAGCAAGATGGAAGGCTGGATGATTGAGCGCAAGAACATCAAGTAAGACTTGCATCATATTGAAACAGCGCGCCCCTGGCCAATTGCCAGGGGCGCTTTTCATTCTAACATCCAATACCCCCAATTGGGGTAAAACAGCTTATTACAATCTGAAGAATGAGTAATATGCCCTGTCAGCCTGTGCTGTCTGTTTCTGTTCATTCATGTAGTTCAGATTAGGGAACTGATCCTTGTCATAGTAGTATACCAGCTCCTTATCATTCAGTTTGCACAGACATGCTTTCTTGGTAATGGTCTCGCCACCGTCCCTCTCCTCACGGAACGTAAGGATACCGTCCTGGTCAAGTGAGTAATGCCCCTCTATAGTTACCATGTTGGCAACAGTGAGCGGAGCGTCACCGTACATCACATATGAATTGGGGCTTAGTACAAGATTCCACTTACGTTTATTTACAGTAGTATTCTTCTTGATCCTCTTGGCATCACGATAATAAACCACATCTGAGAAATACCAGTTCCCCTCAATTCTCCGTTTCCAGTACAGAAACCTGAGCTCCTGTACATAATTCCAAATCTTTCTCATATCACGTGTTTTTTTAGTCCTTAATTAATCCTTTTCTTATCTCTATATGTTCTTATGTCACTCGTTGTCAAAATCCAGAATACGGGCATTATACTTAACCTCCCACTCCTTAACCGTTGCGGTAAACTCAATAGGCCTGTAAACTGTACACAGGTTCATTCCAAGAACAAATGTGTACTGCAAGCCCATCTCAAACATGTCGTCCGGAATTATTCCTGACAAGGGAATAATCTGCGACTTGCCTTTAGCGCCACTGTAGTGGGTGCCGTCGTAATCAAACTCATCAACATCAAAGAATACCTCCACATAATGTTTTCCCTCCTTAAGTTCCTCCGGAACCACATAGAAGCGGTTACATTCACATTTCCTGGCGGTAAGCCTGTCTTTTGCGATGAAGCGTGCATTCTCCTCACCGTAAACGACCTGATCATCTCCCTCATAAAATACAAGTTCCTGACGTTTGGCGTTGGGAACCCAATGGCCGTCATTGCCATCAACTACAAACATGCCCTCTGTCGGCATCCCGTGAAGAACAACCTTACGGATATGCATGTATCCTCTCAGTTGTTCATCTACGGTAATGTCGCAAACCTTAAATCCAATGCTGTTTGAGATGTGATGGAAATTGAGATTCACGGTCTCATAGTCCTTATCACACCTCATATTCTCAGCATTTGAAGCCAAAGGGCCTTTACAAATATCATTGGGTGAAAAAGATATGGCGTATGAACCATCCTTATGGTGACTCACGTTGCTGACAAACGGATAGAATGCACTGACAATCATTTTCTCTGACTCTCCGGATGTGATTACATCGGCTGTCCTGACGCCGTTGTACTCATAAACCGGAAGATTCTCTACCAGCACGCTATTGGAACTGGTGTCAATGCCTACAAGACCGAACGGCATATCTGAATCAAAGTACGCATACTTGCTCTCTGAGTCATATGAGGTCTTTGAATCATCTGAAGCCTTTGAACAGCCATCCCATCTGGTCTTGGTATTCTTGGCAACCGCTATATTAAATACGGTATGGGTCTCCTGACCGTCAAACTCAATGAGGAACCGGTCCTCTCTTGCACAAGAGGAAACGATCATTGCTGCACCTGCAACAAGCATCATTATGTAAGCGGTTCTTTTCATTTCAAAACGGTTTGCCTTGATTTCTGTACCAAAGATAAAATAGTTTTTAAGGTAGCAATGTTGGAATTTAGGTGAACTTGCCCAATCTGATTAAAATTATTCACGAAAAACTCCAAAAGTTAAAAAGTTTGAAATTGTATAAATTGTCAAGTATAGACAAAACGTAAAAACAGGTCTACACAATATTGCAGAAGAGATTTTGCGTTAAAGCCGATGTGTGTTTTTGTTCCGTTCAGAACAAATTTCAACCCGTATTTGAACTTTATTATACAAAAATCAGCCCCGTTGGAATGCTCGTCTTAATTATGGGCAGGATGTATCTGATACTTTTATTACCTTTGTACAAAACAAACACAGAACATGAACATTCTCATAAAAAACGGCATAATACTGCCCATGAACGCCTCTGAGGGGCAGGATCTGTATTTTAACGGTTATCTGGGCATTGAAGGTGAAAGAATCGCTTTTGTAAGTAAAGACCAAGCTGATGCCGACCGTTTCAAGGCAAATCACAAGGATGACCTCACCGAGATAGACGCCTGCGGCAAGATTGTCATGCCGGGCCTGATAAACACCCACACACATGTAGCAATGGCATTGCTGAGAGGAATATCTGACGATGTACCTCTTATGGAGTGGCTGCAGGAGCATATCTGGCCTATTGAGGGCAAGATGGGATATCAGGAAGTTTATGACGGTGCCCGTCTGGGTATGCTTGAGATGCTTATGGGCGGAACCACCACATTGGTAGATATGTACCCATATGAGGAGGCCGTGGCTGAGGCTGCCGAGAGTGCAGGTATTCGCGCCTATGTAAGCCCCTGTCCCATGGATTTCAGGATGGAGCATTTTGAGAATGACTGGCGTCAGGTTCAGAAACGGTTCTCTGAGAGCCCTCTTGTCACTATGATAATAGGTCCGCACGCCATATATACCTTATCTGATAAGAACCTGGAGCGATCCATCAGTCTTACCAAGGAACTTGGCGCAATAAGTCACGTTCATCTGGCAGAGACAGAGACCGAGGACCGCGACGCACGCGCCAAATACGGCATGAGCCCCACAGAGTATTTTGAGAAGCAGGGTCTGTTCAGCACCCCCACTCTTGCCGCACACTGCGTAATGGTAAGTGACCATGATATAGAGATCCTTGCACGGAACCACGTATCTGTAGCCCACAACCCGCAGAGCAACATGAAACTTGCATCAGGCATTGCACCCGTCAAGAAGATGATGGATGCCGGCGTAAACGTGGCATTGGGAACTGACGGTGCATCATCCAACAATGACCTGGATATGTGGGAGGAGATGCGTTCCGCATCACTGCTGCAGAAGGTTGCCACTATGAATCCATGCACAATCCCGGCATATACCGCACTGCAGATGGCCACCGTCAACGGAGCCAAGGCTATCGGCCGTGAGGGTGAACTTGGTATTCTGGCACAAGGCGCTCTGGCCGATGTCCTGATCGTTGACCTGGAAAAACCGCATCTCTATCCGCACACCAACCTTATTTCAGAGCTGGTTTACAGTGCGCACGCACAGGATGTGCAGACAGTCATAGTCAACGGCCAAATCGTCATCAAAGACCGCATTTGCCTGACAATGAACGCCAAAGAAGTCTGCCAGACCGCCCAAAAGCACATAGACCGTCTGATGCAAAACTGACACAGCAAAGAAAAAGTGGCGGGGAGACTAAAAAAAATCCCAATAATCTTTGAAAGTCTCCCCAAAACCACTACCTTTGCACCGCTTTCACAAGAAAGCACGCTCTTTGATAATATTTTTTTGGAAATGATTCTCACCTGCGTGATAGAATACGTGAAAACGATTCCAAACGCACGGAGGCAATTGTCGCACAAGCCGAGAGCAGAAGGAAAGCTTGCTTTCATTATGCCGAGGCGCCGGAGACAATCGCCGCAGAAAAAATTTCCAAAGAAATTTTTTCTGCGGCAATAGCTCAGTTGGTAGAGCACGACCTTGCCAAGGTCGGGGTCGCGAGTTCGAGTCTCGTTTGCCGCTCAAAAGTAGATCTTTGATTTATTTTAGAATTGCCCAGGTGGCGGAATTGGTAGACGCGCACGTTTCAGGTGCGTGTGCCGCGAGGCGTGCAGGTTCGAGTCCTGTTCTGGGCACTTCTCTGGAGAGATGGCGGAATTGGTAGACGCGCTACTTTGAGGGGGTAGTGACAATTATGTCGTGTGAGTTCGAGTCTCATTCTCTTCACCAAAGTACATTGAAATTTTCTTGGAAAAGTTATCTATCGGGATGATGAAAATGTTTCCCTGAGAGCTGCGGCAGTTTTGGTGCGAGCCGAGAGCAGAGGGAAAGTTTACTTTCACTATGCCGAGGCGAAGCCCAAAACCGCCGCAGATAAATTTTTCCAGAAAAATTTATCTGCGGCAATAGCTCAGTTGGTAGAGCACGACCTTGCCAAGGTCGGGGTCGCGAGTTCGAGTCTCGTTTGCCGCTCCATTTTTAAGATTATTACTAAGCAGCTTGTCTAAACAATAAGCTGCTTTTTTTGTTTATCAGGAATGAGAAGAATCACAACCTTCATGCTGTCACTAATATCGGCAGCTTGTTTGCAGGCCCAGACCAAGCATACGGTCAGCGGCTTTATCACCGACAAATCCAGTCAAGAAACACTCATAGGCGCCACCGTGCTTGACCTGAAAAGCAGCCGTGGAAGCATAACGAACGAGTATGGTTACTACTCACTCACCCTACCCGACGGTCCTGCAGAGATACGCACCGGTTACGTAGGCTACAAACCCGTTGTCATTCCGTTCAATCTGCACCGTGATACCGTAATCAACATCCAGGTACCCGTCATTGATGAGTTATCGGAGGTAACAATTATAGGAAACCGTGAGATCCTGGGCGTTCGCGGATCACAGATGAGCGCCGTAGACATACCCATTGAGCAGATCAAGGCTGTTCCGGCCATGTTCGGTGAGACCGACGTCCTAAAGGCCCTGCAGTTGCTGCCCGGAGTCCAGGCCGGAGCCGAGGCCACTGCCGGACTATACGTACGCGGCGGCAACCCCGATGAGAACCTGCTCCTGCTGGACGGCGTTCCGGTATACAACGTCAACCACATGTTCGGCATGTTCTCGGTGTTCAACCCCGACGCCATCAAGAACGTGACACTCTACAAAGGCAGTTTCCCCGCACATTACTACGGGCGTCTGTCATCGGTAGTGGATATCCGTATGAAAGACGGTGACCTGAACAACTATCACGGCAACGTATCCATCGGCCTGATATCATCCAAGTTCAATTTTGAGGGCCCTATCATAAAAGGTAAGACGTCATTCAACATATCAGCCCGCCGCACCTACTCGGACCTTATGCTCAACGGTGCGCTGGCCCTGAACAAGCTCTTCAACTATGCCGATGCCGAAGACCTGGGCATGGGTTACTACTTCTATGACCTGAACGTAAAGATAAACCACAAGTTCAATGACCGTGACCGTCTCTATTTGAGCTGGTACAGCGGTGACGATGATATATTCTTTAAATACAAAGGGGCCGACGGTGAAGTCAAGAACCGCACCAGACTCAACTGGCGCTGGGGTAATACGGTTGCCGCCATCCGCTGGAATCATGTGCTCACCCCCAAGCTCTTTATGGATGTGAGCGCCAACTACACCCGTTACCGCCACCGTATGGGCATTCAGATTGAAGAGAAGGACAAGATCAACCAGACCAGCAACAAGGCCGGAATAAAGATGAAATCAGGCATCTATGACGCATCACTGCGTACGGATTTCCACTGGTCGCCCACACCGGGACAGGATATCAGGTTTGGAGGCAGTTACACCTACCATGAATTTACCCCTGATGTCATTGATATGGAGATTGGATCAAGTAGTGCCGATGACAGCATCCCGGCAAACTCATTCAGCAAATCATACGGCTCTCATGATATTTCCGCCCATGAGTTCCAGCTTTATGTAGAGGATGACATGGAGCTGACGGATGTCATCAAGGCCAACATCGGCGCCGGTTATGCATCATTCAACGTAAACGGACGTCATTACCAGTCTATAGAGCCCAGAATCAGCACCCGTTTCCTTATTTCTGATGATTTATCCATCAAGGCCGGTTACGCCTACATGACACAGTATGTGCATCTGCTGTCAAACAACACGATTAACCTGCCTACAGACCTGTGGGTACCGGTTACCGCCAATATTGAGCCTGAGCACTCGCACCAGTGGGCGCTTGGAGCCGCGTACAGCATAGAGGGCCTGGCCGATTTCACGCTTGAGGGTTATTACAAGGAGATGGATAACCTGCTGGAGTACAAGGAGGGCTCCAGTTACATGTCGGGCGATACAGACTGGCAGAACAAGGTAGCCATGGGACGTGGCTGGAGTTATGGAGTGGAGTTCATGGCACAACGTTCTGTGGGCAAGTTCAACGGCTGGATATCATACACTTGGAGCAAGTCACAGCGCAGGTTTGACCGCCCTGACATGGTCATTAACGGAGGACGCACATTCGACGCCAAGTATGACCGCCGCCACAAGCTGGACATAACCTGCAACTACAAGTTCAGTGACAGGTTTGACATGTCGGTCACCTGGCTGTTTGAGACAGGAAACTGCGGAACCATCTACACCCAGTACTACAACACCGGCAAACTGATTGATGACGGCAGCAATAAAACCGCCGCCTCACTGGGTTATTATGACAACCGCAACAATTTCCGTCTTAACCCCACCCACCGTCTGGACCTGGGGTTCAACTGGCACAAGAAACTGAACGAAAGGACCGAGAGGACATTCAACCTGAGCATCTACAATGCATATAACAACCGTAACCCGTTCCTGGTTTACGTCTATACCAAGAGCGAGATGGTGGGTGATGAATATCAGGAGAAACGCACACTGCGCCAGCTTACCCTATTCCCCATCCTCCCGTCAATCAGTTACACACTTTCATTCTAAAGAATTATGAGACAGCATAATATAATCATATTGGCAGCCGCAGTCCTGATGACCGCATGCGTCAAGGAGATAGACTATAAAGGCCCGGACGGCAAGAGAATACTCATTGTAAACAGCATATCGGAGTCTGGCCAGGTTCCGGTATTTGAGATGAGCCACAGCTCTTTTTTCCTGGACCAATACTACACCGGCAACGTACTCAATGACGGAGTTGATGTCAGCGTCACCATAAATGGTCAGGAAAAGAGTGCTGCATATGTGAATAGCCTTAAGGGATACACTGACGGCAGGATTCTCAGTCCGGGTGATATCATATCGGTTTATGCCCACCATGACAAATACGGGACCTTGACAGCAACTGATACTGTTCCTTCTGCACAGAGCTGCAATGTGAACGGTTATACCAAGAAGTATGTTAGAAAACACACCTTCATGGATATGTTTGACGACTATGAGGAACCGTTTGATGTCAGCCGGGTTGACTCGGCATGGGTTGTAGAGGCCGAGATCGGCCATCGTGAAGGAGAGACTGATTACTATATCCTTACTATTGAGCCTACCTACACATACTACATCTACAATGACACGCTGGATATGTATGACACCATAACGATGAACGTCTATTACAAGATACCTGCCAAGACAAAGATCCTTCTGGGACAGGCCAGCGAGGCTACCGCCATGCTTGAGGAGACATCGGCCGACAGCCAACTGGAAACGGGCAAGTCATTCTTTATCTTTGATGACCTCTACCTTAAGGACGGAAACAAGGTCAGCTTTGAGCTGCTCATGCAGGAACCTGACTCCATAGATTACATCTACACCTATAGCGCAGACAGCACAATAACAGGCTCCACCCCATATTCCATAGCCGACAAGATAAAGGATCAGATCGTTTACAATCCCAATATCAAACTCTACGCAATCTCCAGGTCCTATTATTACTACTACAGGTCCGTGAAGGATTTTGACAAGTCAAACACCTCCTTCATGGCCGAGCCCGTAACCATCCTGACCAACGTCCAAGGCGGAGCCGGCATCCTAGCCACCTACACCTCCACCACCCCGGCTATCACCCTCTCCCGCCGCTGGAAATGAGGGGCGCAATGGGGACGGTTCTATCTGTGCCCTTAAGAAAAAGTTTCAAGTATTTGAACTGATTCAAAAGGGCACAGATAGAACCGTCCCCATTGCGCCCCACTCACCTCACCTAGCTAGCCGCACCGCCTTCTCACTCAATCCCGTAATCCGGGATATCTGTCTTATACTAGCACCAAACTCGCGAATCTGGAGTATAAGTCTGTTTCTCATATCATGAGGATAATTGCTAATAGTGTATGAAAAATCCTCACCACATAAAGAAACAATATAATCACGAACTATCTCATCATCTATCTTAGATGTCGCATCATAGTTATAATCAAGAATCTTTTGAGCTTTAGGCAAAGGTTCATTGACAAGAGCCTTTAATTCATCAATAGGTATCCTAGCCAGAACAACTTTAGTCGCACATATCGGAGTTTTACAACCTTTGGGATTTACATACTCTCTCCAACTACTCCATGTGTATTCCTTTACTTCCGATACAATATTGGCCGCAACCGGATTCTGATGTATATATCGGAGCAACGTCACAAAGTATTCCCAATCATTTACAGGCTCGCTTCTGAATCTGTCCTGAAAGAAATGCCCTACCCGTTCATATTTGTTATTGTAATACTGAGCATAAGGAATAGTCAGGCTTTTGATAGATTCCGCAAGACTTCCGTCGTAATCTTTAATCAACAGATGAACATGATTCGGCATAAGACAATATGCATACAGACAACAATGAGGTGGTATCGGCCGCCCTGTTTCATCACAAGGATTACACAATCGGTCCATCAGTCTGATGAACTTCCAATAATCATCTTTTGATTCAAAAATGTCTTGCTTGTTTATACCTCTAAGCATTACATGGTATAAACCGGACTCACTGGTAATTCTAGATTGTCTTGGCATAGAAACAAGGAGTTTAAGTTATTATGTTCGCAATTTACGAAGTTAATTTCAAAAACAAGCAAAAAGGGGCACAAAAGGGACGGTTCTATCTGTGCCCTTAAGGAAAAAACTCACTGAGTTGATTGTAATCAAAAGGGCACAGATAGAACCGTCCCTTTTGTGATTTTTACTCTGGCTGTGGGCTGCCTCACTTTGACGGTGACCACAGGGACATTGACGTTTATAAGGATATGGACCTGGTGGTTTACTTGGAGGAGATTGAGACGGAGGGGGAATAGACTTCCTGAGTTAAATAAAAAACCAAACGGCAGATGTCTTGTACGATATCGGCCGTTATATTTTAATAACAGTAATTGTTTTTACTTATCTACCGCATCAGCTATGTTAGCGACTGTTTTGTAGAAGCAACTTAACGGCAAGAAATAAAGCAGTATTGCACCTGCGTATATAAAGTACTCGCCATCCTCTACTATTCCCAAAATAACATAGACAAATATAGCAATTATAGATAATACCATTAGAACAGAGCCCCAGGTGCGTAGGCCCCTACCGCTTGAACTATCAGACTTTTCCTCCTTTTTGGGTTTAAGCACCTCTTCTGGAGGAATTAAAGCATAAAGCTCATTTATTTCTTCATCAGATAATTCAATAGGTATTTTTACTTCCTTATAGAATACACCATTTACCTCGTGACAATACTCTTCGGTTCTAGATGGTTTCCAATCGCCTACTCCTGTTGCACCCTTTGACGAAAGACCTATGGCACGCAGATAATCAGAAACCTGCATTTTCTTTTCTTCAGCCTCTATTTCAGCTTTTTTACTTTGGTAAGCCTCTACGGCTTGTTTTACTTCCTCTCTCATACTATACTGTTTTAAATATCTATAATAGAGTCTTTGTACTAATTAGAACTTTCAAAAGTAATCATATTATTAAAAGTGAATAGGATTTGAACCATTTTTTAAAAGAGCAGCTTATAGCAATCATTCTAGTATATTACTTTGACCATCTGAATTGTTCAATTATATTTGTAATCAATTAACTCATAAAGGACCTATCGTATGAAGAAAGCAGCTTTTTTAATTGCGTTATTATTTTCCATCCTATCATGTACAACAACCATCCCTTTTGATGGAAAAAAATATGGAGGCTTAAAAGGAAATGTTAAGTCCATAAAGACTACGAGGTATGAGGGAGAAGAAAAATTTGGAGAGGCTGTCCTTGGAAGACTTATATCTATGGTTAAAACTGAATTTAACACTGATGGAAATGTAGTTAAAGATACCCGTTATGATTCCCGTGGAGACCAAACTTCCGATGTTACCAATGAATATAAAGGGAAGAAAATTATTAAATCTACTTATATTTTCGAAGAGGGAGTGACACCACATGTAGTATTGTTTGAAGCAGGTACTGGCTACCGCAAGAATTATAATATAGATAATCCTGACGATTACACTATTTCTACAATTGATCCTGACAATAAATATCACGTATTGACTAAAGATGAGGATGGTAATTTAATCTTTGATGAATTATTTAATGACAATAATGACATTATTGAGACCAAGACCTTTGATGATGGGGAAGTATATCTTACTGTCAAATATGAGTATAACGATGATGGATTGTTAATTCGTAATAAATCAACATACACCTCGGAAAGCATTTTAGGAAAAGAAATAACAAACGAATATAAATACCTGGAATTTGATGACCAGGGCAACTGGACCAAAAGAAAAATAACCATACTATATAAAGACATTTCTTATCCGGACACGGAAATAGAAGTTAACGAAATCACTTACAGATAAGCAATCCAATTGTTTCTATATCCTGACACTTCATCTATTAAGCGGTACTGAATGTGCGGCTGAATGATGTCCAATATATTACAAGCAGCTGTGAACGTCACTTCACGGCTGCTTGTGTTCTGCCCTACTATTATATGGTCTGCATGAAGACCCAAGCAGCTGCGCATCTTGCCACGATCACAGCCCACGCCCGGTGCGGTAAGCTGGATGCGGGCAGACAAATGCCGGCGTTCAGGATGAACGGTGCGTTTGGAGTAAACTTAGGCATTGTGTTTATGGCGTTAGAGTTTCTACAGAGATACCTAACTGAATTGAGATTATTTATGTATGTTTGTGAAAACAACAATTATGAAAGCAAAGCTGTATTTATTGTTTCTGTTGGCATCGGTAGGTATTCAATCTTGTTCTGAACAACAAAAGGACGATGCCAATCTGTTTGAGCGCACAGGCGGCAAAGTAGTTGCCAAGGCTGAATACGCCACCAGACGTGACCCCGATGTTGAACGCTGGATTGATTCTCTGGGACTAAAGGTTACAGATTATCGCGCATTCCCTATAAGCTCTGCCAACAACAAATACAAATGCACGGTCAGGATTGAAGGCCTGCAGTCAAAAGTAAAGGATGACAGCTTTGAACAAATCTCTATAGTTAAAGAAAACGGCAAAACAATCTACAGACAATATGATGAGATGTTCGGCAAAATGTGGCTTCTGATGTGCGATATGAGCACAGTTCCTCAATATGACACATATTTTGAAAAGGTTGATCTGGACGATGACAGTTACGCATTGTTCTTTAGCAAATGGTTTTACTCCTGCTGCCCTCAGGATCCCGGAGATATGCTCATCATAGTGGTAAACAAGAACGTGGCCACAATGGTTTATGAGGGCCCTGCCTATGCAATATCGCCCACCGATTTTCACTCAAAGGATTTCTCAATTGAGTTTGTTGACGATGCTAGAGGCTTATATAATGATGAGGACGGTTTTGTTTTCACCCCTGAAGGACTTGCCTGGCACACCAAATACAAAATTTTCAAGGATGGCAACATTCTGAAAATCCAAAGCTGGAAATAAATGAATTTGTAGCTCATCTGATATCGGAGGGGCGCAATGGGGACGGTTCTATCTGTGCCCTTTTGATTACGATCAACTAATTGAAACTCTTCTTTAAGGGCACAGATAGAACCGTCCCCAATGCGCCCCTTTGCGCCCCTTGCGCCCCCACCCCGCTCACTTGAGGACTTTGTAGCGGGCGAATTTGAGGAGGAGGGTTTTCTCACCTACGTTGAGGAACTTGATGCGGGCTTTGGCGTTGTCTCCCGTGCCCTCTACAGACAGCACACTGCCGATACCAAAACGCTCATGCTCTATCACATTACCCTCATGCAGAGCTGAGTCCGATGCAGGAGCGCTGTTCTTGAGCATGGATTCAGTAACCACCTGAAAATGACCCTGCTCCCAAGGTTTCTTCTCCGGTCTTCTCTCAAATTCAGACTTAGGCTTAAACTGTGAGCCGGGGACTGTCCCTTTTGGCTCCAACTTAGGTTTACTGATACGAGAATACATCCCGGAGCCAAAGGGGACTGTCCCCGTTTGTTCCAACTTGCGCTTAGACTCAAACAGCGAGCCTGGGACTGTCCCCGCTGTCTCCCCACCCCAGGAAGCCTTAACCCCCTCGCTAGGCATATTCAAATACCGGGAATCAATATCCTTCAAGAACCTGCTGGGAGTGCAGAACTCCACATTGCCGAACTTGAAACGGCTGGTTGCAAACAACAGCGTCAGATACTTGCGGGCACGGGTCATGGCCACATAGAAGAGCCTCCTCTCCTCTTCTATCTGGCGCTCGTCATCTCCGCTCATATCACTGGGGAATAGGTTCTCCTCAAGTCCCACAATGAACACGGCATCAAATTCCAGACCCTTTGCCGCATGTACAGTCATCAGAGTAACCTTCTCCAGGTCCTCATCAGTCTCATTATCCTGATCTGTCATGAGTGACACCTCACTCAGGTAGTCGGTCATAAGAAGGTGTGCGTTACCCTCTTCCTTACGGTCCTGACAGAACTGCGCGATATTGGAAAGCAGTTCCTCAACGTTCTCGCGGCGCCCAACACCCTCTACGGTGGTATCGGCACGCAGTTCACGCATTATGCCTGTCTCCTCAACGATACGCTCTGCCAAATGATGGGCGTCAAACGTGGAGGCATCGGCAATGAAACTCTCCATCATGCTCCTGAAACCGGCCAGTTTGGTCGCTGTGCCGGAGTTAACATCAAGTGCATATGCGGCAGGATCACTGATTACGGTCCACAGGCTTACGCCGCCGGACATAGCCACAGACAGGATCTTACCCACCGTAGTCTGTCCTATTCCACGGGCGGGATAGTTTATGATACGCTTGAACGCCTCCTCATCATTGGGATTCACGCTCATGCGGAAATAGGCAATCAAGTCCTTGATCTCCTTACGCTGGTAGAAAGACAGGCCTCCGTATATCTTGTAAGGCAATCCGCGTTTGCGCAGCGCCTCCTCAAGCGGACGTGACTGGGCGTTGGTGCGGTACAGTATTGCCATCTCACGCCAGGGTACATCCTTGAATGTATGCAGGTCCAGCAGGCGGTTAACCACCATCTCGCTCTCCTCAAGGTCTGAATGGGCACGGAGCACCTTTATCTTGTCACCCTGCTCGTTCTCAGAGAAGACTTTCTTGGGTATCTGGGCGTGGTTCTTGCAGATAAGGCTGCCGGCGGCCTCAACGATAGTCTGGGTGGAGCGGTAGTTCTGCTCCAGCTTGAACAGTTTTGAGTCAGGATAGAGTTTGGAGAACTTGAGCATGTTGTCCAGGTTGGCTCCGCGGAACGAGTAGATGCTCTGGGCATCATCACCCACTACGCAAACCTTTGCCCCGTTACGGGTAAGCTGCCACACAATGCAGTGCTGGGCGTAGTTGGTATCCTGATACTCATCCACCAGTATATGCTTGAATGATGTGCCGTAACGCTCCAGCACCTCCGGATTGTCACGGAACAGAATGAACGTGTTGAGCAGCAGGTCATCAAAATCCATGGCGTCAGACTGTCGGCAACGCTGCTCATAGCGCTCGTAGATCTTGCCCACCATAGGTATGCGCTTAAACTGGTCATGCTTGTAGATATCGGCATTCTGGACATAGCCCGATGCCGTAATCAGACGGTTCTTGGCGTTACTGATGCGGTTCTGGACAACATTTGCCTTATAGGTCTTGTCATCCAGCTGCATCTCCTTTACGATAGACTTGATTAGGTTCTGGCTGTCAGTCTGGTCATATATGGTAAAGTTGGAGCTGTAACCTATGTAAGCTGCCTCTGTGCGCAGGATGCGGCTGAATATGCTGTGAAATGTACCCATCCACAGATACTTGGCGCGGTTCTCACCCACCTTCATGGCAATACGCTGTTTCATCTCACCGGCAGCCTTGTTGGTGAAGGTAAGCGCCAGTATGGACCATGGCTCCACACCCTCCTCAAGCAGGTGCGCAATGCGGTATGTAAGCACTCGTGTTTTTCCGGAACCGGCACCGGCTATGACCATGCAGTCACCGTCTGTATAAAGGACGGCGTCACACTGGCTCGGATTAAGTTCACTATGGTAATCTATCATAACAATCAATCTTTGCGATTGCGAAGTTACTAAAACACGGAATTATTCCTATCTTCGTACCATATTATGAGAAGATGAGTTATCAACAACTGTTCCCGATTACTGACAGCATCTGGATTAGCTTTGTAGTCCTGTCACTGGTTCTGTTCATTCCGTCACTGTGCAAGAGGCTCAGATTCCCTCAGATTGCAGGACTTATCATCACCGGCACGCTCATCGGCCCCGGATTGCTGAACATCCTGCATATCACCCCCGAGATAAACTTTTTCAGCCGGATGGGACTGCTGTTCATCATGTTCTTTGCCGGTCTGGACATTGACCTGGAGGAGATGAAACGCAACAGAGTCTGGGGCATAACGTTCGGTATCATCACATTCGCCCTGCCATGGGCGCTCTGCTATTTCTCATGCATCTGGTTGCTTAATCTCAACGTACGAACTGCTGCAATCCTGGCCTGCATCATGGGATCGCACACACTGATATCATATCCCATCATAAGCCGATACGGACTGGGCAGGCGTCAGAGCGTTACGATATCGGTATCAGGTGCGCTGGTGGCTATCCTGCTGGCACTGATAGTATATGCGGTGATGATGTCCACACACGGCAACAGTGATTTCAACCCGTTCTGGTTTGCGCTCAAGATTGCCCTCTACATTGTGGGAATCATCCTGATATACCCCCGTCTGGCACGTGACTTCTTTGGCCGCGTAACCAACAGCTTCTCTCATTTCCTGTTCGTGATGATCCTGCTGGCATTCAGCTGCGGCGTGGCTCAGGTGATAGGTCTGGACTCAATTGTGGGTGCGTTCCTGGCGGGCATAGTACTTAACCGTTACATCCCCAAGTCATCACCGCTGATGAACCGTCTGGATTTTGTAGGCAACACTCTGTTCGTGCCCCTTTTCCTGCTTGGAACCGGCCTTATGATAGACCTTTCAGGGATGTCCGGCAACTGGATGTTCCTGGCTGCATTCGGCATATTGTTTACGGTTGGAACCCTGGGAAAATGGCTTGCTGCCCTCTTTGTACAGAAGGCGAATGGCTTTACAGCTGATGACCGACGTATAATATTCGGATTGAGCGAATCACACGCCGCAGGAGCCCTGGCAATAGCTATGGGGGCATTTGCAGGCGGATTAATGGATAATACCACACTCAGCACCACGATACTGATAGTTCTGTTCTCATGCATATTCAGCAACATCATAACAGAGAACGCAGCATTACAGCTTCACCAGAATGAACAGGCCGATGACCAGCATGACAACCGCCTGCTGGTGATGCTTACCGGCTCCAACACGCTCAGGGCAATCATGGATACCGCCATGACCCTCTACCAGCGTGGAGACCGCGATATGGTGGGACTCTATGTGACCGTAAACGGAGAGCACGCACCCAAGTATATGCAGGACGGTAAAGGCAGGCTACAGGAGGCACAGGAGATTGCGGCATCGGCCGATATTCCGTTCGTAACACACAACCGTCTGGGCAATAATATCATTGACAGCATACTGCATGCATCAAATGAGTTTGAGACCAACAGCCTGCTTATGGGACTGCCACTGCGCCACAGCATCAACCTGCCCTATCTTGAGAATATCATCAGCCCCCTCAATGACGGCTACCACGGGCAGATTGTGATGCAGCGTTTTGTCACGCCCATCAACACCATTCGCCGTATCGTTGTGCTTGTTCCAGGACCTGTGCTTCAGGACGACGCCTTTGAGCACTGCATGGAGGTAGTTTACCGCATTACTATGTCTATCGGCTGCGCTACGGTATTCTATGGTAAGGAGCAGCCCATATCGGCCGTACGCGGTACGGGACTCAATTTCTCCAGCGGACGTGTCACCTATAATGAGGTGAGTGAGACCGCCGATATGCACTGGGTAATGCGCAGCCTCAACCAGGATCATCTGCTTATCATTGTAGGTCCGCGTGACAGCGAGAGCCATGCCGCCCGTTCATTCCGCCACCTGTATGAGCGTATCCACATGGCTGAGACTGATTTCTCAACCATGCTGCTGTTCCCCGAGACCCAGACCGTAAAGGGCAAGGAAGAGGCAACTGTACGCACGGAGCGCGATTTCCTCAAGATGTTGAGGATGTAAGGATCAACGGACAATCAGGATCTTACCGTCAATCATGTAGGTACCGGGCTTAAGGTCAGGACTGATATCGGGATCATCTATCCTGATACCGTCTATGGTGTATACAGAAGCAGGTTTCATAGGTATCCTGAAGCGGGTGCCCACTGATGTACCCTCTGTAAACTGTTCACACAGATAATTATAGTTCCTGTTATACCAATCCTTTACCAGATCCAGTTCCTCCATCAGGTCCTGTTTGAGTGGAACGGGTGCAGACCATCTGCTGGTCTCCCTCTTCCATGCTCCGGACTCAATGAAACGCTGAGCATAATAATCCAGCAAAGAGAAAACATTGTCCGGTAGGAAAACGTCATCAGACAGCTGCAACCATCTCTCTCTGACCTTGTCATTGAACCCTTCAATGTTATACTCAATAAGCTTATTGAAAGGTGCGATGGTGTCAAAACGTCCCAGAGCGGCCATCTTATCATAATAGGTACCGTCCCATTTTGAATACAGCGACATATCCATATCCCATGGAGAAAGCAGATAACGGTGTCCCTTGTTTATATCTACGGTTGAGAGGAAAGTATTCTTATAGACATTGTCTCCTACATTCAGTGCCCAAACAAATACCACGAAATCTACCAGATTATCAATATAGAACCACTCATTAATATGATAAGTGAACTCATCGGGAGATGAATTGCAGAAATCAATCAGGTCCATCATAGGCTGCCAGGTATCTTTTGACGGGAAATCATCCGGATATGACAGCTCCCAGGAGTTCCAGATCACGGTATCATATTTCCATGATACATAGTCTTTAAGGTATATGCTTTTGTTTTTCCAGTCCTTTCCCTTATACAGAAGTCCACGTACCGTATGACTGCCGTCATCATTTGTCTTTATCTTCTTCAGTCCCAGAAGCTTACGGTCAATCTTGTCCGATAGGCAATATATTCCGTGGTATTTTCCGTTCAGGAACACCTCTACGAACTCTCCCTTGGTACCATTCCGGTCATTGAAATCAGTTCTGTAAGGTGTATGGCTTATCTGGTTCCATATGTCAAAGCATACCCTGTTACGCATCCTTATCCTGTCAACGGCCATGGCATCCAGGATCCAGTTATTCTCCTCCCTGATTCCCAACAGATTCACATCCAGGTCATCTCCATTTTCATCAATCAGCTTTACGGCATATGATCTCTTTGTATATTTTGTAGAGTTGCCTCCCCTGTATCGGAGCATACAGTCATATTGGTTGTCTACCAGTTTTCCGTTGTCATAATAAGCTATCTCAATGATACCCTGAACGTATTTGTTTTTATAAACAGTGCCCGAGCTAAGGTTGACAACAGGAAGCGATTTATCATTCAGAGTGTTCTTGAAGGATGAAAACAGTGTAGTCTGGGCCGATGACAGCAGAGAACTGGCAATAAATAAAAGAATGGCAATGTATCGTCTCATCAGTAAGTAGTCCTTCAAAAAAAAATCTGTCGCGGATGTAAAGATACAATCCGCGACAGATTTTTCAAACTATAAGGGATGATTTATTTAAAAATCAGCTGAGCGAAGTTGTAGAGACCGTACTTCCATACAGTGAAGTTGTGACCCTCATCAGGATAGTTGATCAGAGTGCAGGGGATTCCGTTCTCGTCGCAGAAAGCCTTGAGCTGTGTGCTGTTGCCAATCAGGCCATCGGCGCCACCGCATACCATCCAGAGGAGCTTGTTCTCCTTCTTAACCTTCTCAACATCAGGAATGAGCTGAGCGGCACGTGCTGTGTTGGGAGCTGATGAGAAACCGCCTACATAAGCGAACTTGTCCATGTTGCCGAGACCAAAGTTCAGAGACTGGCCGCCACCCATTGAAAGGCCGGCGATAGCACGGTGATCCTTGTCAGTATATACGCTGAAGTTCTTCTCGATGTAAGGGATAAGGCTACCGATAAGGTCCTTGTCAAACTCACCGAAAGCACCTGCTGAACCATAACCTCCTGCACGTGAATCATCCTTAGCGGCACGGCCGTTAGGCATAACTACGATCATATCGGCAACCTTGCCATCAGCATAGAGGTTATCCATGATGATGTTGGGTACACCACCGTCATTCATCCATTCCCACTCGTCACCACCGATACCGTGGAGCAGATAGAGAACGCTGAACTTCTTCTTGCCGTCATAGCTTGCGGGAAGATATACATTGGCCTTACGGGTTGTGCCAACTGACTCTGACTGATACTCGATAAGCTTTACAGTACCCTTCTTGATACCGTCACGCTCCTTGTCAAAGCCTGCGGGGGCTGCTACATACTCGTCAAACTTAACATTGGTCTGCTGGCCGCCAAAACCGCCAAAACCACCAAAACCGCCACCCATCATAGGGAAGTTGGGCTCCTGAGCGCTGGCTGCTACTGCTACGAGAGCCAGAGCTGCTGAAAACAATACTTTCTTCATTTGATTTATTGAAATTGTTGATATAGATAATTCACACTACAAATATAGGGTTATTGGGGCATAAGTTAAAGAATGGTTCAAAAAAAAAGCACTATATTCGCATACAGAAACAAGGTCAAGGTATGCGCAGCAAGCTTTTTAGGTTCATCAACACGGAATTCATCCTGCTGTTCCTTATGTCAGTACTCTGCCTGTTGTTCATGCACTGGCAGATGGCATTGACCGTTGAGTTTGAGTACCCTTTCAACATTGATTCGCTATTAAGCAATATTTTCTCCTGTTTCATAGATGTTACGGTGCTCTTCCTGGTGGGACTGCTCTTTAGATGGGGAAACGTAAGGGGCGCCCTGTCTGTGGCATTCTCACTATCCATGCTGCTCTCCCTGGGCAACATACTCTATTCGCGTTTCTTTGGGCATTATCTGCCCAATCTGGCCATTCTGCAGATAGGTAACCTGAATGATGCCGATGTATTGCAGAGCATCAGCACCGGATTCCGCCCGGCAGACCTTTTCTACATCATATGGGCGGTGATCTACTGTCTGTTATATCGCACATTCAGAAAGAGAGACATGAAACAGGGTGTTGCCGCTACTCTGGGCGCCATGTGGGCACTGATCCTGTTTTCAGTGGCATCATTCATACTGTTTCTGGGAGTAGTACATGACCACTCATTAAAGACATCATTCATAAGATTCTCGCCCATAAGGTTGCAATACACCCAGGCGCCTAACAACATGCTGTTTCGCGGCGGTTTCATAAGGAGAGCGCTGGTTTGTCATGATGACTTCCTGCAGAAGGACATGGAGCTTGACAGCAGCCGGGTTGACGAGATAGAGAGTGAGTATATGAACCACTCTGAGAGGATGTCATATGACGGAGCAACCACGGATAAGACCAATCTGATATTCATAATCGTTGAGTCCTATCTGTCCCAGACATCGGACCTTGTTGTAGACGGCAAGGAGATTACTCCGTTCCTCAACAGCCTTAAGAGAGACAGTAATGTCTATTACAACGGGCATGTTCACCCCAACATACACATAGGTGAATCATCCGACGGCCAGTTCATCTATATGGCAGGATTGCTGCCCTTAAAGTCCGAGATAACCGTCAATATCGTAAAGGACAAGACCGTATGCGGACTGCCTGCTCTGCTTAAGAAAGAGGGGCTGATAAAGAAGTCACGTATAGTAGTCCCCACATCACCCACGTTCTGGGAGCAGGATGCCATGAACAGGCTTTATGGCATAGACACCACCTACTCCAAGTTTGACTGGGACGGTGTTCTGGAGGGCAACAAGGATCTGGATGACGGACAGATATTCACCATGGCATCAAAAGCCGACAGAGAGACTGACAGTCCCTTCTTTTCACTGATACTTACCATGTCCATGCATAACCCATACAAGAAGAGTGCAGATCATGGCTTTACTCTTATCGATGACGGCCTGTCAAATGAATATCTCAATTATCTGATTGACTGTCATTATTTTGACATGCAGCTGGCTAAGTATTTTGAGGAACTGAAAAGGACCGGACTGTATGACAACAGCCTGATTGTAATTACAGCCGACCATCAGGCCCACCCCGTACACCTTAACATGAAAGAGGGACTGATTAGCGATGAACTCCCGCTCTATATCATCAATCGAGGTATGGACAGCACAAACAGCTGGACCGGACCGTGCAACCAGCTTGACATCTACACGACATTGCTGGACCTGTATGGAATAGAGACAGACTGGAGAGGTCTGGGTCATACTCTATATACCAGGGATTATACAAACTCCGTATCTGAGAGGACCCAGGATCTGTCAGAGTGGATAATAAGAGGTAACTATTGGAAATCCCGTATCGCGGAATAAACATGAGCCAAATTTAAAGCTGGTCCAGGATGGTTTCCATCTCCTTTACGGCCTGCTCACATGTAAACATATCGGTTACGCGCTGCTTGGCTGCCAGAGAATATCTTTCAAACAGTTCCTTATCTCCCAGCAATCTGTCAATCGCTGCAGCATATGCCTTTGCATCGCCTAAAGGAACCTCCTCGCCGGTTTGTCCATTCAATGAAACCCAGTTCACTCCTGATCCTTCTATGGTGAAAGTCACGGGGACACAGCCGCAATACATAGCCTCGGCCAATGCAATACCGAACGCCTCCTGTTTACTGCAAGATGTAAAACCGAATATATCGGCTGCATGATAATAGCATCTAAGGTCTGAAAGCGGCAGTTTGCCTATAAACTTTATCCGGTCTGAACTGGTCATCCTGGCCAGTCTTTCAGTCTCCGGACCGCGTCCGCCTATCAGTATGACGCAATCTGATTTGATATATCTCTCGGCCTCTACAAGATAGTTCAGACCCTTATATGGGACATGACGGCCCACAAACAATACAATCCTGCGGTTACCATACATGCTGTGTATGGCCTCTATCCTCTCACTGTCACCCGGTCTCAGTACAAGGTCCTTGTCTATGAAACCATTGGGAGCCACCTTGATCTTATCCCTGTACCTGTAAACGGGACTGCTGGGGTGAATGTAATTGGGGCTTGTGGTAATGATGAGGTCAGCCTCTCTGAGAATCCGGTCCTCGGAACGGGCAACCAGATGGTACAGCAATCCCTTACCCAGTATATCAGAGTGCCACAGAACGACAAGTTTGGCATTCTTGGGCTTAAGCCTCACTGTAATGGGATAAAGGAACGGATTTGGACAATGCAGCATGATAAGGTCAGGCTTGATCTCGTCAAGAATCCTCTTGAGATGACCGTAATATGAAAATGCTATGTCCTGGCTTGATATTCTCAATGACGGTGCTATACGGTAAACCCTAACTCCGTCAACAGTATCTACGTAAGTTTCACCGTCATGACTGAAACAAACCACATAACTGTTGTAGGACTCCATCCCGTCCACCAGGTACTTGGTAACGGTTTCAATGCCACCCTCTTCCGGATAGTAACACTTGGTAATATGGAGCAGCGTTTTTTTCATATAGGATCCGTTTGGTATTAAACGTAAAAATAGCTCATTTGTTGTGCCTGAAGCGTGATATTGTGAGGTTCCTGTCAACAATTTCCATTATGGCTGATGCCGACCGTTTCCATGAGAATCGGCCGATATTGCGGAACCCTCTCTCTCTCTGCGAGTTAATTACAGAATCATCGGCCGACAGCTGTTTAATTATGGTTTTACGAATATCATCCGGATCCAAAGGATTGAAATAGGTTGCCGCATCGGCGCACACCTCCCTCAATACCGGAATGTCCGATGCCAGCACAGGACATCCGCATGCCATGGCCTCGACAGGGGGCAGTCCGAACCCTTCATAAAGAGACGGGAATACAAAGCACTCGGCCTGATTGTAGAGTCTGAGCAGTTCCTGATCTGTCGCCCTACCCAGGAATCTGACATCGGGCCTTTGGTCTGACAACCCCTCCTGTTTCTGGAAAACGGGGCTATAATTGCCCACAATATAGAGTTTTACGCCTTCAATACCCTTATAAGCCTCTAGCAGGCGAGCAAAATTCTTACGCGGATCTATTGATGACACGGTAAGGACAAAACGCTCCGACGGAGCCGGTATATCTCCTCTTGACTCAAAGACATTCTCCTTTATGGCATTATATACCACGCTTATCCTGTCATCAGTCAGGAACGGATAGAAATGCCTTATCTCTGCCTTAGAGAACTCGCTGACGGTAAGAATATGCCTTGATGTGCGGACAGACAGCGGTGTCATTATCCTGTAGAACCAGTAATAACTGCGTGAGAACCATGACGGATCCCTAAGGAACGACAGGTCATGTATGGTCATTATCTTACGCCTTATCAATATGGAGCCCAGGCCCGTAAGGCTCAGCACCATATAGTCTCTCTTGCCAACAAAGAACCACGGAAAGACGCACTGCTCCCAGAAATGGGAGTTTCCATGACCGAACCGTACGATAGTGAAACCGCTCACATCATAACACTTATGTATCGGAGCCTTGGGGCATACCAGTACAAAAGGCTGGTGCAACTCGGTCAGCGCCATGCAGATATTGTATGCATAGCGATCAACGCCGGTCATGGGCTGTGTCAGGAATCTGCCGTTGATATATAGCATCATTCTTTTATTACCGTTAGCAATCTGTTGATAATCAGCTTCCAATCATATTGTAACAGTTGATTGGGATTGACCTTAGGCCTCTCATTTACAACCCTCATGATGGTCTGTTTCCACTCATCGGGTTCATATCCGTCAACCGGGAATACGGCATCCTTACCTGTTGCCACCTCGGCCATGGCGGTGTTGTTGGCAGTAACTACCGGGCAGCCGCAAAGCATAGCCTCCAGCTGTGGCATTCCAAAGCCCTCCATAAGTGATGCCGATACAAAACAGTCAGCAGTACTGTAAAGGGCGGCCAGTTCTTCATTGGTTATATAACCGCAGAATACGGTACTCTCCCCGGGAAACTCCGGAGCCTCAATAATGCCCCTCAGACCGGATTCTTTCCATTTCTTGGCACCTACAACCACCAGTTGGATTCCGTATTCCCTGTACAGGTCCGGGATGATACCGAGCAGGAACTGCAGATTCTTGCGGGGTTCAAGTGATCCCACAAAAAGGATGAATCTCTCCTTGATGCCATATTTTGCCTTGAGTTCATTTACTGAATCATCAGACAGGTTTCTTGGATAGAAAAGCTTACGGTCAACCGCACCACCCACAAATATATCAGCTGCCCTGCGTCTGGGATAATACTCCTCTACCTTGGAGCGGGTATACTCTGTATTGGTCCATAAATAACAGGTTCTACGTACAGACCTGCCGAACGCAGATGCATTCGCCATCCTGTTGGTCCATGACATTGTATGAGCCATCTCTATATTGACCACGTCATGTACCGTAACCAGAGTCTTTACTCTTGACGGTATCATGAGCGGCATGTACGGAAAGGGCGAATAGTATAGGTCTATGTCCAGCATGCGGCATAGTCGCGGTGCCGTGAACTGCAGTAAAACAATATTAGGCAGGAACTTAGGGAAACGTCCCGAGTAATCCAGCAGTTTTATGTTAGAAGGCAGCACCGGCAGCTCATATCTGGCGTCAATTCCTCTTGGAATTATTACGTAGAAGGTGTCATCGGCCCTTTGCTGAGCCCACTCCAGGATGGCGCCGGTAAAGAATGTACCCACACCGGCTGAGTAAAGTGACCAAATACGACCGTCTACCAGAATGTTCATAACGTCAGATCTTGATTGATACAAACAGTTTCTTAACCACCTGCCACTTGTCTCTCAACGATACGTTGGGGTTAAACCAGACCGTCTGTCGCAATATCGGATGTATTATCCGATAAAGATAATACTTAATTCGCGGCTCTGTGAGTTTGAAGTATATATATTGACTCTCCTGCTGTCTTAAATTATCCCTCAGGAACCTGGAACTGCGCCCGTCCTTGCCTCCCTCACCCTCCAGGTGAATGATGTAAGGACCGTTCATAAGGACATTGTCATACCCTTTCTTGTTGAAACGGTGCTCCATCTCTGACTCCTCATAATACATAAAGAATGCCGGATTGAATGCTCCGCACTCTTCAAGTACACTACGGCTCACAAGAAGGTCGGCACCGGTAACGTAATCTACCTTCATCCACTGCTCAGGATACGCTATGGCAGGCTGTCTGTACAGGTGCAGTCCTTTCAGTATCGGACCCCCCAGGAATATCCTGAAATCATCCTTCATGCGCGGGAACTTACCGTAAGAGTGAATCATGTTTCCCTCACGGTCCTTAAGTATACAGCCCAACGCCCCTAACCTGCCCTTGTACTGGCGGGCAAAATCAAGCATCATGCCAACGGCATTATTCCTTAATAGGGTATCTGAATTCAGGAACAGTATGTACTCTCCGCTTGCTAAGGTCAGTCCCAGGTTATTGGCCTTTCCGAATCCAAGATTTGAGCCTGCCGACATGAAACGTATGCGCCCATCATTCTGCAATGCCTCAACAGACCCATCGGTAGAGCCGTTGTCAACCACAATGATCTCATAAGAGATTCCATGCGTCTGCTCTATGATACTGTCTATACACGGAAGCAACACATGCAGTGTATTGTAGTTTACTATTATGACCGATACGTCCATATTCCCTTTCATTTTGATATCTGCATGAATGCGGCGCCTATCTGTTCCAGATTCCGGTTGCCTTACCGTTAATAAGCTTGTTGAACTGAATACGGTTGGCTATCAGGCCTGGCAGATTGACCAGACACATCACACCGATAAACCATATTATGTCATTTGTCCACTTTACAACTGCATATGCCGCAGGGATGAATACTATAGCGGCGCTTACAGTAAAGATTAACTGGACTCTCAGTTTGCCTATGCCGTTTATGAAATAGCTGTAACGCATACTGTATATCAGGATAAAGATATATACGGCCATACCTATGGTCATACTCAGGCTTACCTCTGATTCCGGCCCTATCCATATCGGATATATGAACCCGGATACCGCCACCATCAGTATCATACCAATAAGGATAGCTATTGTCATGAAACGCAGTTTCTTAGTGGCACGACGTATCCACTCTATATCATTCCGTTCATATGCATCGGTAGTTGCATTCCAGAATGGCATGCATATTACGGTAAAGGCCACCAGAGGAATGCTGAAATAACGGTATGCTATCCCGTATGGCGTAACCATTGACGGATCGAACAGTTTTGAGATAAGCAGATTTGATGTCATGAATAGGACAACGCTTGATATCTGTATTGCAAAGAAACGGATACCCAATGTCATCACCTCCCTGGCTTCCTGCAGGTTTATCAGTTTGACCGATGGTCTAAGCTGGGGGTATTTATACCGGAATGTAACCGGATAAGCTATAAGATAGGTTACCAAGGGCGCAGCGGTATTTACTACTGCTATATGCAGCAAGGAGTGACTGCCGCTTATGTATAGAATATATGTACCGGCATATGCCAAAGTCTGTCCCGCAGCAACGAGCATATTGCTTACGGCCGGCAGCTGCATACCCATGTAGAAGTTCCCTATCAGTTTGAATATGAACGTGCTGCACACCAGCACAACCGTTATGGTGAGCACCTCATCAAGATTATTGATGATTGACGGGTCAACGTTGAACAGACTGTAGGTATTGCAAAGCCATACCAACGCAATCATTATGAGCATAGCCGGAATAATGATATAGGTCAGCATGGCAAATGTGGATGATATGAGTGAGCGGGCATGCCTGGTATCACCATGGGCCATATAAATGGACAGCCGGTTACGCAAGCCGTTACCCAGCCCTATATCCATCTGGTCAATCCATAGCAGCATACTGCTTATTGTAAGCCAGACTCCGTTCTGATAATTGCCCAGACACTTAAGGGTAAGAGGAACCATAAGCAGGACCACTACAGATGACCATCCCTTGATGGCAAATGATGCCAGGATGTTCTTTTGCAGAAGTGATGTCCGTTTATTTCCGTTCAATGGTTCCATACCTGTCAAGCCATCTTAAAGTCAAGCAGTTCCCAGAGGAACAATGTGTATATGAATTCAATGACTCCTATAAAGCAAACCGCGGCCCTTCCGTAATAACCGGGACGTAATGTGTAGAACACACATGGGAACAGTACAAGTTCCACGATTCCAAGCAGTTCATGGAGTCGTGCAGCCACTACGGATATGGATGAGAATGCAAAGAAGCATGTCATGGAATAGGCCGTTATCTTAAGCAACAGAGGCAATGACGGACATTCCGGCAGTATTGTATCATAGAAATAGAGTGAATACAATATGACACTGTACTGAATCCAGATGAACGGGCTCTTTAATGACAGCTCCTCAAATACTCCAGTCTCTGTCAGCGACTTGTAGATTTCAATCTTATCCTTGATATAAGGAATTGGTATTGCCGATAAGAAATCAATGTGAAGCAGGAACAACACAACTCCCACCGGGGCAATTCCTATAAGAATATATTTCCACAGTTTGGATATGTCATTTCTGAAAAACAGGATCGGAAGGAATGCAAGTGACGAGTAGTGGAACACTGCAGCTATCAGGAAACAGAGAAAGGCTTTTTTCCTGTTCCCTTCAGTCAGTGGCTTAATTGCAATCAGCAACATGGCCGATGATACTCCCGCCCTTATCTGAATGAAATCATGCAGGACATAATAATTGCCCAGGTAAATGACTATCGGAAGGAAATATAAAGGGGTGAGCTTACGTAAGGCATAAAACTTGAGACCAATTCCCAAAGCGGCATATAACAGGAACAGCACATGGATATCATCAGTAAAGTTCCTGATAAACTGTGAAATAAGCTGAAAAGAGTGCTCTATGAGCATATTGGCACTTTTTCCCTTACTCAGGAATACCTCTTCATAAGCCTCCGAATCCGGATCCACGCCAATGGGTCTTAAACCGCAATACAGGATCAGGATTATACAAAGAACTCCATATACAGCCTTCTTATAGCGTCCCAGATAATCTTCCAAATATATCAGGACAACTATAAGAAACAGCAGTAATATGAAGGTATACGTCATTTCTCAGACAGAATGTAGAGAGATGTGAAGCAGAATCCCAGTATCAACATAAGAGCTACGAATACCATTCTTTTAGGTTTTGAAGGCTTAACCGGAACACTGGCTCCCTTGATTACCGTAAAGGCCGGTGTACGTTCCTGTATCTTGGCTTTGGCAGCAACCATCTGGGCATTAACTGTAGTATATGCATTCAGTTTAAGGTCCAGGTCATTCTCATAGGCCTCAAGTTTCATCTGAACGCTTTTAAGTGCCACCCTGGAGTTTGCATCGGCCATCTTTGAGTACTCTAAGACCGCATCCTCATACTCCTTTCTGGCCTGGTCTGTCAGTATTGAGTAATAATCATAGTCATTGCGGGCTTTGCTGGTACGATAGTCTGTAATGAATCTCTGCAGGTGATTCATCACTGAGTCTCCTATGGTCTTGCATATCAACGCGTCCTGATCCTTGACCTCAATATTGATGACAGCAGTCTTCTTGTCAAAATCAATCTTGATATTACCCCTTACACACTCAGCTATCTCATCCTCCAGCCTTGTCATACTGTAGGGATTGAACTCGCCGTTGCCGGAATTCTGGCCTCTGTACTTGAGTTTCTTTATCTTGTTCTTTACCCAATTATATGGTTTAAGCCATAAGATGGCCTTCTGGTACTTTACCAGGTAATCATAGTAGTCTGTGTCTATTGACCCATCCTTGCTGGTTACATGAATCTTGAAGATACCTCCTACAAAACCATTGTCTTCTATCAGATCCGGATACAGAAGAGGAGTAATGGCGTCATTGGTCTGCATACTCTCCAGATCGATACCGAAAGATGATGCCAATGAGCCCAATGTCCCGCCCATGGACGGACCTCCCAATTCAGGAGCCAGCCTGATACTGGTGGAATAGGTTCGCGGGAAACCCAGAATAAAGATGCAAGCCAGGACAAAGACTATAGGAAGCACCTTAAAGTACAGCTTCTTTCCGGCCCACAGCTTCTTTATGATATCGTTGATATCTATGACTTTCAACTCTTGCTTATTCTCTTCCATAACACTGATTATTTAGACAAGCTGGCAATGGTTGCAATCATTGTTGCGATTGATGCGGTACTTGTACCGATACTCAAGATCTCCGGCAGTGACATGTTACGACGGCGAGACTTGGTAGGAACCACAATCTGGCAGCCGGGCATAGGCTTGTGCTGTCGGTCTGCCTTGGCAACCATACCGTTCATATAGATAATGATGGCTCTTGATTTCTTTCCTGTTGCCGTTACACCACCGGCCTGGTTGATATAATAGTTGGTATTCTTACCCTCCTTAAAGTACACTGTATTGGGATAGAGCACCTCACCGTTTATCTTAACAGAACCGTCATAGCGCGGAACCACGATACGGTCACCTTCACGCAGGATGGGGTCATCGTCACTACCCGGTTTCTTGAGAGCCTTGTCAAGCTCTATACCTACAGGATAGCTGGTATTTGTCATCAGTTTACGGACATCAATAGAGTCATTACCGGAGTTGCGTTGTGCGGCACGCAGCATCGATTCAAGCATCTCACGCTCTTCCTGTGTCATCTGTCTGAGCAGTTTGGTGCCTTCAGCATATGCACGGTCCGTCAGTCCGCCGGCCTGTGAAATGATCTCACTCAAGCGCTGACCTTTGCTTGACAGAGTATAGTTTCCGGCAAACTGGACCTCACCCTCAATAGTAACATTCTGCTGTTCAACATAATTAGGACTGCGGCGTACATACACCTCATCAAATGGACTTAACGTAAAGTCCGGCTGATCACTTATGCTGAAATCAGGTGTGATGCTGAAACTGAATGTCTCGGCTATGTTGTCAGTAGCCTCAGTCGCATTGGGGTCGATTATACGGCGGGCCACATCAACCTTTGCCAATGATGCAGCCTCTGTGAAACCGCCTGCCTGCAGGATCAGGTCCTCAACGGTCTCGTTCTCTGCATAGACATAAATACCGGGATACATCACCTCTCCGTGTATGGTTACGGTTTTCTGGTCATCACGGATCTTCTTGTCTGCCACATAGAGTACATCCTCATTGCGGAGTTCCACATCGGGCACGGAACCCTCCAGAATACCGCGAATATCAACGCTAAGAACCTCTAAGGTCCTGTCCACCTTCATGCGGTGCATGACAGCATGCTGGGCAATGGCTCCCTCGGTAAGTCCGTCAGCTGCCTCAATAAGGTTCCTGACGGTCTTTATACCCTCTCCTATCTGATACATTCCGGGACGGAACACTGCACCCTTAAGTTCTACCATATTACTGTAACGGTTCAGTGTGGAGTCAACACTGATAGAGTCCTGATCCATCAAGTGGAATGACCCGAAATCAGCCTCGGATACATTGAATACGGAATACATCTCTCCAGCCTTACGGTTAATGCGTACCGCTTTGGTATATGCATCACCGGTAAAACCGCCGGCATATTTCAACAGCAGCCCAAGGTTCTCACCCTCTTTCATCTCATAGAGCATGGGGCGTTTAATCTTACCGGTCACATTAATCAGCGCATCGTACGGTCCAACTGTAACAACGTCATTATCCTGCAGGCGTATATCACCCGACAGTATTCCGTTGAGCAGGAAATCATAAACATCGACGGTTGACATCAACTTGCCGTCCCTGTAAACCCTTACATTACGCAATGTACCTATATCGTTAGGACCACCTGCCATGTAGAGGGCGTTGTATACGGTAGCAAAAGCCGACATCGTATATGTACCCGGCATCTCAACCTCACCAATGATACTTACCGTGATGGAACGTGTCTGACCAAGCGTCAGGTCAATCTCTGACTCCTGATAACGGGATTCCAGCATGCGCTTGACCTTCTCCTTGGCCTGACTTACAGACAGACCGCCCAACTGCAACACGCCTATACCTTCTATAGTAATGGTACCGTCGGGGGATATGGTCTCGGTAAAGCTGTCCTGTGATGCGCCCCAGATATCAATATTGACGTCATCGCCGGCGCCCAGGATATAGTTCTGCGGAGTAGCCAGATTCATGGAACTCTCAAAAGTGAGGTTCTTGTTGTTGAACAGGTCATGACCGAATATCTTGACCTTGGTGTCCTCCTCATATTTGTAGTACTTGAGTGAATCCGGCATCATGAAATCCAAGGCATCATCCATCTCCATGAAATCAGGATCGTCCCAGTCATACGTATGACGCTGAACCTGGTTGGCAGGTTTTGTATCCTTTACCCTGAACTGGGATGCATTGGCGCGGTCACGTGCAACCTGCTGCTCACGTTTCTGGGCGTTTGACTCCCTTAAACGGTTCTTGGTTGCCTGTGAGCCGGCTGTGATATCCTGAGCACCCAATACACCATTATTTATCTGTTTCTGGTATTTGTCACGGATACGCTGAATCTGGTCAATGGAAACGCCACGCTGCATGAGTTGGGTCACTATCTGTTGGCGTGATACACCTTTTGAGTTCTGCTCTACGACAAAATCAATAATCTGATTGTCTGTCATACTTGACTGTGCCTGTACCATGGTTGAGAAAAGAGCCAGGCACATAATGATAACGAATCTACGTTTCATCAGTTGTTAATTTTGATATGCTTAATAACCGGTTAGCTAAAATAGGTAAGCAATCAATCCCGAAACCCTCCTGTTGCTGTGGGGAATCAGAATCTCTTGCCACAGAATACTGAGAATACGGTCTTGATTATGATTCCCAGGTCTGTAAAGATATTACGGTTATCCAGATAATCCAGGTCATACTCAAGACGCTTGAGCATCTTGTCCATTGTATCTGTATATCCGTTGTAAACTGTTGCGTAGGATGTGATTCCGGGACGCATCATATAGATGTAACGGTAATCATCAGTCTCACGGTTAATCTGGTCTATGAAATACTGACGCTCCGGACGCGGTCCCACAAATGACATATCGCCTTTAAGTACATTCCATAACTGAGGCAGCTCATCCAGATGATGTGCACGCAGGAAACTGCCGAAAGGAGTCAGGTATTTGTTACGTTCATTCTCCAAACGCGGTATTCCGTCCTTCTCGGCATCGGTACGCATGGTCCTGAACTTATAAATCGTAAATGGCTTACCTTTATAACCTATTCTCTCCTGCTTGAATATGACAGGCCCGTGGTCATAAAAAAGGATTATCGCAAAAACAAGCATTATAGGAGACAGCACGATCAGACCAATGACTGAGAAGATTATGTCAAACAGACGTTTCAGTCCAAGCTGGAAAGCTCCCATAGCGTCAGAATGCTCCATACGCAGGATTCGGCTGTAGTTCTGTATATTGTAGTTCAACATCAGTTATATTTTTAAATATAACGCGCACAAAAAACAATAATTGTGTAAAGTCATTAAAAAAAGTGCGCCTTGACTCCGCAGGCGTACCAAATGATGACTACTTTTGCACAAGTTATTAAAAAGTGCGCATCCCGTTTTGAATCATTATTTCTCAACGGCAGCGCGAAGATAACAAATTTTATTTGACAAACTAATTATTTCAGTATGAAAGCATATGTATTTCCCGGACAGGGTGCCCAGTTCTCGGGCATGGGTAAAGACCTGTATGACCAGTTTGACTGGGCAAAAGAGTTGTTTGCCGAGGCCGACAGCATTCTTGGCTTCAAGATTTCAGACATCATGTTCAACGGCACCGATGAGGATCTGCGCCGTACCGATATAACCCAGCCTGCAGTGTTCATCCACTCTGTAGCCGTTGCCAAGTCACACGGAGCTGATTTCAAGCCCGATATGGTAGCCGGCCACTCTCTGGGTGAGTTCTCTGCACTTGTAGCATGCGGTGCCCTCTCTTTTGAGAGCGGACTCAAGTTGGTTGCCAAGCGCGCCGGCGCCATGCAGAAGTGCTGCGAGAAGGTTCCCGGCACAATGGCTGCCATCATCGGTCTGCCCGACGCCAAGATTGAGGAGATCTGCGCAGGCCTGAATGCAAAAGGCATGGTTGTTGTTCCCGCTAACTACAACAGCCCCGGACAGGTTGTAATTTCAGGTTCCAAGGAGGCTATCGCAGCTGCATGCCCGCTCATGACCGAGGCCGGTGCCAAGCGTGCCCTGCCCCTTACCGTAGGCGGTGCATTCCACTCACCTCTTATGACTCCCGCCAAGGATGAGTTGGCAAAGGCTATCAGCGAGACCCAGTTCAATACACCGGTATGCCCCATCTACCAGAACGTAGATGCAAAACCGCACGTAAACCCCGATGAAATCAAGGCAAATCTGGTAACTCAGCTCAACTCTCCGGTTCGCTGGACACAGAGCGTACTCAACATGATTGCCGATGGCGCAGAGGAGTTCACAGAGTGTGGTCCCGGCGCCGTACTGACCGGTCTCATCAAGAGAATCAGAGGTTGACGCGTTTTATGGAGAAAGCCGTCATATATCAGATATTCACCCGCCTCTGCTGCAACAGCGGCGGACAGAATATACCCGGCGGCGATATCCAGACAAACGGATCAGGCAAACTGAACAGCTATACTCCCACCGTACTTGACAATATCAAGTCGATGGGAGTTACTCATATATGGTTCACAGGGCTCATAGCCCACGCATCATGCACCAGCTACAAGGCATTCGGAATACCGGAGTCTCACAGTGAGACCGTTAAGGGCCAAGCCGGTTCACCATATGCCATACGTGACTATTATGATATAGACCCCGACCTGGCGGTATCGGTTCCGGACCGTATGGCCGAGTTCCAGTCACTTGTAGACCGTGTACATACCGCCGGCATGAAATTCATTATGGATTTTGTGCCCAATCACGTGGCCCGCGAGTATCACTCCATAGCCAAGCCCAGAGGTGTAAAGGACCTGGGGCAAGGTGATGATACAAGCATGCATTTTTCACCCTCAAACAATTTCTATTACATGCCCGGCCAGCAGTTGGGCGGACAGATTGCCTGGGGTGACTACAAGGAGTTCCCGGCCCGGGCCACAGGTAATGACCAGTTTACCGCAACGCCCACAATATCAGATTGGTATGAGACCGTAAAGCTCAATTACGGAGTTGATTATACAGGTGGCGGCACTCACTGTTTCAAACCTGTCCCCAACACCTGGAAGAAGATGCTCCATATCCTGCTCTACTGGGCAGCTAAGGGAGTTGATGCGTTCCGTTGTGATATGGCCGAGATGGTTCCGGTGGATTTCTGGCATTGGGCCATAGCACAGGTCAAGAAAGAACATCCCGCCATACAGTTCATTGCCGAGATCTACAATCCCGGATCTTACGGTGATTACATAGATTTTGGCGGTTTTGACTACATATATGATAAGGTGGGACTCTATGATACACTGCGTGCTATCGTCGAGTCACGTGAATCAGCAACTGCAATTACACGCTGCTGGCAGCAATGCGGTATGAACGGTCCGCATATGCTCCATTTCATGGAGAATCATGACGAGCAGCGTCTGGCTTCCCGATTCTTCGGTGGAAACGCTCAAAAAGGACGCCCGGCCATGATTGTGTCGGCCCTTATGGATAGCTGTCCTGTAATGGTTTATGCCGGCCAGGAGGTTGGAGAACCGGGTATGGACCAGGAGGGATTCAGCGGTCTGGACGGCCGTACCACCATATTTGACTATTGGGCCCCCGATACGCTCACACGTCTCTACAATGACGGCCGTTGGGATGATTCCCGTCTCACTGCCGATGAGCGCAACCTTAGGGCCTTCTACTCCACTCTGCTGCGTATCTGCAACAGTGAGGAGAGCATACGCAGCGGCAAGTTCTTTGACCTGATGTATGTGAATCCGCAGACAGCCGATTTCAATCCGCACCGCCAGTACGCATTCATGCGCTCCAGTGGAAAGGACGCCATACTTGTGGTCACCAATTTCACTGACCAGCCCCTCTACACCGCCGTAAACATTCCCCAGCACGCCTTTGACTACCTGGAACTCAAAGCCCGGGATGGCGTAAAGGTTACGGATCTGCTGTCGGGTCAAACATTCCTTACAAACATTCATCCAGACTCTCCTATACGCGTTACGGTACCGGCGCAGAATGGTATTGTAATAAAGTGGAGTTTATAATGCTCGCCGCTTCGCGGCTCGGTCTTTTGTTTACGTGTCCGTAAACATCCAGCCAATTAATTGGCTGGCTACCCCTATCATGTGCCTAACGGCACGGTTTTATGCCGTAGGCATGGGATTATGGTAGCCAGCCGTTTCAATGGCTGGGGTTTTACGCAGGTGCGAATGTATTATTACTCGCACCTGTGGTGCTCGGGCGTTTTTGGCTTTCTTGGCCCTTAGGGCCTTGAAAGCCGTTAGCTGGAAACCTATCTGCGTATTAGAAACAACCTTTTTTTAATTTGGGGCGGCGGCGCCCCAAATCCGTTCCGCGACATTCCATTTTATTCCATGTCGCTCCACTCTGCCGGCCTTCCAGGCCGGGTAAAAAATAACCTCGCTAGCTTTGCTCGCGAGGTTATTTTTTACTGGGTGCAACTGGAAAGTTTTCCTAATTGCTTAGTGGTTACTTGAAACTGTCCCAACTCTTGATAGGTATGTCATCTATGTCTACTGTGCAGAAGGCATTGATAAATGAGCTAGCCAAGCGAGCGTTGGTAATCAGCGGGATGTTCAGGTCAATGGCTGCACGACGGATCTTGTAACCGTTGGTGAGCTCATGCTGAGTCAGATCCTTAGGTATGTTCACTACCATATCTATCTGCTTGTTGTGCAGCATGTCAAGAGCCTGCGGCTGCTGTCCCTCCTCACTGGGCCAGTATACGCGGGTATTCTTGATACCGTTCTCCTCAAGATACTTTGATGTACCGCCGGTAGCGTACAGGTTGAATCCCTTTGAAACCAGCATCTTGGCAGCATCCAGCATTGCGGCTTTCTGCTTTGCGGTACCGGTTGACAGCAGGATGTTCTTCTGCGGGATACGGTAACCAACAGAGAGCATAGACTCCAGGATTGCGTAGCGCTGGTCATCACCCAGGCAGCCTACCTCACCGGTAGATGCCATATCTACGCCCAGAACGGGATCGGCCTTCTGCAGACGGTTGAATGAGAACTGTGAAGCCTTGATACCTACGTAATCGATATCGAACAGGCTCTTCTCTGGTGCCTCTACAGGTACGCCCAACATGATCTTGGTTGCTATCTCAATGAGGTTGATCTTGAGCACCTTGCTTACGAACGGGAATGAACGTGAAGCACGCAGGTTACACTCAATTACCTTGATATCGTTCTCACGGGCCAGATACTGAATATTGAAAGGTCCGCTGATGTGCAGTTCCTTGGCAATCTGACGGCTTATACGCTTGATACGCTTAACTGTCTCAACGTAGAGCTTCTGGGGCGGGAACTGGATTGTAGCGTCACCAGAGTGTACACCGGCAAATTCAATATGCTCACTGATAGCGTAAGCAATGATCTCACCGTCCTTGGCAACGGCATCCATCTCAACCTCCTTGGCGTTCTCAATAAAGCGGCTTACTACAACCGGGTGCTCCTTTGATACCTCAGCGGCAAGCTGCAGGAAACGCTCCAGCTCCTCCTGGTTGCTGCAGACGTTCATGGCAGCACCTGAGAGCACGTATGACGGACGAACCAATACGGGGAATCCAACCTTCTCGATGAACTTGCCAATCTCCTTCATAGAGGTAAGCTCGCTCCACTCAGGCTGGTCTACGCCGATGCGGTCAAGCATGGCTGAGAACTTCTCACGGTCCTCGGCGTTATCAATGTCCTTGGCGCTGGTACCCAGGATAGGTACGTTCATGGCGTCAAGTTTCATAGCCAGGTTGTTAGGAATCTGTCCACCGGTTGATACAATCACACCGTAGGGATTCTCCAGCTCAATGATATCCATAACGCGCTCAAATGAGAGCTCGTCAAAGAACAGACGGTCTGTTACATCGTAGTCAGTACTTACTGTCTCAGGGTTGCAGTTGATAACGATATTGCGGTAACCCTCCTTACGTACGGTATTCAGAGCCTGAACGCCGCACCAGTCAAACTCAACAGATGAACCTATGCGGTATGCACCTGAGCCGATAACGATGATTGACTTCTTGTCATCAAAGAAAGGTATATCGTGTGCGCAGCCATTATATGTCATGTACAGGTAGTTGGCCTGTGCCTGATACTCACCGCCCAGTGTATCAATCTGCTTAACGAACGGTACAATTCCCAGGCTCTTACGCTTGTTACGTACTGAGAGCAGACCTGCCTGTGCGCCCTGCTTCTTTTCCTCACCAATGGCACGTGAAATCTGGAAGTCGCTGAATCCCATCTTCTTGGCCTTACGCAGCAGATCCTCGCTTAGAGCCTCAACACCCTTAACCTTGTGCAGCTGCTTTGATACATCGTAGATACCCTTAAGACGGTTCAGGAACCACTTATCGATCTTGGTGAGCTCCCAGATACGGTCAATGGTATACCCTTCGGCAAATGCCTGGCTGATAGCGAACAGACGCTTATCGGTAGGCTCCTTGAGTGCCTTGTCCAAATCGGCAAACTTAATGCTCTTGTTCTCAACGAATCCGTGCATACCCTGGCCGATCATACGGATACCCTTCTGGATAACCTCCTCAAAGCTACGGCCTATTGACATAACCTCACCTACAGACTTCATTGATGAGCCGATCTCGCGGTCAACACCGTGGAACTTGCTCAGGTCCCAACGAGGAATCTTGCAGACTACGTAGTCTACAGAAGGCTCAAAGAAGTCAGTTGTGGTCTTTGTGATAGAGTTCTTAAGCTCATACAGGTTGTAACCCAGACCCAGCTTACAAGCCACGAATGCCAGAGGATAACCTGTTGCCTTTGATGCCAGGGCCGATGAGCGGCTCAGACGGGCGTTAACCTCAATTACGCGGTACTCCTCACTCTGGGGATCGAATGCGAACTGGATGTTGCACTCACCTACTATACCGATATGACGTGCTATGCGGATGGTCAGTTCCTCAAGCTTATGAACCTCATGGTTGGTCAGTGTCTGTGTAGGAGCAACTACGATACTCTCACCGGTATGTATGCCCAGCGGGTCAAAGTTCTCCATTGAGCAGACGATGATTGAGTTGCCGCTCTTATCGTTCACGCACTCGAACTCAATCTCCTTCCAGCCCTTGAGTGACTTCTCAACCAGGATCTGCGGTGAGAATGAGAATGACTTCTCGGCCAGCTTGTTCAGTTCCTCCTCATTATCGCAGAAACCTGAACCCAGACCGCCCAGAGCATATGCTGAACGGATGATAACCGGATAACCCAGCTCACGTGCAGCTGCACGTGCATCATCCATGGTCTCTACAGCATGGCTCTTGATAGTCTGTACGCCTATCTCATCCAGACGCTTGATAAAGAGGTCACGGTCCTCAGTATCCATGATGGCCTTAACCTGAGTACCAAGTACCTTTACCTTATATTTTTCCAGTACGCCGTTCTGCTCCAGGGCAACACCGCAGTTCAGTGCGGTCTGACCACCGAATGCCAGCAGGATTGCATCGGGACGCTCCTTAGCAATTACCTTCTCTACAAAGAACGGGGTTACAGGATAGAAATAAACTCTGTCAGCCACACCCTCACTTGTCTGAACTGTGGCAATATTGGGGTTGATAAGAATAGTCTCGCAATTCTCCTCCTTCAAGGCCTTAAGAGCCTGTGAACCGGAGTAATCGAACTCACCTGCCTCACCAATCTTGAGTGCGCCTGATCCAAGCAGCAGCACTTTCTTATATTTCTTCAATGCCATATCCTAAGGGTGTTAGAGTTTTGAAACAAAATCATCATAAATGAATCTCGCATCGGTAGTAACCTGATCGCTCTCTGAGTGGAACATAACGCCCACCCAAGGCTTGCGGGTATTGTAGATTCCCTCTACAGAACCGTCATTCAGGTTCTTGAGGTATACCTTCCACTGACCTACTACAGAATCCTCACGGATAGCGTAGTTATGGTTCTGTGTGGTTATGTAGCAGCGGTCTGTGCCAACCAGGATAACCGGCTGGTTCTGGCTGTGATGACCGAACTTGAGCTTGTATGTATCCATACCGCCGGCAAGACCCAGCAGCAGGCATCCCATGCCGATACCCAGGATGGGAGTATCGTTTTTGGCCATGAATTTCTGCAGACGTGTAACAACCTCACTGCAATAGCTGGGGTTGCCGGGACCGTCAGATACAACCAGACCGTCAAACTTCATCTTGGTGTAGTCATAGTTCCAGGGCACGCGTACCACCTCAAGATCCTCATTGATGAGGCAGCGTACTACTCCGGCCTTTACGCCGCAGTCAACAAGTACCACCTTCTTTGAAGCACCCTCATTATAAGTAATAGGCTTCTCGCATGATACCTCGGGGAGCATGTTTGTATATGCATACTCTTCAGGCTTGGCCATTCCGTCAAACACGATCTTGGCGGTCATGCTGCCGTGGTTGCGGATGTGCTTGGTGATCTCACGGGTATCAACACCCTCAATACCTACAACCTTCTCACGTTTCATCCAGGCGTCAAGTGACTCCTTGGCGTTCCAGTGGCTGTAGAAATCACTCTTGTCGCTAACAATCAGGGCACGTGCCTGTGCGTGCTCGCTCTCGGCGTTTGTGGGCAGTCCGAACTCATCAGCCGTCATAGGCTGAATTCCATAGTTACCAATGACCGGATAGGTCATCACAATCAACTGGCCGCGTGATGCGGGCTCAGTCAGCAATTCCGGATAACCGGCCATAGCGGTGTTGAACACAAGCTCTCCGCTAACCGGATGTTCGTATCCGAAAGACTCACCCTTAAAGCAGGTGCCGTCAGCCAAAATCAGTGATACTGTCATCTTGTTTGTATATTAGTTAAGTCTCTAATCTAATGAGTAAAAAAAAGGAGAAACTGTAAAAAACAATTCCTCCTTCTAAAAAATATTTCTTTTGGAAACATTATCCCCACCGGTCTGCTTATGCTTTCGTGAGCAATTTATATTTCCTCTTTTTCTAAACATGCTGCAAAGGTACAGCTTTTTCATAAAACTCCATTCATAAAATGAATAAGTTTTCAACAATGGCAGTATTAAATATTGTTATGCTGTATATTCATACATCCGTGTTTCCGCCAAAGTGTCCCACAAGGAACCCCGCCACAAGAGCTGTGACGGGGTTCACTGTGGGACATGGCCTCGAGATGAACAAGTGTCCCACACTCACCTTGACGAGAAGGCACTCTCGCAGGGGTGAGTGTGGGACACTTTGGCAAAACGGAAATCGTTTGACTACAACGGTTTGTAGTCAAAGGAGACTAGGGTGGCGTCGCCGTCCAGGAAGTAGGCGGGACGGAGGGCAAAGAAGCCTTTGTAGTAGTTGTGGTGGTATGACGATACGTCTGATTCTCCGTAATAGAGTGTCCAGTTCTGACCGTCATTGCTCTTCCATACCGTAGCCTTGTTGCGGTCATTCAGGATCTTGACGTAGAAGTCCGGACCGGTGCATTCAACTGCGCCTATGTTGGCATCCTCATTATAGAATAGGTAGAGTCCGGCACGGCCCTGAGTACCAATCTTGAAATGGGCGGTAATCTCATACTTCTCATCTACGGCAGTGGTTGTCATGAGGGTGCCGCCGTCAAAGCCGGGCTCCCACTTGGCCCACATGAGCGGATTCTCATAATGACGCAGGTAGTCGTAATCCTGCAGGCCGCCGTTCTTCCACTTGGCACCGTTCTTCTGAGCCAGTACAGGCCAGCCGTCATCGGTCCAGTTAACGCTCTCTATTATGGTGCTGCGACCCAGGGTGTGGAATCCGTTACGGTATGCGTGATATACTATGTACCAGTTGCCGTCAGCATCGTCAATCAGGGTTCCGTGACCTTTTGACCACCATTTCTCATCTGCAGAATAGGTATGCACGAGCGGATTGTGGGGGCTATTCTCCCATGGCCCGATTACCGATTTACTGCGGGCTACCACACACATATGGCTGGTTACGGGGCCTGCAGTGCCACCCTCGGCGCTTACCAGATAGTACCAGTCACCACGTTTGAGAATCTTGGGCGACTCAAGCCACATACCCTCAGTCTCCCACTCCTCCGGATACTGCCAGGGATCATACACCTTGCGGTTGGGACCTGTAATGGAGAGTCCGTCATCCGATAACGGAGCTACGTGACCGTCATTGGTATAGAGATAACGTTTGCCGTCGGCGTCAATGGCGTGACCGGGATCTATTCCGCTTACCTCAAGCTTTATGGGATCGCTCCACGGTCCCTCGGGCTTATCGGCCGTAACCACAAAGTTCTCACCGCTGCTGGTGGGATAATAGATGTAGTACTTGCCGTTTACCTTACACATGTCAGGGGCATAGATTGAGTAGTCATGTCCCTGCACGGCACGGGCTATGGGCTCCCAATGCAGCAGGTCTGTGGAGTGCCATATCAGCAGTCCGGGATAATATGTAAAGTTTGAATGAGTCATATAGAAATCCTTTCCGTCACGCATAATGGTGGGATCAGGATAGTCACCGGGGAATATGCACACTTTAATGGAAGAGTTCTGCTTCTGGCAACCTGCCATAAGCAGAGACAGTGCTGAAATAGCCATAACGGCAACGGATTTGATTCTCATAATTATGGATAATAACAGATTAGTTTCCTACAAAGTTAATAAGAATAAGGTTGGTTGGATATGATACGGGCAAAAAAAGACGGGCTGGTCCGATAAGACCAGTCCGTCAATATTTGTTTATATCCTTAAATCAGAATGCGTAACGGATACCCAGAGCAGGCCAGAATCCGCCAAGGAAATGCAGACCGCTGTTGATTGTAAGGATGTTTGGACGCATATCCAATGAAAGCTGCAGAGGAATGCTTCCAAATGTATACTCAAGACCAATCTGAGCGCAAATACCTACTGATACGCCACCGCCAGCTGCGATGTTAGCGCCGGGACCTGCATATACATTCCATGTACCGGCAGTCCACTGGGGTGAAGCCAGAATGAAATCATATACACCGGTAACAGCAATACCGCCGTCCCACCATCCGAGGTCACCCTCAATGAAGTTTGAACCCAGACTGTGCTGATAAGAGATTTCTGCACCATAAGAACCTCTGGCACCGATTGCACGAGGCTGTGCAACTGCTGCTGCAGAGATACCCAAAACAAGTGAAAGAACAACTAAAAGCTTTTTCATAATTGTGTTGTTAAATGTTGATACGCAAAAATATGATAAAAACCGTAAAAAAACAAATAACGCGGCTAAAACCACACCTATCCCCTATTATTTTTTGATGCAGAATCAGCACGGCATCATTTTTGGTTAGGAATCTGATTTGTTTTGCAGAAAAAGAGTACCTTTGCGCCCGATTCAAGCCGAAATAGCTCAGTTGGTAGAGCAACGCATTCGTAATGCGTAGGTCGCGGGTTCGAGTCCCGCATTCGGCTCATTCATCAATTATATTTTCATCACAGGGTCATACCCTGTTTTTTTATATCCTAACACTTCTCTAATACCACTGCACACTACTTGTGTAACTTGATTTCTTATCATACTTCAACGCATCAGTCAAAGTACTTGCGCTGGCACGTAATGTGATATGATATGAGGTAAATGTACCAAACACAAATCCGGCAGAGATATTAAAACAGTGCATATCTCTTGACACATTCACCGTAGTCATAGAGATGTCATGATTTGTAAAGTCATAACCTGATGAGAAATTCAGGTTCCAATTTGATGTTGGACGAATACTTCCCGAAAAATTCAAGTTCTGAGTAAACTTATATGG
>JBGUVW010000015.1:0-85761 GCA_045220475.1 Bacteroidaceae bacterium
GGACCCTAAACGGCGAACTCGTCCTCATAGTCCCCCTTCGGGGGCCTAACGTTCCTCGAACAAACCCCGTTCTTAACGGGATCCTCCAAGGCCCTCCGCTTAACGCCTCTGCACTGATGGTCCTCAAACCGGATACTCTGCTCCTGCAAAGGGAAAGAGCATACAAAGAGAAGCACCCCTATTATCTTCCATTCCAAGAAATTGCAGTAAATTTGTAGCTTGTATGGACTTTAAGTACGATGTGATTGTGATTGGTGCGGGCCACGCAGGTTGCGAGGCCGCTGCCGCCGCTGCTCAGATGGGTTCCAAGACCTGTCTCATTACCATGGATATGAACAAGATTGGGCAAATGAGCTGCAATCCTGCGGTTGGCGGTATAGCTAAAGGGCAGATAGTCAGAGAGATAGACGCACTGGGAGGTCACATGGGTCTGGTTACAGACCGCACAGCCATACAGTTCCGCATACTGAACCGGTCCAAAGGCCCCGCCATGTGGAGCCCCCGTGCACAGTGTGACCGAGCCAAGTTCATATGGGCATGGCGCAACGTACTGGAGAACCAGGAGAACCTGAATATCTGGCAGGACACCGTGACCGAGCTGCTTGTAAAAGACGGCCAAGTTATTGGTTTAAAGACACTTGAGGGTGCCGAGTTCAGTTGCAAGTGCGTGGTGCTGACTGCCGGAACGTTCCTTAACGGACTCATGCACATAGGTCGCGTCACCATGCCCGGCGGACGCATATCGGAACCTGCATCCTACCTGCTTACCGAATCAATAACACGTCACGGCATACGTACCGGCCGCATGAAAACCGGCACACCCGTACGTATAGACAGCCGCAGCGTACATTTTGAGGAGATGGAACGCCAGGACGGCGAGAATGATTTCCACCGTTTCTCATTCCTGGGCCAGGAGCGTCACCTAAAGCAGATGTGCTGCTGGACCACCTACACCAATGAGCGGGTTCATGAGGTACTTAAGTCCGGCCTTGCAGACTCGCCGCTGTTTAACGGCCAGATCAAGAGCATAGGACCGCGATACTGCCCTAGCATAGAGACCAAATTGGTAACATTCCCCGACCGTGACCAGCACCAGCTGTTCCTGGAACCAGAGGGAGAAAACACCAATGAGATGTATCTGAACGGGTTCTCGTCATCCATGCCCATGGATATCCAGATACGTGCACTCAAGGAGATACCGGCATTCCGTGACCTTGTGATCTACCGTCCCGGATATGCCATAGAGTATGACTATTTTGATCCTACCCAGCTTAAGCATACACTTGAGTCAAAGGTTGTGGCTGGTCTGTTCATGGCAGGACAGGTAAACGGCACAACCGGATATGAGGAGGCCGGCGGACAGGGAATCCTGGCCGGAATCAACGCCCACATAAGCTGTCACGGCGGTGCACCGTTCACTCTGGCACGTGATGAGGCATATATAGGAGTCCTGGTGGATGACCTGATTACAAAGGGTGTGGATGAGCCTTACCGCATGTTCACATCCAGGGCCGAGTACCGTATACTGCTGCGTCAGGATGACGCCGACCTGCGTCTTACGGAACGCGCCTACAACATAGGCCTGGCCACAAAAGAGCGCTATGAGCTGATGCGTACCAAACGTGATGAGATTAACCGCATAATAGATTTTGCCAAGGGTTTCTCTGTAAAACCCGCACTCATAAACGCAGCTCTGGAGCAGCTTGGCACGACACCTCTGCGTGAGGGATGCAAGCTGGCCGACCTGATTGAGAGGCCTCAGCTCACACTGCAAAACCTGTCTGACCATATCAAGGCACTCAAGGCAGAGCTGGACAAGACAGAGCCCGCTCGCAGGGATGAAATCATTGAGGCGGCAGAGATCCTGATGAAATACAGCGGATACATAAGCCGCGAGAGGCTCATTGCAGACAAGATGAAACGCCTGGAGGATATACGTATCAAGGGGCGCTTTGACTACAGTTCCTTGCAGTCACTATCTACGGAATGCCGCCAGAAACTCATCAAGCATGACCCCGAGACTCTTGCCGAGGCAAGCCGCATTCCCGGAGTTTCACCCAGCGATATCAACGTCCTGCTGGTGTTGCTGAACCGATAAAACAAGAAATGTTCCACGTGAAACAATTATATTGATATGAGTAAAGAGACACTTATCGGCCATCTTAGGAATATCCCTGATTATCCTATGGAAGGCGTGCAGTTCAAGGATGTGACATCCTGGTTCATGAACCCCGATGACCTTGCTGAGATTGTTGATTCCCTGTACGAGATGTATAAGGACAAAGGCATAACAAAGGTCTGTGGCGTAGAATCAAGAGGATTTATCATTGGCTCAGCCCTGGCTTACAGGCTTGGCGCAGGATTCATCCTTATACGTAAACCCGGCAAGCTGCCATATGAGAAGGTTAGCCTGGAATACAAGAAAGAGTACGGATTTGACCGCATAGAGATGCACAAGGACTCCATTACACCCGATGACGTGGTGCTGATACATGATGACCTGCTGGCTACCGGGGGTACACTTTTGGCATCATGTGACCTGGTCAAGTCATTCAAGCCCAAGAAGGTTCTGGTAAACTGCATCATTGAACTTACAAATTTCCACGCAAAGGAGAGATTCCCGCAGGATTGCCCTGTAGACAGCTTTATTGCGATTGATGAATTTGACGGAGTAAAGTAATTGAAAGGTAAGGAGGCATACGAGAAACGGCTTAAACTGATTGTCCAGAACCTTCCCGAGAAGCCGGGATGTTACCAGTATCTGGACGAGCAGGGCACCGTCATATACGTAGGAAAGGCCAAAAACCTTAAGCGTAGAGTATCCTCATACTTCATAAAAGAGAACCAGACCGACAAGACCAGGGTACTGGTAAGCAAGATATCGGACCTCAAGTATATTGTAGTAGAGACTGAGTGGGACGCATTCCTGCTGGAAAACAACCTGATCAAAAGGTATAAGCCACACTACAACATACTGCTCAAGGATGATAAGACATATCCGTCCATCTGCATAACGCGTGAGGAGTTTCCGCGGGTATTCAAGACCCGCAAGATAATCCGTAACGGATCCGAGTATTACGGACCGTACAGCCACGTAGGAACACTTAACGGACTGCTGCAGATAATACATCAGGCCTATAAAGTAAGGAGCTGCCATCTGCCGCTCAGCACACAGTCAATAAAAGAGGGCAAGTTCAAGGATTGTCTTGAATTCCATATAAAAAACTGCCCTGCACCCTGTATTGGACTTGTATCTAAAGAACAGTATAACAGTCAGATAACAGAAATCCGGGAGATCCTTAAGGGTCAAAGCCAAGAACTGACACGCTCCATGATGAAGGAGATGAAAACGCTTGCGTCAGAACTAAGATTTGAGGAGGCACAGGCCGTAAAGTTCAAATATGACACAATCATGGAGTTCCGTGAAAAGAGTAGGGTGGTAGATACTGGACTGGACAACGTGGATGTCTACAGCATAGACAATGATGAGGACGTGGTATTCATCAACTACCTTCACGTAGCGGACGGTTGCATAAACCAGGCTTTTACCTTTGAGTACAAGCGCAAGATGGATGAGCCCCTTGAGGAGATGCTGCTGCTTGCCATAGTTGAGATGCGCAGCCGATACAAGAGTACCGCCCGTGAGATAATAGTTCCGTTCATGCCCGAGACCGAGTATGACGGCGTTACGTGGACAGTCCCACAAAAGGGTGAGAAAAAGAAACTCCTGGAACTATCGGCTCTGAATGTCAAGCAGTACCGTGCAGACCGCCTAAAGCGCAGCGACAAACTCAATCCTGACCAAAAACACACCAGACTCATGAAGGAGCTGGGCACACTGCTGGGACTGGAAAAAACACCGATGAGAATTGAGTGTTTTGATAATTCACACATATCGGGAACCGATGCCGTGGCCGCCTGCGTAGTATATGAAAACGGCAAGCCGTCCAAGAAGGATTACCGCCTGTACAACATCAAGAGCGGGGCAGGAGGAGACGATTACGGATCCATGTATGAGGTGATGATGCGCCGCTGGATGAGAGCCATAGAAGAGGGCTCACCCATGCCCGACCTGGTTATTGTGGATGGTGGTAAAGGACAGATGTCTATAGCTAAGGAAGTAATTGACAATCTGAATATTAGCATAAACATAGCCGGTCTTGTAAAGAACTCCCGACACAAGACTGAGGGTCTGCTTTACGGATTCCCCCAGATGCAGGTAGGCGTAAAACCTGACAGTGAGCTGTTCCGTCTGCTGGAGCAGATGCAGGAAGAGGTGCACCGCGTAGCAATATCGTTCCACAAGAAGAAACGCAGCAAACGCCAAACCCAGTCAGAACTTACTGATATAAAGGGAATTGGAGAGAATACAGCCACTGCACTTATCCGTAAATTCAAGAGCGTAAAAAGAGTATCGGAGACAAGCATTGAGGAGCTTACGGCAGAGATAGGCAAATCAAAGGCAACCGTAATATATAATTGGTTTCACAAATGAGAGCTGTAATACAGAGGGTTAAGGAGGCTTGCGTTAAGGTTGACGGCAAGATAACAGGCCAGATAGACAAGGGCCTGCTGGTACTTGTAGGCGTAGAGGATGCCGATACCGATGAGGATATAGAATGGCTCACCAAGAAGATAGCCGGGATGCGTATATTTGACGATGAAAACGGCGTTATGAACCTGTCTGTGATGGATATAGACGGACGTATCCTGGCAGTAAGCCAGTTTACGCTGTTTGGCAGCACCAAGAAAGGAAACAGACCCTCATGGATAAGGGCATCAAAAGGACCCTATGCAGAACCCATGTATGAAAAGTTCTGCCAGGCACTTGAGCGTGAGACCGGAAAGAAAACAGAAAAGGGTATCTTTGGAGCAGATATGAAAGTATCGCTTCTCAATGACGGCCCGGTAACAATAATAATGGATACTAAAAACAAGGAATAGATATGGAAATCTACGATGAAATGGAGCAAGAGTCAGTAAATCAGCCAACTACTGACAAGTTTAACGAGGCATTCAGCAAATACAACATGAAAGTTGATGCTGCCTGGGTGAAATCTGCCGTTGAAAAGGCTGGAAAGGATGCAGCCGGAGTACATGACAAGGAGACCCTGAAAAAGATATTCAGCTGCATAGACCTGACCACATTGAAACCCACTGATAATGAGGATACGGTACTGGCTTTTGTAGAGAAGGTGAACCAGTTTGAGGACAAGTATCCCGACCTGCCCTCTGTAGCATCTATCTGCACATGGCCGCTGTATGCATCGACCGTAAGCCGTTCACTTGAGGTTGAGAGCGTAAAGACTTGCTGTGTATCAGGAGGTTTCCCCTCATCACAGACATTCTTTGAGGTAAAGGTAGCCGAGACATCACTCGCCCTGCATGACGGTGCCGATGAAATAGATATAGTACAGAATGCCGGACACATACTGAACGGTGATTATGAGACCCTGGCCGATGAGACCGATGAGCTTAAGTCACTCTGCGCTGACAAGACCCTGAAAGTGATACTTGAAACAGGAGCCCTTGGATCACTGGACAATGTAAAGAAGGCGTCACTGCTGGCCATGTATTCAGGAGCCGATTTCATCAAGACATCAACCGGAAAGGAGGTTCCCGGAGCTGATCCTGAATCATTCTGCGTAATGTGCAAGACAATCCGCGAATATGCCGATGAAACCGGCCGTAAGGTAGGTGTAAAGGCCGCCGGCGGCATTAGCACTCCTGCAGAGGCATTGCTCTACTGGACAATAGTAAAGAATGTGCTTGGAAAGGATTGGCTTAACAACAAGATGTTCCGTATAGGTGCCAGCCGTCTGGCAAACAACCTGCTCTCAGAGATAACAGGAGAGGAGACAAAACACTTCTGATTTTTACTTGGCGCGGTTGGTGATGAGCTCCAGATAGCTCTCCAAGGCAGTGCGCAGATCAGATGATATGAAAGCGGGCAGTCCCTGGATTGCCTGCTTTTTAAGTTCATCCATCTTACGTACGGCATAGTCGATTCCACCGTGGGATAAGGTATATTCCGTAACCTCCTTTATCTGCTCCGGTGTAGCTGAAAGAGAACGTATCGCCTTGATATGGCCGGACCAGTCACGGTCACTGTTATTTAGGGCATATATGGCCGGAAGGGTAAACTTACCCTCTTTCATATCATTGCCGGACGGCTTTCCGGTCTCATCACTGGAGTGATAGTCAAGTATATCATCCATTATCTGGAAACAGAGTCCGGCTACGTGTCCAAAGTGTCTGAAACCCTCAATATCACTGCCGGATGCACCGCTCAAAACGGCCGAAAGTTCAGTACAGGTTGAGAACAGGATGGCAGTTTTCTTGGATATGATATCAAAGTAAACATCCTCCGAGAGCGTATCGTAATCAAGCGCGTTAAGCTGGTTGATCTCACCCTCAGAAAGAGTACCTATAAGCTTGGAAAGATGCTGAACGCAGCGTACATCGGCCGTAGCTGTGATCTGCTGCAGGGCCATGGAGACCACATAATCACCTAAAAGCACGGCCAGACGGTTGTCAAAAGCGGCATTAGCCGACCTGTGACCGCGGCGTTTCTCACTCTCATCCACAACATCGTCATGAATAAGACTGCCCTGATGCAGCAGCTCCACGGCAGCACCCAGATGGTATACGCTGTCCGGAACCTGGCCATAACACTTGGAAACCAAAAGCACCAGCAGAGGGCGCATCATCTTTCCGTTACGGCGTGAGAGGAACTTAAGCAGCACATCCACCGCAGGATTGGAGCATGAAAACAGCGATGAATACCTTGATCGGAACTCATCAAACTCCGCCGTGACAGGCATGCATATCTGATTCATGTAATCCATATCCGTGGCAAAATTAACAATAAATGTCCGATTAGAGAATTAATTAGTACTTTTACATATCAATACACATCCATATGGAAAAACTGTTTCTCCTAGATGCTTATGCTCTGATATACAGGGCTTACTATGCTTTCCTTAAGGCTCCCAGAATAAACTCCAAAGGGTTCAACACATCGGCCGTACTGGGTTTTGTTAACACCCTGGAGGAGATCCTGACCAAGGAGAAACCCACTCATATAGGTGTAGCGTTCGATCCCAAAGGCGGGACGTTCCGTCATGAACTCTACAAAGAGTACAAGGCACAGCGCGAGGAGACCCCCGAGGTTATACGTGAGTCCGTTCCCGTAATTAAGCAGATACTTGAGGCTTACCGCATACCTATACTTGAAGTTGCCGGGTTCGAGGCCGACGACGTGATAGGTACGCTTGCCCATAAGGCCGATGAAAAGGGCATAACCACCTACATGATGACCCCTGATAAGGATTACTGTCAGCTGGTTACGGAAAGGTCTCTCATATACCGTCCCAAATACGGTAACAACGGATATGAGGTGATGGGGCCTGCCCAGGTCCTGGAAAAATACGGCCTGCAGAACACAAGCCAGGTGATAGATATGCTTGGCCTGATGGGTGACAGCTCCGACAACATTCCCGGCTGCCCAGGCATTGGTGAGAAGACCGCAGTAAAACTGATCAATGAGTTTGGAGGAATAGACGGACTGTTGGCCGGCACCGACAAACTGAAAGGTGCGCTCAAGGAGAAAGTTGAAAACAATGTCGATCAGATAAAATTCAGCCGTCTGCTTGCAACCATAAGGACAGATGTTCCCATTGAACTTGACATGGAACAGCTCAAGTTCTCTGACCCCGACAGGGAAAAATTGGTCACTCTCTTTGAAGACCTGGAATTCCGTTCACTCATGGCCAAGTTCAAAGTAAGGAACGCATCGGCCCAAACAGTCATCAATGAAAAGAGTGAAGATTCCGTCACCGCTCAGGCGCCCACTCAAAAAGCCCCCGCAAATGACGGTTTTCATGGCGATCTCTTTGATTTATTCCAGCCCGATGTACAGCCAACTCAGGAATTTTCAAATCTCAAGGACATAAAAAACACGCAACACTCTTACTATCTCATTGAGACAGAACAAGATGCAAAATCATTAGCTAACAAAATCGCTGCACAGGATTTCTTCTGTTTTGACACCGAAACCACCGGAACTGATGCAATCACTGCACAAATTGTGGGTTTGAGTGTAAGTCTTAAGGAACATGAGGCTTGGTATGTGGCGATGCCCAAGGAGAAGGAGGGAAAACAGCGGATGCTTGAGATTTTCCGTCCGGTGTTTGAAAATCCGTCAACACTCAAGATCGGACAGAACATAAAATATGACATACTCATTCTGGGTAACTACGGAATCAAGGTTCAAGGTGAACTCTTTGACACCATGATTGCCCATTACATCCTGCAACCCGAACTCCACCATAACATGGATTACCTGGCCGAGATTTATCTTGGTTACAAGACCATCCATATTGAGGAACTGATTGGAGAGAAAGGCAGGAACCAGAAGAATATGGCCGACCTTGAACCTAAGAAGGTTTATGAATATGCATGTGAGGATGCCGATGTAACCATGCAGCTCAAGAACATCCTGGAGAAGGAACTGGAAAAGGACGGTACCACACCTCTGTTCCGTGAGGTCGAGATGCCGCTTGTCCAGGTTCTGGCTTATATGGAGCGTAACGGAGCAATGATAGATCCCGCTGCACTGGCCGACACATCACGTCTGTTTACCGAGAGGATGAAAACTCTGGAGCAGCAGATATATCAGGAGGCTGGGGGAGAGCAGTTCAATATCCTGTCACCCAAACAGGTTGGAGAGATTCTGTTTGAAAGGATGAAGATAGTTGACAAGCCCAAGAAGACCAAGACCGGACAGTATGTTACATCCGAGGATGTACTGGAGTCACTCCGTGCTGACCACACCATAGTGGACCTGATACTCAAGTACCGTGGTCTAAAGAAACTGCTTGGCACCTATGTCGATGCCCTGCCTCAGTTGGTAAATCCGGCCACCGGCAAGATACATACATCATTCAACCAGACAGTTACTGCAACAGGACGTCTCAGCTCCAGCAATCCCAACCTGCAGAACATACCTGTGCGTGATGAGGACGGTAAGGAGGTGCGTAAGGCTTTCATTCCTGAGCCCGGCTGCAAATTCTTCTCGGCAGACTATTCACAGATTGAGTTGCGTATCATGGCCCACTTGAGCCAGGATAAGAACATGATAGAGGATTTCCGTCTGGGACATGACATACATGCCGCCACAGCTGCCAAGGTATTCCACAAGACTATTGATGAGGTTACCAAGTCTGAGCGCAGCAAAGCCAAGACTGCAAACTTTGGTATCATTTACGGAATATCGGCTTTTGGTCTGGCACAACGTATGGGTGTGAGCCGTACTGAGGCCAAGGAACTGATAGAAAACTATTTCATCACATACAGCGGTATAAAGAACTATATGGATACCGCAATAGAGGATGCACGTCAAAAAGGATACATAGAGACAATACTCAAACGTAAGCGTTATCTGCCCGATATCAACTCACATAATGCAACCGTACGCGGATTTGCCGAGCGTAATGCAATCAATGCTCCCATACAGGGCAGTGCAGCTGACATTATCAAGAAAGCCATGATTGCCATATACCGCAGGTTCATGGCAGAGGGTATCAAGTCAACAATGATACTGCAGGTTCATGACGAACTCAACTTCAATGTTGTTCCCGGTGAGGAGGAAAAGGTTCAGAAGATTGTGATTGAGGAGATGCAGAACGCATGGCCCATGTCAGTTCCGCTCATAGCTGACTGCGGTTGGGGAGACAACTGGCTCCAGGCACATTAAGATCAAAGCAGCTCTCTGAGCTGTTTATAAAACTCCCATATAACAAGTCCAGCAGTAACAGACACATTAAGAGAGTGTTTAGTTCCGTATTGAGGTATCTCAAGTGACATTTTGCACAGGTCAACCACATTCTGGCTGACTCCTTTCACTTCATTACCCAAAACAAGTGCATAACTGGCTGTAGGATCAATCCTGAACTCATCCATTTTTATGCTACCTTCAACCTGTTCTACAGCTATTGTTGTATAACCTTTGTCACCAAGTTCCTTGACAACAGCTGCACAATCATTTGAGTAAATCCATTCTACACTCTCCTCAGCTCCAAGAGCGGTCTTGTGTATCTCTACAAGTGAGTTATCGGGAGTAGCGGTTATACCGCATAGTATAATGCGTTCAACCCTGAATGCATCGGACGTACGGAATACGGAACCTACATTATAAAGGCTGCGTACATCATCCAGAATGATTGTAAGAGGCAGTTTACGGCTGTTCTTAAACTGCTCAACATCCATTCTTCCCAGTTCCGATACAGTGAGTTTTCTCATATGTGTCATGCTTATTGCGGTGTAAAATTAGTTCATTTTATCAATTATGCTGTTAAAAACAGAGTGAATAAGTGTTCATAAAAAAGTGGTAAAAAGTGAATTCAAAATTTGCTTTTTCTGTTTGATCCAGTCAATGGAAAAATAATTCAAAACATCATGTAGATAACCGTTTTTTATTGCTCCAAATTAGAAACAGGTAATTAACAGAACCAATTTGAATAATGTCTGAATATATATAGATACAAAGTAATCAACATGGTGTTGATATCATTGTATAGTAATAAATATCAATAATTTGACCTGTTGATTACAGTACTTGGAGATTGTTGGTAAGAGTGAACAAAAAAATATAGGTTGCAGCTGCTGAAAGATATCAACAGTTTCAACAACCTATAAAAACAAAAAGTTCAAATAAAATAAAAACAGAACATACATATACTTATATCATCGGATTATCGTGATAGAAGTACTCTCGCTCCTATTGTTTTCAAGATTGGTTATTATTGCGTGATATACGCCCGATGAAACCGGCCTTCCGTTCATATCGGTAAGATTCCAGCTGTATGAGCCGCCGTTTGATGTTGCCTGATGTATAAGGCGGCCTGAATTTGACATTATCCTGATGGTACTGTTCTCAGTAAGACCTGTTATTGTAACATATCCGTCAAAATCAGGTTTTACAGGATTAGGATAAACCAGAATATTTGATTCTGACAGACTTTCTTCAGGGTCCCTGGCCTGACCTCCATATTCTACCATTCCAAGGCTTGTACCAAAGAAAACAGAGCCATTACGGCCATCATTTGTTATGCTTAGTATATGATTTGACGGAAGAGGTGAATTTGATGTGGTAAAATGCTCCAGAGTCTCTGTTCCGTCAGCACTCATAAGGAAAACTCCCTGATCCAGAGTACCTATCCATTTGCGGTTTCCCTGGTCAACGAACATGGCTGTTGTCATTACTCCGTTAAGCAGGTAATCAGCAAGGTCCGATCCGTCATTACGTGGTATTTTGATACGCTCAAATACAGGATTGGGATCAGATATGAAAGAATCAGGATCTCTCAATACAAATATACCTCTGTTGGTACCTATCCACATATCTCCGTCAAGGTCGGTTTCATAGAAATATATGTTGTAGATTTCCTCAGTTGTACCGTCCTGATTTTTGAATATAGCTCCTGAAAACTTTATCCTGTCATCAGAATTGTTTTTGGGAGTACCGTTCAGATCAATACAGACTATTCCCGGTTTATATCTTGTTGAAATAAGCCATATACGTCCTTTATTGTCAAATCTGAGTTGTTTGAATGTAGGCAGACTGTCCAGTTCAGCATAATAGAGACCAAACCAGTTACCGTCAGGTTCCATAGCTTTTATAATTGTAGGTCTCTCATTGTTTGCCATCCATAGATTACCGTCACTGTCATATTGCAATGCACTTACACGTACATACATATTCTTTTCCAGTTCACTTCTGTTCAGTATACTTGTAAGCCCACTGTTATGCCATGTATGTAATTTATAGAACCTGTAATTCCTGAATTCATAAAGACCCTGTCCCGTTGAACCTACAAATATGTGACCCGGATCATTTGGATCCTGAACAGCCTCAGTCAGATTCTCATAATTGACACCTGTATACTTTTTCAAGTCGTCTTCAAGGTAACTCCATCGGTCATTCTCATAAATCATCAATGTTCCGGGATAGTCTATACCCTGATAGTTATGACATCCACCTACAACGAGCATTCTGCCCTCCTCAGGCCATGAAACTGAGTGGAACCAGTTACGGCGCGGACTGTTGGGTTTGAGTGCCTGTGCATTACATATAAGAGTATCATTGACTGTCTCATAGTTGCATAATCCTCTTACACCCTCGGCTGTCCAGAAAGAGTTGCCATCTGTTATGATGTCATTGATATGATTGTCAAATTCATATTGCTTGCTGTCTGAGAAATCATTGTAAACTGATACAATGGTATCCTTTATTACGGCAAGTCTGTCATCGGCCAATAATGAAATACCGGTAACATCATCCAGTACATTCACTGATGCGGCTGTGTTACGGTTAATTGTAACTATCTTGTTATCGGGAGTATAACCTGTCAGTTCATTGTCAAACAGAAACAGTTTACTGTACTTTGATGTACTGAACAGTTTCCAATTGCTCTTGTCAAGCAGGTTGTCACTCATTATACCCAGGTATGTTCCGTCATCGGTACTGCATATAATGCTGTCACTCAGTATGACCGATGTATTGACCGATGATTCAAAGCGGAATGTATTCTTTATTTCCCTGCGCTGTACGTCAAATACAACCAGTCCCATATTGGTTGAAATGTATGCGCTGTTTCCTGTTACCTTGAGTTCGTTTACCGTTACAGCGCCACTGTTCTTAAGGTCTGTGAAGTTATAGATGGTAAAGTCCTGGTATAGTATATCTATATTACCGTTTGAATAGACTAATACAAGAGCTTGCTGGGTGTTGCTGTAACCCATTGCGGCGATATAGGTATCACCTAGTCCACCTGTCTTGTCTATTGTGTAGATGCCGTTATCGGCAGTATCATACAGATAGATGGCACCGTCACTCAGTACAAATATGCAACCGAATGCCTTGATTGAGGATGTGGCGTCATTATATGCCGGATGTGCTCTCCAAGTACCTACCGGGATACCTGCGTTAGCCTTATAAAAAGGCAAAAGGAGCATTACCGCAGCGATTGCGATAATGGCTCCTCTTGTCAGTCTCTTTATCATAATTGTTTAAGATAATCTGCCAGTTTCCGTACGGCGCGTCCCCTGTGACTTATCAGGTTCTTGCCTTCAGAAGACATCTGAGAGAAGGTTTCCGTGTAACCGTCGGGGACAAAGATAGGGTCATAACCAAATCCTCCGTCTCCATAATGACGCTCTGTTGCAATATGTCCGGTCACTATTCCCTCAAACAGAACTTCCTGTCCGTTAAGTATTAACGCAACAACAGTGCGGAATTGTGCGCTGCGGTCCGATTTTTTTTCAAGTTCACGGAGCAGCTTGGTCATATTTGCCTCCGAGTCATGGTCTCCTGCATAGCGTGCTGAGTGTACACCGGGTGCTCCGTCCAGGGCTTTCACCTCAAGTCCGGTATCATCGGCAAAACAGTCATAACCGTAGTGCTCCTTGATGTAACGGGCTTTCTGTAGGGCATTGTCCTGAAATGTATCGCCGGTCTCGGGGATATCATCGTGGCAGCCTATTTCGTTAAGGGATAGTACCTCAAAGCGGTCGCCGAGTATCTGGCGAACCTCCTCAAGCTTGTGGGCGTTATTGGTGGCAAATACCAATTTCATATCGCTTAGAGTACGATGTTCACGATCTTGCGCGGTACCACAATCACCTTACGGATGGGCTGTCCGTTGATATACCCTAAAGCCTTCTCATTGGCCAGGACTGCATCCTGGATCTGCTGCTGGGTTGCATCGGCCGGGAAGTCCAGTGTAAAGCGGGTCTTGCCGTTGAATGAGATGGAGTAGGTTATGCTGTCCTCCTTAAGGAAGTTCTCGTCAAACTTGGGCCACTGGGCATCGCAAACTGTGGTCTGGTTGCCAAGTGCCTGCCAGAGTTCCTCGGCAATATGCGGGGCAAACGGGGCAATCAGCTTGACAAGGTCTGTGAGTACCTGGCGCTTGTTGCACTTGAGTCCTGACAGCTCGTTGACGCAGATCATGAATGCGGCTACCGATGTGTTGTATGAGAAGTTCTCAATATCCTCAGTTACCTTCTTTATGAGCTTGTGAATTGACTTGAGCTCATCCTTTGTGGGTGCATCGTCACTGATGTTGAGGTTGCCCTCCTTATCAGTGAACATATTCCACATCTTGCGGATGAATCTGTGGCAGCCGTCAATACCATTGGTATCCCAGGGCTTTGACTGCTCAAGCGGGCCGAGGAACATCTCGTACATGCGCAGGGTATCGGCACCGTATCTCTCAATGATCACATCGGGATTGACCACGTTGAACATTGACTTACTCATCTTCTCGACAGCCCAGCCGCAGATGTACTTGCCGTTCTCAAGTATGAATTCGGCGTTGTTGTACTCGGGACGCCAGTTCTTGAATGCCTCAACATCCAGTACATCGGCGCTTACAATGTTCACGTCAACGTGGATGGGGGTGGTGTCATACTGGTCCTTGAGGCCGTATGATACGAATGTATTGGTGTCTTTGATACGGTATACAAAGTTACTGCGGCCCTGAATCATACCCTGGTTGATGAGCTTGCTGAACGGCTCCTCAACCTCGCTTACGCCCAGATCCTTGAGGAACTTGTTCCAGAAACGGGAGTAGATAAGGTGACCGGTTGCGTGCTCGGAACCTCCCAGATAGAGGTCTACGCACTTCCAGTAGCTGTCAGCCTCCTTGCTTACCAGTGCCTTATTGTTATGGGGATCCATGTAACGCAGATAGTAGGCCGATGAGCCTGCAAATCCGGGCATGGTGTTGAGCTCAAGCGGGAATACGGTCACGTTGTCTATAAGTGACTTGCTTACTACCTTGTTTGACTTGGTGTCAAAGGCCCAGTTCTGGGCGTGACCAAGCGGGGGCTCACCGGTCTCGGTGGGCTTGTACTCACTGATTTCGGGGAGCTCCAGCGGCAGGCACTCCTCAGGGATCATTGTGGGTATACCGTTTTTGTAATAAACAGGGAAGGGCTCGCCCCAATAGCGCTGACGGCTGAATATGGCGTCACGCAGGCGGTAGTTGACCTTGATGCGGCCCAGTTTGTTCTCCTTTACATATTTCTTGGTGGCTGCAATGGCCTCCTTTACGCTCAGTCCGTTCAGGTTCAGACCGCCCTCGCGGATCTGGTCGGGACGGGGTGAGTTCATCATGATACCCTCCTTGGCGTCAAAGCTCTCCTCGGATACGTCGCAACCCTCTATGAGCGGACGGATCTCCAGGCCAAAGTGCTTGGCGAATGCGTAGTCACGGCTGTCGTGGGCAGGAACGGCCATGATGGCTCCTGTTCCGTAGCCGGCCAGTACGTAATCACTGATCCATACGGGTACATCCTCACCGGTCAGGGGGTTGATAGCATATGATCCGCTGAACACGCCTGTTACCTTACGGTCGGCTATACGCTCACGCTCGGTGCGCTTCTTAACGGCGGCTACGTATGCATCTACCTCCTTCTTCTGGGCAGCGGTTGTGAGTTTCTCTACAAGCTCGCTCTCAGGTGCCAGTACCATGAAGGTTACACCGAATATGGTATCGGCACGGGTGGTGAATATGGTGAATTGTATATCGCTGTCCTTTACGTGGAACTGCATCTCGGTACCCTCGGAGCGGCCTATCCAGTTGCGCTGGGTCTCCTTGATGGAGTCTGACCAGTCTATCTTGTCCAGACCGTCAAGCAGGCGCTGTGCGTAAGCTGATACACGCAGGCACCACTGGCGCATCTTCTTTTGTTCCACGGGGAACCCTCCGCGAACTGACACACCTTCAACCACTTCATCGTTGGCAAGTACGGTGCCCAATCCGGCGCACCAGTTTACCATGGTCTCGCCCTGGTAGGCTATGCGGTAGTTCATCAGGACATCGGACTTCTGCTTGTCGTCCATGGCTTTCCACTCTGCTGCGGTGAACTCAAGCTCCTCGCTCTGGGCTACGTCAAGGCCCTCGGTACCCTTCTGCTCAAAGTGCTCTATCAGCTTCTCAATGGGCTGGGCGCTCTGGCACTTGTTGCAGTAGAAAGAGTTGAACATCTTCTGGAATGCCCACTGGGTCCAGTGGTAGTAGCCGGGCTCGCAGGTGCGGACTTCACGGTCCCAGTCAAATGAGAATCCTATCTTGTCCAGCTGCTCGCGGTAGCGGTTTATGTTGTTCTCGGTTGTAATTGCGGGGTGCTGACCGGTCTGTATGGCGTACTGCTCGGCGGGCAGGCCGTATGCATCGTAACCCATGGGGTTCAAGACGTTGAATCCGCACTGACGCTTGTAGCGGGCGTAGATGTCCGATGCAATGTAACCCAGGGGGTGTCCTACGTGTAGGCCGGCGCCTGACGGGTAGGGGAACATGTTGAGTACGTAATACTTGGGCTTTGAGGCATCCTCCTTAACTCTGTAAGTACCCTCCTTGGCCCATTTTTCCTGCCATTTCTTTTCAATTGCTCTGAAATCGTATTCCATTACAGACTAGCTTTTATTTTCGAACGGCAAAATTACACAATTTCGGGCAATTTTCTCTTTAAAAGAGGTATAGTTATTTTTGGAAGCTCCGCAGGACATAAGGGTTGGGGACACAACGTTCCGGGCTACGCTACGCGCAGCCTAGCCTTTTTTTATTTTGCTACGCAAAAGCGTGGCTTTGCCACTTAGCTCCTTCCAGTCGCGTTGACAATCGCCAGCTTTATCAAACCCTTCGGGTTCTAACGTTTGCTTCGCACACTTATTCACGCCACGATAGAGAAAACAAGTTTCCTCTATTCGTTTGGCTTAACGAATAAGTTCGTCAAACATGCGCCGTTCTTAACGGGATCCTCCAAGGTCCTCCGCTTAACGCCTCTGCACTGATGGTCCCCAACCCTTATGTCCTGCTCCTGCAACTGGAAACAGTGCATAATCAGGATAGCGTTTGATAAAAGCACTATATTTGCATAATAATGATAATGCTTATGAAACAGTTTATAGCGTATTGTGGACTGGATTGTGAGAGTTGCCAGGCAAGATTGGCTACTGTCAATAATGACGATGAACTGCGCAGGAAAGTAGCCAGGGAGTGGTCGGAACTCAATAAGGTTGAGATTACTCCGGAAATGGTTAATTGTACCGGATGCCGTGTTGAAGGGGCTAAGACCCCGTTTTGCGACTCACTCTGTCCTATACGTAAGTGTGCTAAAGGTAAGGGGTTTGAGACCTGCGGCGCTTGTGATGAACTGGATGGCTGCTCAAAGCTGGCTATGATTACCTCAAACAACAGCCAGGCTCTTTCAAACTTGAAGAGAGAAATTTTCTGATGCACCTTAGGGATGAAAATGGCTGTACGTGCGCTACAGCTCCCTAAGGTAGGTAGTAAGGGGGAAAATAGTACAGAAATAAATGATTATATTTGTGGATAAAATTATACAATCATGAATATAAGACTTGAGCGACCGGAGGACTATCGGGTGGTGGAGGAACTTACCCGTGAGGCTTTTTGGAATGTTTATAAGCCGGGATGCGTGGAGCATTATGTGCTTAATCAGTATAGGAACAATCCTGACTTTATCCCGGAACTTGACTATGTGATGGAGGAGGACGGACGGATTATCGGGCATGTCATGTTCTCAAAAGCGGAACTTGTGTTGAATGATGGTTCACACAAGGCGTCGTGGACTTTCGGACCTATCAGCATACATCCTGATTACAAGCGTAAAGGGTATGGGCTTAAGTTGCTGAACTTTGCACTTGACAAAGCCCGCCAGATGGGTGTGGGCTTTATCTGCATGGAGGGAAACATTGAGTTCTATAAGCATGCCGGTTTTGGTCTGGCAAGCAAACAGGGCATCCATTACCATTCGGAACCAAAGGATGCTGAGGTTCCTTACTTCCTGGCTCAGGAACTTATTCCCGGATGGTTAGGTGGTATTGAAGCAACATACTGTCCTCCGCAGGGATATTTTGTGGCCGATACCAATCCCGATGCTTTTGAGGCATATGATGCCACGTTCCCCAAGAAAGAGAAGGCTTTCCGTGAGGGACAGCTTCCGCAGTTCTGCCAGAGTTGCGGAATGCCTCTAACACGCGCAGAGGATTGTGGAACCAATGCAGACGGCAGCACCAACTTTGACTATTGCCAGTATTGCTATAAGGATGGGCATTTCCTGCAGGATATGACAATGGACCAGATGATAGAACACTGCGCCCAGTTTGTTGATGAGGTTAATAAGAACATGCCCAAGCCCATGACAAAGGATGAGTACAAGCAGATGATGTACGGATTCTTCCCGATGCTCAAACGATGGAGATAAGCGCTGAGAACATAAGGGCGGTAAAGGGTGAGCTGGATGCGCAGGCTGTTTACCGGAAGGTAAAGCAGGCTGGTGATTTTCTGGGCTTTACACGGCAGTTCATGCATAGTGATGAGGAGCGGGTGGTGCGGAATGCTTTCTGGGTGTTGACCAAGGCTACTGATAAGGAGCTTTCCCAGTTGCAGGTTATGCTGAATGAGTTGATAGAGCTGGCCCTGAAGACGCCTTGGTCATCGGTCCGTAGGCTTTCACTCAATATCATTGAGCGGCTGGAGATGAAAGAGGATGATTTGCGCACGGATTTCCTGGATTTCTGTCTGGAGCATATGGCCGATGTTGACGAACTACCGGGCATCCAGTCCTTAAGCATGAAGTTGGCATACCGGATGTGCAAGTTCTATCCGGAGCTTCTGGCCGAGTTCAATACGACGCTTGAATCCATGGAGCCGGAGTATTACAAACCGGCGGTCAATTGTGTCCGCAGTAGGATACTGAGCGGCAAACTCAAGTAAAACAGATGGGGTTGACGGTATTTCCGCCAACCCCAATCTTTAATATTCCCGGTCAGTTTTATTTCTTGTTGAATCTTGCTACCTGGGTGGGCTCATCTCCGCAACTCAGTACGATGATGTAGTTTCCTTCGGGCAGGTCGGCAATACCGATCTTGTCACCCAGTATGCCCAGATTCTTTGTCAACTTACCGTCTGCAGCGTAGATGCTGGCTTCACCCTGAACGGCCGATGGCAGATAGATGTAGTTGTCATCAAACTGGAAAGATGTGTTGACACTGCTCTGACGGATCTGTGTCTGTGATCCGCTACCGAATACAGCCTTGGCCCTTGTTCTTGATGAGGGTATGGTCAGGTCTATCATTCCGTTCTGGTAAGTTGTGCCGTTGATATCCCAGCAATTGAATGTTTCGCCGCTTACGGGGATAGCGGTCAGTCGTACGGTAGAACCTACAATTACGTCATATTCACTTACTGACTCCCAGTTCTCCATGGGAAATGCAATACCCATACCATCTGTAGTTACCTGCAATACACCCAGTTCTACGGTGCAGCCGGCGGTAATGGTTGCGGTACCATAATAATCCTCAATTTCATATGCCTTACCCGGTATAAGTCGTGATTTTGCTATACCGTTCTCAACATAAATTTCGTAATCACCGGTTTCCGTACCATATGCGTCCAGAGTGCCATTCATAGGACGTCCCTTATATGTCATGCTGAATACGACATACGGTCTGACGGTAAAGTCCACTGAACTCTCGGCAGTTGAAAGAGTTACCTGCTTATCCTCATCGCTGTCTGAGCATGTAATCTTGTATTCTCCATAAGGAAGTGTCTCTGTAACCTGTCCCTTGTCATTGGTCCTATAGTATCTTCCGGAAATACCAATCCATTCGTCTTCAACAGGTCCTTCATTATCGGTGGCGGTAATGGTAAGCTTGCAGAAATTGAGAGCTATCTCCTTGTTCTGGCTCAATTCAAACTCGGTCCTTTCTGATGCGTAGTTGACCCTGTAATCATATGTTCCTGCGGTAAGAAGTACTTTCCTGCCGAATGATACATCCAAATCATCACTGATCTGAACACTCATCCTGCCTCCCGATGTCAGATTGGATGTGAACTGCAGGCTGTACAGTTGTATTGTCTTGGCGTTTTCACCCTCCTGCATCTCAATCTCCTCAGAGCAAACTTCATTAATGATCAGTTTATACTTGCCGGGTGCTCCATAACAGATTATCTTTCCGTCCAGGACTTGTGCTCTCTCGTAATAATTCTCTCCGTCGGTCCAGACGAATGACTGTTTGCCAAGCAGTTCCGGCTCATCACAGTTAAGTGTAATGACAACCCTGCTTGTACTGATGTTTACGGTCTTATCCTCATTGCCTACAGTAAAGGTTCCTGTTATTCCGGCTGTATTGTAGCTGTATTGGCCAGCCAGCAGGTATAGTGTTCCGGATCCGTTGGCATTTGTAGTTATACGCTCATTGTTATAATCATCCGGATTTGTAAATACCTCAATATCCTGTGATTTATTAGGATTGGTTCCGGTCTTGGAATTGAAGGTCACTTTGTGATAATCAAACCATATGATAGTATCTTTGGTAACTGTAAACGGATCAGTCTTGATGCCCATTCCGTCTTTTATGTAGTAGGATCCGGGTTCAATATCAGTTGAGCCGTTAATACCCAACCATCTGTAATTATCGTCGTCATTGCCGGCTTCATATAGCGATGCAGACTTGTTATAGTCATCATAAGGGAAATCTCCATATCTTGCTTTGAGGTACAGTCGTACTGATGATGAGGGTTGTTGCCCACCCTTTTCCTTAAGGTTCAGTTCATAGTCATCTGTAAGGCTGAAACTGCCATACTCCTCACGCCACCGATATGAGTAGTTTCCGCTGTTCAGATATATGGAATCCTTGCCTTCATAGCCAGTTGTAAGGCGGAAATTTATATCGTCTTCATTATAGATGGAGACGTCCTGCCAGGACATAGGATAATCCTGACTGTTTTTTACAGTGACATTAAGTTTCTTGCACTCAAGACTGATTTTCAGTCCGTCTGCAATGGTTATTTTTCCTTTATGTCCTAAGGATGATGTGTATGAGACGGATTGTCCTAGATACATGTCATCAACATCCAGTTGGTACACCCATTTTTCATCGTAGGAGTAACCTACTGAGGCTAATTCAATTCCCTTTAAATAAATACCGAAACTTGGCATATCGTCCCATTGAGAGATTGTGTCTCCAGCATAAGTGAAGGCAACCGTTACCGTGGCGGCACTGGCTGAGCCCTGTGCCATCAATGCTACCATTAATGTAGCCAAAAACAATTTTATACTTCTCATAAGGCAATTATTTGATTGTCAGTATATAGTCCTTGGCAACAAAGAAATACAATTAATTTCAGAAATCAAAAAAAATGTTAATCTTTTTTTGACTTCTTCATTATGCGGACAGGGCGGTCTGAGCCTACTTCAAGGTTGGGGCACAGAGTCTCACGCCCGGTATCCTTAAAGCCGCATTTCTGCATTACGCGGCCCGATGCGGGATTCTCCGGGAAATAGTCTCCCCAGAGTGCTTTGAAACCTTTTACATTGAAGCAATAGTCAATAACCAGTTTGAGCGCCTCGGTGCAGATGCCTTTACCCCAATATGGTTTGCCTATCCAATAGCCCACTTCACACTCATCACTTGGTATATTCAGATTGCAGTTTGTGGCCGGGAGATATCCGGCGCATCCTATAGCCTCGCCAGTCTCCTTCAAAATAACAGCCCACATGGTATCGGTGTTGAATACGGTCTTTATTATCTCACGGCTCTCATCCACGCTCTTATGGGGAGGCCAGCCTGCACGCGGTCCCACATCGGGATCGGATGCATATTTGAACAGCGCATCGGCATCACTCTCCTGCCAACGGCGCAATAGAATTCTTTCTGTTTCCATTTCTTTTATAACAATGTCCCAAAGGGGACTGTCCCTTCTGTGTTCATTTCTTGTTGATGCGCTTGGTTACACCGATTGCACCGGTGGGGCAGACCAGGCGGCACAGGTGACAGCCTACGCATTTGGTTCCTATTATCTGGGGCTGGCGGGTCTCCTGATTAAAGCTGATAGCCTGATGACCGCCGTCACTGCAGGAAATATAGCAGCGTCCGCAGCCCATACACTTTTCACGGTCAATCTTGGGATATACCAACGTGTCGCGGTCCAGACCTGAGGGCAGGACAAATGCAGGCAGTTGCTCGCCGACCAGTTGCTCCAGATGCTCTACCCCGCGTTCAGCCATGTAGGTCTGCAGACCCAGTATCAGGTCATCGATTATGCGGTAGCCGTATTGCATCACGGCAGTACATACCTGAACACTGCGGCAGCCCAGTTGGATGAACTCCAGGGCATCACGCCAGGTCTCAATACCGCCTATTCCGCTATACTGCATGTTACGTATGATAGGGTTGCTTGCCATCTCCTGTATAAAACGCAGTGCAATAGGCTTGACTGCACGGCCGGAGTATCCGGATACGGTCTGCTTTCCGTTAACCTGTGCAAGAGGAGACATGGTTATGCTCTTGATGGTGTTTATGGCCGATATGGCATCGGCCCCGGCAAAGAAGGCTCCCATGGCAGGCTGGTTTATCTGCGTGATATTGGGTGTCATCTTGGGGATGACAGGGATGTTGACTGCCTGCTTTACGTATGCGGTGTAGAATGTTACAAGCTCGGGGTCCTGTCCTACGTCGCTTCCCAATCCGGCAAGCCTCATCTGAGGGCAGGAGAAATTGAGCTCAACTGCATCACAGCCTGCGTTCTGAGCCATAAGTGCCAGCTCGCCCCATTCCTCCTCATACTGTCCCATGATGGAGGCAATGATGACCTTGTGGGGGTATTTTTTCTTGAGTCGGCTCAGTATCTCAAAATCCACTTCATGGGGATTCTCCGAGAGCTGTTCCATATTGCGGAACCCTATCATCTCCGTGCCGTCCTTTACTGCATCAAAACGGGGTGATACCTCACGGATATCCTGCTTGCAGATGGTCTTGTAGAAAACGCCGCCCCAGCCTGTCTCCAATGCTTTTGCCACCATCTCATAGTTGGTACACACTGCCGATGAGGCCAGAAAGAACGGGTTCTCACATTTGATGCCGCAGAACTCAATGGCCAGTGAGGGCATGGTCTGGGCATTGCTTTGCGGTCCGCATTGAGACAGCAACTCGCGGATTCGTATTGGCCTGTCATAGTGGATGCAGGCCTGCTCGGCACACTCCAGATCTGAATCGGAACATTGTGATACCCATTTCAATGCATTCCCGGCATTGTCAAACCTTATGGCACGTATGGCCCTGGCAGGATCACCGTTACCGCAAGCCTTGGTACAGGGAGCGTTCTCACACAACAGGCATCGTGAAGCCTCTTCATAAATATGCATCATACGTCAGTATTATTAGAATCAGGTTACTTTGCGAATATAGTATTTAAATCGGATAATCATAGCTTTTGTATCAATTCTATGACGGTCAATATATCAAAACTGTGATTATTCCATTAATCTGAAATAAATGAACTATCTTTGACTTTCTGTAAAGAAAAGATGTGAAATGATACTTTCTGCAAACGGTATAGCAGTGACATCGTTCGCTGCACCTGAGGTTTGGGCTACTCTTATCCAGGTTTTCATAATTGCATTGGCTGTTCTGGCCGGCAACGTTTTGAGGCGCAAGGTTACCCTGCTGCGTCGCAGTCTCATACCTACTGCCCTGCTGGGTGGCCTTATAATCCTGCTTTTCAAATTGTGGCCTGCTTTCAGCAGCATCATAGACAAGAGGTTCATGGAGACCGTTACCTACCATGCTCTTGCCTTGGGTTTCATAGCCATGTCACTGCGCCAGTCAAAGGAGACTGACCGCGCCAACACCCGCACTGTGATAGATACCGGTACGCTTACCATCGCAACATATATGGTTCAGGGTATTATCGGCCTGCTGGTTACAATACCCATGTTCCTCTGGTGGAGAAACCCCGATTTCGGACGTGACATATTCTACTCCAGCGGTCTGCTGGTTCCCATGGGTTACGGACAGGGTCCCGGTCAGGCACTCAACTTTGGCACCATCTATCAGCTTGGTGCTGCCGATCAGGGCATTAACTTCCATGGAATAGACTTTGGACTCTCCATCGCGACCATCGGATTCCTGGTAGGAAGTGTAGTGGGTGTCATTTACATGAACATACTCAACAACCGCAAGAAACTCTCCATTCACGAGAATGCGGCCGAGTCCAAGCATACCCTCAAGGATTATGAGCAGAAGGATGACCTGCCACACTCGGAGTCTGTAGACAAGCTCACTATCGTGGTTGCCATTGTGCTGCTTACCTATTTCCTGGTCTACCTGCTTATGTCATTCATTGGCGGTCTGGACCTGGGTAACTTTGGTGAGAAGACTCTCAAACCGCTGGTTTACGGATTCAATTTCTTCTGGGGTATCCTGTTCGGTTCACTTGTTAAGATCGTTATACGCCGTCTGCGCAAGAGCGGCTGGATGACCAGAGAGTACCTTAACGAGTTCCTTCTGAACCGTGTGAGCGGTATCTGTTTTGACGTCATGATTGTGGCCGGCACCGCTGCCATCAGCTTTGAGAACCTCAAGGCTATATGGCTGCCTCTGACCATTGTCTGCGTACTTGGAGCCGTTGTGACATTCTTCTATGTGAGATGGGTGTCACTGCGCATCTATCCCGGTTACGGATATGAGGGTTTCTTCTCCATGTTCGGAATGCTTACCGGTACTGCCAGCAACGGCATGATCCTGCTGCGTGAGATAGACCCACGATATGAGACTCCTGCCGCCAACAACCTGGTGCTGCAGAACATACCTGCCATGGCAATGGGATTCCCCGTGCTCCTGCTGCTGGGATTTGCCCCCAAGAGCCTGAACGCCACAATGATTACACTTGGAATCCTTGTGGTCCTGTTCATAGCGGCAACCCTTTTCCTTTTCCGCAAACGTAAATAACAGGAGCGCTAAAGATGGCACAGACCAAGTCTGAAGATACCCCGATGATGAGGCAGTTCTACAGCCTCAAGGAGAAACATCCTGATGCTGTATTGCTGTTCCGTTGCGGAGACTTCTATGAGACATATGCCCAGGATGCCGTTGAGGCAAGTCAGATTCTGGGTATTACGCTTACACGCCGTAACAACGGAAAGAACGGGGCCGCCGCTCTTGAGATGGCCGGATTTCCCCATCATGCACTTGATGCCTATCTGCCCAAACTGATACGTGCCGGCCGCCGTGTGGCCATCTGTGACCAGCTTGAGGACCCCAAACTGACCAAGACGCTTGTTAAGCGTGGCATAACTGAACTGGTTACCCCCGGTGTGGCCATGAGTGACAACGTGCTGCAGAACAAGGAGAACAATTTCCTTGCGGCGGTACATTTTGGCAAGGGAGCCTGGGGCCTCTCTTTCCTGGACATATCTACCGGTGAGTATCTCATAGCCGAGGGCCCTGCTGACCATATAGACAAACTGCTTGCCAACTTTGCACCCAAGGAGGTGCTCATAGAGCGTGGCCGCCGCCAGCAGTTCGGTCAGTCTTTCGGCACCCGATACTGCCTGCGTGAGCTTGAAGACTGGGTATTTACCGATGATTTTGCCCGTGAGCAGCTTAACCGCCACTTCAAGGTGCGCAACCTGAAAGGATTCGGCGTTGACCATCTTAAGAACGGAAAGGTAGCCGCCGGCGCCATACTTGAATATCTTGCAGAGACCCTGCACAACAACATAAGCCATATCTCATCCATCCGCATGATAGATGAGGAGCGTTACGTGCGTCTGGACAAGTTCACCGTACGTAATCTGGAACTTACCTATGCCAACTGTGAGGACGGTACGTCATTGCTTGATGTGATTGACCACACCTGCTCACCCATGGGAGCCCGCTTGCTGCGCCGCTGGATGCTGTTCCCCCTTAAGGACCAGGCTGCCATAAACCGCCGTCTGGATGTGGTGGACCATCTGTTCCGTCATCCCGATACCGGCGATGCCCTTACAGAATCCCTACAGCGTATGGGCGATGTTGAACGCCTCATATCAAAGGCCGCTGTGGGCCGTATCAACCCGCGTGAGGTGTTGAGTCTGGGGCAGGCACTCAAACTGATGGAGCCCATCAAACTGATTTGCTCCGGATCAGAGAATCCCCAGTTGCAGGAGATAGGCGCAGGTATGGATCTATGCAGTGAACTCCGTGAATCTATTCTGCGTACCTTACGTCCCGATGCCCCCATGCTGGTCAGCAAAGGCGGCGTGATTGCCGAGGGCGTCAATGCCGAGCTTGATGAACTGCGCAGTATCGCTTACAGCGGCAAGGATTACCTGATGCAGATTCAGCAGCGGGAGGCTGAGATAACAGGCATATCCAGTCTTAAGATTGCATACAACAATGTGTTCGGCTACTATCTTGAGGTACGCAATACTTTCAAGGATAAGGTGCCTGAGACCTGGATACGCAAGCAGACCCTGGTCAATGCCGAGCGTTACATCACCCCGGAACTCAAGGAGTATGAAGAGAAGATCCTGGGGGCCGAGGATAAGATACTGGCTCTGGAGACTCAGTTGTTCGGCGAACTTGCCCAATCCATCATCAAGTATGTTCCCGCCATCCAGAACAATGCCGTTCTGATAAGCCAGCTGGACTGCCTGCTTTCATACGCCAAGGTGGCACGTGAGCACAAGTATGTACGACCTGTAGTGGATGAGAGCAACATCATCGACATCAAGGAGGGCCGCCATCCGGTAATTGAGACACAGATGGCACCCGGTGACAGCTACATATCAAACAACGTATTCATAGACAGTGACTCCCAGCAGATACTTATCATAACCGGTCCCAACATGGCCGGTAAATCGGCTCTGCTGCGTCAGACCGCCCTTATCACACTGCTGGCCCAGATGGGTTGTTATGTACCGGCCGACAGCGCCCGCATAGGTGTTGTGGACCGCATATTCACACGCGTAGGTGCAAGTGACAACATATCGGCCGGAGAGTCAACATTCATGGTTGAGATGACCGAGGCTGCCAGCATCCTGAACAATCTGACTCCCCGTAGTCTGGTGCTGTTTGACGAGCTTGGACGCGGCACATCCACATATGACGGCATATCCATTGCATGGGCTATCGTGGAGTACATACATGAGCACCCGTCGGCCCACGCCCGTACCCTGTTTGCCACCCACTATCATGAGCTCAATGAGATGGCCAAGTCATTCTGCCGCATACGCAATTTCAACGTATCGGTACGTGAGGTTGACGGAAAGGTGCTGTTCCTGCGTAAACTGGTTGAGGGTGGATCGGAACACTCGTTCGGTATCCATGTGGCTGAGATGGCGGGCATGCCGCGCAGCATAGTTAAGCGCGCCGGTGCCATACTTAAGGAGATGGAGGAGAGCGGAAACGGTAAGAGCATATCACGCCCCAGTGTGGAGACCGCCCAGCAGCGTGAGGGCCTGCAGATGAGTTTCTTCCAGCTTGACGATCCCGTACTCTGTCAAATCCGAGACCAGCTGCTCTCAATCGATGTCAACAACCTGACACCCATCGAGGCCCTCAACAAACTCAACGATATCAAGAAAATCCTGAAAGGATAAGCTATTTCTTGCGGGAGTGGAGCATCAGCCAGATGCCGCCGATGACGAACGGGATGCTCAGCAGCTGGCCCATATCGAGTGCCATGCCCTGCTCAAAGTCTACCTGTACCTCCTTGCAGAACTCAATGAAGAAGCGGAAGGTGAAGATGGTGGCTATGCAGAATCCAAAATAGAATCCAGAACCCACCAGTTGCTTGTGCTTGCGGTATATCAGGAGTATTATAACAAATATGATAATGTAGGCGATAGCCTCATAGAGCTGTGCCGGGTGGCGGGCAAAATCCTCACCGTTTTGCACGAATATGAAACCCCAGTCTGTTCCGGTGGGCTTACCTACAATCTCAGAGTTCATGAGGTTGCCCAGACGTATGCATGCAGCCGTGAGCGGGGTGGCAACGCATACCATGTCAATGCACTCCAGAACCTTGACCTTATACTTACGGCAGTACAGTATCATACCGATAATGATACCTATCGTTCCGCCGTGGCTGGCCAGACCGCTGTATCCTACCAGCTTCCAGCCTCCCTTGGGCATGAAATGGATGGGCAGCAGCATCTCTATGAAATGCTTGCCGCTTGAAAGATAATACTCGGGCTCGTAGAACAGGCAGTGTCCCAGACGGGCGCCGATAAGAATTCCAAGGAAACAGTACAGGAACAGCGGCTCAAACACCTCGGGCTTGATGCCACGGTCCTTATAGAACCTCTTTACCAGCAGATATGCTGCCAGAAGACCTAAAACCCACATGAGTGAGTAGTATCTGATGGGCAGTCCCAACAGACGGGACATCTCTATGTCCGGGTCCCAGATAACTGCAAGAAAGCTGTTCATAGTCCTTTTGGTTTTAGTTTATACGTTAAAGCGGAAATGCATTATGTCACCATCCTCTACCACATAATCCTTACCCTCCACGTAGAGCTTGCCTGCGTCACGTACTGCAGCCTCGGAGCCCAGCTCCACGTAGTCCTTGTACTTGATGACCTCGGCACGGATGAATCCTTTCTCAAAATCAGTATGGATTACACCGGCACACTGCGGAGCCTTCCAGCCCTTGCGGTAGGTCCAGGCCTTTACCTCCATGGGTCCGGCGGTGATGAATGTCTCCAGGTTGAGCAGGCTGAAAGCTGACTTAACCAGACGGTTTACGCCCGATTCCTCCAGACCCAGCTCCTCAAGGAACATCTGGCGGTCCTCATAGCTCTCCAGCTCGGCAATCTCACTCTCGGTCTTGGCGGCAATGACCAGCAGCTGTGCGTTCTCATCCTTGATGGCCTCACGCACCTGCTCTACATAGGCGTTGCCGGTCTTTACGCTGCCCTCATCAACATTGCATACATAAAGTACGGGCTTGGATGTGAGCAGGAACAGGTCATGTGCTATCTTCTCCTCATCCTTGGAGTCGAATGTTACCGTACGGGCCGATTTGCCCTGAAGCAGAACGTCACGGTATGCGTTCAGCACGTCACATACTATCTTGGCCTGCTTGTCTCCTACAGCAGCCTGCTTGGCAACCTTCTGCAGACGCTGGTCAATGGTCTCAAGGTCCTTTATCTGGAGCTCGGTATCAATAATCTCCTTGTCGCGGACGGGGTTTACGGTTCCGTCAACATGAGTCACGTTGTCATCATCAAAGCAGCGGAGCACGTGGATGATAGCGTCGCACTCACGGATATTGCCCAGGAACTTGTTACCCAGGCCCTCACCCTTGCTGGCGCCCTTTACCAGACCGGCAATATCTACTATCTCAACGGTTGCGGGAACTATACGTCCGGGATGAACCAGCTCGGCCAGTTTGGTCAGACGCTCATCGGGAACGGTTATGGTGCCCACGTTGGGCTCAATTGTACAGAAAGGGAAATTTGCTGCCTGTGCCTTAGCACTTGACAGACAGTTGAAAAGTGTGGATTTGCCTACGTTTGGCAGGCCCACTATGCCGCATTGCAATGCCATTTTCTATCAGATTTTTAATTGGGTGCAAAGATAATAAAAATCGTTGGGAGGGAGCCAAAGGGGACGGTTCTGTTTGGCCCCTTTTATGTTGGGAATATACCAAATTCGCATTTGGTTTGAAAAAAGGGGCCAAACAGAACCGTCCCCTTTGGCTCCTTTTACAGCATATCGTTGTCTATCATCCAGATGATTTCCTCAATCATGGCATCCTCCTCATCGTTGTCGGGATCATACTCTTTCTTGAGTGATGCGCCGAACAGGGCGGCAAAGGTCTGATAGAAGCGGGCTTTGAATCCGCCGATGAATGCCTGGATAAGTTCATAACTTGTCTGGTTGCACTCGCGGTCAATGAGTTTGATAAGCAGCTTGCCCTGTGCCAGCGTGCACCGTTTCATTATGGGAAGGTACTGGTCCCATACGCCTTTCTCCACCTTCTCCAGATGCTCGGCACGTGCCTTGTCATTGGGTAGGGTCTGCATGTAGAGGTAGGTCTCAACCAGAATGGTCTTTATCTCCTTTGAGATAGGGTACATCTTGATGACATTACGGGTAAGCTTGTCATACTTGCGCTGCTTGCGGGCGCTGGGGAATATGCGTTTGGCATAGATGACAACCTCATCCAGCTGTACGGTAGGTACGGTATCGCCATCCACTATGGTAGCCAGCGCAACGAACACACGTTTCTGTTTGTCGCTGTCCTTATCCTTATCGGGAGTCTTACTGAATCCAGTGAGGCACACCATTACGGTTAGCAGTAGTATGACAATACGTTTCATAGCTGCAAAAATATCAATTATCACAAAAAAGTCCTATTTTTGAAACACTCCTTTAAGCAAAAATAGGATTCTAATACTAATATGCTATGAACCGTAAATTGTTAATCTCCTGGTTTGCCCTGTTACTATGTCCTACGCAACAGGTTATCTCACAGAATTCAGTAGACCGGGAATGGGAGAGCGTGCTGGAAACACTGCTCTCAAGTGATGAGGAACTCTCCTCCAGTGACCGTGAGGAGCTGCTCATGCTGTATGAGACCCTGCACAGTGAGCCGCTTAACATAAACACGGCCACAAGGGATGATTTGCGTGAACTCCTGTTCCTGACCGATGAGCAGATAGAGGATATCCACGCCTATGTCTATATGCACGGACCCATGAAGAGTCTGGGAGAGCTGCAGCTCACGGGCAGCCTGGATTTTGATACCCGCCGTCTGCTCAGGCAGTTCGTATACGCTGCCGATCCGCCGGCAGAGAAGGAGAGACTCAATCTGACTGATATTCTCAAGTACGGTCGCAATGAGCTGATAGCCCGTATGGATATCCCGCTTTACATGAGAGACGGGTTCCGGTACCATTCTCCCCAGGAGTTGAAGCGTTATCCCAACCGAGCCTATCTGGGTTCCCGGCTGTCTCACTCCGTAAGGTACTCCTTTAACTGGCATAACCGTATCCGGTTTGGATTGAGTGCCGATAAGGATGCCGGAGAGCCTTTTGGAGGACGCAACCGTGCAGGTTATGATTTCTACTCGCCCTATCTGTACCTGAAGGATCTGGGCGTGATCCGTGAGTTGGTGCTGGGAAATTTCAAGGTGCAGATGGGGCAGGGGCTGCTGTTGGGCGGCGGGTTCAGCCTAGGCAAGAACATGGCTCTGTCAAATGTAAGGCGCGGTACTCAGGGGCTCAAACCGCATGCCTCTAACCAGGAGTACGGTTATCTGAGCGGAGCCGGCGTGGCAATTGGGGTGGGGCATACCACCTTCACGTTGCTGGGAGCTTACACCCCGTTTGACGCTACGATCAAGGGTGACACCGTGATAGGCTCATTCAAGCAGGACGGGTATCACCGTACGGAGTTGGAGTGGAGCAAGAAACAGAATTCATACCGGTATACCTGGGCTGCAGGTGTCCGATACAGCTATCGTGGATTGCAGGTGGGCGGCACGGCTCTTTATGAGCGCCTCTCATTACCCTACAAGGGGCAGGACAGATACTGGGGTGTGTCGGCCGATATATCGCTGGGCCGTCCCCGTTACGCACTTGCGGCCGAGCTTTCATTGGCCGGCGGCAGTACTGCATTCATATGTTGCCAGACCCTGCGTCTGCCCGATAGCTGGACAGCCACCTGGCTTTTACGTGCATACAGCCCCGATTACAGGGACCTGCATTCAAATGCGCTGGCCGAGGGAGATGTCTGCAATGAGATAGGTCTGCTTACAGGGTTCAGCCGTAGCGGCCGCAAACTAAAACTGAGCGGTTATGCGGACCTGTTCATGTTTCCTGAGCCCAGGTACGGGGTATCGGACAGGAGTAACGGCATGGACCTCAGGATGGAGGCGGATTGGAACATAGGCCGCCGTGACGGACTCTATGCCACGGCACGTTTCAAGGCCAAGCAGAAAGACTGCAAGTATACGGAGCAGCTGGAGTACTGTCTCACCGGCCGATACCGTCTGCGCTGGACCCATAACTGCCGTAGCGGAGCACAACTCAAGACACAGATAATGTTTACCCGTTATGATTTCATTGCCGAGCCCATATCCGATGGTTGGGCGCTCACCCACAGTTACTCGCGCAGTCTGGCCGATGACCGTCTGGACGTGAATGTCAGCGCGGCTCTGTTCCATACGGACAGTTATGACAGCAACGTATCGGTCTATGAGAGCGGTCTGCGCTACTCTTACGGATTCATGACTCTGTCCGGCAAGGGTGTAAGGCTGGCCATGACGGTAAAATGGCATATCAACGGCTCACTGCAGCTTAACCTCAAAGCCGGCGGCACATGGTATGCCGACATGGATGAGATAGGGTCGGCGCAGCAGCGTATAGATTCATGTCACAAAGAGGATATCTCATTGCAGCTTATAAGCAAGTTCTGATGGGAATATCTTTTTGGAAAGTACGTGCCGATTGACTATTTTTGCGGTGGATTATAAAGGAGTATAGCCATGGCAACCGTATTATATGATTCACCTGTATTCGGACCGGTTCACAGCCGTCGTCTCGGAGTTTCATTGGGTATAAACCTTATGCCTGCCGACGGTAAGATATGTACTTTCAACTGCATATACTGTGAGTGCGGCCTTAATGGTAGCCACCATCCCAAACATCACCGTCCCACACGTAAGGAGGTCTATGATGTGCTGCGCAGCACTCTTGAGCAGATGAAGGCAAACGGTCCTGAGCCCAATGTGCTCACATTTGCCGGAAACGGAGAGCCCACTGCCAACCCGGAGTTCCCCGGGATCGTGGATGATGTCCTGGCCCTGCGTGACGAGTTTTTCCCAAAGGCCAAGGTGAGTGTGCTGAGCAACGGCACCCGCGTTACGGATCCCGCCATATTCAGTGCCCTGAAGAAGCTGGATAACAACATCCAGAAACTGGATACCGTTGACATTGACTATATCCGTCTCATTGACAATCCTGTAGGTCATTATGACCTGGATGCTATAATAAAGGCCCTGTGTGATTTCCATGGACATGTCATCATACAGACCATGTTCCTTACCGGCACTCTGGACGGCCGTGACATGGACAACACCACTGACCGCTATGTGTTGCCGTGGATAGAGACCCTGAAGAAGATAGCTCCCAGCCAGGTGATGATCTACACCGTTGACCGTGAGACCCCAGTATCCACCCTGCGTAAGGCAAGCCATGAGCAGCTGGACCGCATAGCCGCACTGCTCCGTGAGAACGGGCTGGAAACATCCGTATCATACTGAACATGAAATCTTACAGATATATCCTGCTTACTCTGCTGATGGCGGTATCACCTGCCGCTTACAGCTCAGACCTGGATTCCGTTACCGAATCCATAGACCAGATAATTTATGAGGGATTGCCCGAGGGTACGGACATAGCCCTTATGGTTTATGACCTGACCAATGACACTACACTCTACGCATACCGCGAGAAGATAATGTGCCGTCCTGCATCGGTCCAGAAAGTGATCACATCGGTCACCGCCCTCTCGTCACTGGGTGCTGACTACAAGTTCAGGACCACGCTCAGGACCCAGGGTTCCATAAGTAAGGACAGCGTGCTGAACGGAAACCTCTATCTGGTGGGTGGGCTGGATCCCGCGCTTACCGAGCATGAGCTGCGCAGCATGGTTGCCAGCCTCAAGAAAGCCGGCGTAAAGCGTATCAGCGGTACCCTTTATGCCGATGTATCCGCAATGGATTCCACCTACTGGGCTACAGGGTGGTGCTGGGATGATGCTCCGGCCAGTTTCCAGCCCTACATATCGCCCCTTATGGTTCACCAGGGATTTGTGGGCATTGAGGTAAAGCCCACATCCAAGGGACAGGCTCCTGTGGTCAACATATATCCGTCAAACACTTATATCAAGGTGGAAAACAGAGCCCGCACTCAGGATAATACACTGGGTCCGCTTACCATAACCCGTGACTGGATGCATAATGACAACACCATCATTGTTGAGGGTAACTGCAAACGCCGTCAGTCCACGGACTTGAGTGTGGTAGGTTCGGCCGATTTCACCTTTGCCCTGCTGCGCCAGTATCTGGATGAGGCAGGAATCAGCTACGGCAAGTATGACTGGGGTACATGTCCGGTCATAGCACGTGACCTGGCTGAGGTTACGCATGACCTGCCATCCATTGTCAAGGAGGCGCTCAAGGAGAGCAACAACCTCTTTGCCGAGGCAATGTTCCTGCAGACCGGACGCCTGCAGCAGCCCAAGGAGGTTTCATTCAAGGCTGCAGCCAAGTACCTGCAGAATTTTGTGAGCCGTAAGTTCGGCATGTTCTCTGCATCATACAATATCGTTGACGGTTGCGGACTCTCCCAATATGACCTCTGCTCACCCCAGTTCATGGTGGATATGCTTACTCTTATCTACAGAGACAACGAACTGTTCCCCATTCTCTACAAGAGCATGCCCATATCGGGAGTGGACGGAACGCTCAAGACCCGCATGAATGACAAGACCACCATCAACAAGGTACACGCCAAGACCGGTTCACTTACCGGTACATGCACCCTGGCCGGTTATCTCCGTACCGCCGATGGCCGTGACCTGGCATTCTGCATAATGAATGAGGGCGCCGTCAAGATGGCACCCTCAAGAAAGGTTCAGGACCAGATATGCAAGGTCCTGTGTGAGCTTGGTCTCTGATTAAAGCTGCTTGAACTCGTATCCCTGGGTCTTAAGCCACTCGATGGCTTTAGGCAGTGCCCAGCGCAGGTTCTTTTCACTGCGCAGAGAGTCGTGGAATACTATGATAGAGCCGTTACGGGTATATCTCTTTACAATCTGCAGAACTTTCTTGGGTCTGAGCTTGCTGTTGTAATCACGGGTTATGACATCATAGAATACAATGTCATAGGCACCCAACATGTAACGGTAAGTCCAGCGGCGCAGCACGCCGTGAGGCGGACGGAACAGACGGGTTGATATGAAACCGTCACACTTGCGCACGTTCTCTATGTAATCATGGTTGCGCATGCGCATTCCGCGTACATGGTTGAACGTGTGGTTGCCTATGTGATGGCCGCGCTCCACAACCATCTTGTAGATGTCCGGGTGCTTGCGTACGTTATCTCCTACCACAAAGAATGTTGCCTTGACGCCATACTGGTCCAATATGTCCAGAACCCACGGGGTTACCTCGGGTATGGGACCGTCATCAAATGTAAGATACACCGAGTGCTCTTCCGGATTTTTCCGGAAGATGCCTTTCGGGTATATCTTGCTTAGTATTGGAGTAGGCTGTTCAAGTAACATCCCTTATTGCATGAGAATGTCGTATTCGTTACACATGCTCTCCAGTTCTGCTTTGATGGTGATGATATCTTCCTTATCAAAGCACTCCTCCATGAGGGGAGCAATCCTTGTAATCTCCTTAACGCAAGTCAGGAAATTTTCCTCACATCTGTACAGATTGCGTCTGTTCATACTCAGATACCACTTCATCTGCTGCATGTAATTGTTGCAGGTAGCCTCAAGAATCTCCTTTGCCTTGTCATCCTGACCAAGTACAAGATAAAGGTTTGCTGCCTGTGGAGCGACTCCATAGTAGCTGCCTTCATTCAGAGGATAGAGTTCATGAGATATGCCGGCATTAATCCTGAGCAGTACGTCAAGTGCCTTGTCTTTCTTGCCCTCTGTATAGAGTTGTGTGGCAAGCTGCACTGTGGTACGACGCAGGGTCAGACACATTCTGCGGATGGTCTCATCCAGATATAGGTCAGGATTGTCCAGTCCGCCGTACTTGTAATTCATCATATTGGCGTACATCCTGTCTGAATCAATGTCACCATACTCGGAACCGGTATCGGTCTGCTCCCAGTCAAACGGGGTGATGCGGTATGCCAGGCCCTCAAGTACCAGGTACGGGCTAAGATTCAGATAGCTGCTTCTGGGTACTGTAGTGGCAATATACAGAGGTCTATCCCAGTTGCAGTGTGCCAGCAGGTCAAGCATTATGATCTCACTCTTGTAGAGACGTTTCTTGCCCTTGAGTGAGATTATCATCTTATCAGGCATGTTGGCCTTGGTCTCCTCATCGGTAGCACCTATGTACTTGGCGGGGATCTTCATTCCTGAACGCAGGACGGCATCCTTGTCTATCTTGAACCAGATGGTATCAGTGGGTACGATGTGTTTCTTCTTGATCCAGTAATCAAGTACGTTGGTCAGTTCAAATGACTTCTCAACGGCCTCCCTGCTGTTTCTCTTAAGCAGCTGGGTCTTGGCATCGGCATCGACATATATGAGATCATTGGTTCCTGTCTGGTAATCAATCCTGTCAAATGATATGGGCAGTGCAGGTGAGTCATATGCCGGACGTTTCATCTGGTCAATGTACCAGTCTGTGTTCAGATAACTCAGGTTGCAGCAGCGTGCATCGGTACGGAACCCTTCGGTCTCAAAGTTGTACCAGAGGGGGAATGTATCGTTATCACCGTTTGTGAAGATGATAGGATTGCCGGTCTCAGGTAGTGTGATCAGGTAGTTCTGACCAAAATCACGGCAAGCGTAACGGTCACTGCGGTCATGGTCATCCCAGGTCTGGCTTACCATCTGGATGGGAACCAGGAGGCAGAGAACTGCAGCTATTACAGAGGCAGCTTTCTTGCCGGAGAATGAACTTATCCATTCTGACAGGGCAGCAACACCCAGGCCGATCCATATGGCAAACGCATAGAACGATCCGGCGTATGCATAGTCACGCTCACGGGGCTGAATGGGAGTCTGGTTAAGGTAGACTACGATAGCAAGACCGGTCATAAAGAAGAGTGCCAGTACCACAAAGAACTGCTGTGTGCCCTGCTTGCCTTTACCAATCTGCCAGAAGAGTCCAAGCAGACCCAGAATCAGGGGCAGGCAGTAGAATACGTTGTGTCCCTTACCCTTGTAGATATCGGGCAACAGCTTGTTGTCTCCACCTATGAGATGGCGGTCAATGAAATTGAAACCGGTAATCCAGTTGCCGTCCTCAAGTTCGCCTGACTGGTTCTGGATGTCATTCTGACGTCCTGCAAAGTTCCAGAGGAAATAGCGCCAGTACATGAAATTGACCTGATAACGGATAAAGAACTTAAGGTTCTCCAGCTGTGTGGGCATGACAACCTTAATCTTACGGCCGGCACGGTTGTATATGATGGTACGGCCTTTAATGCCTCCGCACCATAACTCGTACTGTTCAATATGATGGGGATCCGGGCTGTACATACGCGGGAACAGCATGTTCTGGGCGTATTTCCAGTCACGTTTCTCATCCATTACATAGTAGCTGTCCTTATCATTCTCACTGTTCTTCTCCTTGCGGCCGTAGGACTTACCATTTACGGTATATGAAGGCTCAAGAACATCTCCGTTCACCACGTACTCAGGCTCGGAACTGTATGCCTGACCGTACAGGAGCGGACGTGAACCGTACTGCTCACGTGCCAGATACTCGCCAAGAGAGAATATATCCTCGGGTGAATCCTGGTCCATGGGAGGATTGGCGGTAGAACGTATCACAATCACTGCATATGATGAGTAACCGATGGTAATCATCATCACGCAGAGCATGATTGTGTTGAGAAGGCTTGCCGACGGCTTCTTGGTATCGGGAACGATATTGGTAAACAGATATACTCCTGCGGCTCCAAGAATGAGCAGTCCCAGGATAATACCTGATGCCTTATGACCGTAGAACGGAATACCTGCAAAAGCTACAGTGAGCAGGAATGAGAGGTACATGAGTGGCTTGCGGTCGCCACGCTGGGTCTCATATACGCTCCACAAAAGTATACCTACCAGCAGGATGATATAGACTATCAGACCTGTGTTGAAAGGCAGGCCCAGTCCGTTTACAAAGAGCAGTTCAAACCATCCGCCCACCTTAACGATACCGGGAACGATACCGTAAAGGACGGCTGCAATGATTACGCCCGATATGCAGAATGCCAGCAGACCACCTTTCCATGTGGGGTTCTCAACCTTCTTGAAGTAGTAAACCAGTACTATGGCGGTGATACAGAGCAGGTTGAGCAGGTGAACACCTACTGATACACCTATCAGGTATGCAATAAGTACAATCCAACGTGAGCTGTGCGGCTGATCGGCATTCTCCTCCCACTTGAGTATGAGCCAGAATGTGACAGCCGTGCAGAAAGATGAATATGCATAAACCTCACCCTCAACGGCACTGAACCAGAAAGTGTCACTCCAGGTGTATGCCAGGGCGCCTACCACACCTGATCCGAATATGGTTATCATCTGCCACATATCGGGTTCCTTGGTGCCAGACACCAGTTTCTTTACGAGCATGGTGATGCTCCAGAACAGGAACAGTATGCAGAGCGCACTCAAGAGGGCCGACATGATGTTGACCATCATGGCAACCTTACCGGGATCACTTGTAAACTGTGAGAACAGGTTTGCGGTAAGCATGAAAATAGGTGCCCCAGGGGGGTGACCCACTTCAAGTTTATAACCTGTTGTAATGAACTCCGGACAATCCCAGAAGCTGGCCGTTGGCTCTATTGTCATGCAGTATGTAAAGGCTGCAATTGCAAACACAAGCCATCCGATGATGGTGTTTAGTTTTTTGTAATTCATCACTCTTAATTGAGTTAGTTGTCAGTTAGGAAGCCCAAAGTTAAACCTTTAATGGTTAAAGGCTGCCAATTGACAGTTATTATTTGTTAGAGATCCTGACCTATGTCTTTGCGGAAATGCTTTTTCTCAAAGTCAATCAGGCTGGCACCCTTGAATGAGAGGGCCAGAGCCTCCTCCTTGTCCTTGCCGTACGAACTTACGGCAATTACGCGTCCGCCTGCGGTCACAACCTCTCCCTTGTCATTGAATGCGGTTCCGGCATGGAACACAATGCTGTCCTTAACCTTGTCAATTCCGCTTATAACGAATCCCTTGTCATAGTGCTGGGGATAACCGCCCGATACCAGCATCACGCATACTGCAGAGCGCGGATCCTGCTCCAGTGTCTTGGTGTCCAGGTTTCCGTCTGCAACACCCTTGAACAGCTCTACGATATCGCTCTTAAGACGCAGCATTACGCTCTCGGTCTCAGGGTCACCCATACGGCAGTTGTACTCTATCACCTTAGGCTCGCCGTCAACGTTGATAAGGCCAAAGAATATGAATCCCTTGTAAATGAGACCCTCCTCTGCAAGACCCTCAACGGTAGGACGGATAATGCGGTCCTCAACCTTTTTCATCCACTCCTTTGTTGCAAACGGAACGGGTGATACTGAACCCATGCCGCCTGTATTAAGGCCGGTGTCATGCTCGCCCACGCGCTTGTAGTCCTTGGCCTCGGGCAGGATCTTGTAGTTCTTGCCGTCAGTAAGTACAAATACGGAGCACTCTATGCCGCTCATGAACTCCTCAATCACCACGCGGGATGATGCGTTACCGAACATACCGCCCAGCATCTCCCCCAGTTCCTTCTTGGCCTCTTCAAGAGTGGGCAGGATAAGTACACCCTTACCGGCGCACAGGCCATCGGCCTTAAGTACGTAAGGAGCCTTGAGGGTCTCCAGGAACTTGAGTCCCTCCTCAAGATTCTCACCGGTGAATGTCTGATATGCTGCGGTGGGGATGGCGTGACGCTGCATGAAACGCTTGGCAAAGTCCTTGCTGCCCTCCAACTGGGCTGCAGCCTTGGACGGACCTATTACGGGAATGTTTACTAAAGCGTTGTCTGCCTTAAAATAGTCATAGATACCGTTTACCAGCGGATCCTCGGGACCTACAACAACCATGTCAATCTTCTTGTCCAGTACAAAAGCCTTGATGGCGTCAAAATCGTTGGCCTTGATGGCTACGTTCTCACCTACGTTTGCGGTACCGGCGTTGCCCGGTGCGATGTAAAGCTTGTCAAGCTGTGGGCTTTGGGCAATCTTCCAGGCCAGAGCATGCTCACGGCCTCCGCTTCCAAGTAACAGAATTTTCATATCTTATTGTTTTTTGTTTCCGGGTTTGAATGATCTCTTTGCTGCGGGGCGGGCACCCTCCTTACGGAACGGTTTGCCCTCTGTCTTACGGAAAGGTTTCCCTTCTGATGAAGACTTACGGAACGGTTTGTCACCGCTCTTGCGGAAAGGCTTGTCTCCCTCACTCTTACGGAAGGGTTTTCCCTCTGATGAAGACTTACGGAATGGTTTGTCCGATACCTTACGGAACGGCTTGTCCTCACTCTTGCGGAAAGGCTTGCGGTCTGAAGGCTTGCGGTCAGTCGGTTTACGTGAGGGGCGCTCACGACGGATCTCAGTATTCTGTGCATCCTCATGATCACGAGCCTCCTGTTTCTCAGCCAGACGTGCCTTATGACGAAGGGTACTGCTGCGACGGGTAGGCAGGTCGTCCTTCTTAAGAGTGCCTTCGCCTCCACGGAAGTCATTGTAACGTCCGTCAAATATCTCATATTTGCGCAGCTCGCAGGGCAGTGCACCGTTAAAGAGAGGAATCTTGGCCGACGGCTTGAGTCCTATCTTGTCAAAGCACTCGTAATGGTAACTTATGATCCAGGCCTCACCTCCTATAAGTGCGTGTTTGAGACGCTCTCCTATCATCTCGTAGAGACCCAGCAGGTTGTCATCGGTCAGACGCTCGCCGTAGGGCGGGTTGGTGATGATAACGGTGCGCTGCTTTACGGGCTCAAAGTCCTTGAAGTCACGCTGCTCAAACTGGATGGTATCCAGCAGGCCTGCAGCCTTGGCGTTACGCTTGGCGGTAAGTATGGCTTTGGCATCCTTGTCAAAGCCCTTTATGCTGAACTCAAACTCGCGCTCGGCAGAGTCATCGTTATAAATCTCCTCAAACAGGTCGCGGTCAAAATCCTTCCATTTCTCAAATGCAAAATGGCTGCGGAACAGACCGGGTGCCATGTTCCTGGCTATAAGTGCGGCCTCGATGGGAATTGTGCCTGATCCGCACATGGGGTCCACGAAATCACTCTTGCCGTCCCAGCCGGACATGAGAATCATACCTGCAGCCAGCACCTCGTTGAGCGGGGCCTCCATGGCCTCCTGGCGGTAACCGCGCTTGTGCAGTGACTCGCCCGAGCTGTCAAGTGACAGCGAGCAGTCATCATGTGAAATGTGAATGTGGAACGTGAGGTCAGGGTTTGATACGCTCACGTTGGGGCGTTTGCCGTATTTGTCACGGAAATAGTCGGCAATGGCATCCTTAACGCGGTAAGCCACAAACTTTGAGTGACGGAAATCCTCGCTGTAAACCACAGAGTCAACAGCAAAGCTGTCAGTCAGGTCCATATACTTCTCCCAATCCACCTTACGGCAGATCTCATAGACATCATCGGCACTGTCGGCCTTGAAGTGAAGGAATGGTTTAAGGATACGGATTGCGGTACGCAGATGAAAGTTGGCCTTGTACATAAGGGCCTTGTCGCCCTTGAAGGATACCATTCGGTTACCAATGGCCACCCCATTGGCTCCCAGATCAATAAGTTCTTTTGCAAGAATCTCTTCCAGCCCCTGGAAGGTCTTGGCTATCATTTCAAATTCTGTCATCTATGGATGATGTTTCGGGTGGCAAAGGTACAAAATAAAGGGGCACACTCAAACTGCGTACCCCTTTATTTTATTTTACAGGCTTATCTTGACTCTCTTACCTGAATAGTTTACGGTCTTGGCATCACTGCGGCTGCCGTCCTTGATGAGTACGACCCGGAACTTGCGGTTCTTAATCATACCGTCGTATGTTCCCTTGCGGGCATTTACGGTAAGCTGGCGGGTCTTGTTGTTGTAGCTGAAAACTATGGTTGAGTAGGCTCCTTTCTCATAGTTGTAGTTGTCAAACTCATCCTCATACAGTGTGAACTTGCCGTCAGCACCGGCATATACCAGAATCTCCAGGTCATCCCAGGGTTTCTCAGTAGAGTACTGGACATCGGGGCCGATGGGCAGTATGGTGCCGGCCTTGACATAGAGCGGGATGCTCTTGATATTGACCTCACGCTCTATCTCCTTTCCGCCCTCGTACATCTTGTCGGTTTCATAGTCATACCAGTTGGCACCGGCCGGCAGATATACCTTAGTGGTCTTGGCAGCGGTAAAGTCTACGTCACCAATCTGTGCGCGGCTCTTGCTCATGGCTCTCTCAGGTGTATACTTGGCCTCCAGAACGGGAGCAACCAGCAGTGAGCGTCCGAACATGAACTCGTTGCCTATGTTCCATACGTTCCTGTCAGCTTTGAAATCCATCATGAGGGCGCGCTGGTAAGTGCCGTTGTTGGCATTTACGTCATGAGCCAGGGAGTAGATGTAGGGGAGCAGGCTGTAACGCATCTTTACTGCACCCAGCAGAGCATCATATACTGGCTCACCTGACTCACCGTAGTAGTAGAGTTCACGCGGAACCTCGGTGCCATGGCTGCGCATCATCGGGCAGAACACACCGTACTGCATCCAGCGTACGTAGAGCTCCTGATAGAGAGGGTTCTTTGTAGCGCTGCCGTCCTGAGAGCGCTCGTTGTAGCTGTTGGCAAAGAAACCGCCCAGGTCACTGTTGAAGTTGGGGTTGCCGGTAAGTGCAAAATTCAGGCCTGCGGTTACCTGGTTGCGGAGGCTGTTCCAGTTGGACTGGACATCGCCCGACCATGTGTTGGAGCCGTAACGCTGCTGTCCGGCAAATACTGAACGGGTCAGAATGAGGACACGCTTGTCACTGCCGTCGGGCATGGCACGCTGGTTGTCATAAACTCCGCCTACTGCCATCAGGGGGAATGCATTGCGTACGCGGCGGAACGGTCCCATTGCAGTGGGCAGGTCCAGGTCCTCCTCTTTGAAGTCCAGATGGTCCGGCTCTGTTGAATCCATCCACCATCCGTCAATATTCAGGTCATAAAGACGGGTCAGATGGTTCCAGTATATATCACGGGCCTCTTTGCTGAAAGGGTCATATGGGCGAACCCCCGACGGGTAGTCCATTCTGGGTGGCCATTCGGACAGTCCGCTCTGCGGCCAGGTCTGGAAATCCAGCAGCATGCCCTTGGGCTGCAGCTCACGGTAGGGTTTGGTCATGGGACCGAACGATGACCAGATAGAAATCATCAGTTTTGCGTTCTGGTCATGGATATGCTTGATCCAGCGCTCAGGATTGCTGAAATCGGGGTTGTTGAACTCCATGGCGTTCCACAGGTAGTTGTCACCCCAGTACTGCCAGTCCTGGATCATGACGTCAATGGGCACACCGTCCTTACGGTAACGGTCCAGTACATCGGTCAGCTCACGTGATGTCTTGTAACGCTCACGGCTCTGCATGAAACCAAAGCTCCACAGCGGTAGCATCGGCACGGTTCCGGTGAGCTGGCGTATACCTGCAATCACACCGTCGGCATTGCCTCCGTAAATGAAGTAGTAGTCTATGGATCCGGCGTTCTCGGATGTGAAGTAGAACTTGCCCTCCTCTATACCCAGTGTAGTGGGAGAGTAATTGTCCCAGAACAGGCCGTAGCCTTTTATGGACTGGATGATATTGCAGTAGTCATCGGTGTTACCCTGTATCATACGGCGGTAGGTGCCGCTCTTGGCCATCTTGCCGTCCTGGAGTATTCCAAGTCCGTACAGGGGCTCATCGGCATCCAGGTTGAATCCCTGGTCAACCGCTATATCGGCATAATTGGGGCGGGTCATGGCCACATTGCCGTGACCGTAACCGTTCTCAGCCAGCAATACGTTGCCTTTCTTGTCCATAAAGGTTACGTCATTTTCAGAGACCTTTACTGTCAGTGCAGAACTCTTGTAGATAATGTCTCCTTTCTGGACGGTGACGGTACTCTTTACCTGCTCAGGCTCCATTGTAACTGAGAGGCTCTGCTTTTTGTCGGGATTGTCAGGTCCGGTCTTGTAGATACGAACTATTGAAGGGGTGTAGAATGTAACCTGAGTAGTCCAGTTGTCAGGTTCCTGTGCGTTGCAGACGCCTGCTATACCTGCCAGCGCAAGGCAAATGGTCAGTAATCTTTTCATATTATTTCAAATCTATAATGTGATCAGCTTTTTCAAATACGGGTATGCAGTCCTTTGATACTTCAACATCAACGTAAGTACCTCCCTTATAGACATAGGGTTTGATCATTATGCCTTTCTCCGATGCATTCACCAAGGCATTGAATGAAACCCATTCCTGCTCGCTGTCGGGCAGATATACGCGCATGGTCTTTATGCCGGGCTCAGTTACCGGGCATACCAGCAGTGCCGGACCGAACATGAATTCTGTCTGCTGCTTAAGAGCCTCTGTATCATCAGGGTAGTCAAATACCAGCGGACGCATCATGGTGTAGTTCTCTTCACTCACCCTACGGGCGCACTCCAGGATATAAGGCTGGAGCTTGTAACGCAGGTTTATCTGCTTGCGGAAATTCTGCTGGGTCTCCTCAGAGTAGTTCCAGGGCTCTGTGCGGCTCATGTAGCCGTGAACGCGCATGAAAGGCAGATATACGGCTACCTGGATCCAGCGCATCATCCGCTCCTGATACTCCGGATCGTTATACTGGTTACCCGGACGGAAGAAACCGCCTGCATCATATGTCCACCAGGGCTGGCCGGTAGCCATCAGGCTCAGGCCTCCTGCAATCTGGCGGCGCAGTGTCTCCCAGTCATTGCCCACATCACCTGACCAGTTGATGGCACCGTAACGCTGTATGCCGATGAATCCGCTGCGGGTAAGGATCATGGGGTCACGGTCGGGCTGGTCTTTCTTAAGTCCGTTATAGACGGTATGGTTCACCATGTTGGGGTAGGCGTTGCGATAGAACTCACCGGGGATCGTGCCGCCGGCCACCATTCGGCCCTTCAGGTCATCGTTCTCCGGTTCAGTTGCATCCTGCCACCATGCGTCAATGCCGGTGGGCAGCAGCTTCTCACTGAAATTCTTCCAATAGGCATCGGCAGCCTTGGGGTTGAAGAAATCTATCCAGTCTGTGCCGTCAATGTAATAGCCTGCGGCGTTCATCTCACGGCCCACATCACTGTTCTTGTCTATCTTGGACCAGACGGAGAGCATCAGTTTCATATCCATACGGTGCAGCTCATCGGTCATGGCCTTGGGGTCGGGGTACTTGTCCTCATCAAACTTCATGGCGTTCCAGCCGTATTTGCCCCACCACTGCCAGTCCTGTACTATCACGCTGGTGCGGTAATCCTCCTTAACCAGGCGACGGGCATTCTCAAGCAGTTCTTTCTGTGAGTCATAACGCTCACGGCAGTGGATGTAACCGAACGCCCAGTCAGGCATCTGCGGTACCTTTCCGGTAAGGTCGCGGTATGTGCCGATAATCTCATCGGGCGTACCGGCAAATACGGTGTAGTCAAGTGCCACAGCTACAGGTGAGCTGAATGTGGTCACATCGGTCACTCTGCGTATGCCCATGGTGGGCTTGTCACCGCGTGATCCGCTTACAAATACCTTATGTGTACCCTTGGTAAGATGGGTTATGGCCGATGAAGTAGGCGGCAGCCAGGTATTGCTGGCGTTGATTATGGTGTCGCCGTCAATGACAAGCAGATGCTTGCGGGCCATCTCCTGGCCTACATCCAGCAGTATGGAGTAATCACCGTCGGCATCCACCTGGAACTCCCCGTTAAAGTCATTGAAGAATCGGCGCTCACGTACGTTACCGGCCGTTCCCGTGGCGTTCACGGTTACCGATGTCCCGTCAGAACCTCCCTGCTGGAGCTCGATAACGGTCTCTGACGGGTTGTATTCAGTAAGGCCATAGTTGTTCCACAGTATTCCGTAGCCCTTGTTTGATATTATCATGGGTATGGATATCTGTGTGTTGACCTGTGTCAGGCGGCGGGTCAGTCCGCGTATGTTCAGGTAGCCGTCCTGGAACTGTCCGGTGCCGAACAGGAACTCATCGGGTCCGGTAACGAATGACTGGCTTACAGCAAGGGAATTCAGTGATCCGGTCTTGCCAGAAGTGATTGAACGGGAGCCTGCAGATTCTTTCAGTATGGTATTGCCCTGTGCGTCAGTGAATGTTATCACACCTGTACGGGCATTGATATGAGCCTCAAGTGCATGGTCACGGGTGGAAACAATGATATTCTTTCCGGTCTGGCTGAAAGAGAGGGAGTAGTCTTTATCCGATTGGGTTGTAAAGACCAGTTCCTCAAGTTCCGGTAACTCCAGACCGTCAGGTATGCACTGCACCCTGAACGCATTTGACTCCAGTGTAGTCAGGATGAGTTTGCCTTGCGGGGTCTGGAATGAGATATTGTTGCCGTCTAAGGCAGGGTTTGTTACAAATGATCCGTTACATGCTGTAAACAGGATACAGCTGATTGGAATAAGACACAATGATTTAGTCAGTCTCATATTGGAAGATGGTTAGTAAACTTTAATATGGACAAAATTAATACAAAAAACCGGAATACAGTCTTTTACGTCATATTATAGTCATGCCAGGAGAACAAATACAGACTGTGCACCTTTTGTTGTCAAAAAAGGGGTAAATTTGCGCGTCAATTAATTATCAGACATTATTATGAGAATCAGGACCCTTTTTGCGGCTACAGTTCTTTTTGTGCAGGGCTTTATTGCCGCTGCGTCATCCCAGTCAGTGAACAGCGTGATACCTGTTCCGGAGAGTGTGGAGTTTGCCGGGCAGACGATAAAACTGGACCGTGCAGACCTTAGGGAGCGTATGGACAGGGAACTGATAGCCTTCACCTACTCTCATAACATGTCTACTCTCATGATCAAGAGGGCCAACAAGTATTTCCCTCAGATTGAACCTATCCTGGAGCGTATGGGTATTCCCGATGATCTTAAATACCTGATGGTGATTGAGAGCAACCTGGATCCGCAGGCCCAGTCCGGTGCCGGAGCAGCGGGGTTGTGGCAGTTCACCCAGAGTACGGGACGTGAATACGGTCTTGAGGTGAACTCAAACATTGATGAGCGTTACAACACCTATAAGGCAACTGAGGCTGCATGCCGATTCCTCAAGGAGGCATACAGCAAATACGGCAACTGGATGACCGTGGCTGCCAGTTATAACGGAGGCCAGCAAGGAATGGACCGCCGCATCGAGATGCAGCATCAGAAAGACGCACTTGACATGTGGCTTGTTGACGAGACTTCCCGATACATGTTCCGTCTGCTTGCCGTCAAGATGATGTTTGAGGACCCCTCCAAGTTCGGGTTCAGCTTTAAGCGTGAGGACCTGTACCCCTATATCCCAATCAAGAAACAGATAAAGGTCACAGATCCGGTCGATGACCTGGTTGCATTTGCCGAGAAGAACGGGATTACCTATGCCGACCTTAAACGTGCCAACCTCTGGTTGCGTGAATCCAAGCTCAACAACAAGTCACATCGTACCTATTATGTTGATATTCCCGATGTAAAGGCCGAGTACTACAATCCCTCCAAGACTAAAGCCCACAGTGAGGCCTGGGTAAAGTGACATAAAACGCGAAGAAAGGCTGACCTCACGGCCAACCTTTCTCCAAGAATAATTCTTCCAACTAAATCACTTAACCGGATTCCTCCGGGTCCTTTTTATAAGTTATATCGAGACTTAATGTTGTTTGCGTGTACCGGTAATATCAAAAAAACCGGCAAGAGTTAATTCTTGCCGGTCATGTTTTGGAGATTTTTAACAAATACCGTTCGCTCAATCAAGGTCAAATGCAGCCTTGATCTTATCCACATAATCCAGTTTTTCCCATGTGAACAGCTCCACCTCCATTGTCTTGGCGGGCTGATAGTGTGACTTGAACACCTTGGTCACAATCTGCGGCTCACGGCCCATGTGACCGTAGGCTGCGGTCTCACTGTATATGGGGTTACGCAGTTTCAGACGGTTCTCAATGGCCTTGGGGCGCATATCAAACAGGCTGCCTACAATGTTGGCAATCTTGGCGTCAGACTGTTTTACGTGACTTGTTCCGTAGGTGTTTACAAAGATGTTGATGGGCTTGGCCACGCCAATGGCGTATGAAACCTGAACCAGCACCTCATCGGCCACACCTGCAGCAACCAGGTTCTTTGCTATATGACGTGTTGCGTAAGCTGCCGAGCGGTCCACCTTGCTGGGGTCCTTGCCGCTGAATGCACCGCCGCCGTGGGCTCCCTTACCTCCGTAGGTATCGACAATGATCTTACGTCCGGTAAGACCGGTGTCACCGTGGGGTCCGCCAATCACGAACTTGCCGGTAGGATTCACAAAATATTTGATGCTGTCATTGAACAGCGCCTTTACCTTGTCCGATGTGATTGTGCTGATGACGCGCGGTATGAGTATGTTCTTTACATCGGCCTCAATCTGAGCGAGCATCCTGCTGTCAGCCTCAAGCTGAGCCTGGACTGTGGCGTTCTCAGGTGCTATGAACTCATCATGCTGGGTAGAAACCACGATGGTATCGATGCGTACGGGTTTGCCGTTATCGTCATACTCAACGGTCACCTGACTCTTGGAGTCGGGACGCAGATAGGTCATGACCTTGCCCTCACGGCGTATGTCGGCCAGCACACGCAGTATGCGGTGTGACAGGGCAAGGGATACGGGCAAGTATTCATCGGTCTCGTTTGTGGCGTAACCGAACATCATGCCCTGGTCGCCGGCGCCCTGGTTCTCGGGATCTTCGCGCTCAACGCCGCGGTTTATATCGGCGCTCTGCTCATGTATTGCGCTCAGGACTCCGCAGGAGTCTCCGTCAAACTTGTACTCGGAGCGGGTATAGCCGATACGGTTAATTACTCGGCGGGCTGTCTCCTGAAGGTCAATATAGGCCTTGGATTTTACCTCACCTGCAAGCACCACCTGACCGGTGGTAACAAGGGTCTCACATGCTACCTTTGACTCGGGGTCAAAAGCCAACAGTTCGTCTACGACGGCATCGGATATCTGGTCCGCTACCTTGTCTGGGTGTCCTTCGGACACCGATTCGGATGTGAAATAGTATGACATATTATGTATAAAAATATAGCCCCACTGTCTTTTGGGACAATGGGGCTGCAATTCAAATTATATGCTGTCAGTAAGTGTGACTTTTAGCATTTTTTTGTGTGGTTGCAAGCTGTCAGGAACCTTACGGTCCTCAAATCTTTCCACATTGTCCGCTGCAAAGGTACAAATAAATTGAAAACAGTGCCAAAGAGAACGTTTCTTTTTGGCACTGTCTTGTGATTCAATCATCAAATTCCCCAACCTCAAAAAGGCCATCCTCAACTATCCAACCGTCAAAGAATACGGAACCCACATCGAGATAATCCCTTTCACGGAATTCTTTTGTTGTCCCGTAAGCTGAATAGTATCTGTCTTTAACAATTTCAGGTACAACAGTCTCTGAGCAGGCAACTGCCAGTTTACGGGCCGATGTCTCTATTATGCCATTGCAGTTATTGCGGCTGTCCCAATACAGATTGCCGCTGTCAACTGTAATGCTCTTAAGTTTTGGACAGTTCTCAAAGGGATTCTTTGAGGATTCATAGCCAGGAGAATCAAAATGCTGTCCTGCCAGATAGATGACAGAAGCCGGGATGTTTATTGCCTCCAGGTCTCTGCAATCCTGGAATGCGGCAGCTTCAATATAAGTGACAGACTCCGGAATGACGATTGTCTTCAGCCCAGGAACATGACTGAAAGCACCATTGCCTATACCCTTTACAGTTTCAGGAATAACGGTGTTTCTGCATCCCCATATAAGTTCATCATTGCCTATACTGATAATGGCATTGCAGTTACCACGGCTGTCATAAGCCTCATTTCCTTCTTCTATAACAATCCTTTCCAGGTTAGGACAGTAATTGGATTTTTCCAATAATCTTACTGATGCAGGAATGACAATTTCCTTCAAATCAGCGCAATAAATGAAGGCGTTCCCTTCAATTGCGAAAACTCTTTCAGGAATGCTTATCTTTTCCAATCCCTTGCAGTAAGCAAACGCATCAGCGCCTATGGATGTAGCAGCCTCCGGTATTTCAGTGTTGCGGCAACCCAGAACCAGTCTTCCCGTTCTGACATTAAATCTCCAATTAGTTTCAAAGAAGTCAAAGTCATAGCCTTCACGCAGACTGAATACAGTCTCATCCATACTTTCCTTGACGCTGTTGCCATTTGAGATTACGGCATTGCTTCCTGCCGGGCTGAAATAGGTGGGATTGCCATCCTGAACCGTTATGCTCTTGACGGAACTGCACCCAAAGAATGGATTACCGTCCAGATAGACAACTGATGCCGGAATGTTTATTTTCTCAATGGATGTGCAGAAAGAGAATGCCATCTTAAGGATCAGCCGCACAGATGACGGTATGTCCGATGCCTTGAAATCGGGCATTCCCGCCAACGCGTATGGTGCTATGATTTCTATCCCATCTGGAATCCTGGTGCTGTTGCATCCCTGCAGAAGGATATTGCCATCGGTCCGGATTATGGCATTGCATTTCCTGCGGCTGTCATAAACACTGTTTCTGGAATCTACTGAGATGGATTTCAGGTTCTTGCAGTCCAATGCAATATTATTACCTATTTCATTGACTGATGCGGGAATAGCCAGAGTCTTGATGGCTGTCCTGGTAAAGGCAAACCGTCCAATTGACTCCAGGGTTGAAGGCAGTTTGATCTTTTCAAGCTTGCGGCAATTGGCAAAGGCTTTGTCTCCAATACTGGTAAGTCCGTTTTTGAGGCTTACCTCTTTCAGGTTTGAACAATCCATGAAGGAACGTGAACCTATTCTTCTCACAGATCCCGGAACGGATAAGGATTCTATTCCTGTAATGCCGTTGAAAGCCTCCTCATCAATCTCTACAACACTGTATTCTTTCCCTTCATTCATGATGGTTTCAGGTATAACCACTTTTGAGGGAGCATTTTGGGATGCACTTGTGATTACTGCTTCACTTCCGCTCAGATTGAATGACAGGTATCCGTCATAATCATCAATCTTCTGTCCGGATTCATAGGGCGTGGCGTTGAAGGCTGATCTGCCTTTCTGGGTCACATATTCAAGATTGATGCTTTCAAATTTCTTACAACTTTCAAAAGCCATATCCTCAATAGTCTTGACTGACGGCGGTAGAGTAAGGGATTTCAGTTCATCGCGGAAACGGAAGGCTTCACGTCCTATGGTTGTCACCCCATCAGGTACAGTTGACTTGTTGCCGCCTATAACCAGAATACCGGTAGCTGTTTCTATTACGGCATTGCAGTTGTTCCTGCTGTCATATTTCCTGTTGGCAGGGCTCACTGTAATTTCAGAGAGTTTATGGCTGTCAAGGAACTGGGATGGCTGAATTTCTGTTATTCCGGCTCCGAAATGGACCTTTTCCAGATTCTTGCAGTCGCGGAAAGCAGAGTGTCCCATCTTTACCACACCATCCGGAATTGATATCTCCTTAAGGTTCCGGATTCCCTCGAATGCATAAGTGTCAATGGCTGTCACTGACTTAGGAATGAAAGCATTGCTGCAACCGTAAAGCAAAGTGTTAGTTGCAGTCTTTATTATTGCATTGCAACCCTCACGGCTGTCATAAACCGGATTTGCAGGATCAACAACTATTGAACCGGTTGTGTTCTTATCGGGAAGAGCGTACTCAACGGGATATATATCAACTACAGATGCCGGTATACGGAAAACGGTAAAGGAACAACCCAGGAAGGCATTATTTAAAATCTTCTTTACCGACCCCGGAATGACCGTGTTTTTACATCCGAACACCAGGTCATCTGTTTCTGATTCGATTATAGCATTGCAGTTATCCCTGCTGTCATAGAAAGGATTTCCCTCTTCTACAATTAGGGTTTCAATATTAGGGTGCCTGTTCAGGGCTCCGAAATCTATCTTGGTTACTGTTGCCGGAATGAAAAGCCTCTTCAGATTGGGACAATCCTGAGGAATCTTTATCTCTGTAGCATCAGGGCCATATTCAACTTCCTCCAATGAAGTACTGTTGTTGAAAGTTTCCATTGAATATACCAGATTACTGTTTATCCTGATGCTTTTAATTCCCGATTCACTGAAGCAATGCCAACCTATTTTCCTGACGTTCCCAGGAATTTCAAGATGTTCCAGTCCCTTTACTCTGCTGAAAACATAGTCATCCAATTCTGTGACTGAGGAAGGAATCACAGTTGAACTGCTGGCAACCAGCATGGTGTTTGTTTCAGTCTCTATTATGGCGTTGCAGTTTTCACGGCTGTCATAAACAGGGTTGGCAGGGTCAACGGTAATATTGGAAAAGCCGCATCCGTTAAATGCAATTTGTCCTATTTTTCTGACAGATTCAGGTATGTAAAGTGATTTTAAGCCGGAGCAATTTGAAAAGGCAGAGACGCCTATAGTTGTTACAGTCTTAGGAATTATCACCTCCCCAAGGCCTGTGCATTCAGAGAATGCGCCATTCTGAATTGTTGTTACCGATGGGGGAATCACAACCTTTTTAAGACCGGTACATCTCCAGAAAGCACTGCTCTCTATTTCCTTAATGGTTGAAGGTATTGTAACGGATTCAATCTCGGCAGCATCCTGGAAAGCCGGTCCACTGAATGATGTGACCGGATACTTTACATCCTTATATATAACGGTATCCGGAATGACAATATCGGCAGGATAGGCATGATCTGTCTTGCGGCTTACCACACGGGCCTCATCACCCTTAAACTTATACCAGAGCCCGTCAATACGGACATAGTTGCCAACTTCAATGGTCTCATCAAGACCTTTGTCATAAACAGTCTCTGCAAACGCACCTAAGGAGAGTAGTAATAAAACTGGAATGTAGGCAAACTTCAGGATGCTCTTTCCTGTTGATCTTTTACGGTTAATCATATCAATTCTTCCTTCTAAAGTACTTTTTCTGAATGTATTTACAGCCCTGAGTTCACTCTTGTCCGTTGCGCAGTCCAGCATCAGATACTGGTATTGCTTGCGGTCATAGCCTTTACTCAGGACATCGGCATCGGCCTGGAACTCATGAATGGAGTAGAGATCACGGCGGAACAGCAGCAGGGCCGGGTTGAACCACTGCAGTGCCGACAGAAGGTCAGTCCATAGCAGTTCAAGAGAGTGGTGGTGTGCCAGATGTGCCTTCTCGTGCTCCAGGACAGGAGTCTGTCCGGCAGCCTTACCCTCACACGGCAGCACGATATATCTCATCCAGCTGAAAGGATGTGTTGACTGCCGGGTCCTTACAAGCGTGAAATCAGGGTTCTTTTCAACCACATCGGCCTTCCTAATGATTCTTACCACCTTGATAGTGCATAGAATCCTATATATCAGGACAGCCAGCAGTCCGATCAGATATACCCCGGCCAGCACTTTCCACCAGTCAATCTGAATAGGCTTGCGTTGTTTGACAACTGGCATGGGTGTATCCGGCTTTGTGCTAACCTCTATCACCTGACTCAGGTTCTGAGTCTGTACAGGTTGAACGGTCTCCTCCCGAGGGGCCGATGAATAGACGCTGCCGCTTATTATGACGGGTTGAGAAGGTTCAGGTGTGGGCTCTTCAACCCTATTTCCGGTAGTGATTTCCACCATCCTTGTGGGTGCCCCCTCCCTATGTACCGTAATGACCGCAAAGGGCAGGATGTATGATAGTACCAGCGATGAAACCAGTATCACCCTGTTTGTATGGTGGAATGTCTCCCGGCTTAATAGCAGGTGGTAAAGGGCTATAAAGAGAGCCGACAGGACGGCCACCTTGAGCATATATATAAGGAACGCGTTCATTGGCCTTTCTCTATCTTGTCAATAATGCGTTTTAGGTCATCAACAGAGAGTTTTTCATTCTTGACAAACCCCATGACGACACTTGAGTACTGGCTGTCCAGATACTCGTCAATAAGACCGTGTATGCCGCTATTGCAGTATTCACGTGCGCTTACAACCGGAAAGTAGCGGTAGTTGCTGCCAAATGCCTCGCGGTCCAGGAATCCGTCAACCTGCAGCGTATGAACCTGAGTGGAGAGTGTACTGAAATTGGGTTGCTTGTCATAGCAGCTCTGCAGTTCCCTTACGAACATGGGCCCCCTGTCCCAGAAGAACTCCATTATCTCCTTTTCTTTCTTGGTTAACTGTCTCATTTCTACGGAATTTGAAATCCATTCGCGACAAATCTAAAAAAATTAAATTCAACCGCAAAACTTTTAGATGTTTTTTTACGCGGCTTACCTTAGGGAGAGAAATGGTTCTACCTGTATTCTGACTCCCTAAGGTCAGGGGGTGGCCCGGGGAAAAGTGTATTTCAGGCTCACCTTAGGGAGAGAAAAGGCTCTACCTGTATTCTGACTCCCTAAGGTCAGGGGGGGGGTAAAGAAAAGGGGCGGAAGAACCGCCCCTTTATTTTTAGAGTGCACTGTAATTGCGGCCGTAGTCAAGCTGCTGCTTCAGGTAATCGTCGTTATAGACTACCTGGTAATCAACAATCTTGCCACCCTTCTCAACCGGAACGATGTCGGGGTTGATGAATCCGCCGTAAGGTTTCAGGTTCAGGGCTTCATAACGCTCCTTTACCTCCTTGTGCAGGGCGGGGTCAATGTTTACGGCGTAGGTCTCAATCAGGTATTTGCCTGCCTCATAGTCTCCCTCTGACTTGATGCGCTGTATCTCGGCCAGCAGTTCACCGAACAGGCCGCGCAGCTTTTCAAAGTCATTCACTACAAAGTAGGTCTTACCGTCACGGATCTTCTTCTCAATCACGTTGTCCTTAAGACCCTTCTCATAGCACCACTCGGCAATGAGCTTGCGGTTCTGCATGTGGGCCTCGGTATTGGGACGTCCCAACTCCACGCGTGTGAACTGAGTCATGATACCGTTGCGGATATAGCTTGAATACTCTGCCTTGTAGGCATCCTTGTTGGGCATGATGCCCAGCTCAACCATCTTGGGATCGGCAGTGAAGTAGAGTCCGAACAGGTCGGCACGAGCCTCCTCCAGGGCCGATGCATACTCACCCATGGCTGTGCTTGAGACACCGGGCAGCAGCTGGCCTGATCCGTGACCCAGACACTCGTGCAGGTCTGTGTGGATCTCATCGGCCCATGAGCCCCACTCACGATACATTGACTTCTCGGCATCGTCCCATGCAAACTCATCCAGCATGCTGGTGGGAGACTCCTGAGCTGCGTAGTCATACGCGTGGGTTATGTTGGCAATGGTCACTGACTTGCTGCCGTACTGCTTGCGTATCCAGTCAGCGTTGGGCAGGTTTATGCCGATGGGGGTAGAGGGGTAGCAGTCACCAGCCAGACAAACGGCATTGATGACCTTTGCCGATATACCCTTGCACTTGGCTTTCTTGAATCGTGAATCAACGGGTGAGTTGTCCTCAAACCACTGTGCGTTTGCACTCAGGATGTTTGAGCGCTCCGATGCCTTGTGGTCCTTTATGTTCACATAACCTTCCCAGGCACCCTTGCGGCCCAGCGGGTCATTGTAGTCCTCAATGAATCCGTTTATGAAATCAACGGTTCCTATGGTGTCCTTTACCCACTCTATGTTGAACTCATCCCAAACCTCAAGGTCACCGGTCTCATAGTATTTTATGAGCAGTGCCAGGGCACGTTTCTGGATATCGTTCTCAGCGCATGCGGCAGCCAGCTTGAGCTCCTCACATATCTTGGCGATGGCCGGACCGTACATGCCGTCAATCTTCCATGGAATCTCAACTATGTTGCCGTCCTTATCCTTTGTCACCTTTGTGTTCAGACCGTATGCGATGGGAGTCTCATCGGTCTTATCCTGGATGGACTCATAGTATGCTTCAACCTCGGCACGGGTAACTCCCTCATAGAAGTTTCCGGCAGAGAGCACGACTATGTCACCGTCAGTTGATGTAGAACGGCGCTGCTGCAGAATATCGGGGTTGTAGATAATGTCAATCAGCTCTTCGCACTTGCTACCGTCGCCCACAGATTCCATCAGAGACTTGAAATAGTCCTGTGAACACTCGGGGAAGAACTTGTCCTCGGCATAGTGGTGGTGAATGCCGTTGGCAAAGAAGAGACGCTTTGCATATACCGTAAACTGGTCGAACTCCTGGCAGGTGCGGTCACCCTTATAGTTCTCCAGGATGTTCTCTACCACATGGCGTATAGGCAGGTTCCATTTGCAGTTCTGGTCCCAATGGATATCGCGGCCCCACTTGGCAGCCTCCGAGAGATGGTATGCATACTCTTTCTGCTGCAGTGTCAGTTCATCCCATCCGGGAATCTGGTAACGCATGACCTTAAGGTCAGCGAACTGGTCAATCAGATACTTGAAATCACTCTTTTTCTGTCCACAGCCGGCTGTAATGGCCAGCACTCCTGTCATCATCATAACTTTAAAAACAGATTTCATATTCATAACATGTATTACTTAGTCCTTATAAATCTCTTTGCACCGGCCAGGATCACACCCCCCAGTATCATGGCCGATCCTGTGGCCGATAAGACCGTCATGCTCTCATCAAGTATTATCACGGCGCCTATGAGAGTGAATACCGGGTTCAAATATACGTAATTTGTAGCTGTGACATTTCCTATTACCACCAGTATCCTGTTCCACAGCACAAAGCAGAACAGCGATGCTATTGTTGAAAGGAACAGCAGGTTACCCCATACCTGTACATTCCGGAACTGTACCGTTGACAGGTTGGAGTTATCTGTCAGCAACAGGACAGGGATTATGGTAACAAGTCCGTAAAAGAATACCTTGCGGGTTGCAAAAAGTGTCCCGTAAAGGTCTGTCATACGCCCCGTGAACTGGCTGTACAGCGCCCAGCACAGGGCGGCCAGGAAGGCCAGGATATCACCCTTGGGCGACAGGCTCAGTGCGTTGTCACCAAAAGTAACCATCACCATACCGCTGAGTGCCAGCACCGTGCCGGCCAGGAGCGGAAACCTTAGTTTTACATCCTCAAGCCCGTCGGCAATGGAGCCTTTGAAGAGCCTCTTTATGGAAAGCGTGAGCAGCACCGTGAGCAAGGGCGCCATGCAGACTATGAAAGAGACGTTGCAGGCCTGGGTATAACGTAAGGCGGTATTCTCGGTAAGGAAGTAAAGGGACCCGCCGGTAACACCCATGACAACGAATATCAGTTCATGTCTGAATGACTGGGAGAAAGCCCTCTTGTCACGTCCTCCACGGACAAGGCAGACCGCAAGCAGCCCCAGGTACGCTATCACAAACCTTATGGTAAAGATCTGTGCCGGTGACAGTCCCTGGTTTATTAGCGTCTTGGTTGCCACAAAAGTGACACCCCACAACGCCATGGTCATGAAGGCCAGAACGTGGAATATGAACTTGCCCTCTCCTTTCATCGTCCTAACAGTGCATTGGTAACGTTACGGCGGAACTGCACCAGTTTGTTTCCGCAATGTGGCCTGAAAGTAATAAGGTAAAAACACCACAGAGCGATTGTTACCACCCATTTGTTGGCCTCGGAAAGCAAGCGTTTCCTGTATGCTTTCTGTCCCACCCAATAGGTGCGTGCCCTCTCACTGCTGCCTATTCCCTTTGTCACGCGGTCAAAATAGTCCTGTTCCAGTTTGTAACCGGGAATGCTGTGATAAAGTATGGCATCGGGCAGGTATATGAAATGCATTCCATGCCGTTTCATCTTGTCAAAGATATCCTTCTCCTCACCACCGCCCAGGTTGTTTCCGTTACGCCCCAGGTTTATATTGTACAGTCCCACCTCATCAAACACACGTCTGCGGTAGGCAGCGTTGCCTCCTCCGGGATAGTTGCTTCCGGGGAATGAACGCGGTTTGCGTCCGAAATAGAGATATCCCGTAAGCAGACGCTTAATGAAATAGGTCATCCAGCGCGGTTCAGCTCCGGTCTCATAATGGGGTATGATGGGACCTCCGGCAGCATCGGTCTCAGGGTGGGCCTGGAACCAGTCCGCATATGCCTTGAGATATCCGGGATTGACAGTGGCGTCATCATCCACATAGACCAGTATATCACCCTTGGACTCCCTGATGCCACGGTTACGTGCATGTGACAGGCCCTGATTGGTCTCAGTCACATAACGCAGCTCAATGCCGGGAAAGTCCGTCTGGAAACGCTCCACCTCAGAGCGTGTATCGTCAGTACAGTTGTTGTCCACAAGCACGATCTCATAGCCTGTTGCAGGCGTGGTACCCTCTGCAAGGCTCTTGAGTACGTTGTAGATGTACTTCTGGCGGTTATATGTACATATTATTACCGATATCATTTTGGTTGTGTCTCTTTTACAAAGTCAAGTATCATCCGCGATGAATCATATCCGGCGGTCTTTCCCCAGAACTTGTCAACTATGCGCTTGCGCTCAGTTTCGTCAAGTGTATAGTTACCGGACTCAATGCATGAGCAGAGTGACTCAAAGTCATATACTCTCCTGCCTGTCACATTCTCATCAAACGGATAGTAGAAATCACGCTCCTTTACGTATTCATCATAATCATAAAGGTACAGTATTACGTCCTTGTGCTCCATGAGCAGCCAGTCATAGAGTATGGATGAGTAGTCAGTAATAAGCACATGAGCATACGGCAGTACAGGATAGATATCCATACGCGGCGATGCCAGGATTATGTTGGACAACTCTTTTATCCCGTCAACGATTACGTTGGCATGGGGCTTGAGTATGAGCAGCTGATTCTTTTTTGCCAGTATGGCGTTCAGCTTATCCATATCCATGCTCTGGGTGAATATGTTGCGCTGTGAGTCACGCCAGGTGGGCATATAGACAAACACCTTGTCATAACCTTTGCATCTTTGAACCATATCCCATGTCTGCCGGGGTTCATACTTCTTTATGAAACTGATGCGTTCCTGTTCTGTTACGGTAAGTATACGGTTACGCGGGTAACCCAACTCCAGGCAACGTGATTCAGGTATGCGGAATGCCTTGGCAAACATAGATGTCTGGAAAGGCGTGGATGTGAGCAGCCAGTCGGGACGGCGGAACGATTCCGGATGGCAGAATACATCCAGTTTGTTTTTCTTGCTGTAGCGGTCGGCCAGTGGGCCCGATATGGTGTTGAATTCAGTCCTTTTCAAGCCTACGCCATGCCATAGGTTAATGCATACTGCACCGCCTGACAGGCAGAACATAATATCGGCGGTATAGGAGTTGAAGAACCAGTATCTTGATGTGAGTGCATGCCATATTCCGCGTGGTCCCAGAACCCAGTATGCCTCAAGTCCGTAGCTGCGCACCTTCTTTACGCAATCCCTGTTCGTGGAGAGCCAGACCTTACGGATGTTGTCATCGGTCTGCCGGGATGCATATATGAATAGGTAACGGGCATTGTCGTTGAATGCCCCGCGGAAACTGCCAAAAGCATATTTGCGCTTGCTGCGAGGAAACAGAAACGAGAACGGGTAGATGAGATAGCAGATTATGTATGCAATCAGTTTCATCTGTTCAGTCTTTCTTGATACGAACGTCAAACACCTGGCCTGTAAGGTCCGATATCAGCGTTTTCAACGATGCATCGGCTACACTTGCCGCATCCAGTAGCGTACCCTCGGGTTCATTGCCGAAATTGCGTACACGCATAGGTGTCTTGGTGCGTTCCGGATTCATCACGTTAACGCGGATGCCATCCTGTTCCCACTCCTGAGCCAATGCCTGCATAAAGTTCACTACAGCTGCCTTGGTGGATGAATAGATGCTGTACAGTGCACGGCCGCGGGTGTATGAGCTGGAAGTATAGAGCAGCAGTTGTCCGTGGCTCTGCTTCAGGTAGGGGAAACTCTCAATAGCTATGTTTACCATACCGTCGTAGTTGGTACGTATCATGGTGTTCAGCGCATCGGGATCCATAGTTACCAGAGGCTCGCGCCTGAGAATTGCGGCACTGTTCACCACATAGTCAATATGACCCTCCTTGTCAAATATATCTTTCAGACATGCTGCTACGGCACCTCTGTCAGCTATGTCAGTTCCTGTAGTGCTGCGTGAAAACGAGTAAGTCTTTGCACCGTGCTGCAGAGCCTTTGATACCACCTCGGCTCCTATTCCTGAGTTACCTCCGAATACGGCCAGAACCTTACCGTTCAGTGATGAGAACTGAGCGTCATCCTGAACCGTGGTGGAACGCAGCTGGAACAGTTTGTCAAGCAGGTATGAATCCTCCTTATAGGTCAGTTTCATGTTTGACTCCTCGCCGGGCACTACATACACCTTCTCATCCGGGAGGTATCTTACCACTGTGCCGCAGTCATCGGATGATGTAAAGTTGGGGTCCTTGAGAGCTATATCGTAAGCCTTGCTGATTATGCTCTGACGGAAAGCCTGTGGGGTCTGTCCGCGACGCAGGAACCTACGGTCAGGAATGCTCTTGATAACCTCACCCTTCTTATCAACCTGAATTATGGTGTCAGTTGCGGGGACGGCTACGTCTATAGCGTTGTAGGTCTTGAGAGCCTCAACTATGCCATCTATTATGGTGTTGCTCAAGAGAGGGCGCACTGCATCATGAAATATAAGCGCGGAGTCAGGTTCATTTGAATAGGCGTTGATAGCGGCCAGACTGGATTCATATCTCTCCTGTCCGCCCGACAGTATCTTCTTTACCTTGCTCCACTTGTTGCGGAGAACCATCTCCTCAATCTCATGCATGTACAGAGAGTTGGTCACAATGGCAATCTCGTCAATGAGTCTGTGATTGTCAAATACGTTTACAGTATGCTCAATAACGGTCTTTCCGGCCACCTTGAAGAACTGTTTAGGTATGCCCAGTCCCGATCTGGAACCAACTCCTCCGGCAAGGATAATAGCTATGTTTCTACTCATCATATGTTTATTTAGAGTCTTTATGTTCTACATTAACGACGTTATGGGTTATTGTCACGTTGGGGATTTTGCGCCAGTCACCGTACAGTCGGGTCAGGTACTCGTCACATTTGCATGGTGCCGGGAACATATGTCCCTCAAATTCAATCTCTCCTAACGGAAAGGTCTCATCGGTCACTCTGAGCGAGTAATACCCCAATCCGTAATCAAAGATCCACTGCTTGCGCATGAACAGTTTACCCAACAGAGTGGCCAACTGTACAAGCAGCCATGTGAAAGGGTAAAGACAAACGGCAATCAGGTGTCTGAACCTGCCATCCTGCAGTAATTTGTACTTACGCCTGAAACAGGGGCCGAACAGACGGTCGATGTTCCTGTTCATGAAAGGCCTTCCGTTTACTAAGTACATTATGTCAATCCATGCATTGTCCTCTTTAACGGTTTTCTCCTTAGGCTTAAGGGGATCTGCGGATATGTGTGATACCAGGACATTGTCATTGACAACCCTGGCCCATCTTTTTGCCGTGTACTCCTGTGTGTTGGCATCAATAAAGCGGAAAGGCAGTTTCAGACCTTTCTGCATTGCCTCTTTCAGTTTTTTGCGGTCCTTCTTGAGCACGCATACATCAAGGTCATCATCCCAAGGAATGAAACCACCGTGTCTTACGGCACCCAGAAGGGTTCCGGCATCGAGCCAATAGACTACACCCTCCTGTTTGCAAACTTTGTCAAACTCAATGAGGGTCTCCATAAGGCTTGTCTGCAGGGAACGGAGCATAGAGCCATCCGGGTTGTATTTCTGTCTTAACTCTTTCTGTATTTCGGGATCTATCATAATCATTCGTTTAGTTTGGTTTCTTACCCTGTCCGGATAAGAATCCCTTGATCATATTAAGTCCGTTACGTCTCTCGGAACCGTTCATTCCTATAAGGAAAGAGGTAATGGATGTAACAGCTATGCTGATTGCTATGACAAGAAGGGACCTCATGGTCCGGCTCATCATGCAATGGTCATACAGATAAAATCTGGCTGCAACTGAGATTGCCGATGAAATGGCCGTTACAGCAATGATGGGCAGTACAGATGTCCTGACAAAGATGCCGGGTTTTAACCCCGTCTGTCTATATACAAACCATACTCTTAGGGCTTGTGCCAGTAAAGAAACGGCAATGGATATGTACAATACCGTTTGTGCCGGCATATTAAGATATCTGATTGCCAGATATGACAGAGGCAGTATTGTCAGCATAGTGATACCAACGGTGAGTTGGAAATTGCGTATATTTCCGGTAGCCTGTATCGGGGCAGTAAGCGGACTGGTCAGACTGTTTACCAGCGCCTCTATGATCATGAGGCGTGTCAATATATAGGCTACATCCGGCACATTGTCTTCCCTGAGCCACAGGGGCAGAATGAATTCGGCCTCAAGAAGCAGCGGTAGGGCAACGACAAACAGCAGATAGAATGAGAACTTGGAACTCTGACATATCAGCTTATGCATGTCATCAATCTCATTTGCCACATATGATTTGTATATCTGGGGCCTTACAGCCGTAAAGAAGTTGAAATTCAGTTGCGTAATGGTCATTTGGACCTTATTGGCAATGGCTCTGGCCGCACTCATGATCAAACCGAAATGTGCGTTCAGAAGCAGGGTCAAACCCATGTTCTTGAATACATCGGCCGATGATCCTATCATGTTCCAGCCGGAGTATGAGAACATCTCCTTGAATTGCTCCTTGTCAACGACCAGTTTGAACCGGCACTCTTTGTAGAACAGTCTGCAATAGAGCCAATGGAACAGTGATGTAATAAGCTGGATTGTCATTCTCAGCCCGGCATACAGGATAATCCTGCTATCCTTGTCATCAGGAGCCATAATAAGAATGGCTGCTACACCCAGGGTTGCGAATGCTTCAAAAAGGCTCAGGTATGCAAAGACTTTCATTTTCTCCCTGGCGATGATCATACCCTGATAGGGAACTCTCATCACATAGAGGGCAAATGAAATGATGCTGAACTGGAATACCCATTTGGCGGCATAGTAATGGCCGTTCACATCGGCATTGTGCATAAGGTACCAGTAACCGGCAGTCTCTGCAAGCAGAACAATGGCCAGCGTAAGAATGACAAAAATGGTGAGACTTATGCTGAATACCCTTTTAAGCCTATCGTAATCCTGATGTTCCAGATCATAGGAGTAATACCGCTGACATGCGGTGGACAAGGGTCCTGTCAGGAAAGAGACCAGCAGTACAATCTGGCTTACAGCGTCAAACAGGCCGTAATACTCCTTACCCAAGGCATTAATGACGACTCTGGACGTGTAGAGACCTACAACCATGACAACGAGCATCCTGACATAGAGTAGGATGGTGTTGGCTGCTATTCTTTTCTGGTCAACTGCTGTCATAGGTTCAGGTTTGATATTGTTAACGGTCTTTCCAGCAGAAATGAATATAATCCTGTTGAGGCACTCTCTGATCCTCGGGTGGTAACTGCATGTAGTCTCCGTAACGGCTTGTCAGGAATTCATCATATCCGTTGATAACGTAGAACTGGGTATCCTCAAACGGAACCAGAATGAACTCTTTCATAGCCTGTGATTCTACATATGCCTCTTCTCCAATATAACCCAGTTGCGCCAGGTGATTGGTTGAGCCGAATGTCAGTCCCTTTACGACATTCTCCTTTAGGTCAAGATAATACTCCGGTTTGGGCTTGAAAATTGACAGGAACTTCTTCTTGAGAGTGTTCAGGTTGTACTTGAAAGGTCTCTCCTTAGTGAATGGCCTGAGGCTCTTCCTGAGTTTGAGGGCCTTTTCATGAGGTACTTTCAGTTCCTGCCAGAGTTTATGGAATGATTCATAGTCATCGGGAACTGAATCTACAGGAAAGATGTCAATCCATAATCCCAGATTTCCCTGTTCCCTTATCCACGGTTCCATTGACTGAACGCAAGTCCTTTCAGTATCACATACTCTTGCAAATGAGATCAGACAGTCTTCTCTGGTATGACGTGACACGACTTCAAACCCCTGGGCCTTGAAAGTTTGGCAGAATCTGTCATAATCAGGTCGGAGCATCATGATGTCCAGGTCATCATCCCATGGAACGAATCCCTTGTGGCGTATGGCACCTATCAAGGTCCCGAATGAGAGGGAATACTTAATGTCATTCTCAACGCAGAACCGGTGTACCACCTTGAGTATCTCCATCGAGAACATCTGTATCTCCCTTAATGTCATCTCTTTCATAGCTGTCGTATTTGGGAAGTAATTATTACAAAGCCTCATCGTCAGGTCTCTCCACAGAGGATGAGGGCTTGTTCTTTATGCTGTGTTTGCGTGATTTCTCCCAAGCGGCCTTGCGCTTAAGATAGTCATCGTAATGCTTCTCCAGATAGTTATCGGCCATATCAGTCTGTAGTTTCAAGCAATTGTACAATGGATTTGCCCAGAACGGGATGGATAAGGTCCGGTGCAATCTCGGCAAGGGGCTCAAGCACAAAACGCCTTTTGTGCATAAGCTTGTGCGGAATGGTAAGGGCCGGGGTATCCATGACCAGGTCATCATAGATGAGCAGGTCAATATCAATGATTCGGTCCTTATAACCCTCACTGCCGGTCTTGGCGGTACGTCCCATCTCTCTTTCTATCCCCTGGGTGGTGAGCAGTGCCTGTGTGGGCTCCTGGTCTGTAATGACCTGTACGGCCATGTTCAGGAACAGGTTGGCACTCTCAAATCCCCATGGTTCAGTCTCCATCACTCCCGATACAGCCTTAACCGTACCCAGTTCACGGCCGATAAGCGTGAGGGCAGTCTTGAGATTGGACTGCCTGTCACCCAGATTGGTTCCCAGTGATAGGTACAGTGTGGCCATCAGTATCAGTCTGTTATAAGCATTGCATCACCGTAGCAGCCAAACCTGTAACCCTCCTTAACGGCCAGGTTGTATGCTGCCATCACCTTCTCATAACCGCCGTATGCGCAGGTCAGCATGAGCTGGACTGACTCGGGCAACTGGAAGTTGCTTACCATGCTGTCAGCAACGCTGAATGTGTAGGGCGGGAATATGAACTTGTTGGTCCAGCCGTCAAAAGGCTTGATCAGATGGTCTGTTCCGACCACTGTCTCAAGGGCGCGGTTTACGGTGTTACCTATGGCGCATATCTTGTGACCGCCCAGCTTGGCGTTGTTCACTATGTTGGTGCACTCCTCGGTAACGTACATCTCCTCTGACTCCATCTTGTGCTTGGTCAGGTCCTCCACGTCAATCTCGCGGAAATTGCCCAGACCGCAGTGCATGGTGATGAATGCACGGTCAATACCCTTGATCTCCATGCGTTTCATCAGCTCACGGCTGAAATGCAGACCGGCTGTAGGAGCGGTGACTGCACCTTCATTTGCGGCAAAGATGGTCTGGAAGCACTCCTCATCAGTGTAGTCATCCTTGCTCTTCTGGTCCATGGGTACAGGGTTAATCTTACCGTCCTGGTCAAATGACCATGCGCAGGCCTTGCGCTTAAGGTAGGTTGGGATAGGAGCCTCACCCAGGGCATAGAGAGCCTTCTTGAACTCGTCATGCGGGCCGTCATAAAGGAAACGGAGCACACGGCCGCGTGAGGTGGTGTTGTCTATCACCTCGGCAACCATTGAGTTGTCCTCACCAAAATAGAGCTTGTTACCAATACGGATCTTACGGGCGGGATCCACCTGTACATCCCAAAGCAGGTTCTCCTCACGCAGCTCACGCAGCAGGAAAACCTCAATGCAGGCTCCGGTTTTCTCCTTGTTGCCGTACATGCGGGCGGGGAAAACACGGGTGTCATTAAAGACAAAAACGTCCTTTTCATCGAAATAGTTCAGAATGTCCTTGAACTGTACGTGTTCAATCTCATCTGACTTCTTGTGTACGACCATCAGTCTTGACTCGTCGCGGTGTTGTACAGGATACTGTGCTATCCTGTCTTCGGGGAGCTTGAATTTGAATTGTGATAGTTTCATTCCCTTTTAGTGTTGTTATGTTATTACTTAATCTTCTTTTTTCTCAGGCATCTCTATGTCTGCACTGTCCAGCCACTCGCTGAACTTTTCCGGATTGAGGCAATCCTCAACCTTGAATTCACCTACGCGGGTACGTCTCAAGGCTATCAGATGCCCTCCGCTCTCAAGTGCCTGGCCGATGTCACGTGCCAGCGCCCTTATGTAAGTTCCCTTGCTGCAAACCACGCGGATGGTTATGTCCGGCAGGTTGCACTCGGTGAGTTCAATCTCATCTATTACCAGGGTCTTGGGCTTGAGTTCCACCTCATCGCCTTTGCGGGCCATCTTGTAGGCGCGTTTGCCGTCTACCTTGCAGGCCGAGAATGTGGGTGGCACCTGCTCAATCCTGCCCTTGAAACGCTCCAGCACCTGTTCTACCATCTCACGGGTTATATGTTCAGTGGGGTAGGTGGCGTCTATGGGTTTCTCCAGGTCAAATGACGGGGTCGTGGCACCCAGACGTATCGTGGCGTAATACTCCTTTGTTCCGGACTGCAACTCCTCAATGCGTTTGGTGGCACGTCCGGTGCATACTATCAGCACGCCTGTGGCCAGAGGGTCCAGTGTTCCGGCATGTCCCACCTTGAGTTTCTTAACCCCCAGGCGGCGGCATATCATCCATCGGATCTTACCCACCACATCGAATGATGTCCAGCGGTAGGGCTTGTCAAACGCCAGTATTACTCCTTCCTCAAAATTCATCTTACAGGAACAGCAGTGTCAATAATCCGGCTACGGCACAATAGAGGCCGAACCATATGAGTTTGCCCTTGCGGACAATTGATATCATCCATTTGCAGGCGGCGCATCCTGACAGGAATGCAGCCAGGAATCCTATGATCAGGACACCTGTTCCGGTCTCAGTACCGGCGGCACCTGTGCCTGCAGACTCAACCAGGTCTTTCATGTCCAGCAGAGCCTCACCCAGAATGGGCGGGATCACCATCAGGAAAGAGAACTGGGCCAGGCGTTCCTTCTTGTTACCCAGGAGCAGGCCGGTTGCAATGGTAGAACCGGAACGTGACAGGCCGGGCAGCACGGCAATAGCCTGTGCAATACCGATCACGAATGCGTGCAGTCCGGTAATCTGCTCTCTCTGGCGGGGCTTGGCGTAGTATGAGAATGTAAGCAGGGCCGCGGTAACCAGCAGGCAGCAACCTACCACGGTGGTACCGGAACCGAATATATCCTCAATGCTGTCCTTAAAGAACAGTCCCACTACACCAACCGGAATCATGGATATGATGATGTTGATGGTATAACGTGTTCCCTCATTCAGACCGCTGTAGCTTTTCCAGCTCTGGCGGGTAAACAGGTCACGCAGTATCCATACAATCTCTTTCCACAGGATAACAATGGTGCTTAGGACTGTGGCTACATGAACTATGACCGTAAAGGCCAGGTTCTGCTCACCCTCAATCCCGAACAGAGATGATGCTATGGCCAGATGTCCGCTGCTGCTTATGGGCAGGTACTCGGTAAGTCCCTGCAGCAGTCCCATCAGGAGTGATTCAATCCAACTCATTCCTTATCGGCCTCCTTCTCGTTACGGGGTTTGTATGCAATGGCCACGATGATTGTGATGAAACCTATCAGTGTCACAACGGGGGCCACCTTGATGCGGCGTACGCTGAAAATATCGGGCTCAAAGAAATCATTTGTACAGTTGGAACCGGTCATCAGTATCAGTCCCAGGATGATGATAGCCATTCCGATAGCTGTCAGAATGAAATTTGTCTTGGTGAAAGCTAGTTTTTTCTTGTCCATATGAGTATTGTTTGTTTATACGTAATGTAATTCTCCTGATTTCATTCTCAGGAAACGGTTGACAGAGTGCAGGGCGCATACACCCGTTATGAGAAGGCCGATGAGCGTGACCACTCCAAAAACGGGTATGAGTATTCGGGGCTCGGCCAGCATGATGAGCCAGGGTTCATACTTGAGTCCCAGCTGCAGTCCGTACCATATCATCAGGCAGGTGAGCATGGCCGATGCCAGACCGATCCACAGGTTCCTCCTTATGAACGGCCTGCGGATGAATGACCATTTGGCACCCACCAGTTTCATGGAGTAGAGAATGAAACGCTGGGCGTAGATGGTAAGCTTGATGGTGTTGTTTATAAGCGTGAATGATACCAGTGACAGTATCACCGCAAGTATGAGCAGTATGCCTGCCACTTTGTGGATGTTGCTGTTTATCACGTCCAGAAGGTCTTTCTGCCAGGAAACCTCACGCACGCCCTCTTTTGCCGCAATTTTTTTCTCAATCACCTTAAGGCTGTCACTGCAGGCGTAATCGGCCTCCAAGCGTATGTTGAGCGATGCGTAGAAGGGATTGTACTCCAGGAACTGTGACGGGTCGGTGCCCATGGCCTTGGTCATCTCCTTGAGGGCGTCATCCTTGGATATGTATGAGCAGACGGCACAGTAGGGGGCTGCCTCTATGCTGCGGCGCAATGATGAGAGCTGCGTATCGGTTATGCTCTCCTTGAGAATGACCTCGACTGTCATCTCCTGCCTGAGATGGCGTGATAAATCGCCGGCGGTAAGCAGCAGAAGCGTCACGATACCAATAAGCAGCAGTACCAGTGACGTACTGATGCATGCCGTTATGAACAGCAGGTCTATCTTTCTCTTTTTCTTTTGTTTGACCATCTTATTCTGTCTCTTGTCTTTTTCTGAATACGTAAATCAGTGAGCTGCTCTTACCGCGTTGGGTAAGTGAAATCCACCAGGAACGCAGTCCCTCCAACATTCCACGCAGGAATGCCATCTTGTGCCTCATATGCTTCTCTGACAGGATTGATATGTAGAAACTGTCAAAGGGCATTCTCTCATGGTGCATCAGGGTGAACCCGTGCATGTGTAGCAGTTGTGCCAATGATACAGGATCAAAATGCCACAGGTGTCTGGGTACATCATATGCTGCCCAGTACGGACCGTAGTACATGGCATCGGTGGAACGTATGTTTGGGCATGCCATTACCAGCACTCCGCCCGGACGCAGCAGTTCATAGAACCTGTCCAGCAATTCATGGGGGTGGTGTAAATGCTCAAACACATGCCACAAGGTTATCACGTCAAATGTTCCGGCATGCAGTTTGTCCAAGTCTGACATATCCATCATGCGGTGGTGGAACATCTCAAGTGAGAATAGCCTCTCCTCGTGATATCTCTCCAACGATGTTACTTTCCAGCCGCGTTTCTCCATCCTGTGTGAGAAAAATCCGGTTTTGGCTCCATAGTTGAGAAGTGATCCGCTTGTTCGGTAGGCATAAGTCTCAATGATCTTGGCTTTCTTATGCAGCATACGGGCTCTGACGTGGTAATAGAGCTTTCCCATCAGGCTCTTGGGTGAATCGCCAAGACTGAGTTTGAGGCTCAGCTTGTCGTAGCGTCTCAGCTCTTTCTCCGATGGGGGGTCCAGGGTATAGACCACTCCGCATGACGGGCACCGCAACAGGTAATATGACTCCTTGCTGACCATAAAGTCAGTGCAGTTGGCGTAAGGGGTCTGTCCTGACGCTCCGCATATTGGACAAGGGTCAAAATCCTGATAATTCATTCCGTGATGACAATCTCTTATTCCTATTACACGCACGCGCGGTACGCGCAACAGAACCGCAAAGATAATACCCCGCTATGCCCCTTGTCAAGTATTTTAAGCTTTTTTTGTTTGATTTACTGCATAAAAAACCAGTCCACAGCAAACCGCTGCGGACTGGTTGAATCTGTTTTACCGGGTATTCCCCGATGAAATGAACTTTTTTAAAATTCTGCCAGGTGCATGTCGCCTTTCTCGGCAAGGGCTTTGTGCAGGGCAAAAGCCTTGTCAAGGGCGTGACTGGTCTGACCCTTCTCGGCAATCTTGAGGTAATCCCACATGAGCTGCTTGTAGTCAGGATGTACGCAGTTCTCAATGATGCACTTGGCGCGCTGGGCGGGTGACTTGCCACGCAGGTCGGCAATACCCTGCTCGGTAATGAGCACCTTTACGCTGTGCTCGTTGTGGTCCACGTGGGTACACATGGGAACGATGGCGCTGATCTTGCCTCCCTTTGCTACTGACGGGCAGCTGAATATCGAGATGAATGCGTTGCGGGTGAAATCGGCCGATCCGCCTACGCCGTTCATCATCTTGACACCGCTTACGTGAGTTGAGTTCACGTTGCCGTATATATCGGCCTCAAGGGCGGTGTTCATTGCAATCAGACCCAGACGGCGTGCAACCTCGGGGCTGTTTGAAATCTCGGTAGGACGGAGCACCAGCTTGTCCTTGAAGAAATCCATATCCTCATAGATACCCTGCAGGGTCTCGTTACTTACGCTCAGTGATGAGCTTGAACCGAACTTGCAGTGTCCCTTACGCATCAGGTCAATCACAGAATCTTGGATAACCTCAGTGTACATCTGGAATGCAGGAACCAGAGGATCCTCACCCAGAGCACCCAGAACGGCGTTGGCAACGTTACCTACACCACTCTGCAGGGGCAGGAAAGTTGAAGGAATGATGCCGCGCTTAAGGTCGCTGATAAGGAACTGAGCCACGTTGTGACCTATCTGGAGAGTAGTCTCGTCGGGGGCGTTGAAGCCGCGTGCCTCATCGGGGATGTTAACCTCAACGATACCCAGAATCTTGGAGGGGTCTACCTGGATGTAGTCCTTGCCGATATGGTCGCTGGGCTGATAGATGGGAATCTCGCGGCGGTAAGGGGGATCGGCAGGCTCATAGATGTCATGCAGACCCTTGGCGCAGCGTGAGTGGGCTGCGTTGATCTCAATGATAAGCTTCTCAGCCAGACGGGCCACTGTAGGAGCGATACCAACACCTGCGGTTACCCAGATCTTACCGTCATCAGTAACATCAAAGGCCTCCATGATGCCGATGTTGATCTTGCCGTAGAAACCGTAACGCATCTCCTGTGCCATATGGCTCAGGTTGATGTCATTATAGGCAATTTCACCGCTGTTTACGGCTGTACGGAAATCCTTGTTTGTGGTGTAGGGAGCGCGATATTTGAGAGCGTGCTCACGTGCCAGGATACCGTCACATGAATCACCTGTAGAAGCGCCGGTGAAAAGGCTGATCTGAAACTCCTGGCCCTTCTCATGGAGCTCATGGGCCATTAAACCGATCTCATGGGTGACGGCCTTGGGGGTGCCGGCGGGGGTGAATCCGCTCAGACCTACGTTGTCACCGTTCTTTACAAAACGTGCTGCCTCGGCAGCTGTGATTCTCTTGAAAGCCATTATGATATGTTTTTAACTTTTTTGACGCGGAAGTGACTAAAAACGGCGCAAAATTAACCATAACCTTAAATAAAAACAAGAGAGCGTCCCGGTAATTCCGTGTGTGACGGAAAATGACTACTTTTGCAACCGCTTATCACAAAGGAATATGGAAGAGAGCACAAAGAAACTATTCATTGAGACATACGGCTGCCAGATGAACGTGGCCGACAGTGAGGTTATCGCATCAATAATGCGCATGGCCGGTTATGAGCCTACAGACAATATTGATGAGGCCGATGCCATATTCCTGAACACCTGCTCCATACGTGAGAACGCCGAGCAGAAGATATGGAACCGCCTGGAGGCCCTGAATGCCATGAAGAAGAAGAAAAACCGCCTTTTCATCGGTGTAATGGGCTGCATGGCAGAGCGTACTAAGGAGGATCTCACGGATAACCATCACGTGGATGTGGTATGCGGTCCGGATGCCTATCTGTCACTGCCGGACCTGATGGCTCAGGTTGAGGCAGGCCACAAGGCAATGGATGTGGAACTCTCCACCACCGAGACATACCGTGACATAATCCCCGAGCGTATATGCGGCAACCGCATTAGCGGATTCGTATCAATAATGCGCGGCTGCAACAATTTCTGCCACTACTGCATCGTCCCCTATACCCGCGGTCGTGAGCGCAGCCGTGATCCTCAGAGCATCCTCAATGAGGTCCTTGACCTTAAGAAAAAAGGTTACAAAGAAGTAACCCTTCTGGGTCAGAACGTAAACTCATACAAGTTTGAAAGTGACGGTACAACCGTAGGATTCCCGCAGCTGCTGCGCATGGTTGCCGAGGCCGTACCTGAGATGAGGGTAAGGTTCACCACATCACACCCCAAGGATATGAGTGATGAGACACTGCACGTAATTGCCGATGTTCCCAACATCTGCCGTCACATACATCTGCCCGTCCAGAGCGGCAGCTCCCGCATACTCAAACTGATGAACCGTAAATATACCCGTGAGTGGTATCTGGAGCGTGTTGATGCAATCAAACGCATCATTCCCGATTGCGGTCTCACTACCGATATGTTCACCGGTTATCATTCAGAGACTGAGGAGGATCACCAGGAGAGCCTTTCACTCATGCGTCTGTGCCGTTATGACGCCTCATTCATGTTCCGTTACTCGGAGCGTCCTGGTACATACGCCAGCAAGCATCTGCCCGATGATGTTCCTGAGGATGTCAAGATCCGTCGCCTCAATGAGATGATCGCACTGCAGAATGAGCTCTCTCTGGAGCGTAACCGCGAGTGCATAGGCAAGGAGTATGAGGTACTGGCCGAGGGCTACTCAAAACGCTCCCGCCAGCAGCTTTACGGACGCACCGAGCAGAACCGAACCGTGGTATTTGACAAGGGCAGTCACCACCCCGGAGATTTCCTTACAGTCCGCATCACTGACGCCACATCGGCCACCCTTCTGGGTACCGAGGTCTAATCCTTCCTGTATCGGGCAATCAGTTCCAGAATCTCCTCGCCATACTGTTTCCATTTGGCGGGGCCGAATCCGTTTACTGCCAGCAGTTCCTCTTTTGTGGTGGGACAGGTATCGGCTATCTCCAGCAGGGTACGTTGCGTGAGCACCCAGTATGCGCGTATGTTTTGTGCCATGTACTGCTCTGTACGCCACTCGGTAAGTGGCACGATCAGCTCCGGATGACGGTTGCCGGCATAGATCTGTGAAATGTCCGGCTTTTCTTTCTCTTTCTTCTCCTTCTCCTTACGTTTCTTACGGGTCTTTCCGTCATTGAGTATTATCTCATTCCTGGTATTGAGATACATCTCTATGCTGAATCCGCTGTCAGCAATCTTTTTCATGCACTCAACCGACAGGGTAAGCTGCGGAATCAGCTCGGCCGATGCATCAGTCAGACTCTTCTGCACATCCTTGTTATCTGCCGACACTGCCATGGCAGGTACCGTGACCGCAGCCACATCGGCCAATATAGGCAGGAAATAGCACGATGCCTTGGATATCCTCTCATTAAGGTGCTCACTGTTCTTTGCGCCGATTCTGTCCAGCTCAGCGCGGAATCTTACCGCCACATCCTCCATGTCTCGTACCTTACAGCGGCACTCCTCCATCCTGGAGGTCTGCTCGGGGTAGGTGGTCTTAAGGTCTTTCTGGAATATTCCGCCGGCCCATCCGGTAAGTCTTACCAGATCACCAAAACTGAAACACTCTTTCAATATGGTCATGAAATACTCTTCACGTGCCGATTCCAATTGCCTCTCCATCTCACTTACTGGTTTGAAATCATCATGGAACTGTGATACGTCAGCGTTGTTGTACAGGCATGACTGTGAGATGGGGCTGTTCAGTACAATACCTTCTAGAGTGCGGCATCGTGAAAGTGCCACATAGACCTGCCCAAAGCTGAATGCCGATGCCGTATCAATTATGACATGGTCAAACGTGAGGCCTTGGCTTTTGTGTATCGTCACTGCCCAGGCAGCACGCAGGGGGTATTGTATGAACGTACCTTCAACCTTGGGCACAATCTCCTTGGTCTCCTTGTCAATCTCATACTGGATATTCTCCCATTTTTCACGCGGTACCTGTATCTCATCACCATTCTCATCAGTTACGGTTATGCCGTTTTCATCGTCAATTTCAGTGATTGTGGCAATCTTTCCGTTGTAGTATCGGCCCTCACGTGAGTCATTCCTAAGAAACATAACCTGTGCGCCCTCTTTAAGCTGTAGGGCTTTCTCAGCCGGCAGCGAATTCTCGGGGAACGTCCCTTCTATATCAGCGTAGAATATGTGCAGCCTTGATTTGAGCGCACTCATTTTCTGCTGGTTTATGTTATCCGCCTGTCGGTTATGGGTGGTGAGTCTGATCCATTTGCTACCAGCCGGTGCTATTGAGTCATCGGGGTCAAACATAGGATCGAACCTGCTGTTGAGTTCTCGGTATGTGGCGTTGTCCATCACTCCGCCGCGGATGCTGTTCAGGATATTCAGGAACGCGGTATCGGACTGTCTGTAGACTGTCTGCAGCTCTATTGTCACATACTGCAGACGTCTGAACACCTTGGAGTGAAAGAAAAACGGTGACGGATACACCTTCTTGAGCCATGGCTCCTCCTGCTCCGTAACTACAGGAGGGAGCTGATGCGCATCGCCTATCATAAGCACCTGCACTCCTCCGAACGGGTTGTCATTACGTCTGTACTTGCGCATAGCTGCGTCAACCGCGTCCAGAAGGTCGGCCCTTACCATTGAAATCTCATCTATTATGAGAAGGTCTAGAGTCTTGATGATCTTGAGTTTCTCCTTACGCAGCTGTCTGTGTGACTCGGGCATCTGGTACTCTGTGACCAGTTCCTTGACATCGGGCAGATAGGGACACAGCGGTAATTGGAAAAATGAGTGGATGGTAACTCCACCGGCATTGATTGCTGCGACACCGGTAGGCGCCAGCACGACACAGCGTTTAGGTGTGTTTTCAACTATATACTTCAGGAAGGTGGTCTTACCGGTCCCGGCCCTACCGGTTAGAAAGACTGATATTCCAGTCTGGGAAATGTAATTTTCGGCCAGTTCAAACAAGTTATCTTTTTTCATAGTAATATTGAGTACTGTTTAAAAGCAAATGTATGAATAAAATCGCTATAAATGCCGGTCATGACCACTTAACTTATAAAGTACCGCGCGCGAGCAAGTTAAAATGTGTTAATCATATTGCGGATATAAAAAGTGGGAGTATCTTTGCGGTGTATTAGTGACTTAATACACCGATATTGACAAAGAAAACAACACTTTAAACAAGAACGATTATGATTAAGATCAGTAATCTTGCTTTCAGTTATGACAGCGTCGTTGTACTGAAAGACATCTCCTTGGATTTGCAGGAGGGCCGCATCTACGGTCTTCTGGGTGAGAACGGAGTGGGCAAGACAACTTTGCTTACACTCCTTGCCGGTCTTAAGAGACCTGAGAGCGGAACGATTGACGTAGACGGTCAGAATCCGTTTGACCGCAAGCCTTCATTCCTCTCCAACATCTATTATCTTCCCGATGAGGTTGCAGCCCCCCACCGCAAGGCACTTGATTTTGCGCGTGACCACGGACAGTACTGGGAGAATTTCAGCATCTCCAAGTTCTCGGAGATAATGAAGATATTTGATACCGATGAGGAGTTCCGTATGGACCAGATGTCATACGGTCAGCTCAAGAAGACCTACATCAGTTTTGCGCTGGCCTGCAACACCAGGTATCTCTTTATGGATGAGCCCACCAACGGACTGGATATCCCCTCCAAGGCTCAGTTCCGTAAGGCTGTATCCAAGTACACTTCCGATGAGTCCACGCTGCTCATCTCTACCCATCAGGCTCGTGACCTGGAGGCAATCATCGACCCCATCATCATCCTGGACCGCAGGGATGTGCTGCTTAACGCAACTCTCGATGAAATCGCGCAGAAGCTCTATTTTGACTATTCATCCGATGTCAATCCCACATCCCTCTACTCCGAGATGGTTCCGGGCGGCAACATTCAGGTAATACCCAATGTTGACGGCATTGAGAGCAAGGTCAATATTGAGGCCCTGTTCAATGCAGTGCTGCAGCACAAGAAAGAGATTAAGGCAATGTTTAACAAGTAATGGATAGGGCTATGAAAAATGATGTTTTCAATTTTAACCGTTTTGGTCGTTACCTTGTAACAGACACAAAGAATGCCATCAGCAGATACGGCATCTCATTACTTGTGCTGGCCTCATTCAGTTTTGCAGGATACCTGCTGGCAGGCCTTTGCTCGTCAGTTTTAAACGGATCATGGTACAGCATGCCTGTTGCCGGCCGAGTTACCATATTCCTTTTCGTTACAGCTATAGTGCTGGCCATGGGACCGGCCAAGATGTTCGGTTTCATCACCGATAAGAAAGAGGGATCGGATTTCCTTATGCTGCCGGCATCTCCGTTAGAGAAGACCATATCAATGGTCATAATCAGCTGCATTTTCATGCCCCTGTCATTTTTTGCCATATACATGTCACTGGATCAGGTGTTGTGCATGATTGACTATAATTGTGGTGATTCTCTGATTGTATCAATCCATGAATTCAGGTTTGACAGTGTGGCACAGACTATGAAAACCATTCAGTCCGATGAGAATTTTATGTTGACCCATCCCATCTCAATGTGGGATGACATCGCTCAGGTAGTATTGACATTCCTTCTGGGCGCATTGCTGTTCAAGACTTCAAAGACAGCCAAGACTATAGGTTGCATGATCCTTCTCTCTGTGGTATTGGTCATGATTTACATACCTTTGATTACATCGGGTGCCTTTGACGTGCTTAAGGAGGGAATCATTAACGGTATGACCCCTGATGAGATGCTGTCACAGTTTCCTGTAATGGCCTGGATTTCCAGACATATGATACTGACAGATTTCATTGTTGATACGGTTGTGAACGTTATCCTGTTCCTGCTTATATGGTTGAGGGTAAAAAAGATTAAACACTAAAAACAGATTATCATGGAATTCAGTCAAAATAAACCGATTTATCTGCAGATTGCCGATGGAATCAATGAAAAGATTCTGAGCGGTGAGATCAGAGAGGGAGACAGGATACTGTCTGTACGAGAACTGGGCGGTGAGCTGGGTGTAAACCCCAATACTGCCATGCGCAGTTATGAAAAACTTACTATGGATGGAATTATCTATAATCAGCGAGGCATAGGATATTTTGTTTCAGAAGGCGCCAAGGCCATTGCCCTGGAGAAGATGCGCACCGATTTCCTGGAGAACGAGCTCCCGCAGATCCTGCGCAAGATGCGTCTGCTTGAGCTCAAAGCCGAGGACATCCTCAAGTAATATCACACAGAATATATTTTCACGCAGAAAGCGCAGAAGCCGCAGATTTTTTCCGTGGTTTCTGCGTTTTCTGCGTTAGGTTTTCGTATCTTCGTGACAAAACAAAACCATTATGGGAGGTAGATCATTCAAAGGAGGTATCCGCCTTAACCGCAGGAGCATGACGGATATTATCACGGATTGGTTCCGTGACAACCAGGACAGCAGTATAAGCGTAAAAAGACTCTATGATGAGCTTAAACTCAAGACTCATCCCATGCGCAGCATGTGTCTGGACATAGTACTGGATCTTGTTGAGGACGGATTCCTCAAGGAGAAAGACGGTCAGTTCAGCCTAATGCAGAAAAGCAAGTTCGTGGAGGGTGTGCTGCAGCGCCGTGTGGGCGGCAAGAACTTCCTTGTGCCCGATGGCGGCGGTGATCCCATATTCGTGGCTGAGCGCAACTCGGCCGGTGCGGTGAACGGTGACCGCGTACGCATAGTGCTGTTTGCCCAGCGTCCGCATACCGGGCCTGAGGGTGAGGTTACCGAGATACTTAAACGTGCCAAGGATACGTTCGTAGGTACGCTCCAGGTAAAGGGCAAGTTTGCCTATCTGGTTACTCCCGATAAGTCCGACCGTGACATATTCATTCCGCTCTCCAGCCTCAAGAAAGGCCGTGACGGTGAGAAAGCCGTGGTAAAGGTCGTTGAATGGCCCGATACCCCTGACCGCAATCCGGTGGGTAAGGTCATTGACATACTGGGTGCAGCCGGTGAGAACAACACAGAGATGCATGCCATCCTGGCTGAGTACGGACTGCCCTACAGCTATCCTGAGAACATAGAGGCTGCTGCCGATGAGATTCCAGCAGAGATTAATGAAGCCGCACTTGCCGGACGTGAGGATTTCCGTGATGTGGTTACATTCACCATAGACCCGCGTGACGCCAAGGACTTTGATGACGCGCTCTCCATCCGTCCCATCAAGAAGGGACTCTGGGAGGTCGGCGTACATATTGCCGATGTCAGCTACTACGTCCAGGAGGGCAGTATCATTGACAAGGAGGCGTTCAAACGAGCCACATCGGTCTATCTGGTGGATCGTACCATACCCATGTTGCCAGAGAAACTCTGCAACAACCTCTGCTCACTGCGTCAGGATGAGGACAAACTCACATACTCCGTAATCCTGGAGATGACTGATGCCGGAGTGGTAAAACGCTCCCGCATTGCACGTACCGTGATACGCAGCAACCGCCGTTTTACATATGAGGAGGTACAGGCCATCATAGAGCGTGAGCAGCAGGGTGGCAAGGAGCCGCTGCCGGGCGACGAGTTCAAGAATGAGATAATGACTCTTGACAGCCTGGCCAAGATACTGCGTGACAAACGTTTTGCAGACGGTGCCTTGAGTTTTGACCGCGTGGAGGTCCGTTTTGACATAGATGAGAAGGGACATCCCGTAAGCGTATTCTTTAAGGAGTCCAAGGATGCCAACAAGCTGGTTGAGGAGTTCATGCTGCTGGCCAACCGCACCGTTGCCGAATCCATCGGTGCCGTTAAGGGCGGCAACCCCAAGACATTCGTATACCGTGTCCATGACGAGCCGGATCCCGAGCGCATAGAGAACCTGCAGCAGTTCGTGGCCAAGTTTGGTTATAAGCTCAAAATATCCGGTGACCTTACAGAGATGGCCAAGTCCATGAACAAGATGCTATCCGAGGTCAAGGGCAAGAAGGAGCAGGAACTCATTGAGACCATCTCAATACGCTCCATGCAGAAAGCCTGCTACACCACAGACAACATAGGTCACTATGGTCTGGCATTCAAATACTATACACACTTCACATCACCCATACGACGTTATCCGGACCTTATGGTACACCGTCTGCTCACCCGTTACATGAGTGGCGGCCGCAGCGTGAACCAGGCTAAGTATGAGGAGTACTGCGAGCATTGCTCCGGCCGTGAGCAGCTGGCCGAGCAGGCTGAGCGCGCCAGCATCAAGTACAAGCAGGTTGAGTACATGGCAGACCGTATGGGTCAGGTGTTTGACGCCGTGATAAGCGGTGTGACAGAGTGGGGTATCTATGCTGAGATCATAGAGAACAAGTGCGAGGGCATGATAAGCATCCGTACTCTGGGCGGTGACTACTTTGAGTTTGATGAGAAGAATTACTGCATCATAGGCCAGCGCACCCGCAAACGCTACCGTTTGGGTGACCACATCAAGATCAAGGTGGTACGCTGCAACCTTGAGAAAAAGCAGATGGACTATGAACTGGTATCAGCCGATGAGTGACCGTACCGCCTGAGTCATCTTTGACCAGGAGTATTTCTTCTTTTCATCCATAACGCCTTCAGTGAACTGCTGGAGGCGTTCGTTTTTAAAGAAATCCACCAATCCATCGGCAATTCGGGCCGGTTCGGGCTCTACCGCATAACCGGCTTTGCCGTCGGGAACTATCTCGGCCAGACCGCCCACCTTGGTAACCAGCATGGGCTTGCCAAAATGGTATGCTATCTGTGAAACGCCGCTTTGGGTAGCGGTCTTGTAGGGTTGTGCTATGATATCGGCCGCTCCAAAACAGAAACGTACGTCATCGGCCGGAACAAACTCATTCTTCCATACAATGAGACCCTCCAGACCAAGCTGTTTCTCCAGTTCAAAATATTTGTCGGAACTGCCGTAGAACTCACCGGCTACCAGCAGACGTACGTTAAGTTCACGCAGACGGCTGTCAGCATATGCCTTAAGCAGCAGGTCCAGTCCCTTATAGTCACGTATAAGACCAAAGAACAGTATATAACGGTATGCGGGGTCCAGTCCCAGATGCTTTATTGATTCGTCACGAGTGGCTATGGCACCGAAGTGGTCATAGAGGGGGTGGGGGCAGAACGTGCGCGGTTTCTTGCGGTCAAACAGGTCTATATCGGCCAGAACGGACTCTGACAGGGCTACGTAACCGTCAACTGAGCGTATGAAATAGCGTGAAAGGATCTTGTCACCCGGTTTGTGCTCGTGTGGTATGAGGTTATGGAGTATGGCTATCCTGCGGGCTCCGCATCTTTTTGCCAAACGTGATACGGCGCCGGTTGACACACCCATGAAAGGCATCCAGAACGGCACGATAAGCAGCTCCGGCTTCTCCTTGCGGATGCTGCGGGCCGCCTTTATCCAGCTCAGGGGATTGACGGAATTGAGAATCCTGGTTATGTTGAGGCCCTCAGGCTGCGGATCGGGAGAGTACTGTGTCTTGCCGGGAAACAGGAATGACGGATACTGCAGGGTAAAGGTGATTATCTTTACCTCGTTACCTTCACTGATGAACTCCTGCGCCAGACGGTTGTTGAAATCAGCTATACCTCCTCGATACGGCCAGGCTGTACCCAATATGACGATTTTCATGACTGTGCATTGTGGTTGTGGAGACAAACTTACACAAAAAACACCCAGCATGGCTTAAATGCGGATAAAAATCGTATTTTCGCATTCCAAACAATCTGATTTGAAATGAATAGGAACTTTTTGCAAAAATGTCTGCCGTACATAGTGGCCGTGGTGCTGTTCGCCGCCCTCTCATGCATATACTGCGCTCCGGTTTTCCAGGGTAAGGAACTCTATGCCGGTGACAACGTAAGTTACAAGTGGGGTGTACATGAGTCTACCAAGTATCATGAGGAGACCGGCAACTACACATGGTGGACCGGATCCATGTTTGCAGGTATGCCCAGTTATCAGATTGGAGGCGGCCATTATGATTCCAATGACCTTATGAAACCGCTCATAAAGCTGTTGCATCCGTCACACAATACCCGCCTGCCTATGGTGCTCATGCTCTATTTCTGCTGTTTCTTTGTCCTGCTCAGGTCAGTGGGTATAGACCGATGGCTCGCCATTGTGGGAGCCCTTGCCATAGGATTCTCATCTTATTTCTACATTATTGAACCTGCCGGACACTTTACCAAGGCTTGGTCAATTGCGCTGATGTCAGTCGTCCTGGCCGGATTCCTGTTTATTTTCCGTAAGAAATATGCTCTGGGAGTATCGCTTACCATGATATTCACCGCCATGGGATACACGCATCCCCAGATGACATACTACATGTTCATGCTCATAGGAGTGCTGTATATCATGCAGCTCTATATCCATATCAATGAAAAGCGTTTCCGCGACCTGATAATCGGCACAGCCCTGTTTGCCGGGTCTGTAGTGGTAGGTATCGGAACCGGTTCGCCAAACGTTTTTGCCAACCGTGAGTATCTTAAGGAGACCATGCGCGGCGGCCACTCCGATCTGGTTGAGGATCCCAACAGTGTTCCCAAGGGTCTGGACCTGGATTATGTGACAGGGTGGAGTTACGGAATTGATGAGACCTTTACGCTTATGATTCCCGGATTCAAGGGAAATGCCTCCACATATGATGTAGGTACAAACTCCAATACCTATAAGGCTGTGGTCAAGGCGGGATATCCCAAGTCTGCCGCAAAGGATTTGAGTCAGAATGCCTACATGTACTGGGGTAATCAGCCCGGTACGTCAGGTCCCGTTTACGTGGGTGCAGCCATCTGCTTCCTCTTTGTCCTGGGCCTTATGCTTGTAAAGGGTCCGTTCAAATGGGCTATTTTAGTGGCAACCCTCTTCTCGTTCGGTCTTTCATGGGGTAAGAATTTCATGTGGCTCACCGAGCTGTTCTATAACTGGTTCCCCATGTACAGCAAGTTCCGTGCGGTATCGTCCATACTGGTTATTGCAGAGATTACCATACCGCTTCTGGGCTTTATGGCCGTGAAGCAGATAATGGAGCAGAAGATTGAGAAGACAGAGATTAACCGCTCCATCTATATCTCAATCCTGGTTACAGCGGGACTGTGCCTCTTCTTTGCCCTGTTTGGAGGTGCCCTGTATTCATTCTCGGCGCCCATTGATGCCAGATTGCCGGAGTCTTATGCTCCTATCATCAAGGGAATGATGGCCGACCGTGCAGCCATTCTGCGTAGTGACTCGTTGCGTTCATTCACCTACATAGCACTTACGGCAGGTGTCATCTGGCTTTTTGCCAATGACAAGCTCAAGAAACAGTGGATGATCCTGGCTCTTGGAGTGATAGTTGTGACCGATATGTGGCCCATTGACAAGCGCTTCTTTAATGATGACAACTTTGTCACCCATAAGCAGATGCGCAGCATGTTTGATGCCCGTCCATTTGAGAAAGCCATCCTGGCCGATACGGATCCCCATTTCAGGGTTCTCAACCTGACCGGAGATACATTCAATGACACCCATACGTCCAACCTGCTCAAGTCTCTGGGCGGTTACAGCGCCGTTAAACTGCGCCGTTACCAGGATATCATTGAGCGATACCTTTCCAAGGTTGACCTGAACGTAATCAGCATGCTTAACGGAAAGTACATCATTACCCAGAACAAGGAGGGGCAGATAGCACCTATGCGTAATCCTGATGCATTGGGAAACGCCTGGTATGCAAGCAACCTCTCACTGGCCGCTACGCCGGTGCAGGAGTGTGACCTGCTGGGTAAGGTTGACCTGGGCAGCACGATAGTTGTGGGTGATGACTTCAAGGATTATGTGAGTGCATTCAAACCTGCCTCAGAGGGTAGTGAGATAAACCTGACCTCTTATGCTCCCGATGTACTTACCTACCGCTCACAGTCTGATACTGACGGTACGGTGGTATTCTCTGAGATCTATTATCCTTACGGTTGGAAAGCCTATATTGACGGTAAGCCTGCCGATATATTCCGTGCCAACTATCTGCTGCGTGCCATGAACATCCCGGCCGGCCAGCATGAAATACGCATGGAGTTCCGTCCCGACAGCGTAGTGAAGGGAAGCAAGTTGGCTAAGGTGTTTATCCTGATTATGTATGCTACCGTTCTGGGCTTGATAGCAGGAACTCTAGTAAGGAGAGGTCGTCAGCGTAAGTCAGCTTGATATTGCGTTCGCTTCCGCGTACGATACCTACCTTGACATCCTTTAGGTAGCGCAGTACCGTGCCGCAGTCATCGGTTGCGGTAAACTGCGGGTCGTGCAGTGCAATGCGGTAAGCCTCCTGTATGGTCCTCTGGCGGAAACCCTGCGGGGTCTGCATGCGCCACAGCAGGTTACGGTCCTGAATGGATTCCATTTGGGTTCCCTCACGGTCACACTGCACTATGGTATCCACGGCAGGTATGGCTACATCCACGGCATCATACCGTTCCATGGCCTTGATTGTATCTGATATGATGCGCTCCGATACCAGCGGACGTGCCGCGTCATGAAACAGCATTACGGCATCCGGATTGTCCGCAAAATGACGTACAGCTGCCAGGCTGGAGTCAAAACGCTCCTTTCCACCGGGCAATACGGCTGTTACCTTGGTCCATCCGTTGGCTTTTACAATAGCCTGCACTTTCTCTATGAATTCAGTGGCGGTGACAATTACGACCTCATCAATCAGCGGATGATCATTAAAAGTCCGTACGGAATGTTCCAAAACAGTCTTGCCACCCAAAGACAGGAACTGCTTAGGGGTGGCAAGGCCGGTTCTTGAACCGGAGCCTGCAGCTAATATCACAGCTACATTCTTCATCTCCTTATTATTGATACCGTAGGTATCTGATATGGGTAGCCAGCCTTTTCAAAGGCTGGATTACGGGCGCATTCAGCAAACCTCGCTTCCGGGTTTTACCGGACGCTGTACGGTGGTGACAGCCAGTGTGCCGTCTGCATCCAGGGCGCTCAGGATCATCCCCTGGCTCTCACGGCCCAGAATCTTGCGCGGTGCAAGGTTGGCTATGAAGCAAACCTGCTTGCCTACCAGATCCTCAGGGTTGTAGTAGTTTGCAATACCTGACAGTATGGTGCGGCCTCCCAGTCCGTCATCAATCTTGAACTGGAGCAGCTTGTCAGATTTGGGCACCTTGATGCACTCAAGCACTGTACCTACGCGGATATCCAGCTTCTCAAACTCGGGGAACTGGATGTTCTCCTTGATGGGCTTGGCGGGCTGAGCGGCTGCTGCAGCCTTCTCATTCTCCTCCTTGCGCTTGAGCAGCTTCTGTATCTGAGCCTCAATGACGTCATCCTCAATCTTCTCAAACAGCAGCTCGGGCTTGCTCAGCTTGTGACCGGCAGGCAGCAGGTCAATGGCACCCAGACGGTCCCACTGTGCACCCTCCAGGGCAATCATGCCGCGCAGCTTCTCACTTGAGAACGGCAGGAACGGCTCAAATGCAATTGCCAGGTTGGCAACCAGCTGGAGTGATATGTTAAGGATGGTCTCAACGCGTTTCATATCGGTCTTGGCCAGCTTCCAGGGCTCTGTATCGGCCAGGTACTTGTTACCTATGCGGGCCAGGTTCATAGCCTCCTTCTGGGCCTCACGGAACTTGAAGTTGTCAAGCAGTGACTCAAGCTGCTGCTTAACATCGGCAAACTCCTTAAGTGTCTCGCGGTCATAGTCAGTCAGCTCACCGCACTCAGGAACTACGCCGTCAAAGTATTTCTGTGTCAGAACCAAGGCACGGTTCACAAAGTTACCGTAGATGGCAACCAGCTCGTTGTTGTTGCGTGCCTGGAAGTCCTTCCATGTAAAGTTGTTGTCCTTGGTCTCAGGTGCGTTGGCGGTAAGTACGTAACGCATTACATCGGCCTTGCCGGGGAAATCCTCCAGGTACTCGTGTACCCAAACGGCCCAGTTACGTGAGGTTGAGATCTTGTCATCCTCCAGGTTCAGGAACTCGTTGCTGGGTACGTTGTCGGGCAGGATGTATGAGCCCTCGGCCTTAAGCATTGAAGGGAACACGATGCAGTGGAATACTATGTTGTCCTTTCCGATAAAGTGTATAAGGCGTGTATCGGGATCTTTCCACCATGTCTCCCAGCTGCCGCGCTCGGGATGCTCATCGCAATACTCCTTGGTGTTGCTTATGTAACCTATGGGAGCGTCAAACCATACGTAGAGCACCTTACCCTCGGCTCCCTCAACGGGAACAGGAATACCCCAATCCAGGTCACGGCTTACGGCACGGGGCTGCAAACCCATGTCGAGCCAGCTCTTGCACTGACCGTATACGTTGGGACGCCACTCCTTGTGCTCCTGCAGGATCCACTTCTCAAGCCACTCCTGATACTGCTCCAGAGGCAGATACCAGTGCGTGGTCTCCTTCATCACGGGCTTGCTGCCACTTACGGTACTTACCGGATTGATGAGCTCTGTGGGTGAGAGTGATGTGCCGCACTTTTCGCACTGGTCACCGTATGCGTGATCGTAGTGGCAGTGGGGGCACTCACCGGTAATATAGCGGTCGGCCAGGAACATCTTAGCCTCCTCGTCATAGTACTGCTCACTGGTTTTCTGGATGAACTTGCCGGTATCGTAGAGCTTACGGAAGAAATCGGCAGCCAGTTTATGGTGTACAGGGGAGCTGGTACGTCCGTAGATATCATATGAGATACCCATTCCCTTGAATGTGTCCTTCATCTGATAGTGGTAGCGGTCAATGATCTCCTTGGGGGTAACGCCCTCTTTCTTGGCGCGGATGGTGATGGGCACTCCGTGCTCGTCACTGCCTCCAATGAACATCACGTCCACCTTCTTGAGACGTTGGTAACGGACATAAATGTCGGCCGGAACGTATGCGCCTGCCAGGTGGCCTATGTGCAGCGGGCCGTTGGCATAGGGCAGGGCCGATGTAACCAGAATCCTCTTGTAGTCTTTCATATATTTTACCTCTAACTTGTTTCAGACCGCGAAGTTACGCTTTTATTCGCTCTTTTCCGCTCTTCCGGGAGAACTTTTTGGGGTGACGGTATCTTTTCCCTTTGCAGGAGCAGGACTGTCGATTGGGGGATCATCAGTGCAGCAGCGTTAAGCGGAGAGCCCCGGAGGATCCCGTTAAGAACGGGGTTTGTTCGAGGAACGTTAGGCCCCCGAAGGGGGACTATGAGGACGAGTTCGCCGTTTAGGGTCC
>JBGUVW010000016.1:0-31694 GCA_045220475.1 Bacteroidaceae bacterium
TTTACCCGGCCTGGAAGGCCGGCAGAGCGGAATGGAATGAAATGGAATGCAGCGGGTTTGGGGCGTCGCCGCCCCAAACTAAAAAAATGTAAAATGCCTCAAATACAATAATAAGTTTACAGCTTGCGACTTTTTATGCCCTAAAAGCGCCATAAAAGTCAAAAACAACCGAGCCGCGAAGCGGCGAGAAAAATCAACCTCCTTCCAAAAACCTCCGATGAAACCCCAAAAACACCCAACAATATTCTTAAACAAAGAAAAAATCCGCAAGTTTATTTGGATGACTGAAATAAATGCCCTAAATTTGCACCCTGTTTTGAGAACACTGCAAAAAACGAATAAAAACAGATAGATATGTCAAGAATTTGTCAGATCACCGGAAAGAAGGCAATGGTTGGCAACAATGTTTCTCACTCAAAGCGTAGAACCAAGAGAACATTTGATGTTAACCTGTTCACTAAGAAGTTCTTCTATGTAGAGGAGAATTGCTGGATCAGCCTCAAACTCAGTGCTGCCGGCCTGAGAATCATTAACAAGAAAGGTCTTGATGCCGCCCTCAAGGAGGCAGTCGCTAACGGTTATTGCGATTGGAAAGACATCAGAATCATTGCGTAATAACAGAAAGGAGTTCATACTACTATGGCAAAGAAAGTAAAAGGCAACAGGGTTCAGGTTATCCTGGAATGCACTGAGCACAAAGACAGCGGTATGCCGGGCACTTCCCGTTACATTACCACCAAGAACAGGAAGAACACTCCTGAGAGACTGGAACTTAAGAAGTATAACCCCATTCTCAAGAGGATGACAATCCATCGTGAGATTAAGTAATACATTTTAAACCATGGCAAAGAAAGTAGTTGCTACCCTGCGTCAGGGTAAGGTCTCAATGGCCAAGGTCATTAAGATGGTAAAGTCACCCAAGACCGGTGCTTATATGTTCACAGAGCAGATCGTCAGCGACGAGCAGCTTAAGGACGCTATCAAGTAAGATAAACTTGACACAAAATATGTAAGAGCGACCCAATTTTGGGCCGCTCTTATTATTTGCATTTATCACCTTATTTATTTAAATTTGCATTCTGAGTACGGTACTTTTTTGCCGTATTCACCGAATAATATATGGGCTTGTTTTCATTTTTCACTAAAGATAAGAAAGAGGTACTTGATAAAGGACTGGAAAAAACCAAGTCCAGCGTATTCTCCAAGATAGCACGTGCCGTTGCAGGTAAATCCACCGTCGATGATGAGGTGCTGGATAACCTGGAGGAGGTACTTATCACTTCCGATGTAGGCGTAGAGACCACCCTCAAGATAGTTAAGCGTATTCAGGAGCGTGTAGCCCGCGACAAATACATGGGCACATCAGAGCTTAACGACATTCTCCGTGATGAGATATCTGCACTTCTGGTAGAGAATAATCCCGATGATGATGCAGAGCCTTTCAGCGTCCCCGCTGCCCGCAAGCCTTATGTGGTACTTGTGGTTGGCGTGAACGGCGTTGGCAAGACCACCACTATAGGCAAACTTGCCTATCAGTTCAAGAAACGCGGTCTCAAGGTAGTGCTTGGCGCTGCCGATACATTCCGTGCCGCAGCCATTGAGCAGCTGCAGGAGTGGGGCCGTAGGGTGGATGTGCCGGTGATTAGGCAGGAAATGGGTTCAGACCCCGCATCGGTGGCATATGATACGCTCAGTCATGCAGTGGCTGATGGCGCTGATGTAGTGCTGATAGATACTGCAGGCCGCCTGCACAACAAGGTGGGTCTTATGAATGAGCTCACCAAGATCCGTAACGTGATGAACAAGGTGGTTGAGGGTGCCCCTGATGACGTGCTGCTGGTTCTTGACGGCTCTACAGGCCAGAACGCCTTTGAGCAGGCCAAGCAGTTCACACTGGCCACCAAGGTCACCCAGCTGGCCATTACCAAGCTTGACGGAACTGCCAAGGGTGGTGTTGTGATAGGTATTTCAGACCAGTTCAAGGTGCCTGTAAAGTATGTAGGCCTGGGTGAGGCGATAGACAACCTGCAGGTGTTCAACAAGACCGAGTTTGTGGATTCACTTTTTAAACAGGATAAGGAATGAGGCACAGCAGTGTGGATATAATCACTTTAGGCTGCTCTAAGAATCTTGTTGATTCTGAGAAACTTATGAGTCAGTTTAAGGCTAACGGCCTGAGAGTGAGACATGATCCTGACAAGGTCAGTGCCGAGACCGTAATCATAAACACCTGCGGCTTTATAGGTGACGCACAGGAGGAATCAATTAACATGATCCTGGAGTGCTGTGAACTTAAGAAAGCCGGTAAGGTAGGCCGTGTATATGTGATGGGATGCCTGTCACAGAAGTTCCATAAGGAGCTTATGGCTGAGATCCCTGAGGTAGACGGCTGGTACGGCAAGTTTGACTGGAGTGAGCTGGTTAAGGTAACCGGTCACCGCTGGCATCAGGAGCTTGAAAACAGCCGTACGGTAACCACACCGTCACATTACGCATATCTTAAGATAGCCGAGGGCTGTAACCGCGGCTGTGCCTACTGCGCCATCCCGCTTATGACCGGAAAGTACCAGTCACGCAGTCAGGAGGATATCCTGGATGAGGCCCGTAAGCTTGTGGCTGGTGGAGTCAAGGAGATTCAGCTCATAGCTCAGGATCTTACATATTACGGCACGGATGTGACTCACAAGCCTACCATTGCGGAGCTTGTACAGCGTCTTTCAGACATTCCCGGAGTGGAGTGGCTGCGTCTTCACTACGGCTATCCCAACAACTTCCCCATGGACCTGCTGCCGGTTATGCGTGAGCGTGACAACGTATGCAAGTACATGGATATAGCCCTGCAGCATATCAGTGACCCCGTACTCAAGCGCATGCACCGCAACATTACCGCTCAGGAGACCCGTGAGCTGCTTGCACGCATACGTGAGGAGGTTCCCGGCATACATCTGCGTACCACACTCATGGTTGGATTCCCCGGTGAAACCGATGATGATTTCAACCAGCTTGTGGAGTTTGTAAAGGAGCAGCGTTTTGAGCGTATGGGCGCCTTTGCCTATTGTGAGGTGGATGGTACATACTCGGCTATCCACTACAAGGATGATATAACCGATGAGGTTAAGCAGGCCCGTCTGTCACGTCTGATGCGTGTGCAGCAGGATATATCGGCCGTAATAAGCGATGAAAAGGTGGGTAAGACTTTCAAGACCATGATAGACCGTCTTGAAGGTGACTATTACATAGGCCGCACGGAGTTTGACTCACCCGAGGTAGACCCGGAGGTGCTTATAAAGGCGGACCGCGAGCTGCCTATCGGACAGTTCGTGAACGCACATGTCACGGAGGCCGATGCCTTTGACCTTTATGCAGAGATAATTTAACTAACCTATACTCATATGAACAACAAACAGTTTTTGAATGAATTGTCCGATAAATGCCAGATTGGTGCCGAACAGGCTGCCACTCAGGTAGAGCAACTGATCGGAGTCATGGAGAAAATTTGGCAGGATGGGGACTCTGTAAGCCTCTCAGGGTTCGGTGTTCTAGAAGTTAAGAAAAAGAACGAGCGTGTATCGGTAAACCCCACTACAGGTGTACGCATGCTTGTTCCACCCAAGCTTGTTCTTACTTACAAGCCCAGTTCATTACTCAAGGAAAAACTTAAATAAGCGGCATTATGGATAACAAGATCAATCTTTCACAGCTTGCTGAGCGTCTGGCTCAGGAGGGCGGCATGTCCAAGGCTGCTGCAGAACAGTTCGTAAAGAACTTCTTTGATATAATATCACAGCGTGTTCTCGTGGAGGGACTGGTTAAGGTCAAGGGGCTTGGCACATTCAAGCTCATACAGATGGAGGACCGCGAGAGCGTGAACGTAAATACAGGTGAGAGGTTCACCATAGACGGTCATCAGAAGATCTCATTTGTTCCCGATGCAGACCTCAAGGAGCGTATCAACAAGCCTTTCGCAGCATTTGATACCGTAGAGATCAGCAAGGAACAGGCTGAGGCACTCTCCAGGATGGATGAAGAGGAGGAGCAGGAAGCCGCAGCTCTTGCCGCTATCAAGAAGCCTGTTGAAGAACCCAAGAAATCCGCTAAGGAGAAGAGACTGGAACAGAAGCAGGCCAAGAAGGCTGAGGAGGCCCAGAAGAAGGCTCAGAAACAGCAGGAGAAAGAACCCGTCAAGGAGGTTGACACTCCCACAGTAAAGGATATCACCCAGAAGAAGGGTACCCGTTGCCTGCTTAAGGTGCTGATTGCTATACTGAGCATGATTCTTGTAATAGGTCTGATCCTGTTCATGTTGTGGCCTGTAATAGGTAACAGCGTACTTGATATAGTGGAGAAGAACCTGAATAAGCCCAAGAGTGAGATGGTATCTGACACCGTCAAGACCGTAATACCTTTGGAGGTTGCTCCTGAGAAGGCAGTTGAGGCACCCGCTGAGACACAGTCGGCCAAACCGGCTGAGAGTCCTGCCGTCAAGCCGGCTCAGCCCCAGCAGAAGCCTGCAGAACCCGCTGTAAAGCCTGCAGAGACACCTGCCAAGACCCAGGCTCTGACCGCAGCCAAATATCCCGTCATAAAGCTTAACAGCAAGGATGAGGCCAAGGATCTGTCAGAGTTCACTCTTGCCGATGTAGTAAACTTCAGCATGGAGGGAGTTCTGGACACCTACACACTCAAGAAGGGTGAGACCCTGACCATTGTTGCTCTCAATTATTACGGAAGCAAGAAACTGTGGCCGTACATAGCCAAGTACAATAATATCACGGATCCTGCCAGACTTAAGGCCGGAACTGTAGTTAAGGTTCCTGTACTCAAATCTAAGTGACCTGAAACGGATAAAAAGTGCAAAAACTATAAAAAACTAACTGCTTACAATACTATTTAAACTAATTTAGTTCATAGCTGCGTACAATAAGCCCTATATTTGGCCTGTGCCTATGGTACAGACCACTAGGGCACGCACTAGAACTAACTGATAATAAAAGATCTTATGAGTGAAAGCGTTGACATTAAGGAACTGAATGAACGCATTGAACAACAGAGCGCATTCGTTACAAACCTGATGGCCGGAATGGATCAGGTTATCGTGGGACAGAAACATCTTGTAGAATCTTTGCTGATAGGTCTTCTCTCTGACGGCCACATCCTCCTGGAGGGTGTTCCCGGCTTGGCCAAGACTCTTGCCATCAAGACTCTGGCATCCCTGATCGATGCAAGTTTCAACCGTATACAGTTTACACCGGATCTGCTGCCTGCCGATGTTGTAGGTACCATGATATACAGCCAGAAGGATGAGTCATTCCTGCCCAAGAAGGGCCCCGTATTTGCCAATTTTATATTGGCCGATGAGATAAACCGTGCCCCCGCAAAGGTTCAGAGCGCATTGCTTGAGGCCATGCAGGAGCGTCAGGTTACACTGGGCGGTGAGACATTCAGCCTGCCCAAGCCTTTCCTGGTTATGGCTACCCAGAACCCGATAGAGCAGGAGGGTACATACCCGTTGCCTGAGGCTCAGGTAGACCGATTCATGCTCAAGGCCGTCATTGACTACCCCAAGATTGAGGAGGAGAAGAAAATCATCCATCAGCAGATACACCATGCGTTCGGTACCGTAAAGCCCGTTATGAGCACCGATGACATCATTGAGGCCCGTAAGGTGGTTGACCTGGTATATCTGGATGAGAAGATAGAGCAGTATATTGCCGATATCGTATTCGCTACACGTTATCCGGAAAAGTACGGACTCAAGGAGATCAAAGAGCTCATATCATTCGGCGGTTCACCCCGTGCATCAATAAATCTGGCTCTGGCAGCCCGCTCATACGCATTCATCAAGCGTAGAGGTTATGTGGTGCCTGAGGATGTACGTGCCATAGCACATGATGTACTGCGTCACCGCATCGGCCTTTCATATGAGGCAGAGGCAACCAACGTGACCCAGGATGAGCTTGTAAGCCGTATCTTGAACAAGGTTGAAGTACCTTGATTTAAACTTCTTATAATCAGTTTAATATGGAGACAAGTGAACTGATAAAGAAGGTCCGGAAAATTGAGATCAAGACCCGCGGTCTGTCCAGTAACATTTTTGCCGGTCAGTACCATACTGCGTTCAAGGGACGCGGTATGGCATTCAGCGAGGTGCGTGAGTACCAGTATGGTGACGAGCCCCGTGACATTGACTGGAATGTTACTGCGCGTATGAACAAACCTTATTCAAAGGTGTTTGAAGAGGAGCGTGAACTCACCGTAATGCTTATGGTCGACGTGTCGGACAGCCTCAATTTCGGTACCAGCGTCATGATGAAACGTGAGATGGTAACTGAGATTGCCGCTACTCTGGCATTTGCTGCCATAGAGAATAATGATAAGGTGGGACTGCTGTTCTTCAGTGATCGTATAGAGAAGTTCATTCCGCCCCAGAAAGGCCGCCGTCATATTCTATATCTTATACGTGAACTGCTTGATTTCCAGCCCCAAAGCAACGCCACCGATATAACTGTACCGCTGGAGTTCCTTACCGGAGCCGTAAAGAAGCGCTGTACCGCATTCCTGCTGAGTGACTTCATAGACTCACATGATTACCGCAATGCCCTGAGCATAGCCAACCGTAAGCATGACATAGTTGCCATACGCGTATATGACCGCCGTATGGAGGAGCTGCCCGATGTAGGTCTCATGAAACTTCTGGATTCAGAGACCGGACAGGAGATGTACATTGATACGTCATCCATGCGTGTACGTGAGGCTCACCACAAGTGGTTCCTGGAAAATACGGAGCGCGTTAAGGATTACCTTACCCGCAGCCGTGTGGATTCAGTCTCCGTAAGGACCGATCAGGATTATGTCAAGGCGCTTATGGGACTGTTTGCAAAACGCAACTAATGATGAGAAGATTCTTTTTATACCTGTTTGTCACATTGATGCCGATGGGTTTTGCATCGGCCCAGAACGTTATTGTTCAGGCCGAGGTGGACTCCATGATGATGTGGATAGGGCAGCAGACCGGACTGCATATAGAGGTTACCTGCGATGCAGGGCAGGATATAGTATTCCCTGCCTACCGTGACACCATAGTTGAAGGGTTGGAGATCATTCCGCCTGTACTCACTGATACCCAGTATGTGAACAACGGTCAGCGTATGACTGTAAAACGTAGTTATACGGTCACCTGCTTTGATTCAACGCTCATATACATCCCCTCAATACCCGTAACTGTAGACGGCGAGGAGTACCAGTCCAACCGCCTGGCTCTGGCATTCACTACATATGACATTCCGGAAGGTGAGGAGACCAAGATATTCGGTCCCAAGGACAATATGAAAGCTCCGGTACGTTTCTATGAGGTAAAGAGCCTGCTTCTGTTCTGGATACTCACAGCTATTGCCATCGTGCTGGCCGTATATCTGTTTGTACGTTACCGTGATGACAAGCCTATCATACGCAAGATAAAGATTGAGCCCAAGGTTCCTGCCCATGTCAGGGCCATATCGGAGATAGAGGATCTGCGTAAGGCCGGCGGCCCTCACAGCGATGATGCCAAGGCCTATTATACCCAGCTTACCGATATCCTGCGTGAGTACATAAATGACCGGTTCGGGTTCAACGCCACCGAGATGACGTCATATGAGATTCTGGAACGCCTGGAGGAGAGCCAGGACAAGGAGTCACTCAGTGAGCTCCGTGACCTGCTTTCCACATCGGATATGGTAAAGTTTGCCAAGTTCAAGCCCATGCTCAATGAGAATGACCGCAATCTGGTCAGTGCGCTTGAGTTTGTGAACGGAACCAAGGTTGAGATTCCCGAGACGGAGCTGCAACCCCGTGAGGAGGAGACCATAGTGGAGATGAAACGCAGCAAAGGTGCACGTATGGCACTGCTTGTGGCCGGATTGGCCCTGTCAGTTGCCGGAGCGGTGTTCCTGGTATATGCTGTACTTAAGTTGTATTATCTGTTCTTCTAAATGACTGAGCCATGACATTTGCAAACAGCGCATATCTTCTGTTGATGCTTCTGGTCATACCGTGCGTTCTGTGGTATGTGCTCAGAGGCCGTAAGAGACGTGCAACACTCTCTGTTCCCACTACGTCCATGTACAGCGGAATGGGAAAGAGCTGGAAATACTACCTTATACATGTTCCCTTTATTCTTGACATGGTAGCACTTGTGCTGCTGTCACTCATTCTGGCACGCCCGCAATCCACAGACCGCTGGCAGGATACAGAGATAGAGGGAATAGACATCATGCTTTGTGTGGACGTATCCACCAGTATGCTGGCCGAGGACCTTAAACCTAACCGTATTGAGGCCGCCAAGCAGGTGGCATCGGAGTTCATAAACGGACGTCCCAATGACAATATCGGTCTTACCATATTTGCAGGTGAGGCGTTTACACAGTGCCCGATGACCGTTGACCATGCGGTACTGCTCAATATGTTCCAGAACGTAAGCAGTGACATTGCAGCGCGGGGAATCATAGATGACGGAACCGCGATAGGTATGGGACTGGCCAACGCCATAAGCCGTCTTAAGGACAGTCAGGCCAAATCAAAGGTTATAATCCTGCTTACCGACGGTTCCAATAACCGTGGCGAGATATCGCCCATGACTGCTGCCGAGATGGCCAAAAGCTTCGGAATAAGGGTCTATACCATAGGTGTAGGAACGAATGGTACTGCACCGTATCCGGTACAGGGAGCGTTCGGCAAACAGTACATCAACGTAGCGGTTGAGATTGATGAGAATGTACTCCGTGATATAGCCAAGACTGCCAATGGTCAGTACTACCGTGCAACCAGCAACAGCAAGCTCAAGGAGGTATATGAAGAGATTGACAAACTGGAGAGAACCAAGCTTCAGGTCAAGGAGTTCAGCAAGAACCAGGAGGAGTTTCAGCCGCTTGCGCTGGCACTTATCCTGAGCCTGCTGCTGTCCATACTGCTCAAGCAGACGGTTCTCAGAACAATACCATAAGCCAAGGCTAAAGTTTGTAAGCTATGTTCAAATTTGCAAATCCTGAATATCTGTATCTGCTGGCACTGGTACCGGTGCTGGTAGTCCTGCATATTGTCTCCGGAATACGTCGCCGCAAGAAACTTGCCCAGTACGGTGATGAGGAGCTGCTGTCACAGCTTATGCCCGATGTATCCGTGACTCGTCCCAACATAAAGTTCTGGCTGTTGTTTGCTGCCTATACTCTGGGCTGTTTCCTTTTGGCCAGACCTCAGTTCGGCTCCAAGCAGGAGACTGTGATGCGCAGGGGCATTGAGACGGTTATAGCACTTGACATATCAAACTCAATGCTGGCCGATGATGTAACTCCCAGCCGTCTTGAGAAGTCCAAGCGCATAATATCCAACCTTGTTGACCAGTTCCAGGATGACAAGATAGGTCTTATAGTATTTGCCGGTGACGCCTTTGTACAGTTGCCCATCACGAGTGACTTTATATCGGCCAAGGTATTCCTCAATACAATCAGTCCGGCTCTCATAACACGCCAGGGAACTGACATCAAGACCGCCATAGAGCTGGCAACCCGCAGTTTCTCACCCAATGAGGGTGTCGGCAAGGCCATAATCGTGATAACAGATGGTGAGAACCATGAGGGTGGGGCCGAGGAGGCCGCCCGTGCCGCTGCCGAGAAGGGCTACATGGTCTATGTCATGGGCGTAGGCCTGCCGTCGGGTTCACCCATACCGGGTGACAGGAGCGGCGAGTTCCGCAAGGACCGTGAGGGCAATGTGGTCATTACCCGTCTGGATGAGGATATGTGCCGTAAGATAGCCGCTGCCGGCAATGGTTCATATTTCTATGTAGACAACTCAAATGCCGCCGAGAAGGCTCTCCAGAAAGAGATTGATAAACTTGCCAAGTCCGATATCGAGAGCACCGTCTATACCGAGTATGACGAGCAGTTCCAGATAATTGCATGGATGATACTGATCATTCTGCTCATTGAGATATTCATCTGTGAGAGCCGCAATCCTAGACTTAAGAATTTCAGCCTCTTCAAGACCTTGATGCTGGCTGTGATGGTCATGTCGGCGACGGGAGTATCGGCCCAGCGCTCAGACCGCTCATTCATACGTAAAGGCAACCGTCTCTATGATGACAGCCTCTTTATCAAGGCCGAGGAGAACTATCTTAAGGCCATAGACATCAATCCGGAGCTCTATGAGGGCAATTATAACCTTGGTAATGCCTATACCGCTCAGCAAAAGCCCAATGAGGCTGTTGAGCAGTATAGAAAGACAGCCAATGCCCTGGAGGCCAGAAAGAAAGAGCTTATGGCAGATCCCGATGCCAACTCCAAGGAACTGGATAGGTGTAAGAAAGAACTTGCTCAGACCTATCATAATACAGGTGTGGTTTATCATATGTCGGAGCGTTTTGACAAGGCTGTAGAGTCATACAAGGAGGCCTTGCGCAACAATCCTCTTGATGATGAGACCCGTTACAACCTGATTCTTGCACAGCGCATGCTCAAGCAGCAACAACAGCAACAGCAGCAACAGGACCAGCAACAACAGCAGGACCAGCAGCAGGAGCAGCAACAGGAGCAGCAGCAACAGCAGCAGGAACAGCAGGAGCAACAACAGCAGGAACAGCAGGAGCAACAGCAGGATATGTCACAGGAGAATGCCGAGCAGATCCTGGAGGCTGCCATGCAGGATGAAAAGGATGTACAGGAGCGTGTCCAGGAGCAGCTCATGAAAGTCCAGCCCAAGAAACCGTTAGAAAAAGATTGGTAATATGAATATATCAAACCTGACAAAAAGATTGGTACTTCCGGTATTGCTGATACTGCTTACCGGAACAGGTGCAGTTGCACAGGATGATGCCATAACGTTTACAGCGCAGGCACCTAAGGCTGTTGTCGTGGGTGAGCGTTTCAGGATCTCATACAAGATCAACGCCAATGGCGCCAAGGAGTTCCGTGCCCCGGATATGAAGAGTATCAACATCCTTTCGGGTCCCAACACCTCCAGTCAGTTCAGCCAGCAGATAGTAAACGGCAAGTCAACCCAATCGGTATCGGTTACATATACATACGTTGCTGTTGCCACCGAGGAGGGTGACGTTCAGCTGGATGGTGCTACGATCAGTGTCGGTAACAAACAGTATACGTCCAACAAGCTGACAATCAATGTGCTGCCTCAGGATCAGCCACAGGCATCGCAGGCTGCGCAGAGCTCACAGGGGCAGGAGAGCGGCCAGTCGTCACAAAGGGCTCAGAGCCAGACATCATCGGCCCAGTCCAGTGCCGATGAACTCTTTATGCTTGCTACCGTGGACAAGACTACAGTATATGAGCAGGAGGCATTGCTGCTTACATTCAAGGTATATGCCCTGCCGTCAGTTGACCTGTCAAGCCTGGGCACCAAGATGCCTGACCTTAAGAACTTCCACGTCCAGGAGGTGGAGCTGCCCAATCAGAAAGAGTTCCAGCTGGAGCATTATAACGGTCGCAATTACAAGACCATCGTTTGGATGCAGTATGTGCTGTTCCCGCAGCACTCAGGCGAGCTGGAGATTCCTGTAACAGAGTTTGAGGCAGTTGTAAGACAGCGTGTAGAGAACAGGAGCGAGGATATATTTGATATGTTCTTCAATCCTACAAGGTACGTTGAGGTCAAGAAGACTCTCCCCACACGCAGCATAAAGATAAACGTAAAGCCGCTGCCGCAGGGCAAGACCGGTTCATTCTATGGCGGAGTAGGTGACTTTAATATCAGCTCAACCATCAGTTCTACCGATGTCACTGCCAATGACGCCGTTACGGTTCGCGTAATCCTGTCAGGTACCGGTAACCTTAAGCTTGTCAAGACCCCCGAGATCAAGTTCCCGCAGGATTTTGATATCTACGATCCCAAGGTAGAGAACAAATACACCATAAAGAATGGCCGTCAGACCGGCAACAAGGTCTATGAATACCTTGTTATACCGCGCCACTCCGGACAGTACACCATCCCGTCACTTGAGTTCCAGTATTTTGACCCCAAGAGCGGCACATATAAGGTAACCAGGACCGATGAGTATACCCTGAACGTAGCAAAGGGGCAGGGCGGTGAGAGCCAGACATCGGTTGCATACGTAAATAAGGAGGACCTCAAGTTTGTGGGACAGGATGTAAGATTCCACTCAACACCTGCATCTCTCCGGTCCGGTAAGGGCGGATTCTACGGCTCCATGCAGTTCTATCTCTGCCTGGCCGCTCCGCTGCTGATTCTGCTTGTACTGGTTGTCATATCACGCAAACGGATAGCTGACAGTGCCAATACCGCCAAGGTACGTGCAGGAAAGGCCAACTCGGTTGCCACACGCCGTCTCAAGGTAGCCCGCAAGCTCATGAAAGAGAACCGTAAGAATGAGTTCTATGACGAGATGATGCGTGCCCTATCTGGTTATATGGGTGACAAACTCTCCATTCCCACGGCAGAGCTGTCAAAGGATAGGATAGGAGAGACACTCCGCGCCCGTAAGGTATCAGATGATACCGTAAAACAGGTGATAGGTCTTATGGATGACTGTGAGTTTGCCCGATATGCACCGGGTGATGACAGCGGCCGCATGGACCGCCTCTATGATCAGGCAGTTGCCGTTATCGGTCAGATTGAGAATACCATTAAATGATTAGCCTTATGAAAAAGATATTTGCTCTTATATTGATGATGGTTCCGGTGCTGGGAATGGCACAGGAGAATGATGGAATGATGAGTCTGGTGGCCGATTCCGCCAGGATTGATGCAGTTCCTACATTGGCAGAGGCAGACAGCGCATATATACAGGGTGATTACCTCAAGGCAATCAGCATGTATGAGTGGTTCATAGAGAACCAGGGCTCTAATGCCACCTTATATATGAATCTGGGCAACTGCTGGCTCAAGCGTGATGAGGTGGCCCGTGCCATCCTGAACTATGAACGTGCCTATCTTATGGACCCGTCAGACCCTGATATCAGATTCAACCTTGAACTGGCCCGTACCAAGACTGTGGACAAGGTTTCACAGGTTAATGAGCTTTTTATAGTGGCCTGGTTCAAGAAACTCCTGGCGCTGCTTGACGTTAACGGCTGGGCCGTGCTTACGGTAATGCTTTTTGCATTGACTATATTGCTGATAGGCCTGTTCCTGTTCTCCAAGAAAACAGGAATGCGCAAAATATCTTTTTCTTTTAGCGCTTTTTTCTTGCTTTTGTCTATTTTATCTTTTATCTTCGCTACTACACAGATGGGAAATATCCGCAATCGTGACACGGCAATCATAATGTCACCAAGCGTTACGGTTAAGAGTACTCCCAGCGGTGCCGGTACAGACCTGTTCATCATTCATGAGGGACGTAAAGTAAAGATACTTGACTCCTCAATGAAAGAGTGGGTGGAGATAAGATTAGAGGACGGTAATACAGGTTGGATCCCGGTTAATGCAATGGAAATCATTTAAAGAGGATATGGAATGATTGAAGCGCAGGGTCTCATAGAGACAGACAGATTGGCCACGCTGTCAGTAAATGGCAGCGGATCCCTTTTCTGGGACAATGTGGCCAGTTTATACACTTCAGTCTATGTATGGATACCTCTTGCACTTGTAGCTATATTCCTTATTATAAGGAACGTAAATCCCCGCAGAATTCTTTTGGTACTGTTCCTGTTAGCTGTCACCGTCGTATTGTGTGACCAGCTCTCATCATCGGTATTCAAACCTTTGATCCAAAGGCTCAGACCTACACATGACCCCTATATATTAAATATGGTGGATACCGTAGATGGCTACCGCGGTGGTCTTTACGGCTTCTTCAGCGGCCATGCAGCCAACTCGTTCGGCCTGGCAATGTTCTTTGTGCTGCTTGTAAAGCACAGATGGTTCAGCCTGTCAGTCCTTATATGGGCTTTCCTGAACTCCATTATCAGGACCTATCTGGGCGTACATTTTGTTGGTGACATTGTTGTAGGTGCATTGACGGGAATACTTATTGGCAGCATAGCATACTGGGTTTACAGCATGTTTGCACGTAAGGATAATAAAATCAATAATACACGTGGCTCAAGCCTGTTGTATACCAAATCCGGATTCATGCGCAGTGACGTGTACCTGTTTATAAGCGTCCTGTTTGGCACGTACTCGGTAATATTGATTTTAGCATGTTTTAACTGATTGAATATTAGAGAATTACATATTTACTAACTGATTAGATAACTATCTTAATTTTAATGCTTATGACCAGATTAATCACATTTAATGAGCTTCGCCAGATCAAGGCGCAACTTCCCGAAGGCAGTATTCACAGAATTGCCGATGAGCTGAATCTTGATGTAGAGACCGTACGCAACTTCTTTGGCGGTACAGATTACAAGCAAGGCTCATCGGTAGGTTTCCATAAAGAGCCGGGTCCCGACGGTGGAGTTGTAGTTCTGGACGACACCACAGTTCTTGACCGCGCTTTAGAAATCATAGCAGAAAGTAAGAAATAACGCTGAGGTTTCCAGCTAGTAGCAAAAAATAAGACGTCCCAGACGGGACGTCTTATTTTTTGACTGGCCTGGAAGGCCGGCAAAGCGGAATGTAATGGAGCGCGTTTCCAGAAGGAAACTAAAAAAAGGTTGTTCCTAATCCGCACAAGGTTTCCATCCCGAGACTTTCCAGGCCCGTAGGGCCGCCAAAAAGTCAAAAATAACCGAGCGCCGCGAAGCAGCGAGAAACTTAAGTAAAACTCCAGCCAGCTAATATCACCAAAATTTGCATAATAACTATTATGTTAAATAGCAAATATAATAACCACCCCCATCCAAAAAAAAGAAGACCTCACGGAAACACCGCAAGGTCCTCATAATTATCAATAGAAATAAAACTATCAAAGCAATCCAGCCTCCTTCATGCGAGCCTCAATCTCGTCAAGCTGCTTAGCCATGTTGAGCTTGCTGTAGCACTGCTGCAATCCGATTCCCCATTTTTTTACAGAACCGGGAGTAAGCTCTCTGAGCTTCTCGTAATACGGAAGTGCCTCTCTATAATAGTTCTTCTCTTCCTCCTGAGCTTTCTTGAATGCTGATGAACGATAGTCAAGATTTGACTTTGAATCCATGAAATCAAGAGCCTGGTTTATAATGCAGAGACCCAGGTTCTGGTATGCATCGGCAAAATCAGGATTCTTCTCAACAGCTATCTTGTACTGCTTAACAGCCTCATCATAGTTCTTGTTAGACTGTGCAATGTATCCAAGAACATAGTAGTTATATGCCTTGTTGGGATCAATCTCGATCATCTCCTTTACAAAGTTCTCCAGTGCAGGCATATCGTTCTTGTTGTTGTAGTAGTTGAGAAGCTTACCATAGTAATATTCTCTTGTGGGATATTTTATCATTCCATCCTTAAGAGCCTTGATCCAGTTTACGGTATCACCCAGGTTTGCGTAGCTCTCGCAGATGAGCTCTGTTGCATCAGGACCGTATGTAGAGTCATTCTTGGCAATCTCAGCATACTTAAGGCAGTTTTCCCAGTTCTCCAGACTCATGGCGCAAAGTGTGGGGAAATATGCCCACTCCACTCTGTATGTATTCCAAACATGGTCATCAACCATGAGCTCTGCAAAAGGCTCACTCTGAGCCATCTGGTAGTACTGGTCAAACAGCTTGTAAGCGGTAGCGAAATCTGAACGGTGGTTGAAATAGAAGATACCGGCATTGACAAGGTTACTCATGTTGCGTTGAACTCTGGGAATCAGTTTCTTACGTGCATCATAGCTAACCTTACCCTTCTCATTGGGTATCTTCTGCAGTGAGTCTGCCTTAAGGGCATACTTGAACCAGTCAAGCATATAGTTATACATAAGAACTGTATCACCCCTGTTGTTGGAGACCTTTATGTTCTCATCATTGTAGAAATACTCATAAATTTCTGCAGCCTCATACCAGGTCTGGTCCCAATCCTGGATCAATGGGTCCTTCATGGCCTTGTCAATGAGTCTCTTGGCGCCTCTCTTGTCAGAAACGTCTTCTCTCTCCATCTCATCCTTAGCCTCCTTAACCACTTTCTGTGCGGCCTTGGTGGCTTTCTTCAGTTCTTTATCAGTCATCTGAGCATATGATGTGCATGACACGCCCAGAACTGCAATCAAAACAAAAATAAGCTTCTTCATGTTGAATAAGTTAATTGGTTTTACATTATTAATATATTATTTCAATTATCCGGTTAAATCTTACTCGGTTACAGGGGCCTCCTGAGGGGTTTCAGGGGCTGTCTGCTCCCCACCCTCGGTTTCCGGAACCTCAGGCTCGCTGTCAACCTTGCAGATAGATCCTATCTGGTCATTACGTTTCTCAAGGTTGATAAGCCTTACGCCCTGTGTGGCACGGCCCATAACGCGGAAATCAGATACGCTTACACGCAGTGTGATACCTGACTTGTTGATGATTACCAGGTCATTGTCATCGGTAACTGCCTGGATAGAAACAAGTTTGCCGGTCTTCTCTGTAATGTTGAGCGTCTTGACACCCTTACCGCCGCGGTTGGTCTTACGGTAATCCTCAATCTCGGAGCGCTTGCCGTAGCCCTGCTCTGATACAACCATGATGGTCTCCTCAGGCTGCTCGTCGACAGCTATCATGCCAACTACCTGATCCTCACCGTCCTCATCAAGAGTCATGGCACGTACACCGGTCGATACACGACCCATGCCGCGAACAGTGCTCTCGTTGAAACGGATGGCACGACCGTTACGGTTGGCTATGATGATCTCCTTGTTACCGTCAGTAAGCAGAACGTTTATAACCTTGTCACCCTCATTCAGGTTGATGGCGTTGATACCGTTCTGGCGCGGACGTGAGTAATCCTGGAGTATTGTCTTCTTGATTACACCGTTCTGTGTGCAGAATACCAGATAGTGGTTTGAAGTGAACTCTGCATCATTCAGGTTCTTGATAGCTATGTAAGCGTTTACGGCATCACCCGGCTCAATGTTGAGCATGTTCTGGATGGCACGGCCCTTAGATGTCTTGCCGCCCTCAGGTATATCGTAAACCTTAAGCCAGTAGCAACGTCCCTTCTGTGTAAAGAAGAGTATGTAATTGTGTGTGGTTGCGGTGAATATGTGCTCTATGAAGTCCTCGTCACGCTTGTCACTGCCGCGTGATCCTACTCCACCCCTGCCCTGCAGACGGTACTCTGTAAGGGCTGTACGCTTGATGTAACCCAGATGTGACATTGTTATGATCATGGGCTCATCGGCATAGAAGTCCTCAGGGTTGAACTCCTCGCTGGCGTATACTATCTCAGTCTTGCGCTCGTCACCGTACTTGTCAATGATAAGCTGCATCTCATCCTTGATAACCTGCTTGCATTTTTCAGGATCATCCAGGATGCTCTGCAGTTCCTCAATACGTGCCATAACCTCATTGTACTCTTCATGCAGCTGGTCCTGCATCAGTCCTGTGAGCTGACGCAGACGCATGTCAACGATAGCCTTAGCCTGGATGTCATCCAGTCCAAAGCGGTCCATAAGGTTCTGTATGGCGTCGTTAGGTGTCTTGGCGGCTTTGATGATCTGTATTACCTCATCAATGTTGTCCGATGCAATGATCAGACCCTCCAGTATATGAGCGCGTTTCTTAGCCTCATCCAAGTCAAACTTGGTGCGGCGTATAACCACCTCGTGACGGTGATCTATGAAACACTTTATGATGTCACGCAGGTTGAGGCATTTGGGACGTCCCTTTACAAGGGCGATGTTGTTTACGCCGAATGATGTCTGCAGTGCGGTCATCTTGAACAGCTTGTTCAGGACTACACCGGCGTTGGCGTCACGCTTAACGTCAATGACTATACGCGTACCCTCGCGGTCCGACTCGTCATTCACGTTGCTGATGCCCTCAATCTTCTTATCTGTAACAAGTTCTGCGATGAACTTGATGAGTTCTGCCTTGTTTACGCCGTAAGGAATCTCGGTAACAACTATCTTGTCATGCTGCTCGCCGGCCTCAATCTCGGTCTTGGCACGCATGATAACACGGCCGCGTCCTGTCTCATAGGCCTCACGTACGCCGCTTATGCCATAGATGTATGCACCTGTGGGGAAATCGGGAGCCTTGATGTACTGCATCAGCTCATCAACGGTGATGTCTGGGTTGTCAACCATTGCCATGCAGCCGTTCAGGACCTCGGTCAGGTTGTGAGGCGGCATGTTGGTGGCCATACCTACGGCAATACCGGATGAACCGTTTACAAGCAGGTTGGGTATGGTTGCCGGAAGAACTGTAGGCTCCTCCTCCTTATTGTCATAGTTGGGGACAAAGTCAACCGTGTTCTTGTTTATGTCCTGCATCATCTCCTCGCCTATCTTGCGCAGACGGACCTCGGTATAACGCATGGCAGCGGGGCTGTCACCGTCAATTGAACCGAAGTTACCCTGTCCGTCAACCAGCGGATAGCGCATGATCCAGTCCTGTGCCAGACGCACAAGAGCACCGTATACTGAAGAGTCACCGTGCGGATGGAAGTGTCCTAACACATCACCCACCGTACGGGCCGATTTGCGGTATCCCTTGTCCGATGTGTTGCCGTCACGCATCATGCTGTACAGTATGCGGCGGTGTACCGGCTTGAGTCCGTCTCGGGCATCCGGGAGAGCTCTGGCTACGATGACTGACATTGAATAGTCAATGTATGAGGACTTCATCTCCTCCTCAATGTTCACCCTGATAATTCTGTCCTGGTTTTCCAATTTTCCTTGAATTTTATGACTTTTACAATAGTTGTTCAGCCTGGTGGCATAAAACACCCAAAATTACTTCAAAAATAGTTCTCGCGCAACTTTACGCGCGTATTTTTAATAAGGTGTTAATAAGTTTTAGTACTCAAGTTCGGACTAAATGGCATAACTTGGTGAATGGCATGTGATTTGTTGATATCTTATTGCATAAACTGGTATTAACCGGGCGTAAAACCGATTATCTTTGTATTATATCGGACCTTGGGCCCAATATTTATACTATGATGGAATATCGATTATCAGATAAGCTCAATTCAATACTGTCACTCTCCAAGGAGGAGGCTGAACGTCTGCTTCAGCCTGAGGTTACGGCCGATCATCTCCTGCTTGGAATACTGCGTGACGGCAGCAACAAGGCTGTAGAGCTTTTGTCCGGCATGGGCGTAGACCTGGCAGACCTGCGTCTGCGTCTTGAGGCCGCTCAGGTGCCGTCAGATACCAATACAGACAAGACACCTATTGAGAAGATAGCACTCTCCGTAGCTGTGACCAGGCTGCTCAAGATCAGCATGCTTGAGGCCCGCCTGCAGAAAAAGGAGGAGGTTGATACCGATCATCTCCTGCTGGCTATCCTGCGTGACCGCACCAGCTCTACCGCAAACATACTCTCATCCTACAATGTTGATTACCGTAGCCTGCTTGACCGTATCAACGGCGCTCCTACAGAGATCCAGATGGGTATGGGACTCACTGACAGCGAAGATGATGAGGACGATGAGATGTCTGCATCACAGTCAGATTCCGGCAAGCAGCGTCCCGTAAAGACGGCAACTACTGCAAAATCAGGCAGCAACACCCCTGTGCTGGATAATTTCAGTACGGATATGACACAGTCTGCCCAGGACGGCAAGCTGGATCCCGTGGTAGGCCGCGAGAAAGAGATTGAGCGTCTGGCACAGATACTTACCCGCCGCAAGAAAAACAACCCCATACTGATTGGTGAGCCCGGTGTAGGCAAATCCTCAATCGTAGAGGGCCTGGCTCAGCGTATCGTGGAGCGCAAGGTATCACGCATGCTGTTCGGAAAACGCGTGCTTGCACTTGACATGGCAGCCGTTGTGGCCGGTACAAAATATCGTGGCCAGTTTGAGGAAAGGATCCGTTCCATTATTCTCGAGCTCAAGAAAAATCCTGACATCATACTCTTTATTGATGAGATTCACACCATTGTGGGTGCAGGATCGGCTCCCGGTTCCATGGACGCCGCCAATATGCTCAAACCTGCCCTCTCCCGCGGCGAGGTTCAGTGCATCGGCGCCACTACGGTCGATGAGTACCGTAAGTCTATAGAGAAAGACGGTGCCCTGGAACGTCGTTTCCAGAAGATTCTTGTAGAACCCACCACAGCCGATGAGACCCTGCAGATCCTTGAGAATATCAAGGACCGATATGAGGAGCATCACAACGTTACATATACCCCTGATGCCCTTAAGGCATGTGTCAATCTGGCTCAGCGTTACATCACGGACCGCGCATTCCCTGACAAGGCCATCGATGTCATGGATGAGGCCGGCTCACGCACCCATCTGTCAAATCTCTCCGTACCTAAGGAGATTGAGGATAAGGAGCATGAGATAGACTTTGCACGTGAGGCCAAGAATGATGCCGTGGCGCGTCAGGACTTTGAGCTTGCAGCCCGTTTCCGTGACCGTGAGAAGGAACTGGAGACAGAGCTGGAGAGCATGCGTAAGGATTGGGAGCAGTCACTCAAGAGCCACCGTGAGACTGTCGATGAGGAGAATATCGCTACCGTGGTATCCATGATGAGCGGTGTTCCGGTTCAGAAGATAGCCCGTGAGGAGGGTGAGCGCCTTAAGGGTCTGGCCCCTGCCCTCAAGTCAAAGGTAATTGCTCAGGACTCAGCCATAGACCTGCTTTCAAGAGCTATACGCCGTAGTCGTGTGGGTTTGAAAAATCCTAACAAGCCTATTGGCTCGTTCCTGTTCCTGGGCCCCACCGGTGTAGGTAAGACCCTGCTTGCCAAGGAGCTTGCGGAGCAGATGTTCGGAACATCAGATGCCCTGATACGCGTGGATATGAGTGAGTTCATGGAGAAGTTCGCCGTATCACGTCTGGTCGGAGCGCCTCCCGGATATGTAGGTTATGAGGAGGGCGGCCAGCTCACTGAGAAGGTTCGCCGTAAGCCCTACTCCATCGTCCTGCTTGACGAGATTGAGAAAGCGCATCAGGATGTGTTCAATATCCTGCTTCAGGTAATGGATGAGGGCCGTCTTACCGACAGCGAGAGCCGTACCGTAGACTTCCGCAACACCATTATAATAATGACCTCCAATATTGGTTCACGTCAGATCCAGGAGTATGGTCACGGCATAGGTTTCAGTACGTCCGATGCCGGAACCGATGTAGCCCGTCAGGATATTATCCGCAAGGCTCTGAACAAGTCTTTTGCTCCGGAGTTCATAAACCGTATAGATGAGATCATAACATTCAACCAGCTTGACCGTAATGCCGTAGGCAGCATCGTTGAGATTGAGCTTGCCCAGCTCATAAAGCGTATGGAGGATATGGGTTACAGCCTCATGGTAACGGATAAGGCCAAGTCATTCCTGGCCGATAAGGGTTACAGCCGTGAATACGGAGCCCGTCCGCTCAAGCGTGCCATCCAGACATATGTCGAGGATAAGCTGGCCGAGATAATGATTGACGGCGACTGCCCTGCCGGCTCAGCTCTCACCGTAGACGTGAATGCTGACGGCACTGACCTGACGGCCGCATTATAATTAGACATAGAGTCAGTATAAGACTCCTCTTCAGCCAAAATGTCAGACGCACCCCCGTCTGGCATTTTTGTTGTATCCTATATGGCAAGACAATAATAAAACCATATAGATATGCAGAAAGGTAAGATTGGAGTAACGACCGAGAATATATTCCCGATCATCAAACAGTTCCTCTACAGCGACCGTGAGATATTCTTGCGTGAGATAGTTTCAAATGCCGTAGATGCTACCCAGAAGCTCAAGACCCTCTCATCAAAGGGCGAGTTCAAGGGTGAGATGGGTGACCTCACCGTACATGTAACCGTAGGTAAGGATACTATCACGGTAAGCGACCGCGGTATAGGTATGACAGCTGCCGAGATAGACAAGTATATTAACCAGATAGCCTTCTCAGGCGCCAATGACTTCCTGGAGAAATACAAGAATGACGCAAACGCCATCATTGGCCACTTTGGTCTGGGATTCTACTCCGCCTTCATGGTATCCAAGAAGGTTGAGATCATCACCAAGTCCTATCAGGAGGGCGCACAGGCTGTAAAGTGGAGCTGCGACGGATCTCCCGAATTTGAACTTGCCGATGCCGATAAGGCCGACCGCGGTACCGATATCATCCTCTACCTGGATGATGACAGCAAGGAGTACCTGCAGGAGACCACTATCCAGGGCCTGCTCAAGAAATACTGCCGTTTCCTGCCCGTACAGATTGCCTGCGGCAAGAAGAAAGAGTGGAAAGACGGCAAGGAGGTTGAGACCGGTCAGGACAACATAATGAATGATGTTGAGCCCCTGTGGACCAAGACCCCGGGTGACCTCAAGGATGATGACTACAAGGCATTCTACCGCGAGCTCTACCCCATGCAGGAGGAGCCTATGTTCTGGATACACCTTAACGTGGATTTCCCCTTCCACCTTACCGGTATCCTCTATTTCCCCAAGATCAAGACCAACCTGGATTTGCAGAAGAACCGCATACAGCTATACTGTAACCAGGTATTCGTAACAGACTCAGTAGAGGGAATCGTTCCTGACTTTCTCACTCTGCTGCACGGCGTTATAGATTCACCGGATATTCCTCTGAACGTATCCCGTTCATACCTGCAGAGTGACTCGAACGTAAAGAAGATATCGGGTTACATCACCAAGAAAGTTGCAGACCGCCTGACATCCATCTTTAAGAATGACCGTAAGGAGTTTGAGCAGAAGTGGGATGACGTAAAGCTCTTCATCAACTACGGAATGCTCACAGAGGAGGATTTCTACAGCAAGATGGAGAAAGTTGCCCTCTTTAAGGATACTGACGGCAAGTACTTTACCTTTGATGAGTATAAGAAACTCATCGAGGCCGGCCAGACCGATAAGAACAAGAACCTTATCTATCTGTATGCTACCAACAAGGAGGAGCAGTACGGCTACATAGAGGCTGCCAAGAACAAGGGTTACAATGTGCTGCTCATGGATAACCAGCTGGATATCCCGATGATTGGCATGCTGGAGCAGAAATTCGGTAACTCAAGCCGTTTCTGCAGGGTTGACAGTGACTCCGTGGATAACCTGATTGCCAAGGAGGATGTCGCCAAGACAGACCTCTCTGCCGGACAGCTGCGTATGATCACCAAGGTGTTCAGCAGCCAGATGCCCAAGATTGAGAAGGCCGATTTCCATGTCGATGCACAGCCTCTGGGCGAGTCTTCACTGCCTGTAATGGTTACCTGCAGCGAGTATATGCGCCGTATGAAGGATATGGCCGCCATACAGCCCGGCATGAATTTCTATGGCGATATGCCCGATATGTACACCGTAATCCTTAACAGTGACCACAAGCTTATCAAGCGTGTGCTGGATGATGCAGCCGCCGCTTGTGACGACAAGGTTAAGCCTCAGGATGACACGCTGTCTGCACTCAAGGAGCGTCAGTCAGAGCTGCGCAAGGCTCGTGAGGGCAAGAAAGATGAGGACGTACCTCAGGCTGAGAAGGATGAGATGAAGGATATTGACGGTAAGATATCCGAGGCTGAGAATGCCATCTCAAAGATCTACAGCGATTATGCTGCCGGCAATAAGATTGTCAGCGAGCTCATAGACCTGGCTCTGTTGCAGAACGGAATGCTTAAGGGTGAGTCTCTGGCTGCGTTCATACGCCGAAGCGTGGATCTTATCTGATAAATCATTATTTTTAATGAAAATGGGCGCTGGGAGAACATCGGCGCCCATTTTTATTATATATTTGCATATAGCCGTACCCTATTTAATGAATTCTATGTTTAAGAGGACTGTTATATTGCTGATTGCCATGCTGTTATCGTTTGCACAGCCTGCCTTGCCGCAAAAGGTGGGACTTGTACTGAGCGGTGGCGGTGCTAAAGGTATGGCCCATATAGGCGTTATACGCGCCCTTGAGGAGAACGGCATTCCTATAGACTATATTGCAGGTACATCCATGGGTGCCGTGATAGGCTCCCTGTACGCCATGGGTTATTCACCCGATGAGATGGAGGACCTTATCCGCTCAGATGATTTCAGGAACTGGTACATGGGTGCTAAGGATATGGCGTATGACTTCTATTTCAAGCAGAACCCTCCCACCCCTGCATTTGTATCGGCACAGATTGCCATTCGTGACTCCATGACCGTGATACGCCCGATGGTCAACAGCGTGGTTGACCCCTTGCAGATGAATCTGGCCTTTGTGGATGTCTTTGCGGGTGCATCGGCCGTATGTGACAAGGATTTTGACAACCTGTTCGTTCCGTTCAGGGCTGTCGCATCGGATGTATTCAACAAGAATTCGATTGTACTTTCCAGAGGTGACCTGGGTGATGCTGTAAGAGCCTCAATGTCATTCCCGTTTGTGTTCCGCCCCATCAAGATTGACTCCATAATTGCTTATGACGGAGGTATTTATGATAATTTTCCTGTAGACGTCATGATCAGTGATTTCCACCCTGATTTCATAATCGGAAGTGTGGTAGCCGTTGCGCCCGGTGAACCTGAGATAGAGATCCCTGATGAGTATGACCTGATGGGTCAGGTGCGTAGCATGATAGTACAGAAAAGTGACTATAGCCTGAATCCCAGGCTTGGCGTGAAGGTCGAGTTTGACCTGCGTAGCGTGGGATTGCTGGATTTCCATAAGATAAATGAAGTGTCTGCACTGGGTTACCGCAATACCATGATGCTCATGGACTCCATCAAGTCCAGGACAACGGCCCGCAGGGACTCATCTTTGGTCCATGCCAGCCGCAACGCTTTCAAAAGCCGTGTTCCGGACCTGATATTCCGTAATGTTGACGTGACAGGCGTAAACCAGGCGCAGAAACGATATATCCAGAAAGAGCTTAACGCTACAGACGGTAAGTTTGATTTTGAGGATTTCAAGTCAGGTTATTTCAAGCTCCTGTCTGAGGAGGCTATCAATGAGATCATTCCGGGTACCACATTCTCTGAAGCTGATTCAACGTTCGGGCTTAACCTGAATGTATCATTGGACAAGTATCCCACATTCAGTCTTGGCGGCGGCCTTTCCACATCGGTTTCAAGCCAGCTATACGGCTCTGTTGAGTACAATCACATTGGTGAGGCGGCCGAGTCATACCTGCTTGAGGGACAGATAGGACGTTCATACAACAATGCCCAGTTCTTTACCAGGATTGACTTGCCTGCCAGGATACCCATGTCATTCTCCGTTCAGTTTGCATTCAACAACATGAACTATTTCCGTTCAGGATTCCTGTTCTCATCCGATAAGTATATGCCGGCTCTCAACAAATGCATTGAGTTCTACGGCAAGATGAAGGTGTCCCGTCCGTTCCTGAACAACTACAAGGCGGTATTCTCATTCGGAATAGCTCAGCATAAGGATTATTACTCACAATCCAGCAGCGTGGACCTGCGTACGTTCAAATATGACTGCAACAGGCACAATATACTTGGCGGATCGGTTACATTCACCGGCAATACGCTAAACTCGCTCCAGTACCCCACCAGCGGACGTTCCGAGACAATCCGTGCGTTCATAGGTACTGAGAATGACCTGTTCCGCCCGCAGAACGAATACTCTGCCGATTATCACTCTGTAGACCGTTCGTGGCTGCAGATTGAAGCATTCTCTGAGCACTACCTCAAGATCTCGCCGCATCTTACGCTCGGCACCATGTTTGAGGCATTCTATTCATCCAGAAACTTCTCCACGAACTACCAGGCAACCATTATGCAGACCGGTAGTTTCCAGCCTACCGTCAACAGTAAGTTCCTGTTTGACCCGGACTTCTCGGCCAATGCATATTTTGCTGCAGGAATCAAGCCTATCTGGCTCATAAACAGCATATTCCATCTGCGTGCTGAGGTGTATGCATTCCAGCCTACCCGTCCTATCAAGAATGAGAACGGTCTGGCAGCTTACGGTAATGCCGTTACGGGATTCCAGATGATGGGAGAACTCAATTTTGTGGCACAGTATCAGAGAGTATCTTTCAACGCTTTTGTAGACCTCTCCACTTCTAGTTACAATCCGTCAATGTTTGGAATCACGTTCGGATTCCTTATGCCTAACGAGTGGTTCCTGGAGTAATCTTAGCCACGTAGCTCTCTCTGCTTACGGAGCCATACCGTGGGTGACGAACCGGCAATTTTCTGGAACTGGCGGTAGAATGTGGAACTGCTTATATAACCGCAGGAGTATTCAACGTTCTTTAGGCTCTCACCCTTAAGCAGGAGTTCCTGGGCATACATTATCCTGGCAAAATTCACATAATCAGAGAATGACTTGCCGCTGAACTGCCTTACTGCTATTGACAGGTACGTGCGGTTGGTTCCAAGCCTTTGTGCCAGGTCTATCAGGTTCAGATCCGGTTCCAGGAACACTTTCTGCTCATTCATAAGACGTTCCAGATTATTCCAGCAGTTGGTAATGGTCAGTTCCTGACGGTTCTCGGGATACGGATTCTTGGACTGTTTGGACTGATCGCCTTTCTCCAGCATGTGCCTGATGTCATCGGCACTGTAATCAATGCCGAAAGCCAGTATGGTAAGGGCAAACTGGAAGAAGAAAGTAAACAGGATAAGTATCAGTTTCTGTATGTTTATCTCCTGCTGATAATCGGGCGATGCTTCACGCAGCAGGACTACCACCACTCCAAGAGCAGTCAGGGTGGCAATTATCCTGGACTGGCTCACAGATTTGCCGTAACTTGATGAAAAATAGTCATTTATGATATTCTCATACTTGTACATGTACCAACTGCACCATAGTAATACACCGGCCTCAAACCAGAATGTGACCGTTCTTGCCATGTGGTAGCAGAGATACTCCATTACGCTGAGTTGAAAGTCATTGGTGGCAAGCATGTCTCCCTGCAGTATGACACTGTCATGAATGGTGCGGAGTGAACTTTGACTGGCTCCCAGGTATATGGCCAGGAACATGGTCATGATGGCTGCCATAGGTATGAAAACCATATAATCCTTTCTGGTTATACCTCTAATGTCAGTAAGTTCAGTGGTGAACAGGTAAAAAAGCGGAGCGTATGCCATACTGACAATGATGTAGACCGGCCACGTCCATATCATATGGCATTTGTCCGGGTTGAACAGCTGTGCGTATATGAGCATTCTCAAGCTCCATACAATCTGGAGGCCGGCAAGAAACCAATGGGATCTGGTCTTGTCCTGCTTAAACAGCATTATGGCAAGTGCGCAGATAAAGCAGAATACACCGAGCAGAGTGTATAACAGGTGTACCGGAATATTGCTCATAGACCTCTTTATTTGTTCTCAGGTCACGAAAATAGTCAAAAAGCCCCAAGTAACTTTCAAATCGGGTGGTTTTATTCGTTTAAAATGATATTTTTGCAGGAAATAACAACGAATACAATATATGGAGAAATATCCTCATTATCTGGAACGGCTTGAGGCTGCCACACGCAAATACTGGAATAAACCCGCTCTGAACAACATCGGAGGCGAAAGTTTCACCTACGCTCAGATGGCCCGTTCAATTGCACGTTTCCATATCGTATTTGAATATGCAGGAATTAAGAAAGGTGAGCGTATTGCCCTTTGCGCACAGAACGGTGCCCGTTGGGGATTCGCATATCTGGCTGTAAACACATATGAGACGGTGATTGTACCTATCCTGGCCGATTTCAAGCCTGAAAGCGTGATGGGACTGGTAAACCACTCCGGAAGCATAGCTCTCTTTACCGATACCGATAAATGGTCCAAGATGTCACCTGACGGAATGCCACAGGTACGTGTCGTGATTGATGTCAACTCCCTGCAGGTGCTGTTCTGCAATGATGACAAGGTAAAGTACGCATTTGACCATCTTGATGAACTGTTTGACAAGAAATATCCCAACGGTTTTGGTCCGGATGATGTACACTATCCTACGGATAACTGGGATGACCTCTCAACAATCAACTATACATCGGGTTCAACCGGTGATCCCAAGGGCGTGATGCTCACCTACCGTAACTTTGCGGCCAACGTTGATTTCAGCCAGCGCCATGTGCCTGCAGGTGACAAGATGGTTTCCATGCTGCCTATGGCCCATATGTACGGTCTGGTAATTGAATTCCTATATCCGCTCTGTAACGGTACATCCATCTACTGGCTGGGTAAGGCCCCCACTCCGGCTGCTCTCATGAAAGCCTTTGCCGATGTAAAGCCCTACCTGCTCATTACCGTTCCCTTGGTGATGGAGAAGATCTACAAGTCCAAGATCAAGCCTATGATAGACAAGCCCTCCATCAGGTTTGCGCTTAAAGTTCCTATACTTAACCGTGTAATTTACAACAAGATAAGAGAAGGCCTTATAGCTGCTTTCGGTGGCAAGTGTGAGGAGTTTATCATGGGTGGTGCAGCTCTTAACCCTGAGGTGGAGCGTATACTCAAGAAGATTAAGTTCCCCTATCTGGTTGGTTACGGAATGACAGAGGCCTGCCCTCTGCTGGCATATGAGCACTGGACCAAGTATGTACCCGGATCGTGCGGAAAGCCCGTTGATGTGGCTGAGGTCCGTATTGATTCTGATGATCCGCAGCACAGTGTCGGTGAGATCCAGGCACGTGGTGAGAACATAACCATTGGTTACTATAACAATCCTGAAGCAACTGCAAATGCATTTACTGAGGACGGATGGCTTAAGACCGGTGACCTGGGTATCATGGATGCCGATGGCAATATCTTTATCCGTGGACGCTCCAAGAACATGATTCTGGGCCCTTCAGGCCAGAATATCTATCCTGAGGAGATTGAGGCTGTGGTAAACAACCAGGAATATGTCGTAGAGTCTGTTGTAGTGGACCGTGGCGGTAAGCTGGTTGCTCTGGTATATCTGGATGAGCAGGCTATCGCAAAGGCCCTTCTGGATGCCGAGGCCAAGGATGCCATACCTGAGAATATCCGCCTTGCATCAAACCGTCAGCTTCCGGTTTACAGCCAGCTGGCTAAGGTGGAGATCCAGGCTGAGCCTTTTGAGAAGACTCCCAAGATGTCTATCCGCCGTTTCCTCTACAAATAAGGTATTCCCGGCCATAACTACCGGGAGATGATTCACATATGAAAAAACGTAAGTGGACATACCGGCTGTTTGTAAGGTTACCCTTACTCTTCATTACCGTGAGCGTTGCTCTGGTATTGCTGCTGCGTTGGGTTCCGGTCAGGTATACTCCGCTTATGCTTAAACGGGCTATCCAGTACCGTAAGGTTGAGTCATTCAGTACCAAACATGACTGGGTGAGCCTTAAGGAGATATCCCCTGAGATGGTTAAGGCTGTGGTTATGACCGAGGACCAGAAGTTCTACACCCATAAAGGCTTTGACTGGGATGCTCTTAAGGAGATGTGGGATTCACACAACAGTAAAGGAACCAAACTGCGTGGCTGCAGCACCATATCGCAGCAGACTGCCAAGAATGTATTCTCATTCGGGTCGCACACAACGGCCCGTAAGGTATGGGAGGCCTACTGGACTTTCCTGATTGAGAGACTCTGGACCAAAGACCGTATCATGGAGGTTTATCTCAACATTATCGAGATGGGGCCCGGAATATATGGTGCAGAGTCTTCCGCAAAGCATTACTACGGCATTCACGCCAAGAGTCTGAACCGCAGACAGGCAGTATCCATTGCCATTTGTCTGCCAAATCCGCTCCGATATAGTCCTGTAAAGCTCTCATCTTACCAGTTGAGGCGTTGCAACACCTTGATTCAGAGGATGTCGCAATAGGATGGCGAAATTTTTGCTTTTTTTGAAGAAAAAAGTGGTCTAAACATAGCCTATATCCAAAAATTAGCCGTATCTTTGCACCGCTTTAAGGGAATAACCCCTGGTAAGTTGGTTCCGTAGCTTAACTGAATAGAGCATCTGACTACGGATCAGAAGGTTCCGAGTTTGAATCTCGGCGGAATCACAAAAGCAAAAATGCCCTGGACTTGTTCCAGGGCATTTTCGTTTTCATGCTTCCACCGAGATAACCTTGCTTATATCGGTGGAAGTGTGGAAACGAAAATAGATCCCGCGTGAGCGGGATCTTTATTTTTGATTTTGTGGCAATTAGCTCCCAGCGGGGCAGAGATGCGTCGATTAGAATGAATGCAGCGTTCCCGAATCCTAAGATTCCAAGCCTCTGCTTCATTAAGAATGTAGTGAAGAATCCGCGTATCTTTATCGGTGATTATACCTACTGTGTTACTATACAAAGACAGCCGGTACTGGTCTGATTCCGGCCGGGAGACTAGCGTTGATATTTACCGGGATATGATGATTGAGGCTCGGTTTGTGGAGATTGAGGGGGATTAGAGCTGAGGGCTCTTGCCTGGTCATTTGAAAACTGCCGGTGTCCATGGGGCATCGGCAGTTTTGTTATTTATTAGCATGTCCTATTTTTTGATTAATTACCTTTATACACCTCCAAACAAAGTCTCCATTTTTACGGTCATCAGACCAAAGGTGTTTATTTCAGTTTCAGATATGATAACGACCATAAGATATTGGATTATATCATGATATATAAATACGGCCTGTTTCATGGCAAGTTGAAGGAAGAAGCAAAGTGGTACAGGGATCTGATCCTTTTGTGCCTCTGCTGTTCTTTTTTTTCTAAATTCGAAGCGTAATTCACGAACTTTTTTGTAACTATGCAACAAAATGACTATCAGAAACCTACGATGCAAGTCATCAAGTTACAACATCAGGCCACCTGCTACAATTCAAACAACTCATAAAACAATGGAACTCAACAAAAAAAAACTATACCTTTCACCGGAGGTCAAGACCTTCGAGGTGAAGATTGAGGGCATCATCTGCCTCAGCCTCACAGACCCTAATGACTACAACAATGGCGGCGATCCGTTCGCATTTTAAACAATGGAGGAAACGACAATGAAGAAAGTATTTGGAATCGCAGCCCTGCTGCTTGCATTTGTAGCCTGCAACAAAGTCGAAACGGAAATCACGCCGGTAGAACAGCCTTCCGACAGCAAAGGCATCGCCATCACAGCCACACTGGCTCCCAAGACGGCCGTCACCAAGGCCGTGGCCGACAACGGAGACAACAAGATAACCGTAACTTGGGCCGAGAATGAGCATATCGCCATTCTTTACGATAAGGACGGCGCACAAGTGGCCGATGCCACCATCACCGCCGTGGACGGAACCACTGGCGCTGCCACTATTTCGTTCACCGTAGTGAGCGGCACCGCCGACAACACCGCCTGCACATTGGTCTATCCGTACTCCGCCGCCAAGGATGACAAGAGCGGTGTGAAGGACGCCGCCACGCTGCTCGCGGCCCAGAACGGCACGCTGAATGCCGACCTTGACGTGCGCGTAGGCGCCGGCACCATCCAGACCACGACGCCCGGCCTCGATGTCACCACGCAGCCCGAGGCGCAGTTTGCCATCTTCAAATTCACCGTCAAGAATGCCGACGCTTCGGCTACCATTGACGTGAAGCCCCTCACCGTTACCATCGGTACGCAGGATTACGTCATCACGCCCGCCTCTGCCACGAGCACGCTCTATGTTGCCCTACCCGCCGTCAGCAGCAAGACGGTCAGTTTCTCTGCCACGGGCAGCGACAGCAAGACCTACATCTGCTCCAAGGACGGCGTTACCTTCGCTGCCGCCAAGTACTATCAGAGCACGCTGAAGATGTCCGAACCGCCGCTGCTGACCACGATTAC
>JBGUVW010000017.1:0-34057 GCA_045220475.1 Bacteroidaceae bacterium
TTGTGGGTGAAGATGGATTCGAACCACCGAAGTCGAGAGACAGCAGATTTACAGTCTGCCCCATTTGGCCACTCTGGAATTCACCCAGCCTATATGTCTTTTTCTTACTTGCTTGTAAGACGAGCGATGTACTTGTCTATCTCCTGGCTCTCGTTTGACTCAGGATACTTAACCTTGATCATCTTGTAGAGCTTGAGAGCCTGAGCGGGCTTGTCAAGTGACTCATACAGGATACCTGCCTGGAGGTAGAAGTACGGTGAAAGCAGATTGTTGTTTGCCTTCTTGGCAGCCTTCTCAAATGTGCTGGCAGCCTTGCTAACCTGACCGTTGGTTGCGTAGCAGTTTGCCAGGGCGCCCATTGCAGAGGGAGAAACCATCTGGTCATTGCCGCTGAACTTCTCCAGATACTTCTGAGCTATATCCATGCTGTCAAGCTGAGCGTAGCAGAGACCTGCATAGAGACCAGCCAGCTTACCGGCTTTAGTGCTCTTGAACTGCTTGGCAAGCACCTCAAAGCCCTCAAAACCGTAAGCGTCACCGTTCAGAGCGGTTGAGTAGTCACCGTTTGCAAAATATGTCTCACCGGGGAATATTGCCTCAGCAGCCTTGATCTGGCGGGGCTGTGCAACCTTGGCATTGTAAAGCATGCCACCGGCTATGATTACTATAATTGCTATGAGGCAACTGAAGATGGTCTTCTTGTTGTTCTCAAAAAACTGCTCTGACTTGCTCAATGCCTCTTCGAGGCCCTTCTGATCCTGTGCTGCCACAGGTTTTGCTGCTTTCTTTGCCATTTCGTCTTTTTGTTAGCGGGTGCAAAAATAGTCATTTTTTACTATACGTAAACATTTTGGCAAAAGAAAAACAAGAATATCTATGTTATTGTGTTGCTAAGGATATTATTGACTACTTTTGTACAGGAATCAACCCCAATAAATCCCTATATGCAACTGGATCATCTGTTTGTGCAGGACTACCGCAATATAGTTCAGGCAGACCTTGAGTTCTCGCCTAAGCTGAACTGTTTTGTGGGCAAGAACGGCATGGGTAAGACCAACCTTCTGGATGCGGTCTACTGCCTCTCATTCTGCCACAGTTCAATCAGCCTGACAGATCAGCTTACCGTCCGTCACGGTGCTGAATGCTACCAGCTGCAGGGCACATACCGCCTGCCTACCGGTGACAAGACTGTGATTGGATGCGTATCGCGCCCCAAGGGACACAAGCAGATGAAACGTGACGGCAAGGAGTATCAGCGTTTTTCGGACCACATAGGTTATATACCGCTTGTTATGGTGTCGCCGCAGGATGTGGAGCTGATTCTGGGTGGAAGTGACGAGCGCCGCCGTTTTATGGATATCATAATCTCCCAGTATGATCGGGAGTATCTTAAACTGCTCATATCATACAACAAGGCCGTGCAGCAGCGTAACGCCCTGCTTAAGATGGAGGTGGAGCCGGACCGTGAGCTGTTCCTTATGTGGGAGCAGACCATGGCCGATACGGGCACGCGCATATATGAGAAACGTAAGGCGCTAACGGACCGTCTGGTACCCTATTTCCGTGAGATGTACTCACTGATAGGTGATTCAAACGAGCAGGTATCGCTTAAGTTTACGTCACATGCCGATCGTGGTGACCTGATGTCTCAGTTTGAAGAGTGGCGCAGCCGCGAGCGTGCGGTGGGCTATTCGCTGCACGGAATCCATAAGGATGAACTGGAGATGGACCTGGACGGTTACCCCATACGCCGTGAGGGATCCCAAGGACAGAACAAAAGCTATCTCGTGGCGCTCAAGCTGGCACAGTACAGACTCCTGGCTGAGTCTTGCGGCAAGCGTCCCATCCTGCTGCTTGATGATATATTTGACCGTCTGGATGCAGTCCGCGTGTCCCGTATCATATCTCTTGTGTCCGATGACAGCAAATTCGGACAGGTATTCATAACCGATGTTGACCGCAACCACATTGACGGAATCCTGGAGGGTAGCGGTCAGGATTACAAGGTATTTACCGTTCAGGACGGAGATGTACTATGAGACGTACTGACTCAGAACAGGTAGGGGGCGTGATTCTGCAGTATCTGCGAGAGTTCGGGCTGGAGACCCCGCTCAACGAGCATCGTCTGCTACAGGCGTGGGACAAGGTTCTTGGTCCCGCCGTCTCCCGATACACAAAAGAGCTGCGAATCTACAACCAGGTCCTGTTCGTGACTATCACATCGGCCGCACTCCGCAATGAACTCATGATGCGCCGCACAGAACTGGTATCCCGCCTCAATGCCGAGGCCGGTGCCCAAGTAATCACTCAAATAGTATTGCGTTAACGCGTTAGGGACTATTTAAGGGTTATTTTTAAGCAAACATAATCAATTGTATAGGCTTCTAACTCATTTTGCCTGATTAAGGCATAATAAGCACAATTTAGATTGTTGTCTTTCATGATTAATAAGTTCCCGTTTCTCTCCCAGGTTCCTATGGATAGAGTTAAATTGTCGTATTCTATGGTATAAGTACTGTCTTCTTTAAGAGAGATTGCATATTCTACACTATTAAGAAAGTTGTATGACTTATATTTCAGTTCATAATATGGTTCACTTGAACTATTATAACCACTGATTTTATCTATAAATGATTCATTATTTCTTTCTATATGATCTGGATAATCATCTAAATATTTCATCTCACCCGTAAAACATTTATCAACCATAAACGGGTAACCTTTTACGTTTTTTATGGTGACACTATCTATACTTCTAAAAATTAAATCATAGCCGTATTTTTTATTCTCCAGATATAATGAATCATTACTCCAATGATACAATCCGGATGATAGAAATGTAGCATACGACATGTCATCTGTCAAATAACTATCCAATTCCATCAGATAACGTCCGTCATCATAAAGCATTAAGAAACAACCATTGGATTTATCGAATTTTAAATTATCGGATTCCTTTTCCCCAGGTATCTCAAACTGGTAAAGAATCCCCTTATTCCTATTATATGCATTAGATGTAGCGGAATACATCAGCAACATAATAATGATTGACAGATTTCTCATTCGTTTATACTATTGTCACACGGCCAAGTTAACCATTATTGAAGACAAATGCAATTCCCAGCGCGTAAGTGCATTTTTTTATAAATCAACCGATAGTACATTAGATTCTATCGGACCTGTGTGTAGTCTATATTTTCCTATCGAATCCGGATATGGCATCTTTATCAGATTCCATCTCTTTTGTCCTTCATCATATTTCTGGTCAACAACAATACTGTCTGGTCGTCCACAAATAATAAAGTAATAATGACCTCCGAAATACCTTAAGCCACTAATGTCAAAAGAATCTGAATGTATTTCACCTGGCTCTAGAAATACAAAATAATCATCATACCCTATTAAAGAGTCTGTCTGATTTGCTGTTATATATTTTATGATTTCCCCATGTCTTATAAAAGGATAGTTCCTTACAGTATCGTAATAGAAGTATAAATCATTATTCAAAATATGGCCGACATGTGATTCTTCATACTGAATAAGTCCTTCTGTAATATCCCAATAAGCACTGCTTAAAGCCAAATTGACTTTAAGAGTGTCATCGGAATAATCATTATTAGTAATGGACGTTTGAGGCGGATTAAAAAGTATTGCAGGCTGAAAATGAGGTATCCCTATTTCTGTTTCTGTTTTACACTCATTACTGATCTTTACAAAATAAACAGCCTCATTTGTTCTATTCTCATATGTTATTTTTAATCTGGATGAGCCTATTGTTTTCTCTGATAACTGATGATTATCTGAAATTGAATCCAGTTCACACGAGAGTGTAATCTGAATGATGTCGTTGTTCTTCTGACAACTTGAGGGCGTAACCCACAAAAACAGGAATATGATTACTATTATAAAGGTAATCATTGCTTGTAGTGCATTAAAAGTTTACGTTCAAATTTTTCAGATTTCATTTTCCTGGAATTAGGAGAGAGTCTAACGCTTAGGTAACGGTTCTGATCTTGAAAAGAACCGTTCTCTAAGCGTTCGTTAATCCTTCAGAGTCTCGATGGCCTTGATGACGGTGGGGTCAGTGAGGTTGATGAAGGTGATGTAGTCCTGCATGTCAAGGGCATCGTAGATGATGTTGCCGTAGAGGGCGTTGCGCATCTGCTTGCGGGCGGGTGCGGTGAGGGTGCGGTCACGCTTTACGCCGTTCTTGGCGGCATACTCGTAGAACTTGCCCAGCGCGTTGTCTGCATCCAGATAGTCCTCAACATCGGCGTGGTCCTTGAGTTTGGACAGCTGTGAGCGGTTGCTGTCAACATACTTGAAGGAGTATTTGTTGATGAGACTCTTGCGAACCACGTTTGAGTAGTAGGTGGAGTAACCGGTGGTATCCTGTGCTACGAATACATCGGGCATGATGCCTCCGCCGCCGTAAACGGTGCGGCCTCCCTTGGTCTTGTAGACCTCATCCTCATTCTGCTTTATGCTGTCGGCGCTGAAAAATTCACCGTGCTCATAACGCTTTACTATATCCATGGCGTAATCCTCATCGGACTCACCGTAAGGTTTCTGGATGCATCGGCCCGACGGGGTGTAGTAGCGGGCTATGGTTATGCGGATGCTGGAGCCGTCAGTGAAATCAATGGGCTCCTGTACCAGACCCTTACCGAATGAGCGGCGTCCTACGATAGTGCCGCGGTCATTATCCTGGATGGCGCCGGTGAATATCTCTGCGGCCGATGCCGATGACTCGTCAATCATAACCACGAGCGGGATGTTCTTGTAATGGCCGCGTCCGTCGGCGAACTGCTTGGCCATGGGGTTGTGCGCACCCTGCGTATATACTATAAGGTCATTCTTGGGCAGGAACTCATTGGCCATCTGGATTGCGGCACCCAGATAACCTCCGCTGTTGCCGCGCAGGTCAATGATAAGTTTCTTCATGCCTTTGCTTGAGAGCTCAGCCAGGCTTACCATCATCTCGGCAAAGGTGGTCTCGCCGAACTTGTTTATCATGATGTAGCCTATTCCATCCTCCTGTGATATCATGTAGGCGGCATCTACGCTCTTTACGGGGATATCGCCGCGCTCGATGGTGAAATCAACCAGGTTGGGCTCATCATTGCGCTTTATGCTTATCTTTACCGTGGTGCCCTTGGGGCCCTTAAGGTTCTTTACGACCTCGCTGCTGGGAATCTTCTTTCCGGCAAACAGGGAGTCGTTGATAAGGACGATGCGGTCACCTGCCAGCACTCCAACCTTCTCGGACGGACCTCCGTGGATGACGCTGTTTACGCGAATGGTGTCATCCTGGATGGAGAACTGTACGCCGATACCCGAGAAACTGCCGTGCAGTTCATCATTGCTCTCCTTTGTCTCCTGGGCGGGATAGTAGGCTGAGTGGGGATCCAGCTTTTCAAGCAGGGTGGGCAGCACGCTGTCTATTATTGAGTCCATATCCACATTATCCACATATTTGCGGTCTATGGCTTTGATGATTGTCTCAATCTTCTGTGATCCGGTATTGGATGGACCGGCGCTGAAAGAGAGGTGATTACGGTTGTAGATGGCTATCATAGCCTCGATTCCAAGGAAAAAGCCCATTGTCAGGACAAACAGTACCTGTATGATTCTCTTAAGTGTTTTCATTCCTGTGCGTTCAAATCCAGATAAATAACTTCAATGCCTGCACGTTTAAGCAGGTCTACACCGTCTGTGAGGCGGTATTGCTCAGTATATATTACACGTTTAATGCCTGATTGTATGATCAGCTTGGCACACTCTATGCAGGGTGATGCGGTGACATAGAGGGTCGCCCCGTCACTGCTGTTTGATGAGCGGGCCAGCTTGGTTATGGCGTTTGCCTCGGCATGGAGTACGTATGGCTTGGATACGTTGTTCTCATCCTCACATATATTCTCAAATCCGGTGGGGGTGCCGTTGTACCCGTCGGATATTATCATGTTGTTCTTTACCACGAGCGCACCCACTTTGCGGCGAACGCAGTATGAGTTCTCCGCCCAGATAAGGGCCATTCGTGCGTATCGGCGGTCAAGTGCCGCTTTCTTGTTTTCGTCCATATTATAAAACGGTGCTGACTCTATGGGTCAGCTTATCAAATTCTCCAGTGCGGGAATGAATATCTCCTTGCGGCGCAGGCTTATAAGGCCGTCCTTCTCAAGAGCGTTCAGTTCACGCGATACGTTCAGTCTTGTGGCATCCATCAGCGTGGCCAGGTCATTCATCTTGATGGCCAGGCGTTTCTGGCCGCTCTGTATGTCCGACATGCCCTTGATGAAGCGGATGATACGCTCCCTGAGTGACATGCCGTCCAGACTCCAGATATGGCTGTCCAGCTGTTGGACACGCCCGCTCAGAATGTTGAGCAGGTTCATGCGGCAGATGTTGTATTTGCCCAGCTCTGTGTAGATGTACTGCTTGTCGACCATGAGAAAACTGCATGAACCTATGGCGGTATAGGTGCGCTGATATGATCCGGCGCGACCGAACATGGAGTAGGGCTCAATAAGAAAAGGTGCTTCAATAAGCTCGGAGAACGTAAAGTTTCCGTCCATTCCGGAACGGGAACTCTCTACCGTACCGTTGATGAGGAACGCCAGACTGCCGCAGCGGTTTCCCTTCTCAATTATGACATCTCCATCGGCATACCTTATAAAATCCAGACGGATTTTCTGAAGCAGGCTGTTGAAATCAGTCTGGCTCATACCCTGGAACAAGGGTAGGCTGAGCAGAGTGTCATACATAGGTAGCTCCATCGCAAATTTAATTTGGGCAAAGTTACTTTTTTTTCTTTGCCCAATGCCAATAATCCAAAGGAATCACTATTTTTGTAGAAAAGTGGTCCTTTCTAAGACCATACATTGTTTAACTAAACCAATACTTGTTTTGCTATGATTGAATTATTTAATTCACTTGAGCCGTTACAGAAGTATTTCTGGATTATCGCATGCTGTGCATCACTTATTTTCATTATCCAGACCATAATGACATTCATAGGGTTGGGTACTGATGCCGATGTAGATGCAGGTCCGATGGACGGTGCCGTAGATTCCGTGGAAGACGGTGAGCTGAGCGGCGTTTTCTCATTCCGCAACCTGATCAACTTCCTGTTGGGTTACGGTTGGGCCGGTGCCTTGCTCTTTGGCTCGATTGATAAGCGCTGGCTGCTCCAGATAATCGCTATCGGAGTTGGTCTGCTGTTTGTGCTGGCGTTCGTGTTCATGTTCCGTCAGGTCATGAAACTGTCACATGACGGCAGTTTCCAGATGAAGGAGGCTATAGGACTCAAGGCCGATGTATACCTGCGTATCCCGGCTGCCCGCTCAGGACGCGGCAAGGTGCAGGTGAGCGTAAAGGGCTCAGTCCATGAGATAGATGCCGTAACTGACAGTAAGGAGGAGATTCCCACCGGCGGCCAGGTCAAGATCGTGGACGTGCTGGGTAATGACCTTCTGCTTGTTGAATGAATTTGATAATTAATAACTTAATACTGTTTTATAAAAATGTTTGAGAATATTACGTTACTTGTAGTGATTGGAGTAGCACTCCTTTTCATTCTGTTTGCAACAATTATCCGCAGGTACAGACGTTGCCCGTCGGACAAGATTCTGGTAGTTTACGGAAAGACCGGTGGCGGTAGCGCCAAGTGTATACATGGCGGCGGTAAGTTCGTATGGCCTGTAATTCAGGACTATGCTTACCTGAGCCTGACACCTATCTCTATAGATGCAAACCTGACCAACGCCCTGAGCCGTCAGAACATCCGCGTGGATGTACCCTGCCGTTTCACCGTAGGTATCTCTACAGAGCCCGATAGCATGAACAACGCTGCCGAGCGTCTGCTGGGCCTTACCGCCGATGAAATCCAGGAACTGGCCCGTGATATCCTGTTCGGTCAGCTGCGTCTGGTTATCGCAACCATGTCAATTGAGGAGATCAACAGTGACCGTGACACATTCCTGGAGAAGATTGCCAAGAACGTTGAGGTTGAGCTTAAGAAAATCGGTCTTCGTCTTATCAACGTAAACGTAACCGATATCAAGGATGAGTCAGGATATATCCAGGCTCTGGGTAAGGAGGCTGCCGCCAAGGCCATCAACGAGGCTAAGGTAAGCGTGGCTGAGCAGGACCGTAACGGTGAGATCGGTAAGGCCGAGGCCGTTAAGGAGACCCGTATCCGTACATCACAGGCTAACGCCGTTGCCGTACAGGGTGAGAACAACGCCAAGGTTGAGATTGCAAATTCTGATGCATTCCGTCGTGAGAAGGAGGCCGAGGCTAACCGTCTGGCTGTAACAGCTGAGAAGGTTCAGCAGGCTAAGGCCCTGCAGGATGCCTACATCGCTGAGCGTGACGCTGAAAATGCCCGTGCCGAGCGTGAGCGTTCAACCCAGCAGGCCAACATCCTGGTTGCCCAGCAGGTTGAGAAAGACCGTATCATCATAGCCGCCGAGGCTGAGGCCGAGAAGCTCCGCGTAAGCGCCAAGGGTGAGGCCGATGCCATATTCGCCCGCATGGAGGCTGAGGCTAAGGGTTACTATGAGATCCTGACCAAGCAGGCTGCCGGTTATGACAAGATGGTACAGGCTGCAGGCGGTGATGCCGCAAAGGCATTCATGCTGCTCATGTCAGAGAAGATGCCGGAACTTGTAAAGACTCAGGTAGAGGCTATCAAGGGTATCAAGTTCGACAACGTAACCGTTTGGGATTCAGGCAACAGCGCCGACGGAAAGGGCTCAACTGCAAACTTTCTGAGCGGACTTATGAAGTCTGTTCCCCCTATGTCTGATTTGTTCAACATGGCCGGCCTGAACCTGCCCGAGTATCTGGGTAAGAAGAAGGAGGCTGAGGCTCCTGCTGCAGAGGAAATCAAGGACGATAAAAAGAAGAAATAAGCCATTGGGGACGGTTCCGTTTGGCACGTGCTGAGATTTGCGATTATCGCTGTCTTTTTCACGTGCCAAACGGAACCGTCCCCATTGGCTCATTGCTAACCTTATAAATATGTGCAAAGATGGTAGATTTTAATTATTACGCACCAACTGAGGTGGTGTTCGGAAAGGGTTCCGAGGAGCAGCTGGCTGAGCTGGTAAAGAAGTACGGCGGCAGCAAGGTGCTGGTTCATTACGGTGGCAAGAGCGCCATCAAATCCGGCCTTCTGGAAAAGGTGGAGCGTCTGCTCCGTGAAGGCGGCATTGAGTATGTTATGTTGGGTGGTGTAGTGCCCAACCCCAGACTCTCCAAGGTACATGAGGGTATAGAGCTGTGCCGTAAGGAGAAGGTTGACTTTATCCTGGCTGTGGGCGGCGGCAGTGTGATTGACTCATCAAAGGCAATCGCATACGGCGTACCCTATGACGGTGAGGTGTGGGATGTTTACATGCGTAAGTATACCCCCAAGACCTGCCTGCCGGTGGCATCGGTCCTGACCATTCCCGCTGCGGGCAGCGAGATGAGTGAGTCAAGCGTTATCACCAATGAGGACGGTGACGTAAAGATTGGTTACTCCAATAACATAAGCCGCCCCAAGTTCGCCATCATGAACCCGGAGCGCACCTACACGCTGCCCCCGTATCAGACGGCCGCAGGTGTTACCGATATTATGATGCACACCATGGAGCGCTATTTCTCACATGACGGTGACATGAACCTGACCGATGCAGTGGCCGAGGCTCTGCTGCGTACTATGATGGAGTGTGTGCCTGAGGTACTCAAGGATCCCACCAACTACCGTTACCGCGCACAGATAATGTGGGGCGGCAGCATAGCCCACAATGACCTGACCGGTTGCGGCCGTATAGGTGACTGGGCAACACATCAGCTGGAGCATGAACTGAGCGGTATGTTTGATGTCACACACGGTGCCGGCCTGGCAGCCGTATGGCCCAGCTGGGCACGTTACGTCTACAAGTGTGACGTGAGCCGTTTTGTACGTTTTGCAGTCAACGTGATGGGTGTGGAGAACGACTTTACCGATCCTGAGGGCACTGCCATTCGCGGCATCGAGGCCATGGAGCGCTTCTATCACTCAATAGGCATGCCTATCAATATTCCTGAACTGATTGGACGTCAGGCTACAGATGCTGAGATCAAGGAGATGGTACGTAAGTGCAGTCAGGATTACAAGACCACTCAGGGACAGTTCAAGGTATTGGCTCCTGATGATATGGAAGCTATCTACAAGCTGGCTAATTAAATATTAGGAATGGCCACACCGTGAGTGTTCTTGGTCTCGGCCATTACGAAAACGCTGTGCAGACTACCCAGGCAGCTCATGGCACCTAACTTGTGCTGCATGAACTGCTGGTATGACTGCATGTCGCGCGCGTATACCTTTATCATGAAATCATAGTCACCGCTGGTGTTGAAGCACTCGGTTATCTCATCTATATCCTGGACCGCATCAATGAACTGCTGTATCATCTCCTCCGAGTGCTGCTTAAGACGTATGTTACAGAGCACCATGATGCCGTTGCCGGCTTTCTGTGCATCGACCACAGCCATATATCGGGTTATGTAACCCTCACGTTCCAGGCGTTTCTGACGCTCAAATGTGGGAGAGGGTGAAAGATGTACCTTCTCGGCCAGTTCCTTGACCGTGAGCTGGGAGTTCTTTTGCAGTTCACGCAGTATGCGGATGTCTGTCCTGTCCAGTTTATTGCCGTTTGTCATTTCAGTATTATTGATATATGCAGAATATTATACCTGTTTAAACGCTAATTCCGTTGCAAATCAAGCATATTTTCCCGAATTCTCCAAAATATTTTTATGATATTATTCTGTGGCATATCTTTGCGCCGCAATTGCAAAAAGAAAACAAACTGATTACGGATTAAAAGACTTGGATTATGTCAATTAGAACAAACATCTTAGGATACCCCCGCGTGGGTGCCGGCCGTGAACTCAAGAAAGCCGAGGAGGCTTACTGGGCCGGTAAGACTACAAAAGATGAGCTGCTCGCTGTAGCGGCTCAGATACGTAAGAGCAACTGGCAATTGCAGAAAGAGGCCGGAATAGACCTCATTCCCAGCAATGACTTCTCACTCTATGACCAGACACTGGATCTTACTCTCTCACTTGGTGCAATACCTGAGCGTTACAATACGCTCAAGGATGACAGGCTTGAACTCTATTTTGCCATGGCTCACGGCTATCAGAAAGACGGCATTGACGTGACGGCAATGGAGATGACCAAATGGTTTGACACCAATTATCACTACATAGTACCTGAATTTACGCGTGACCAGCAGTTCACGCTTACATACAACAAGGCTGCGGCCGATTTCAGCGAGGCTCTGGCGCTTGGAATCAAGACAAAACCGGTGCTGATTGGCCCTGTCACCTATCTGCTTCTGGGTAAGGAGAAGGAGAACGGCTTTAACCGCATTGAACTGCTTGACAGGCTGCTGCCCGCATATATCGATATCCTCAAGCAGCTTGAGCAGCTGGGTGCGGAGTACGTGCAGATAGATGAGCCTTTCCTTAATACTGACATTACGGATGATGTAAAGGAAGCCTACCGCAAGGCTTTTGCCCGGATCCATGAGAGAGTAAAACTCAAGATCGTGCTCACCACCTATTTTGACGGTCTGGCCGATAATGCCAAACTGGCCGCCGAACTGAACCCTGCCATTCTGCACATAGACCTGGTACGTGCCCCGCAGAGCTGGAAGGATGTGGTAAGGGTATTACCCAAGACTGCATCACTTAGCCTGGGCGTGGTTGACGGCCGTAATATCTGGAAGAATGATTACCGTCAGTCACTTGATATAATAAATAAGGTAAAGGATGTAGTAGGTGATGACCGCATACTTATCGGCACAAGCTGCTCACTGCTGCACTCTCCGTTTGACCTGGAGAATGAAAAAAATGAGCAGAGCTTGCCCGCCCAGGTAAAACGCTGGCTTGCTTTTGCCCGTCAGAAAGTAACTGAGGTGGTTGAGCTGGCAAGCCTGTCATGTGACAAACCGGACTATTTTGCCAAGGCCGCCCTGCAGAGAAATGTGGCCGATATCGATGACCGCCGCAACTCGGAACTTACCAACAATGAGGATGTAAAGAGGCGTGTGGCTGAGGTTACACCTGATTTTGCCAAGCGTAACAGACCGTTCCGTGAGCGTATCGTGGAGCAGCATCGTGAACTCTATCTGCCTCTGTTCCCCACAACTACAATCGGATCATTCCCCCAGACAACCGATGTCCGTTCATGGCGCAGCAAGTTCAAGAAGGGTGAACTGACAAAGGATCAGTACACTGAGCTCCTTAAAGGCGAGATTAAGAGAACCATACGCATACAGGAGGAGCTGGGACTGGATGTACTGGTTCACGGAGAGGCTGAGCGTAATGACATGGTGGAGTATTTCGGTGAGCAGCTGAACGGTTTTGCATTCACCCAGAACGGATGGGTACAGAGTTACGGCAGCCGTTGCGTAAAGCCGCCGGTTATCTACGGAGATGTATCACGTCCCAAACCAATGACCGTTGACTGGATTAAATATGCCCAGAGTCTCACTGACAAACCGGTCAAGGGTATGCTTACCGGACCTGTTACCATACTGCAGTGGAGTTTTGTGCGTAATGACCAGCCCCGTGCCGTTACAATGAAACAGATTGCGCTTGCCATTCGTGATGAGGTGGTGGATCTGGAGAAGGCCGGCATAAAGGTGATCCAGATTGACGAGCCTGCCATCCGTGAGGGACTGCCGCTGCGTAAGGCTGACCGTGATGAGTATCTGGATAAGGCGGTCGAGGCATTCCGCATATCGGCATCGGGAGTAAAGGACAGCACACAGATACATACGCACATGTGCTACAGCCAGTTCAATGACATAATCAGGCACATCGCAGCCATGGATGCCGATGTCATAACCATAGAGTGCGCACGCAGTCAGATGAATCTGCTGGGAGCATTCGCCGAGTTCAAATACCCCAATGAGATTGGACCGGGCGTATATGACATCCATTCACCGCGTGTTCCGTCAGTTGATGAGATGGTATTCCTGCTGCGTAAGGCTGCACAGGTCATCAGCCCGGAACAGCTGTGGGTAAATCCGGATTGCGGACTCAAGACCCGTGGCTGGGCCGAGACCGAGGCATCACTGCGTAACATGGTTGAGGCTGCAAAGATACTGCGCGGATAAGACCTGAACCATACATAAAGCAGAGGGCCACTGCGGATCACCCGCAATGGCCCTCTTTCAATATAAACAACTATTAGATATTAGAATCTTACATAGAACTCAGCCCAGAACTCATTCCAATGTTTTGATTTGGACTGATCGTCAACGTAGTTGTACTGCAGCTGCAGCATCAGGTTCTTGTGAATCTGGAAGTTGGGAGCTATGCAATACATGGTCTTCTGTGTATCCTTGTTGGCCTGATCGCGGTAAACGTCATACTTGCCGTAAATCTTGATCCAGTCATTTACGGGAACACCTACAGCTGCATACCAGCCATCGGCCTTGCCTGTACCTGAGAATGAGCCGTCCAGAGCATTGTAATCGCTGATCTTGTGACCTTCTGATTTTACGAACTCGGCACGTGCGCTCCAGTCATTGTGCTCATACTTGGCAGAGAGTGCCCAACGGTTACGGTCAACGGTAACGCCGTTTGATGTGTAGTTACCTTTCCATCCGAAAGCACCAATGTAGAGGTCCTTGATGGGCTGGAACTGGATTGTTCCGATAATGTCCTTGCGTGAGTTCTCATCGGCCACGTTGATACCCTGACCGTTCATGAGCTGGAGCTGGTAGTGAACCAGACGGAAACCGTCACCTATGGGGAACAGGTCACCCTGGAACTGGATACCCTGGTCACGGCCGCCTACAGAGCCTGCCTCGCCGCAGTAGTCACCCATACCTGAGAACATCTTGGTTACCTGTGAGTAGTCACCGAAACCAACGTTCCAGGGGTTATAGGGGTTCTCAAACAGGAAAGCGCGCTTGTACTGACCAACCTTAACTGAGAACTCTTTCCAGTGTGCCCACTCAACAAAGTAGTCTTTCATGTGGAACTTGTCATTGTTGATCTGGACCTGAACGCGGTACTTGAAGTCTGTCAGAATAGTTCCGTCAACATAGAGACGTACCAGACGCTGGCTGAAACTGTTGTCAGCTTTCTCGCCCTCCTTGCTTGTGTATGCGTATTTGCCTATGGCGTAACCTCCGACCTTGGGGGTTGATGCAAAATCCTTGAGGTCGCGACTCCATTCTGCATCCTGTGACATGGCAGGCAGAACGGTAAGGCATGCTGCAATAGCTGTAAGAATAAGTTTTTTCATATGGGGTAATTCATTATTGAGCAATTACTTGAAAGGGGAATATCTTGGTGAGCCAGAAGAAGCCGAGGGTAAAACCTATGGCACCTACAATGATGCCCACCTTGGCCATATCCTTGGTCTGAACCAGACCGGTGCTGGATGCGATGGCATTAGGCGGTGTGGATATGGGGAACAGCATGGCTATTGATGCGCAGACTGCAATGAATGAAATCATTGCGTGTGTGCCACCCAGTGCCATGAATGAGGCGTTGTTGGCGGCTGCGGGATCGGCCATACCCTGTGCAACTACAATCAGGATAGGAATGAGCAGTGCAGCGGTGGCTGAGTTGCTGATGAAGTTTGACAGGAAGTAGCAGACAAAACCTGCAATGAGCAGAACGCTCAGTACGCTCATTGATCCGAACGGGATGGCGTTGATGAGTGTCTTGGCCAGACCTGTACCCTGCAGTGAAGTACCCAGAGCAAAACCTCCGGCTACCAACCAGAGAACTGTCCAGTTGATCTCCTTGATATCATCCTTGGTGAATATGCCTGTCATGGTGAGAACGCCCAGAGGTATGAGAGCAACTACGTTTGAGTTGATACCTGTAAGGCTCTCGGTTGCCCAGAGCAGGATGGTGCCGATGAATGTGATCCATACAACGTAGGTCTTCCAGTCAACGGGACGCTTGTTCTCAGGAATGTTGAGTTCCAGCTTCTTGGTCTTGAAGGGGAATATGAGCTGGAGCAGAACCCATGCCACGAGAATCATGATGAGAACGAACGGAATCATTCTCATTGACCACTCGGAGAATGTAACCTCATAACCGGCCTCAGTGAGGAAACGTACGGCAGTTGCGTTAGGAGGTGTGCCGATGGGTGTGCCGATACCGCCGATGTTGGCTGCAACCGGGATGGCGAGTGACAGACCTATGCGGCCCTTGTCATCGGCCGGGAGAACCTGGAGCACGGGAGCCAGGAATGCAAGCATCATGGCTGCGGTGGCGGTATTTGACATGAACATTGAGAATATTGCTATGACTACAAGGAATCCCAGCAGAACCATGCTCGGCTTGGTGCCGAAAGGCTTGAGAAGGATGCGCGCCAGGGTTACGTCAAGACCGTACTTCTCGGCCATGATGGCCAGTACGAATCCACCCATGAACAGCATCACAACCGGATCGGCGAATGATGCCATAAGGCTCTTGTAGCTTACCAGTGTTCCGTACTTGGGGTCGCAGAACAGGCTGATACCCTTATCGGATATGGTGAGCAATGTAAGTACTATCAGTAACAGCGATGTGGTCCAGTTGGGGATGATCTCAAACATCCACATGAGGGCTGCGAATACAAACAGTGCAATGACACGCTGCTGTACTACAGTGAGGGCCTCAATGCCGTAAAAATCAACGGGTACTACCCATAAGAAGAGCGTCACTGCCAGCACAACAGGCAGGAGCACGCACATTTTGAAATTGAATTTCTTGTCGCTCATATTAATTGGTTCATTTAAATCTTATGTCGGCAGGGATCTTTTCAAGTCCCAGATTCATCAAGTCTGCGCTGTAGTTGTCGCTGAGTTTTGAGTAGCGCTGCTCAAAATCCAGGGCGAACTCCCTGTCACCGGTAGCCTGTGTCTTGAGAACCAGGGCGGTCAGGTCAGAGAGGGCTGCCTCCATCTTGGCAAAATCCAGAGCGTAACGTCCGGATTCCTTACGCTGGAAAGCACCGGCCTCCTGCAGGTAGTTGTAGATGATTATGTTGGCACGTCCCAGTGCTGAGCCGTCGCCAAAACGCTCGCTGCGAACCAGTGATGCAAAGAAGGTTGTAAGGGCATCCTCCTTGGTGAACAGGTCATGAATGTCATAGTGGTTCTGGAGCTTGCTTACAAGCAGGATTCCGGCTGCGTTTGCCTTGATCTCCTCAAATGTGAGAGCGGTGCGGCCCAGGGCGTCCTCAACGCTACCCTTGCCGTTTACTGTCTCCTTTACACCCAGTCCGTGTGCAACCTCGCGGAATACGATGTTCCAGAAGAATGCGTTCTGTGACAGGTGCTCTATGTAATCAGACTCCAGCAGAACCTGGCCTGTGGGGTTGATTATGTGGTTGTACTTGGCGTTGATGATGTTCTCAAGCAGAATGGTGCGTGTGCCGCGGTCGCGCTGTACATCGGCATCATACGGCAGGTTGAGTGCGATAACCTTAACGCCTGCGTTGGCCTTACCAGCGTAGTAGAGGGCGTTGCAAGAGAAAATGTTTGAACCGGTGCCGGGCTGGAATGTCTTGAATGCAGAGTCACCGGGAAGGTCCTGCTGGAACTCCTCAATGCGTGAAACATATTTCATCAGCTCTTCTGTGCGGGCCATGTTCTTGAGCAGTACGAATGCCTCATATGAACGCTTTATGCCCAGCAACTGGTCGTCGGCAGTCTCATTGGGGCCGATAACCAGGTCCATCTTGCTGTCATCCATGTCAAGCCATGCAAGGGCGCTCTCATAGTAGTTGTCGGTCATGAGAGCCTGAGCCTTGGCCTGCAGGTATTTGCTGACGCTGGGCTTGATGGTGATGCCTGATGCTGCAATCAGATAGCTTTGGATCAGGTCCAAGTGCTGACGGAATGCATCATGATACCATACGGCCTGGAGTGAGCCATCCTCAGCGCGGCGGATCAGGGTGTAGGGGCTGTTCTTGTCGGGGTTGTCCCATGCATCGAACTCCTCACGTGTCATGTCGGCGGGATAGAATCCGGCTCCGGGCAGACGGTCTGCGTAGCCTTCAACAAATGACTTGCCGGTAAAACGGTCCCAGGGGCCGTAGTTGATCTTGGCGTACAGTTTCTGGAACGGGTCTGAGATCTCATTGAGCAGTGAGTCCTTGCTGCCATAATACTGCTCCCAGTAGATGGCGTCAATCTCATTGGCAATAAAACGGTAGAGGTTCAGTACCTCCTTTCCGTTGTCTGTGATGTCACTCAGGTCCGGCTCCTCAATTTTTACGATTGCGTAATCGGATACCTTACGGATGAAAGGTGATTTGGGTGCCCTGTTGCATGAAACTGTTGCAAGAAGTGCCAGGGCGATGATTGCTATGGATTTGTTCATTTTAGCTAAAAAACAAGCTGTTTTTTTAAAAGCACGCAAAGGTATATATTACTATATAGTATTTTTATTAACGATTATGGTTTGTTTCGATAGAATTGTTCGATATAATCGATAAATAAGCGCTATATTTGCACAGCAAAAAATCAATGGCAAATGGAACTCAGACAGCTTAAATATTTTGTTGAGGTGGCACGTCTTAAAAGCTACTCTCTGGCATCAAAATCACTGTTCATCACGCAGAGTACCATATCACAGCAGATACGCAAACTTGAGGAGGAACTGGGTGTGGAGCTGCTTACGCGTGACACCCGTCATGTGGGTCTGAGTGACTACGGCGAGCAGTTCTATCCGTGTGCCGTGCAGTTGCTTGAGTATGCACAGGCGGGAACGGACCGTATCCGTGACGTAAAGAACCTGCATGTGGGTACGCTAAGCGTGGGCTGTACATATGCGTTCGGCCCCCTGCTCAAGCAGACGGTGCTTGATTTTTACCGGCAGTTCCCGCATATCCGGCTGAGTATCATCATTACGTCAAAGGAGGAGCTCAGGCAGAAAATGCTGGATCATGAACTTGACCTGGCCCTGACATACAAGTCACCCATAGGCGATGACCGCATTGAGTCACATCTGCTGTTCCAGAGCCGCCTCTGTCTGATAGCCCGCAAAGGTGTACTTAAGGGGGTAGGCAAGGAGGCTACGGTTCAGGACCTGACACGGTTCCCGCTGGCACTCCCGTCAAAAGGCCTCCAGGCCAGGGATACATTGGAGTCCATCTTGTATGCCCAGAACGTAAACCTGGATATCCGTCTTGAGATTAACAGCGTCCGCTCTCTGCTGGACCTTATTGCCAACAGCTCACTGGTAACCATGCTGTCCGAGGAGTCAATCCGTGACATACAGGGACTTGAGGCAATTCCTATTGCCCATCGGGACGGCCGGATGGACGGTTGTTACCACTATCTGATGGGCTCATACCATAAGACATCGGCCCAGAAATTCGTGGAGTTGCTGCAGCAGAACAACTCGTCTAAGAGAAACGCAGGATTATAATACAGTTTTTAGAAAAATCAGGAAAAATGCTTAGAGCTCAGCAGTGGAACAGCCAGATCTGGCTTAACGGGTGGTGGAAAGCGTCGGTAAGCCGTGGCGGTGATGCCAAACGTGCCCTTCTGACCAAGGTCTTTACCCATAATCTGGATATTTTCCGTGACGGGGCATACCGTACGGAGAGTGACCGCGTGGTGACACTGCCGGTAAGCGGGGATTTTGTAGAAAACTCCCAGATGTTCTCTGAAAAATGTGAAATTGGGGACAGTCCCCTTTTCCACGTTTTGCCAAAATGTGGAAAAGGGGACTGTCCCCAATTTCACACTGAGGTGCAGGTGATCAATCAGGATTGCATTCTGGCTACACGTGATCTGGTGGAGCAGGGATTTAATCCGGCAGTACTCAATATGGCCAGCCTGTATCATCCTGGTGGGGGCGTGCTTACCGGTTCCAGCGCCCAGGAGGAGGATCTGTGCCGCCGCAGCAACCTGGCTATATCGCTCTATCAGTTCTCGCTGCCCGGTGGCCGATACGGTGACCTGGCCGATATGGTCCGCGTCAAGCGCCGTGCCGAGCGTTATCCCATGGACAACACCTACGGCGGAATATACAGCCCTGACATCACCTTTTTCCGCGCCAATATAGATGAAGGTTATGCCCTGCTTGATGAGCCGTTCCGCGCTGCGGTGATATCGGTTGCATCACTAAACTACAACCCCAAACACGGACACAGTCAGCTTGACAACGGCAATATCCCGGAGGCCGATAAACCCATCCTGAAAGAGAAAATTCGCACTATCCTGCGTATCGGCGTTTTGAAAAATCATGACAGTTTGGTACTTGGCGCACTCGGTTGCGGAGCCTTCTGCACCCCGCCTGCCCAAATGGCTCGCCTGTTCCATCAGGTCCTGGATGAGCAGGAATTCCAGGGCCGTTTCAAGAAGATAGTCTTTGCTATAATAGACTCCGCCTCAAGCAACAATTTCAAACCTTTCCTTAAAGAATTCAGTATTTAGAAAATCAATTATACCTACCTTTGTATTCGTTATGGAAAGAACACTAGTTATTTTGAAGCCCTGCACTATCCAGCGCGGGCTTATAGGTGAGGTAATCTCACGTTTTGAAAAACGCGGTCTTAAGCTTGTTGCCATGAAGATGAAACAGCTTACCCCCGATATCCTTAGAGTTCATTATGCTCACTTGGCAGAGAAACCGTTCTATCCCATCATAGAGAAATCAATGATGGCTGCTCCGGTTGTGCTTTGCTGCTGGGAGGGTATAGACGCAGTGAGTGTGGTTCGTGAGATGGCCGGTGCCACCAACGGACGCAAGGCTGCTCCCGGTACCGTACGCGGTGACCTTTGCGTGAGTCATCAGGAGAACATAATCCATGCATCGGACTCACTGGAGACAGCAAAAGCGGAGCTGGCGCGCTTTTTCAGTCAGGATGACTATTGCGACTATCCGTCTCCGCTTTTTGATTATCTGTACGCTCAGGACGAACTCTGATCAGGTAGATAGGATACCCAGTACATTGATAAGCTCATCATCGATGGGCTTATCCTTTTTTACGGCCTGCGCAAAGGGTATGTTTACCATCTTGTCATTGATTACGCCAATCATGACGTTGCGCTGACCCTCCTTAAGAGCCTCGATGGCAGCTACTCCCATACGGCTGGCCAGAATGCGGTCAACTGCGCTGGGACGGCCTCCGCGCTGTACGTAACCCAGGATGGATACGCGTACATCAAACTCCGGATACTCGTTGTGCATGCGCTCGGCATAGTGCATGGCTCCTCCATCGGCCTCAGATACTATAACTATTGAACTGCGCTTGGATTTGCGGATTCCGCGCTCAATGTATGCGGCCAGCTGGTCTATATCGGTACTGCTCTCAGGGATGATGGCAGCCTCGGCACCGGCAGCGATGGCGCTGTTCATGGCCAGGAATCCGGCGTCACGTCCCATAACCTCAATAAAGAATATGCGGTTATGTGAGTTAGCGGTGTCATGTATCTTGTCCACGCACTCAACTATGGTGTTCAGTGCAGTGTCATATCCTATTGTATTGTCTGTTCCGTAAAGGTCATTGTCAATCGTGCCGGGCAGACCTATCACGGGTATGTCAAATTCACTTGAGAACTCCTGTGCTCCCGATAGGGAACCGTTTCCGCCAATCACAACAAGCGCGTCAATCTTGAATTTCTTCATGGTCTCATACGCCTTGGCGCGACCCTCCTGAGTCATGAAATCCTTGCTGCGTGCAGTCTTAAGGATTGTTCCGCCCTCAAATATTATACCCGATACGCTCTCAGTGGTAAACTCCTTTACATCACCTTCTATAAGGCCGTCATATCCACGGTATATTCCAAATACTTTCCATCCCTCATAAATGGCAGAGCGGGTGACCGCACGGATGGCTGCGTTCATGCCTGGAGAATCTCCTCCCGATGTCAGAATGCCTATGCTCTTGATCTTTCCCATAATGGTATGTGTTTTTGCACTGCAAAGGTACACCAATTGACAATTGATGATTGACTATGGACAATTAATAAATAATAATTTATTATGTTCGCGTAAACCTTTGGGTCAGTGTTTAAAGACTACAACAAAAATGATAATAAACGTAAAAATGTTTGGAAGTAATTACAAGATGTAGTTTATTTGCATCGGACATAAGTTAAAACCATCGCGATATGAAGAAACTTACAGATAAGGAACTGGCAATCATGAACGTGCTCTGGGAGTGCGGCGCGCTATCCATGAGGGATATCGTGGAGCATCTGCCGGAACCCCAGCCGCACTTTAATACGGTGTCTACGTTCGTGCACCGTCTGGAGCGCAGCGGCATGATTACACACCGTGAACTTGGCGCCAAGTTCTTTCTTTATGAGCCGGCCGTTACCCGTGACAAGTATGCGGAGCTTATAAACAAGGAGAGCGTGAACAGATTCTTTGGCGGATCATATATGGATTTCATCTCATGCCTGGTAAAACAGCAGGAGGTTAGCGTGGATGAGCTCAAGGAGCTGATCAATATGGTAGAAAAGAAGTAATCATTATGGGTAGCATAGTTCTTTATATAATTGAGTGGGCGTTTGCACTGCTGGTTCTGCTTGGATTGTACAAGGCGGTACTTAGCGGTACTACACTATATCGTTTCAACCGGATTTACCTGCTGGGAGCCACAGTACTCTCAGCTCTTCTCCCCCTTGTGCACTTGACAATAACGGACCAGACATCGCCGGTACTTGACATGACCATATCAGGTACGGAGTTTGCCCGTGAGTTGTCGGCCGCAAACGGCCTGTTTGCTCCGGAAGTTATAATTGACGGCTCTGCGGAGTCCGATCGTCCGGAGCGCAGTTTCAGCCTTTGGGCAGTGACACTTATATGCTCATACTGCGTATATGTGATCACCCTGCTCATTGGCTGGACGCGCGGAATATGGAAAGCACACCGTTTCCTGCGCGGCAAACCCCGCCGCCGTGTAAGCCGTATGGTATGGCTTGTAACGCACGGTGAGGCATTCGGACCGTTCAGCTGGATGAATTTTATAGTAATATCCGATACGGAAAAGGGTTTTGCCCGTAAGGCAAGCCTGAGGCATGAGTTTGCGCATATCCGCCACATGCACTCCGTTGACCTTATATTCCTGCTGGCATGCACCGTGCTCAATCCCGTATGCTGGCTTGTATTGCAAGAAATCAAGATAGTCCATGAGTTCCAGGCCGATGATGAAGTGATCAATCGTCAGGGCATAGACGGAAGGGATTATCAGAGACTCCTTATAATGAGAACAGTAGGTGCAGAGGCCTATGCGCTTGCCAGTTCCTTTAACCTTAACATTAAACAAAGAATCATTATGATGAACAAGAACAAAACCCGGCAGAGACGCCTCATATGGCTTCTCATGCTTGCCCCGTTACTGGGAATGACATCTGTCCTGTTTGCCCGTACAGATAACAAGGCCGACATGTTTGACAGCGAATTATTTGACACGTATGATGCCGCAACAACTGCAAAACTTACCCAAGACGGTTTCATAGTAGGTAAGGTGGTTGATGAGGATGGCCCCGTGGCCGATGCACGTGTATCCCTGATTAATATGAGTGGAATGGCCAGCTACAGCTGCATGACCGATGCAGACGGCGGTTTTGTACTCAGGGTTGATAAGGTTGACTGCCTGGTAAGGATTGCAAAAGCCGGATATGAGGACTTTAAGGGTCAGATTCAGACAGATGAACCCGTGATCTCCCTTAAGAAGCAGAAACAGGATATTGTCTGGGAGGTAAACGACAGAATCAACACAGAATACTCTGAAGTTGAACCTGAACCTGAGGATGATTTATTTATGGTCGTTGATCAGGTTCCGGAGTTCCCGGGTAGCACAATGGGGCTGCTCATGTATCTGCGTGACAATATCAAGTATCCTAAAGAGTGCAGGGAGAATGATATCCAGGGTAGGGTAATAGTTTCATTCACTATAGAGAAGGATGGAAGTATTACAGATGCCGAGGTAGTAAAGAACGCAGATCCGTTGCTTGATGCCGAGGCCCTGAGGGTAATCAGCATGATGCCTGACTGGACACCGGGAAAGCAGAACGGTAAAGTTGTAAGAGTAAGATACTCTGTTCCCATAAACTTCAGACTCAGTACAAATGAGGAAAGAACTCAGCCTGATTGGATCCATATCGAGGCAAGTGAACAGAGATTGACAGGAAACAATTCCAGTTCGTTAGGACACTATACCGTGATACGTTTGACAGCCAGGGAGGAGATTGTAAAACAGTCCATACAGACTGTTGGCGGTGTCATAGCAAGCGTGGATAATCTGGAATCGGCCGTCAAGGACCTGTTTGACGGAAAGACCGGTCATGTGTATATCAGCTATTCAGATGCCAACTACAAGACTCTCAGAGCAATCCTTGACAAATATCCTGATAAGGAAATCTGGGATACATTCCTCAGTGCCGATGAACTGAGAGCACGCGGCTGGCAGATAGAACCCGCACAGTAACCCCTTGATATTTATAAATATAACTTACCCCCGGGAAACGCGTAATGTGCTCCCGGGGGTTTGTCTCAAATTACCTCCGGAAATGGCGATTTAATAATTTTTCATATTTTATCCGGAAGTTTTTTTTTGACATTGACGTTATATTTGCGTATCAATAGTTGAAATAACTTATTTGTGGCATGAATTTGAAGAGAGGTATCCTGGCAGCGTTGATGCTGCTCACAGTATCGGGAGTGATGGCGCAGGACTGGAGCAGTCCTGAGATGGAATCTATGATGCGTCAGTATGTAAAGCAGGTTTTTCAGGTACACGGAAGGGTGTTTGGCGTTGATGATTATGAGCCCGATCCGTATCCGTTGCAGAGCGCTAATATCAAGGTGGTATGTATGGGCGATACTACCGAGTTTGACGGTGGCGCAGCCGCTCCGGACGGCAGTTTCTGGACCTATCTGTCACGCCGTGACCGCTTAAAGGATACCCGTCTTCACGTAACCATATCATATCTGGGTATGCAGAGCCTGGATACAATCCTGGATCCGCCCATGAAAAAGCAGAACGGTGTCCATACATATATAGTTGAACTTGACTCCATAGTCCTGCGCAGCAATCCGCTTACAACTGAGGAGGTTGAGATTGTGGCCGAGCTGCAGCGAATGTACCAGCGCGGCGATACCGTGATATTCAATGCCGATGCATATGAGATGCCTACCGGTAGCGTACTGCTGGATCTGGTGCGCCGTCTGCCCGGACTCAAATACAATGACGGCAAGATGACATATCTGGGGCGTGACATTGAGGAGATACGTCTTAACGGAGACTCGTTCTTTAAGCGCGATATGAGCATAGCCCTGAACAACATGCCCACGGACAAGCTTAAGAGCCTTAAGGTCTATGAGGTGCCCGATGATACCCTGAACGTGATGAGTGACAACCACCTTATCATGGATATGGAGACCAAGGAGCCCATGAACCGTACCATATTTGCCAGCGCGGAACTGGGTACCACTGAGAACTTTGACAAATACCGCGTGTCTGTTGACGGATCCACCTGGAAACAGCACGGGTCAGAGATTTACGGCTCATTCTCACATAACACCATCCCGTATGAGTACTCCCGCCAACTCAAGAATGAGAATACGTACGGTCATCTCTATTACAGCCGGGAGTTCAAACTGCTGTCGCTGGACGCATCGGCCGGATATAGCAGCAATTACAATGAGAACAAATCGGCCAATTACAATAAGATGTTCATGCCGGAGTTTACCCAGAACACTGAGAGTGAGAACTTAAGTTCAAACGGCAGCCATAGCTGGAACGGAAGCGTGGGCCTGAACGGCAGGACAGAGGGGGGCAAGATGTGGTACGGAGTGGATCTGGATATGAACAGGGGCTGGAGTAACAGCAGCAGTGAGAGCAGTGACACCATATCAAATGAGGGCGAGGGTGCCATAAGTTCTACCCGTCAGACAAACTCCAGTGACAATACAAACAAGTCCTATACCGTGAGGGGAAACCTCTCATACAACTTTGGTGAGGACAACAAATACAATTTCCACATGAACATGAGTGTGGGCCGTAACCAGAGTGACGGAACCAGCATAAACAAATCAGAAAGCCATTTCTGGCAGTTGGGTGACAGCGTACGTAAGGTTGACCACAGGATCTACACCCCCGACGTGACCAACAATTACAACCTTTACGCCAATCTGCAGCGCCGTATAGGCGATATCGGTTACCTGGGCCTGGGCTACACGTTCTCATACAATGACAGCAAGAGCATACAGAGTTATGAGGACCTGGCCGATGACGGAACGCTCACTGAGGTAGATTCACTCTATTATGACAAGCGTAACGGAAATCTTAACAATGAATTCAACCTGGATTACTTTTACAGTGACTCGGTGTTCAGGATCAATCTTAACGGCCATGTATCACCCATCCTGCAGACCATTGACAACTATAACCGCCAGCCGGGTAAGGATGATGAGCATATCCGTTATACCGGTGTAAGATATAATGTGAACGGTTCATTCCGCGTCAAGGTGTTCAAGAAGAGTCAGATAGGCATTACATACAACGGTTCAAACGGATTGCCAAGCGCCTACCAGCTTTCATCGGTGACGGATTACAGTGACCCCATGAACATCCATGAAGGTAACAACTCACTTAAGAACTCATTCACACATAACGCGACCCTTGAGTTCCAGCTGCAGTCATATATGCGTACCAGTTTCAGTTACGGAACTACCTTGAACCAGATTACCACCCTGACCCGTCTTAACCGTCAGACCGGTGCCCGCATAACATCACCTGAGAATATAAACGGCAGCTGGAACATCCGTGAGTATCTGTTCCTGACCTATCCGTTCCATGACCTGTCACTGAACTTTACGGTCAATCACTCTCTTAACCATAACGTGTCATTCGTACAGAGCTTTACCGATGCCGCCCCCAACAAGAGTTCCACGGATTACAATCAGGTGAGCCTCTCACTGGAGAGTGCCTACTCGGACCGTTTCTGGATGCTGAGCGCCAATGTGGGCTATTCCATGGATAAGAGCAAGAGTGACTATCTGACCACATCAAACGGAGGTAAACGCCTCAGTGCAGGAGCACAGGTGTCATACCAGTCATCAATTGGACTTGGCGCGTCTACCAATATCAACTATAACCGTCCGTTCGGATATGAGATGGAATCGGCCAACCGTCCTGAGTGCCTGTGGAGCATATCGGCCGAGTACAGTTTCCTCAAGGAACGCCAGGCTACACTGAGCTTTACATGGCGTGACATTCTCAAGTCTTACAGCGGTTTCTCAGCTTACTCGTCGGGTACCAACTGGAGTGAGAGCCGCACGTTCGGTGACACGTCAATGTTTGTGATAGCGTTCAGCTACAGGTTTAACGATTTCAGATAATCTCCTGGTGAGGATTTGATTTGCGGAGTTTGCTTGGACTTACTCCGCAAATCTTTTTTATGAACTTGCTGAACGCAGACTGATCGGCAAAATTCAGCTCATCCGATACCTCCTGAATGGTCATGTCCGATGACAGCAGCATGGAGCGTGCGGTTGAGAACAGCAGGTCAGTTATGATGGCGCTCAGGGTCTTGCCGAATATCTGGGTGGCAATCTGATTGAGATACTGCGGGGTAAGACACATCTTCTCAGAGTAGAATTTTGCCTGATGCTCCTTACGGTAGTTGTTTACTATAAGGATGTACAGCTCTCTGCCCAATGCCTGCTGACGGGTGAGCGGTTTGCCGTTATCAGTAATCTCTTTCATGTGAATCTGCATTATGTTGTCCAACTCAACATGATGCCAGACGGTGGCAAGCCTTATGAACGGGATGCGGTTGGGGCAATCTTCACGTCCTATCTGCTCAACTATACGCTCCAGACAGTTCCTCATAGTAACGGCCTCTTTTGCAGTCAGTTTAAGTACGGGATGGAAATATGTCTGGGTCCATCTTTCAGATTTGACAAGATAGTTAAGGTGTACAGAGAGGTTATGCCCGTTTGAGTCCAGGAGCAGGATACGGACAGCGTAGTCCGGACTGCATTCAACTACACGGCAGGAATGGGTGGGGGCCAATATGAACATGTTGCCCGGTTCAAGACGGTAAGTGTTAGTGTTGAACTCTGTGATACTGTATCCCTTAGTGATGTATCCTACTGCAAATGCGTCAATTGCAAACAGTTCCTTCGCTGCCTCAAGGCCATAGAACCAAGGACTGATCACTACAACCTGATCCTTGAAATTATATGCCAGATTCTTATCCTGAGGCATTTCTGACAGGTCCTTGATGCTGTATCTTTTCATATTACCATTTCAATTTTGACAACTAAGTTAAGGCTTTCTTACCATAGTTGTTTCAAAATTGACAACTTTATTTGTTTTTTGGATATATCTGTTCCATGCCTTATCCCGATATTTGCAATGCAATCATGAGCTGTCGTGATGACATTTCTGGTTGTAAAGGCAATGTTGGAATGAAAAGGTGTCCGCAAATGTATCCTGAGTTCTTTCCTTTTCATAACTCATGATGCATGGACCCCGGATAAATGGCAGTCTTGTAAGGTTGGCTGCCATTTATTTTTTTGTGACATAACAAAGGGCGACTTAATGATAAGCCGCCCTTTCTGTATCTGATATGGGGTTGTGGATCAGAATCCTCCGAATCCGCCGCCAAAGCCGCCGCCGAATCCGCCGCCGCCAAAGCCGCCGAAGTCACCGCCCATCATCATGAAGTCACCGCCGAATCCGCCGCCCATGTTCATCTGGCTTACCTTGCAGCCCTCGGGCAGGGTGAAGAATGACTGTGAGAAGTTGGCATTGCCCATAAAGCTTACTGCTGTCTGGCTTGTAGTTGACCAGTCGCTCTCTGTTACGGTTGACAGAGGAATACCCTTATATACGCATACTGTGATGTTCTGTGTGAATCCCATCTGGTTGCTGGGGCTCATTGAGTACTTCTTGCAGGTAACACCGGCAACCTGCTCCTCGCCCAGCTCCTTGATCTTGTTACGGCGAATGGTCTTCTTGTCCAGGTTCATCCAGTCAATATCACCAATCTGACCTATCTGAACGCCACCCATGCCAAAGCCGCCGAAACCGCCGCTACGGCCGTTACGTCCGCCGCCGAATATAGGCATTGCAGTTGCTGTATTCTCCTTCTCATTGATGGTATAGGTTGTATCACCAACTGATATAACGCGTGTGATATTGTCGCCGTAAACAGTTATTCTGGCGGTCTTGCGGCCGTAGTCATCAAAATAGATCTGCTCAGTCATATCACTTGCGTTGAAGTTGTTCATCAGATTCTGGAACGTGCTGTCGCCGAATGATATGTTTCCGCCACCAAGTGCGGTCATGGTTGAGAAATCAGGCATGTCACCCATATCGGATGATACGGTGATGATACCGGATTTTACACCGAACAGAACCTCTTTAACCTCTTTTTTCTTGGCGTTTACTGAAACGCATACTGCTGCAATAAGAGCTGCAGCCATCAAATACTTTTTCATTGTCCTTATTTTGTTTTGTGTCATTATTCGGGGTTGTCGTAAAGAATATAACGGCCAATCCCAAAAGTTAAAAGGACAGTGAACCGGAGTTGTCAGAAAAGTTTTGAAATAAGGTCAGGGCGTCCTATACGGCGCAACTCGGATATGAGGCGGTGGCGCTGTGCAGGGTCATACCAGAAAAAGAACTGACGCTGGGCCTGCTTGTCACGCTCGGTGCGTGCGGTAAAGACGGGCTGCATGGTGTAGGGATTGATTCCCGTATAGAATATCTCGGTACTCAGAGTCATGGGAGTGGGCGTGAAATCCTGTACCTGCTCCAGCTTGAAGTTGAGCCGTTTGGTTAATATGGCCAGCTGTGCCATATCCTCCTCGGTGCAACCGGGGTGGCTGCTTATAAAGTATGGTATGAGTTGTTGGCGCAGGCCGCACTCCTGGTTTACTTTGTCAAATGTTTTCTTGAACTGCTCAAACTGCATGAATGAGGGCTTGCGCATGAGTGCCAGAACTGAGTCCGATGTGTGCTCAGGTGCCACCTTGAGGCGTCCGCTCACATGTCGGCTTATAAGTTCACGGGCATACTCCAGATGTGAGCGGTCTGCCTTGACATCGGGGTCACGGTACTGCAGGATGTCATAGCGGATACCGCTGCCTATGCAGGTCTTCTTGATGCCGGGTATCTTATCGGCAGCCTTGTACAGTGCTGTAAGGGCGGTCAGGTCAGTGCCCAGGTTGGGGCAGACCTTGGGCGTGAGGCATGTGGGGCGCTTGCACTTGGCGCAGAGCTCCTTGTTGCGTCCGCCTGTGCCGTACATGTTGGCCGACGGGCCTCCCAGGTCAGATATGTACCCCTTAAAGTCCTCCATCTGAGTGATCTTGCGCAGCTCCTTGAGAATACTCTCCTTGCTGCGGCTTACTATCTGCTTGCCCTGATGGGCCGATATGGTGCAGAACGAGCAGCCGCCGTAACAGCCGCGATGTATGGTGACCGAGTGGCGTATCATCTCATAGGCCGGAATGCGCTTGCCGTTGTAACGCGGGTGGGGCAGACGGGTGTATGGCAGGTCATAAACGGCATCCAGCTCTTGGGTGGTAAGCGGCGGATAGGGAGGGTTGACCACAACGTATCGGTTGCCGGTGGGCTGTATGATACGGTGGGCATAGATCATGTTTGACTCCTCCTCTATGATGCGGAAATTGGCGGCCTGGCAGCGCTTGTCATTGAGACACTGCTCATGTGATGCCAGCACCTTATCCTGATCAGTTATACCACCGGGTACATCCTTGGTCAGGAATGCCACCTGGGGTATGTTTTTTATATCATCAATGCGGCCCTCGTTGAATGCATCGGCCAGGGCAACGGTCACCTTCTCGCCCATGCCGTAGGTCAGATAATCGGCACCGCTCAGCTCCAGAATGTTGGGCAGCAGTTTGTCCTGCCAGTAGTCATAATGGGTGAAACGGCGTAGTGAGGCCTCAATGCCTCCCAGCACTACAGGTACATCGGGGAATAGTTTCTTGAGTGCCTTGGTGTATACTATTGACGGGTACTCGGGGCGTCCGGTGTGGCGGCCGTCAGGGGTGTAGGCATCCTCGGAGCGCAGGCGCTTGCCGGCCGTGTACCTGTTTACCATGGAGTCCATGGCTCCGGCCGATACGCCGAAGAAGAGGCGCGGAGCACCCAGTTTCTTGAAATCGCGCAGGTCATCCTGCCAGTTGGGCTGCGGGATTATGGCCACCTTATAGCCGTGCGACTCAAGTACACGACCTATTACGGCGCTGCCGAACGATGGATGGTCCACGTAGGCATCGCCGCTAAAGAGTATCACGTCCAGCTGGTCCCAGCCCAGACGCTCACACTCTTTCTTGGTTGTAGGCAGCCACTGAGCCATGTTTACTCTGCGGGCTCAGCTTCTGTTTCAGGGTTCTCCCTGTTCCACTTCTCATAGAGGGCAATCAGGTTCCTCAGTCCGAATGCCTTCATGTCACGGTGGTAAATCACGTCAATGCAGAGGTCAAGGAGTGCCTTGTCCGATCCCTGCGGGGTGGTGAGCAGTGAACGTACTGTCAGCTTGAGCTTGTCAAGTGACTGCTCTGTGATGATGCCGTTGCTGTCAACCAGGAACTGGAGCAGTGAGAAACGGCGCAGAGTTCCAAGATTCTCGTCGGACACGTTAATGCTGCGTGTGCCGGATTCATTTGCCTGAATTGTGTACATAGCTTTAAGCGTTTTATTTGTCAGTCAAATAGTTGAGTGCTGCTTTCATGATGCGGTCACGCTCCTTGGCCTGGATCACGCTCTCAAACGGGAATCCCAGCGTGAGTGTGGCACAGGTGCGGTCCTTGAATCCTACACCGGCCGATAGACCGCTGTCCGTGTAGGTGAACATGCGTTGTCCTATGCCCACAGGACTCAATACATCGGGTTTGGTTACGCCGTAACCGTCATTGTTGGCTGCACGGCGTATGTTGGCCTTGCTGCGCATGCCCTTTATCTGGCTGTCAGTATGTGACGGCAGAGGGCCTTCCCAACGGTAGTGCAGAACCTGTGCGGTGAATGACTCATCCTTGAGTTCCGATATCATATCGGCCCCAACGTATGATCCGCTGCACAGCAGTTTGCCGCCGCGGTTCAGGTAGTTCCTTATGGCACGCATCAGGGCGGGGGTGAATGTTGCGTAATCCTTATTGCAGATGGTGTCCTGCAGGGAGCGCTTCTGCAATCCCATTATCAGGTCAACCACCTTGTAGTCATTGAAACTGATGATGCTGTCCTGGACCGCCTCGCGGCTGCAAGATACGAATGACCATCCTGCGGCCACGATGGAGCGTCCGTGAATGACTGGGTAGTCAAATGTGTTGCCGGCCAGCAGGCTGCCGTTAAGGGATTCATCACCCATACCCAGTGACACCTCCTCCTCCGAGTCGATAGAGTCCAGACTGAATATCTGCTGTGCGCCGCTCAGTATGGGAGAGCGCATGTACTGCACACCGGGGTCCTGCGTCAGGTCAAATCCCTGGGTGCTGTCAGTTATGACTGCCTCCGGACCGCTCAGACGCTGGAAACCGTTCACCACCAGGACAGTGCCCTTACTCTCCGATGCAATGTAGGCGGCAAGTGTCTCGGACGTCATGCTCTCTCCGCCCTCATTTACCGCAGTTACGCGGAATCGGTACATATGGTCGGGCTCCGGGATTATGCTGTAGGTGGTGTTGCGGGTAAATATGCCGCCGTCAAACCCGTTGTCATCAATGGCCGTGTAGACTATGTAACCGCCGGGAGTGGCTGTGGGCTCAAGCGTATCGGCCACGGCTTTCCATGAGAGCGCCAGACGGCCACCTGTATGGCGTACGCAGAAATGGTCAACCGGCAGTGGCTGGACCACATAACTGCGGTCATGCATGAAACTCACGTATCTGAGCAGAGACTTGTAGATTGATCTGGATGCAGTAAACCGGAAGTTGGGGTTGAGCGCCAGAGCCACGTCACGGAAATTCTGGTGTGACAGAAGTTCCAGCAACATGGAGAGTATCTGCGGCTCACGGCTCTCACAGTAGCTCTTGTCCCAGATGCCGCGGTATATCCATTCGCGTCCTATGGCGGGTTCCAGGTCACGTTTGAGACCAGTCAGGACCATATCCGTAAGGTCACGGCTTATGTCACGGGGGTGGCCTTCGCCCAACAGACCGTCATTGAAATCAGTGGTGCAGATGCCCAATGATCCGTACAGGGTGTCACCGTATGTGTATCCGGCGTCGGTATGGAGTGCAAAATAGAGTTCCAACGGAACGCCCAGTCCCGGATTGGCCTTGTTGAATATGGAACCTCCCGACAGCCAGTTGGCCATATAGGGGCGTGTCCATATATCCTCACGGTAATCATCCTCACCGTCATATTTGCAGTAGACGCTGTCAGGGGCACCTGCATATCTGGTGTAGTAGCGGGCACCCATGTTGTAACGCGGAGCCGTGAGTTTGAGGTCATTACGGACCTCGGTGGCCATTCCGCCACCAAACCTTACGGCATCGGCATTGACAGTACCGTGCATCTCACTGCTGTTATCCAGGCTTACCATTCCCTGCGGGTTCTGTCCCTGCTTGAAATGGAATGTGCCCAGATAGACCCATGTGCCGCCGCCCATCTGCTGGTTTACGCGGAACGTGGTGGAACCACCCGTGTGGAATACTATGTAACGGGCATCGTCAATGCTGGTGGAGTCAGACTGATAGGTCACGTAAACGGCGTAATCACCGTCCTGGGGTATGTCCGGAATCCAGAATGCCGTTGACATCTGTATGCCGGGGCCGTTGCCGGACTGTGCTGTGCGGGTATCTACCTGCAGGCTGTCGGGGAGAATGCGGAGTGAATCGGCCGAATAACCTCCGGCAATGTGCTGTGACCATTTCCCGTCCTCCCTGTAACCGGTGGATCCGCTCTTTACCGTAACGCTGTTTACCTGCCAGTCACGCTCACGGGCTGTGTATACCACGGCTCCTGCGTTCTCAAGCATGGGAATGAGGTAGGGGTATACGAATGACTGTGTGAGCAGGTCCTCACGGGTGCAGTAAAGCGGCGGTCGCTGCCACTCCCACATACCGTCCTCATTGTCATAATAGAGGCCGTGGCTGGGGGTGACGGCCATGTGTATGTTTGTAAGACCTTTCTTGGGGGTGTAGATGCTGCTCTCGTTGCTTACCCAGGGCTTGCCGTCATAGAAAGTCTGGTTCCAGAGGTTGTCCTGGCTCATGGTACGTCTGGCCCAGTTGGGTATGAGCTTCTCTATGGTCTTGCCACCGGTATGTATGCCGATGCTGTAACGGCGTATATCGGACGGCAGGTCACGGCGCAGGCCCGCATAGATGGAGTCTACAAGCTCATGACGGAACAGCTGGTAACTGAAATTCTGGTTCAGGAATATATCCAGACGGCGGCCGTTGCGGCTTATGTCGGTACGCTCAACCTTAAGGGTCTTAAGGTCTATATCGGCCTGGTACTGTTCAAAATGATCCTTTACGCGTGCGCGTATAGTAGCATTGTCCGTCTGTGCATTAAGACTGACGGACAATATGACGGACAGCGCCGCCATGATGACTCTAGCGCGCCGGAACATGTCAAAAGGAAATAGAGGGGATCAGCCCTTTTTCTTCTTGGTCTCCTTGGTCTCCTTGGGCTCTTTGAGCTTGACAATCCGGTCAACTATGCTGGTGATGCCGGACTGGAAGTCCTTGATGAGAGCTTTGTAGTACTGCTTGGCATTGCCCGGCTCAGTGTGGCTGATACGGGTTATGAACTCGTTGTCTAAACGGAGCAGTTCAACGATTATCTTATCGGCCTCATCCTTGTTTGTGCCGGGGATGAGCTCTTTTGATACGAGACATTCGGTGAAGAGGTCACCTATTACATAACTGATGTCTTTCTTTAGTTGTCTGCGACTTGCCATAGTAGTAGTGCGTTAATGTTTATGCGAAGATAGTGAAAAGGTTTTTCTTGGGCAACGGGAAACCTTTTTATTTTCGATGACCCAAAAGGGACAGTCCCCCTGTGGCCGCGGGATGGCCCAGGGGGCCTGTCCCTTTTGGGTCATTAAAG
>JBGUVW010000018.1:0-13727 GCA_045220475.1 Bacteroidaceae bacterium
AACTAAAAAAAGGTAAAATGCTTCTAATACAATAATACGTTTCCAGCTAGCGACTTTTTAGGCCCAAAGGGCCATAAAAGTCAAAAACGCCCGAGCCGCGAAGCGGCGAGCAACCCGCCGCATGGATTATTTTTTCCGTCCCCAAAGAGCCTCCATCCGCTCCTTAATCTTATTCTCCTGAGCATTATCCTGCCCCACCCAGAACCGACAATCCTTAATCTCATCCGGAAGATACTGCTGCTTGACAAAATGTCCCGCAAAATCGTGAGCATACTTATAATCCTCACCGTATCCCAGATCTTTCATAAGTGATGTAGGAGCGTTCCTGAGATGCAGCGGCACAGGCAGGTTGCCTGTCTCGGAGACCTTGGCCAGAGCCTCACCTATTCCCAGATAGGCAGAATTGCTCTTGGGGCTTGTAGCCAGATATACGGTAGCCTCTGCCAGCGGGATACGTCCCTCGGGCCAGCCTATCTTCATGACGGCATCAAACGCGGCATTTGCTATAAGCAGGGCATTGGGATTGGCCAGGCCCACATCCTCGGATGCAGAAATTACAAGACGCCTGGCTATGAATGCCGGATCCTCACCGGCCTGAACCATACGGGCCAGCCAGTAAAGTGCGGCATCGGGGTCACTGCCGCGTATTGATTTGATGAATGCCGATATGATATCATAGTGCATCTCACCGTCCTTGTCATAAGCCAGCGGATTCTGCTGCAGACGCTCATTCACGATTTCATCGGTGATTACCACCTTGTCGGAACTGTCGGCCTCAACCACAAGTTCCAGTATGTTGAGCAGCTTGCGGGCATCACCACCCGAGAAACGCAGAAGAGCCGTTGTCTCACGCAGCTCTATGTCACGTTCCTTTAATATGACATCATTCTTTATGGCGCGGTCAAGCAGTTTGAGCAGGTCATCTTTCTCAAGTGAGTTGAGTACATAGACCTGCATGCGTGACAGCAGCGGGCGTATCACCTCAAATGACGGGTTCTCAGTTGTGGCGCCTATAAGCGTTATATCACCGCGTTCCACTGCACCCAACAGAGAATCCTGCTGAGCCTTATTGAAACGGTGGATTTCATCGATGAAAAGGATGGGACTGCCCTTGGTACGGAAAAGAGGGTTGCTGCGGGCACGGTCTATCACCTCACGCACCTCCTTTACTCCGGCGGTAACGGCACTCAAGGTGCTGAACGGCAGCTCCAGCTTGGTAGCCACAATCTGAGCCAGTGTGGTCTTACCGGTGCCGGGAGGGCCCCAAAGTATGAATGATGACAACCTTCCGGAGTCTATCATTCGACGCAGCACAGCACCGGGACCGACCAGGTGGGTCTGCCCTACGTACTCGTCAAGAGACCTGGGTCTCATTCTTTCGGCTAACGGCTGCATCCTTTATAATTGAAGTTACAACAGACAGATGTAACAGAGTTTATACAATGAAAAAATCCTGAGTTTGGGCTTGGGACCAAGCAGGTTCTTCTCCATGCTTTTCTGGAAGAATGTCCACATGATCCTGAAAAACCACCTCATCTTCCATTTGAGCACCTTATTGTAATGGGTAAGCAGTTTGGAACTGTCACCAATCATATCCTTGTGGTCAAACGCATTCATGACGGCCTGACGGGTCTTGTTAAGGTACGCATCACTGCATTCCAGGCCCAGATGAGCCATCGGATTGTCTATATGCAGTATGCTTATACCGTTCTGCTCCAACTCATGACCAAACTGCACATCCTCATAACCGTAACCCACGTATGACTCATCAAACCTGATGGCCATGAACACGGACCTCTCTATCAGGAATGAGAATGATGTAAACCTAAGATACGGGTTCTTGCTCCTGAAACCTGCCGAGCGCTCAAAGGCGGCACTCTTCTCATAGAGGTATCTCAACTCCACTCCCTGCCTGGGCATCTCATCGGGATGGATAAGACCGCCGCATACCACCGATGCCTTATCGGCAGACTCTACATATTTCTTAAGGAATTTCTTGTCTTTTACGGCCGAGTCACAATCCAGGAAAAGCAGGCTTTCATATCTGGACTGGTCTGCCATATAGTTACGTATGGCGGCGCGGCCTATGTTATGCTGGAGCGCAAAGAAACGGCAGTTCTCATGGCTCTCGGCCACGATACGGTTCTTCTCAAGCAGATCCCTGTCGGTGGAGCAGTCATCGGCCACTATTATCTCATACGGGATGCCAAGCACAAGGCCCTGGAAATGGAGGTCCTTGATAAGTTTGGTACAATCCCAGTTGTAGACAGGAATAAGGATTGAGAGTGATTCCATCAGCTGTTGGTCGTTACTCTGCAAAAATAACACTTTTTGCGTACCATGACGCAAACGGGCCGATGAATATCAAAAAAAATCAGAAATATAGCCAGTGCCACTGGAATCCCACACCTCCGGTCTGATACTCAAGCGTCGGTGTAGGTATCTTGACGGCGCTCAACACACGCAGTACATGCTTGAGAGTCTTGTTACGGCACGGAATACGTGATATATCTATATCGGGAGCTATAAAGAACTGACGGTGACGTGCATCATTGGGCATATATTTAAGATTTCCGGGTTCATACTCCCATCCGCGTCCCCAGTTGCCGTCATCACCCACGTGACCTGCAGGGCGGAAATTGTTGTATTCACCGGTCATTCCCTCAGCTCCGTAACCTATTGCAAGGCCAAGCCATGACGGGAAACGGCTATCCTTTTTAAGGCACAGCGACTTTATGTCAAACGCCATCCACACGGTTATGCCGCTGTAATCCTCATAGATACGGTCAAGCCAGTCCTCACCCATTATGTAATCCCTCTCCATAGTCAGTGGATTGCTTACATTGTATCTGGGGCAGCCTGAATAATGATAGGAGTATTTGAGTGCTATTCGCTGTTCATGCCACAAGGCCTGCTGGGCCATGAAAAGTCCGGTTCCCAACAGATTGGCAGTCATATCGCCCCAGGAGAATCCCCAATCAGCCGACAGACCGTCAAAAACCTCAACAACAGACATTACGGCAAGTCCCAAGGTTCCGCCGTATAATATTGAGTGTTTTTCATCCCATCCGGCCAGACGGAGAGCCTCATATCCTACAACACCAAGATTATAGCATGAGTTGGCGTGCCCGAACTTATCCATCTGCAGCCACTCCTTGTTGTCATTGTATAAATGGAATCCGCCGGTCTCGGAACCGGAGTACCAGGATTTATAGAGGGATGTCATGATACCTCCTACTATAACACCCTCGGTGCCAAGCACCAGCGCTACGTTTCTCTGATAATGTCTTACAGAATCCTGCCCTGAATCGACAGCATCTGTCCCCGTCATGGATTTTGCCGGCATGCAGGCTATCACAGCCGCAAGAATTAATAAAAACTTTTTACGCATTGCGGCGCAAAATTACATATTTTTCACATAACTTGAATTCCGTACAGGGCAAAATCGCCACGTGCCGGATCATAGGGCCAGATTTGTGCCATTTGACCGGTAATTTCAATGCTTGTCTTAAGGTCTGCGCTGTTCCTGGATGTCAGTCCCAATGCCTTTGCAGTGGCATAGACATGGGTATCAACCGGTACCAGCAGTCTGGACGGATCTATTCGTGTCCAGATGCCGAAATCCACGGGACTACCCTTGCGTACCATCCATCGCAGAAACATATAGAGTCTTTTATTGGCCGATGTACTGCCCTCAACCGGAATGCCGTTCACGCCGTCAAAGGCACGGCATAACCTGCTTACCCCCTGCTCTAGCGGCTCACCCGGTTCAAACAGGAATTCAAGGCTTTTCATCGTTGAATAGAGTTCCTTGAGCCGCTCACATAACAGACTGAAATCGCTCCACTTATAGAAACGGTACAGGCAACCGCCGGAATCCTTATCCAGGTCATGCCATGCTCCCGATACAACATACCGGTACGGTCCACCTGCAGCATCCATAATGCCGTGCAAGCGTTCCAGGACACCCAGGAACACCTTACGGCTACCATATGCCATCCAGGCCGATATAAAGGCCGACACCTCAATATCGCGGTCAGAGTCATATCGGTGCGGGAACTGCACCGGGTCACCCTCAATGAATGCTGCGCATTCACACCTATCGGCCCACCGTATAAGCTGCTCTTTAGTTTCCTGGATCATAGTTATGCAAAATTAGTTATTTAAGTTTCAATTCTTACAGCCAAAAAAGGTAACTTTGCACTCTCAAAATAAAAAGACGTATATGGCAGAGAACAACGTAGCAGAAAACAGTGAGAAAAAGAGCCTGAGCTTCATTGAGGATATGATCCAGAAGGACCTGGCAGAAGGCAAGAACGGAGGCAGAATACAGACCCGTTTCCCGCCCGAACCCAACGGTTACCTTCACATCGGTCACGCCAAGGCCATCTGCATGGATTTTGGCATGGCACAGAAGTACGGCGGCATCTGCAACCTGCGTTTTGATGACACCAACCCCACCAAGGAGGATACTGAATATGTAGACGCCATCAAGGAGGATATCCAGTGGCTTGGATTCCAGTGGGCAAATGAATTCTACGCATCTGACTATTTCCAGCAGCTTTGGGACTTTGCCATAGAGCTTATCAAGGAGGGTAAGGCATACGTTGACGAGCAGGACCAGGAGACCATTCTCTCACAGAAGGGAACTCCCACCCAGCCCGGTATCAACAGCCCTTACCGCGACCGCCCCATCCAGGAGAGTCTGGACCTGTTCTACAAGATGAACAGCGGTGAACTTGAGGAGGGCTCAATGGTTCTGCGTGCCAAGATTGACATGGCTCACAACAACATGCTGTTCCGTGATCCTATCATATACCGTATTGTCAAGACTCCCCATCACCGCACCGGTACCAAGTGGAAGGCATACCCCATGTATGACTTTGCACACGGTCAGAGTGACTTCTTTGAGGGTGTCACCCACTCTCTCTGCACTCTGGAGTTCGTACCTCACCGTCCGCTCTATGACCTGTTCATAGACTGGCTCAAGAAGGGAGAGGACCTTGATGACAACCGTCCTCGTCAGACTGAGTTCAACAAACTGAACCTGAACTATACACTCCTGAGCAAGCGTAACCTGCTGGCTCTGGTACAGAACGGAATGGTATCAGGATGGGATGATCCCCGCATGCCGACCATCTGCGGTTACCGCCGCCGTGGTTACACCCCTGAGTCCATCCGCATGTTCGTGGACCGCATCGGCTATACCAAGTTCGATGCCCTCAATGACATGGCCCTGATGGAGTCTGCCATCCGCGAGGACTTGAACCGCCGCGCCACACGTGTATCGGCCGTAATAGATCCAATAAAGCTGATTGTAACCAACTATCCTGAGGGTAAGACCGAGGAGCTTGAGGCAATCAACAACCCTGAGGATCCGGAGGCAGGCAGCCACAAGATAACATTCAGCCGCGAGCTCTGGATAGAGCGTGATGACTTCATGGAGGATGCTCCCGCCAAGTATTTCCGCCTGTCACAGGGCCGTGAGGTACGTCTTAAGAGCGCCTACATAGTACTCTGCACCGGTTGCAAGAAAGCCGATGACGGCACCATCCAGGAGGTATACTGCGAGTATATACCCAATACCAAGACCGGTGAGTCTGACTGCAACCGCAAGTGCAAGGGTACCATCCACTGGGTAAGCGCAGCCCACGCCATCAAGGCCGAGGTACGTCTCTATGACCGTCTGTGGAAGGTTGAGAATCCGCGTGACGAGCTGGCCCGCCTGCGCGAGGAGGGCATGGATCCCGTTGAAGCACTCAAGCAGATGAAAAACCCGGATTCACTCCAGGTACGTGAGAACTGCTACGTAGAGCAGTATCTGGCCGATACCAAGCCTCTGGATCACTTCCAGTTCCAGCGTATAGGCTATTTCTGCACTGATAAGGACTCTACCCCCGATCATCTGATATTCAACCGCACCGTATCACTTAAGGATACCTGGAACAAGGTCAAGGACAAGGCTTAAATGAGGGACGACTCGGCATCATACTTTGACAGTCAGGAGTTCATAGAGATTCTTGACATGTATGAGAACATGCTGTCAGATGGAGGTTCCGTCTATTTTGACAGCATGGACATAGCCAATATTGCCGAGTACTACTCCATGAACGGGCAGCTGGATAAATCAGACAGCGCCATTGAGTACGGACTGCAGTTGCACCCGTCAGACTCAGACATACTCATATCCAAGGCCAACAACCTGCTGCGCCGCGGTCTCAAGGATGAGGCCAGGGTTCTTACCGAATCCATCACGGATCCTGATAACCAGGAGCTGCTCTATCTTAAAGGAGAGATTGAGTTGGCTTTTGACCGTCTGGATGAGGCCGATGCCTACTTTACGCAGGCTGTCCAGATGAGTGATGACGATCCCGGAATGCTCAATGACATCATAGTCAAGTATATGGACAACCGCAACTATGAGCTGTGCCAGAAATGGCTGGATATGGCTCTGCTGCTGTCACCTGACTCCCGCAATTTCATAGAGCTCCAGGCCGACCTCTTCTTCGACACGGACCAGGCCGATACCGCGATTGAGTGGTACAACCACCTTCTGGATGAGTTTGCATATGACACCTACTACTGGGAGCAGCTGGGCCGTATCTACTATGAGAAGAATGACTTTGCACAGGCACGCGAGTGTTTTGAGTTCATTGAGGCCATAGACCCGGAGAACAAATCGGCCCGCATGATGAAGGCCAGCTGCATATTCAGCATGGAGAGCTGGGATGAGGCCTACAGGATATACCGGGAGCTGCTTGAGGATGACAAGACATCCTACACCCTGCTCTATTATTGCGGCCGATGCCAGTATGAGATGATGCAGTACGACATGGCATATGACTATTTCATGGATGCGCTGGCCATGCTCATGCTTGACCCCGATGTCCCACAGGAGATGTATGTAGAGCTATATTATTATCTGGCAGAGAGCTCGCACAAGACCGGCAAGTCCCAGCAGGCACAGTCTTTCCTGCATCAGGGACTGGCTCTGGACCCCAATGATGAAGACCTTAAGAAACTTGCACAACGTATATTGCCTGATCAGGAAACTGACCTATTAACCGACAACAACCAACAATAAACTATGGGAGAAATCTTTCAGCCTTTGATACAGTGGTATTTTGACCACCTTAATTACTGGACCGTCACTATGCTCATGACCATAGAGAGTTCATTCATACCCTTCCCGTCAGAAGTAGTGATTCCACCGGCAGTTTACCACTCTGTGTCAACTGCAGACATGAATGCCATCCTGATAGTTCTGTTTGCCACTCTGGGTGCCATTCTGGGTGCACTTGTAAACTATTTCCTTTCACTCTGGATAGGCAAGCCGCTGGTATACAGGTTTGCCGACAGCAAACTGGGACATATGCTCCTATTGAGCGGTGAAAAGATAAATAATGCCGAGAAATACTTTAATGAGCACGGTGCCGTATCAACATTCATAGGCCGTCTCATCCCCGCCATACGTCAGCTCATATCCATACCCGCCGGTCTGGCCAAGATGCCTCTGGGCCGTTTTGTGGCATTCACCGCACTTGGTGCCGGAATCTGGAATACCGTACTGGCACTGCTGGGATACTATCTTGGCAAGGCCGTCCCCGAGGACCAGCTCATCGCCACCGTTGAGCATTACAGTCACGAGATAGGCTATACCATCGCCGCAATAGTAGTAGCAGCAATAGCCATAATCATTATCCGCAAACGCCGCAGGAAATAAACGTCACTCCTTGAAGTAGAGTGAGAATGACTCGGGTGATATCTTGGACCTGAGTCTGGACTTTATGCTGCGCAGATTGGAGCGTGACGTACACATGATATCGGCAATAACCTCCTGGTCAAAGCCCAGCAACGTACAGAATATCAAATTTATATCCTGCTGTCCCAGCCTGCCGGCCTCATCGCGCAGAGCTGCAATAAGTGACGCAAAATAGAGGTTGATGTCATGTACCACCACATCCCTCTCCTCCTGACGGAATGAACGGTGCTGCATTATCACATCACCTACCAGATTGAAAGCGATACCACCGCGGAAAGCCTCACATGCCTCAGTAAGACGGTTACCCTTGGCTGTAGCCTTATCCTCCATCTGTTTTTGGACAAAATCCTCATATCTCTTAAGGTAGTATGCCTCACGTTTGCGGTCACGCTGGATATTGAATATCACAGCCAGAGCAATCAGGATAATAACCAGTGATATGCTCACCAGAATGATTCTGGACACTCTTGAGCGGAACCTCTGATTCTGAATCTCGTCATTGTGCTGCAACTGGATCTGGGTAATCTCAGACAGATTTGACATCTTGTTGAGTTCCTCCTGATACTGCTTGTTCAGGATCTCTGCGTTCCATGCGGCCTGATAGTTTCTCATCTGGATTGCAACCCACTCAAGACCCTTTACTGCAAGGATCCTAGTATCCAGGTCCTGAGCGCCGTCATGCGCTATCCTAAGGAATTCAAATGCAGAATCTGTCTCATATGAGTAATACAATGCGATACCCTTGAGTGCGTAACCCGGAATCCGAGACTCCTCATCGGCACAACCGTCCAGATAAAGATTGACCAGTTCCAGCTCCTTACGGCTACCCTCCTTTCCGTGAAGTCCGTTCTCAGCATGAGCCAGATAGAGATAACAGGAATTGCGGTTCACAGCATCAAGGTTACTGTCTGTCAGCAGATGCTCAAATATCTCCTGGGCCTTGGAATACTCCTTCTTTCCGAAATAGGATATGCCAATGTTATATTCTGACAGAGACACATTCCTCCTGTCACCTATACGTTCATATACTCTCTTACAGGCCGAGAATGTGTTTATGGCGTCATCATACAGCTTACGGCTGTTGTAATGTTTGCCCAGCATATACAATGATTCCATATAATGGGCCGACAGGGTATCGGGGAACAGTTCCTTTGCCTTGAGCAGAGCATATATCGCTTCCGGGTCCTTACCCATGTCTGAATAGACACAACCCAGTGAGTACCAGCTCATGGCAGCATGATAGTCTTTCTTGCGGGAGTTCCAGTAACCGGTAGCTATACGGGCCAGGGAATCGGACGTAAAGCCTTTGCCGGTAAGGTAATCGGACTGGGTCCTGAGCATGGCATACATGGCCAGACCCTTTCCATGCAGGTTTGCGGGTTCAATACTGTCCAGACGTATTCCGGCCTCAACCGGATTCTCGTCCAGAATCTTCTCTATGGACTTGAGTCTGTTAAATCCACTCTTGCTGCAACCTGCAAGGACAAACAGGATTGAGAATATAAGGCAATACTTTTTCATATGTGCCAAAAGTAACCATTTATCGGGAAAAAACGCTATTTTTACACCACATAAAAAGGTTCCTGATATGACATTCCTGCAAACCACCCCCATTGATCCCAATGCTATAATCAGCGTAAATGATTCGCTCAAGGCGGTTACCAGTACAATCATTGACAAGGTCAGGGAGGACCCCAACTCATTCCTGCAAGACCTGCTCCATAGTGCCATAGCGTTCGGTCTCAAGCTGCTTGCAGCCATCGTCATCTACATAATAGGCGCATGGCTCATAAGGCGCGTCAAGATCTGGATGGGCAAGATGTTCGTAAGACGTAACACGGAGGCTACCCTCTCCACGTTCGTCACATCACTGGTATCCATCACACTCACTGTACTGCTCATCGTAATAACTATAGGTACGCTTGGCATAAACACCACATCCCTGGCCGCTCTCCTGGCCGCCGGAGGTATGGCCATTGGTATGGCGCTGAGCGGAACCGTATCAAATTTTGCCGGAGGCCTGATGCTGCTTGTGTTCAAGCCTTTCAAGGCCGGTGACTTTATCACCGCACAGGGTTACAGCGGAACCGTAAAAGAGGTCACCATAGTAAACACCAAAATCATCACTACCGATAACCGCGTCATAGTAATCCCCAACGGCACACTCTCAAACGGCAACATAGACAACTACTCTGCCATGCCGCTGCGCCGTGTAGACATAGAGGTTCAGGTAGAATACGGGACCGATGCCGACAAGTGCATAAAACTGCTTACCGCTATCATCAATGAGGATAAGCGTGTCCTGGACTCAAAGCACCGCGGTGCCCAGGATCCGTTCATTGCGCTGTTGTCAATGAATGACAGCAACATATCATTCATAACCAGGTCATGGGTAAAGTCGGCCGATTACTGGCCAGTAAGGTTTGACCTGAACAAGAAGATATATGAGGCCCTACCCAAGAAAGGCATACAGTTTGCCTATCCTCATATGGACGTAACCATAAAGAACTGATATGGTCATACTCATTACCGGCATAACATCAGGATTTGGCCGTGCCATGGCCAGACGGCTTCAGGCCGACGGACATAAAGTCTACGGCACCCACCGCAAGGATTGTGAACGCATACCCGGAGTGACATATATCAAAGCCGATGTTCAGGACCCGGAATCAATCGATGAAACCGTAAAAACCGTGCTTGATGCCGAGGGCCGTATAGATGTATTCATAAACAATGCAGGCATGGGCATAGGCGGTCCGCTTGAGTTTACTCTCATTGATGATGCCTGGAAGCAGATGGATGTCAACTTTATGGGAATGGTCCGTTTCCTGAACGCCGTAGTACCCGTAATGAGAGCCCAGCGTCACGGACACATAATATGCATAAGTTCCATTGGAGGCCTTATGGGACTCCCGTATCAGGGCATGTATTCTGCCAGCAAATTCGCCATTGAGGGCTATTGCGAGGCTTTGCGTCTGGAGTTGCACCAGTTCGGCATCCACGTAACCACCATCAACCCCGGAGACTTCTTTACAGGATTCACTGCCGCCCGCAGCAAGAACCTGGCAGCAGATGTCCATGCCGCCTACCCCGGCTATGCCGACTCCATGAAAGATATTGAGAGCGATGAGCGCTCCGGCCTCCAGCCCGACTATCTGGCCAGGAAGATTTCCCGTATCGTCCGCAAACGCCATCCCCGCAACCGCTACATCATCGCCACCACCGTCCAGAAAGCCTCAGTCCTGCTAAAAGCCATCCTCCCCGCCAAATGGTTTGACCGAATCCTAGGCTCATACTATAAACTCTAACAAGCCTCAGTATCTGTTGGGGGAGCATCAGTGCAGTGGCGTTAAGCGGAGACCTTTGGAAGATCCCGTTAAGAACGGCGCATGTCTGACGAACGTTCGGCCCGTAGGGACGATAAGGAGGAGTTCGACGTTTAGGGTCTGGAAAAGGTCGGAGTAGCCACGGAACGTTGTCTCCCCGAACAGATATTGAGGCTTCTGATAATTTAGAACAAAAAAAGGCCCGGAAAATCCGAGCCTTTTTTTCTGATTAAGCTATTATTAAGCGTACATGGCAACGATAGCCTCGTACAGCTCCTGCTTGCCGCTGGTCTGCTTGGGCTCATCTACCTTCTTGCCGTACTCGTAAGCCTCCTCGAAGGTCATCTTGCCCTCCTCGAACTTCTTACCCATACCGCTGTCGAATGAAGCGTAACGCTCAGCCTTCATCTTCTTGTAGGGTGACTCCTCAAGCAGCTTGGCAGCTGACTCAAGAGCGCGAGCCATAGCATCCATACCGCTGATGTGAGCGATAGCGATGTCCTCAAGATCAGTTGAGTTACGACGTGTCTTAGCATCGAAGTTGGTACCACCGGTGCCCAGACCACCGTTGCGGATGATCTCCATCCAAGCCTGTACAAGCTCGTACTGGTCGATGGGGAACTGGTCGGTATCCCAACCGTTCTGAGCATCACCACGGTTAGCGTCGATTGAACCAAGCATGCCAGCGTCAACGGCGCAAGCCAGCTCGTGCTCAAATGTGTGGCCAGCCAGAGTAGCGTGGTTAACCTCGATATTTACCTTGAAGTCCTTATCCAGGTTGTGAGCCTTGAGGAAACCGATAACAGTCTCGGTGTCAACATCATACTGGTGCTTTGAAGGCTCGCATGGTTTGGGCTCGATCAGGAATGTACCCTTGAAACCCTTGCCGCGTGCATAGTCACGAGCCATGGTCAGCATGGTAGCCATGTGCTCTTTCTCACGCTTCTGGTCAGTGTTGAGAAGGCTCATGTAACCCTCACGACCGCCCCAGAATACATAGTTCTCAGCGCCCAGCTCGATACCGGCGTCGATAGCGTTCTTGATCTGAACGATAGCGCGAGCTACAACGTCAAAGTCAGGGTTGGTAGAAGCACCGTTCATGTAACGCTTGTTACCGAATACGTTAGCGGTTGACCAAAGCAGCTTGGCACCGGTCTCTTTCTGCTTCTCCTTGATGTAGGCTACGATAGCCTTCATGTTCTTCTCATACTCTGCTACGTTTGCGCCCTCAGAAATCAGGTCAACATCGTGGAAGCAGAAATAAGGGATACCCAGCTTCTGCATGAACTCGAAACCGGCATCAACCTTGTTCTTAGCGGTCTGAAGAGGATCAGCGTCCATCCAGGGGAAGCTCTTTGTGCCACCACCGAACTGATCTGCACCCTCTGCGCACAGTGTGTGCCACCATGCCATTGCAAAGCGGAGCCAATCCTTCATGGTCTTACCCATGATAACCTTGTTCTCATCATAGTAATGGAAAGCCATAGGATTCTTGCTGTCCTTACCCTCGAATTTGATTTTCTTCAAACCGGGAAAATACTCTTTTGCCATAATTGATCTTTTATTAATAAAATGTGAATAAATACTCTAGTTTACGCCTTTCCCTGCGCGAAAGGCAAAGTTACATTTATAATTCAATATACCAACCTTTCAGCCGTTATTTTTTATAACATCAGAACTCGTTGATATACATGTTCAGGATGCGTTTCCAACGTGCATAAGCCTCCTCGTACTGCGGGATAAGTTTGGTGTTAGGCTCTATCACGCTCATCTTCTCCAGAGTTGAGAATGCCTCGTCGTGATCCTTATAGACACCTGCACCCATACCGGCACCCTTGGCTGCACCTACAGAACCGTCTGTATCATAAAGCTCGATGGTTGCACCGGTGATTCCGGCCAGAGTCTCGCGGAATACGGGGTTGAGGAACATATTGGCGTTTCCTGCATGGATCTTGGATATCTCCATACCCATCTCAACCATTACATCCATACCATACTTGAATGAGAATACGATACCCTCCTGGACGGCACGTGCCATATGGTTGCGGTTATGTATGTTGAAGTTGAATCCGTGGATGCTGCAGCCTACGTTACGGTTACCAAGCACACGCTCAGCACCGTTACCGAACGGCAGGACAGATACACCGTCGCAACCTACCGGAACGCTCTGGGCAATCTTGTTCATATCACCGTATGACAGGCCCTCAAGCATGATGTTACGGCGTGTCCATGCATTCAGGATACCTGTACCGTTAATGCACAGCAGAACACCCAGACGGGTCTGCTTGGCAGTGTGGTTAACATGGGCAAAGTTGTTCACTCTTGACTGCGGGTCAAAGTTTACGGAACCGTTAACACCGTATACTACGCCCGATGTACCGGCTGTAGCGGCAATCTCACCGGGATTGAATACGTTCAGTGAGAGGGCGTTGTTAGGCTGGTCGCCGGCACGGTATGTAACAGGGATACCAGCCTCCAGGCCCAGTTCCTTAGCAGCAGCCAGTGATACGCGGCCCTGCTCTGAGAATGTAGGTCTGATCTCAGGGATGAGGCTCTTGCTGATACCGTAGTAATCCAGCAGGAACTCGGCAACGTCATTCTCCTTGAAGTTCCACATCATACCCTCAGACAGACCTGAT
>JBGUVW010000019.1:0-7134 GCA_045220475.1 Bacteroidaceae bacterium
AAAATATATTTATCTGTGTATCAATAGAATAGAAAAATAATCAAAAATTTTAATCCAATTTTATTTGGATTTTAACTGGAAAAAAAAAGGTTGTTTCTAATACGCAGATAACTTTCCAGCTAGCGACTTTTTAGGCCCGAAGGGCCATAAAAGCCAAAAACGACCGAGCGCCATAGGCGCGAGCACCCGCTGGATAGCCAGAAAGAAAAATTCCCCAAGCCACAAAAAAGGGAACCCGAATGGATTCCCTTTTTTCAATATGGTGTGGATGATTAGAACATCATGCCGCCTCCCATGCCGCCGCCGAAGCCGCCCATGCCGCCACCGAAGCCGCCCATGCCGCCACCAAAGCCGCCCATGCCGCCGCCAAATCCGCCACGGCCACGCAACTGCTGACGTGAGTTACGGTCACCCATGAGTGACAGACGGTAGGTAAGTGAAGCCATGAAGTAGCTGGTGATGCTCTTGGTCTCAGTATCAGTACGTGAGTAAGTTGACATCTGACGGCTTACTGTACTGCGCTGATGCAGGATATCATATGCTGACAGTGACAGGCTAGCCTTGTTACCCTTAAGGAATGAGAATGACAGAGAAGCGTTCCAGATGAGCTCATCACGGTCCATATCACCAGAGTAACCACGACGGCTTTGCATGCTCAGGTCAGAACCCAGACGCATGTTTCTCCAGGGAATGTATGCCATGACGCTTGCACCATAACTGTAATCATAGGTATTCATATCAGCTGACTTGTTCTGGCTGTTCTCATCGTGAGAGTAAGTAAGTCTACCTATCAGAGATGCTGTCAGATAATCATCACGATACTCTGCTGAAAGGTTTTGTTGAACAGAGACGTTATGTGACTTACGCAGAGACTCAATGGTCTCATATTTGCCGGGATTAGTATTATCAGCCTGCTGATATGATGCCCAACCTGTCTGCTTTCTGTATGAGGGAGAAGTAGTTGAAGTCAATGAGAAACGATCATCTGACGGGAGTGTAAGGTTCAGGTTAAGGTTAAGTGAACCGTTCCAGTTCATGAAGAAGTTGTCAAATGCGTTGTCATCAGTCATGTTAACATAAGTGGTGTATGTACCACCGTCATCATTACGTCTTGACTTGCTGGTAATGCTGTTAAGAGTGTTACTGAAGTTACCACTTACAGTGATACTGCTCATTGTAACAGGATCATACTTGTTATAGCTCAAACTCAGATTGTGAGAGAATGTAGGCTCCAGATCGGGATTACCCTTACGGATTGACAACTGGTTGGTGTTATCCTCAATATCAAGCATCTGGTCCATAGAAGGCTGAGCTGAACGTCCGTTATAGTTGAACTGGATCTGCTCCTGACGGGTAACTCTGTAACGGAATGAAACTGTAGGAGTCCAGTTGAGCACCCATCTGTCATAATCTCTCTTCTGGTTAAGATAATCAGTCATGTTACGTGAGTACTGGGGCAGCAGTGACAGACCAACTGTAAAGTTGTATGTCTGGTCAGTAGCGTTCTTACGGAACTGGAGCTGGATTGTCTGGTCAAGGTTCTCATAGATCTGCTCACGTCCCAGTGAATCATCCTTGAAAGCCTTATAACCGTCCTGCAGATCCCACTCCGGATCATTCAAAGGAAGACCCCAGTTTGCATATGCGGCACCCAGGTCATAGGTTGAACGGTCACTGTTCTGTGTACGTGACTGGAACTGATAGCTGAACTGCAGATATGTACCTGTTGCAATAGGCTCTGAATAGGTAACCTGAGCGCTCCAGTTGTTTGTGCTTGATGGAGTCTGGTTGAAACGGTTCAGAGTATCTGTAGTTGTTGCGAATGTAGACTTACGCATCTGCTCATTTCTGGAATAATCATCAGAGCTGCTTGAGTTGTACTGATAGGTACCTCGTACAGAAATGTTTCTACCACGGTTACCGAAACGGCGTACAAACTGTGCGGTTACATTGGCAGATTTGGTTTCTGACTCACTCATGCTTGCGCTCCTCTGGCTGTTCCACATTGCGTCATACAGTGAATCCAGATATACGCCCACGGGGTCAAGATCCAGATTATTGGGATTGTATGTTACTGAGTATGCAGTTGAGTCATCAAGAGGATTTGATGCGTAGTCGAACGGATTCCTGTTCTTGAATGTACGTGAGTTAGTGTAAGAGCTGCTGTTAGACTTGCTGTAAGAGATAGAAGGCTGCACAAGCAGGCTTGTATAAAGATCCTTATTCCACTCTATACGCATGTTACCGGAAAGGCTGCTTGATCCGCTGCTGCTTGCACGGTCATTGTTAGAGTATGTGGTCTCTCTACGTATCAGTTCCTGGGTCATAGGATTAACGATATCATCCCAACGCTCAGTGTTTGACTTACTCTGTGACTCGTTGTCGTTGTGGCTCCAGCTGATGTTACCTCCAACCTCATACTCATGATCCTCAGATGTAATCTCTTTACCAAGGTCCATGGCAAAGTTGAAACCACCGTTGTAACGGGTGCTGACGCCACCGCCGCCGCCCATGCCGCCGCCGAAGCCGCCGCCAAAGCCACCCATTCCGACACCGCCGCCCATGCGCATACCGCCCATGCCGCCGCCCATGCCGCTCATACCGCCGGATGACTGGCTGGCTGCACCGGTAATGGTGAACTGCTTGTCCTCATCAAAACGGTTGACTGTAGCGTTAACCTGGTAGAGTGCAGCAACATCAAAGCCGTCTTTCTCAAGAGGAGCACCGCCACCTACACTCAGGTTACCGAACCAACCCTTAGCCATACCCTTCTTTACCTGAAGGTCAAGAACTGTCATCTCCTCACCGTCATCGATACCAGTCTGACGAGCCAGGTCACTCTGCTTGTCATAAGCCTTAACCTTCTCAATCATATCGGCAGTAAGCTGCTGCAGAGCTACAGTCTTGTCATCGCTGAAGAACTCCTTGTTGTTTACAAGAATCTTTGATACGGTCTTACCGTTTACGGTAATGGTACCGTCAGCGCTGATCTGCACACCGGGAAGCTTACGGATAAGGTCCTCAACTGATGCGCCCTCAGGCAGTTTGTAAGCTGCACTGTTGAACATAACAGTATCGTTGATCATCTGCACCTTGGCAACGGTAGCAGAGATGGCAACCTCATCAAGCATCTGACCGCCTCTCATGGTAATCTTACCAAGATCTGTTGTGGCAGCACCTGAACGGATTGTGAAGTTCTTGACAGCGTCATCATAACCAACGTATGAAACGCGGGCGCGGTAGTTACCGGCCTTGAGGTTGTTGATTACAAATGCACCGTCCTCATCGGTTGATGCGCCACCGATATAGGTGGAGTCATTACCTGCGATCTGATAAATCTGCACTGCGGCAGGAAAAAGAGGCTCAGCCGAGTCAAAATCGTAAACTGAACCCTTTACTGAAAGATTCTGTGCGAACATCACAGTTACTGATGATGCCAGAAAAGCTAACAGAATGGCAATTCTTTTCATTTGCTTGTTATTTTGTTTGTATTTGTTGTTTGCAAAATAAAAATACACCTTTACTATATCGCCAAAGGCGCATGGTTAAATGTCAAATTGACAAATTAACAAATTATTTCCATTTTGATTAAAAAAAGGGCCTTGGGTTTAATCACAACTTTATTTCTTACCTTTGTAATCAGCATTAAAAAATAACAAAAAATGTAGACTTGGTTATGAAAAAGACATCTATACTCCTAATACTCTTCACATTTGCCCTTGGCATGCTCAATTCTTGCTCTAAAGCCAGCCAGGATTCAGAATTCAAGGAATTTGAGATCAGCTGCAATGACGGGACAGTACGCACAGGTGCAATATACCTGCCTAAAGGGGTTAAGGCTACCGACAAGCTGCCTGTAGTATTCATGGCCGACGGTCTGGTATTCAAGGAGACCAAATTCAAGGAGATGATGGACTCCCTGATAGATTACGGCTGCATTAGCCCCGTGGTGGTGGCCTGCTCATATGAGAATAAGGTGCAGATACAGGGCTACAACCTGGCTTACCGCAATGCGGAGTATGTAGAGGCCCTGGCCAAGAATGACAACACACTTGCAAAACTCTTTGACAACCATTACAAATACTTTATCAACGAGTTCATTCCATATGTAGACAAGCACGCTCCTGTATCACAGTCCAAGCAGGACCGCATCTACTTTGGCACATCAAACAGTGCCGATTTTGGCATAACATTGAGTTTCCGCAACCAGAAACTCTTTAATGAGTACTGGTGCTACTCGCCCGTCTACTCCGATATCCGTGACTATGAGCCTCTCTCTACCGATATATCCTACTCCATCTGTTGGGGTGCCAAGGAGGAGATTGGCATGTTTGACTATTTCCCCAACCTGCTCAAGGATATCCGCAAACGTGGCGGAAAGGTAAATTCCTGGGTATTCAGCGGCGGGCATGACCGCGATTGGTGGAGATACTGGTTCAAACAGGAACTCATGCGCAGATTCCCTTACAGCAACGATTGATGAAACAAATACTAACCAAAATGAAACGTACAGCAATTACAATCGCACTGTTCCTTGCCGTATCATTTGCATCGGCACAGGACAAACTTTATCAAAACACTTTCAACTTAAATCAGGTAGAACTTCTTGACGGACCGTTCAAGCATGCAATGGACCTTAACGTAAAGGTGCTGCTTGAGTATGACACTGACCGCCTTCTGGCTCCGTTCCTTAAGGAGGCCGGACTGCCAATGAAGGCAGAACTGTTCCCCAACTGGGCCGGTCTGGACGGACATGTGGGCGGACACTACGTATCGGCTCTGGCCATACACTATGCCGCTACCGGCAACAAGGAGTGCTATGACCGTCTGGTCTATATGATTGATGAACTGGAGCGCTGCCAGAACGCTAACGGAAACGGCTATATAGGTGGTGTACCCAACAGCAAGGAACTGTGGGGTAACCTTAAGAACGGTGATTTCCGTCTGTTCCGTGGGGCATGGGTTCCATGGTATAATGTACATAAGATGTACGCGGGCCTGCGCGACGCGTGGCAGTATGCCGGCATAGAGAAGGCCAAGGATATGTTCATCAAGTTCTGTGACTGGGGGCTTGACATCATATCAGGTCTTGATGACAACCAGATGGAGCAGATGACCGGAACTGAGTTCGGCGGCATGAATGAGGTGTTTGCCGATGCATTCCAGATTACCGGTGACCGCAAATACATTGAGGCCGCCAAGCGTTTCCGCCACAAGGAGATATTTGAGAATATGGCCGACGGCAATGACAACCTGGACAACAAGCACGCCAACACACAGGTGCCCAAGGCCGTAGGTTACGCACGTGTAGCCGCATTGGATAATGATGCACGCGCCAAGAAAGCTGCAGAGTTCTTCTGGGACCGTGTAGCCAACCACCGCTCAGTTGTAATTGGCGGAAACAGCCGCAGCGAACACTTCCCGGCCGCATCGGACTATAAGAGCTACGTGGAGCACCGTGAGGGACCGGAGTCCTGCAACACCAACAACATGCTCAAGCTTACAGAGTTCCTCTTTGCAATGGATCCCAAGGCAGAGTATGCTGATTTCTATGAGAAGGCCATGTATAACCATATCCTTTCAACCCAGCACCCCGAGCACGGCGGTTATGTCTATTTCACACCGCTGCGTCCGGCTCACTACCGCGTTTACTCAGCTGTCAACGAGGGTATGTGGTGCTGCGTAGGTACCGGAATGGAGAACCACGGCAAGTATGGTGAGTTCATCTACACCCATGACGGTGCTCAGGAACTGCGCGTTAACCTGTTCATAGCATCTAAACTGACCTGGACAGAGAACAACGCCACCATAACCCAGGAGACCCAGTTCCCCTACTCCGAGTCTTCAAAGCTTACCGTGAACCTTAAGAAAGCCCGTAAGTTCCGCATGCTGGTACGCTGCCCCCAGTGGACCACGGACGGATTCAGCATCAAGGTTAACGGCAAGGAGGTTGCTGCAGGCGCACAGCCTTCATCATACGTAACCATTGACCGCAAATGGAAGAACGGTGACGTAGTTGAGATCAGCCTGCCTATGCAGAACACCATTGAGGCACTTGACAATGAGCCTGAGTATCTGGCAATCAAGCACGGTCCCATTGTACTGGCTGCCCGCACAGGCAATCAGGATCTGGCCGGTCTGGTAGCCGATGACGGCCGCTGGAGCCATATCGCCCACGGTTCACTTGTTCCCGTAGCCGAGACTCCTATTATGATAGGTACGCGCGCAGAGCTTGAAAAGAAGGTGGCAGACCTCAAGCCAGTATCGGGCAAGCCCCTGCATTTCTCTGCAACCGGTCTGTTTGACAGCAGCCGCTTCCCGGATGTTGAGCTGGAGCCATTCTACAGCCTGCATGACAGTCGTTACGCCATCTATTTCCTGTCACTTTCACAGTCTGACTACGGCAGGATGCTTGACAAGATCAAGGCCGATGAGGCCGCTGCACTTGAACTGGACCGCCGCACTGTCGACGCCATCGTTCCCGGCGAGCAGCAGCCCGAGGCTGACCATAAGATACAGAGCCAGAACTCCATGACCGGCAACCAGGACAACAAGCCCTATCGCACGGTTCGCCGCGGCGGCTCATTCAGCTATGACCTCTACCCTGACGGCAACACCAATCTGAGCCTGTGCATAGGTTATTGGGGCGCCGAGAACAATCAGAACCGCGCCCTTGAGATCCTGATTGAGGATATGCCTTTCATTACGGAGAGGGAGTTCCCGGTTAACGGACAGGCGGAGATTGTCCGTAAGGAGTATGATGTTCCTGTTGGGTTCTACCAGGGGAAGGAGAAGATCCGGGTGACGTTCCGCTCCGTTGAAGGGGCTCAGGCTCCTCGCATCTTTGATGTGCGGTTCCTGAAGTGATAACGTTCCATGCGGCGGGTTTCTCGCGCCTTTAGCGCTCGGGTGTTTTTGACTTTTATGGCCCTTTGGGCCTAAAAAGTCGCTAGCTGGAAACCTATCTGCGTATTAGAAACAACCTTTTTTTAATTTGGGGCGGCGACGCCCCAAATCCGTTCCGCGACATTCCATTTTATTCCATGTCGCTCCACTCTGCCGGCCTTCCAGGCCGGGTAAAACGAAACCCTGACAACGCTTTGCTGTCAGGGTTCCGTTTTACTGGGTGCAGCT
>JBGUVW010000020.1:0-29787 GCA_045220475.1 Bacteroidaceae bacterium
AGCCGGTATGCATCATAGGCGTGGGCTACAAGGATATGGAGCGCAAGCCTTATGAGGATGACAAGATTGAGTGGACCAAGGTTCATCAGGGCAAGTTCTAAAAGATGAGGATAGCGCTGATAGGATCAGGCCGTGTGGCATCATGCATGGGACCCCGCCTTAAGGAGGCCGGGCATATCATAGCAGGTGTCTATAGCCGTACCCTACAGAATGCGCAGCAGCTTGCCACGGTGCTGGGCTCACAGGCTACAGACCGTCTGGAGCAGTTGCCCGATGCCGATATATACCTTACCATGCTCACTGATGACGCTCTTGCGGAACTTGCTCCCGCCATTGTAAAGGGTAGGGAGGCTGCTCTATTCCTGCATACAGCAGGCAGCGTATCAATCGATGTATGGAGAGAGGCCGGGGCAGCGCGTTACGGAGTGATGTACGCCATGCAGACATTCTCCAAGGGCGCAGTCATAGAGTGGCCGCAGGTGCCGGTGTTCGTGGAGGGCAGTTCTCCGGCGGAACAGGAAATCATAATGTCTCTGGCTCATGACCTGTCGGGTAACGTATCGGTCCTGAGTTCAAAAGGGCGTAAGAAACTTCATATAGCGGCCGTCTTTGCCAGCAATTTCAGCAACCGCATGTACGCCATAAGTGAGCGGATCCTAAAAACCGAGGGCGTGCCGTTCAGCGTAATGCTGCCGCTGGTGCGTGAGACCGCACGTAAGGTGGAGAGCATGAGTCCTGAGGATGCACAGACCGGGCCGGCCGTTCGCGGCGACCGCAAGGTGATTGATGAACACGTGCAGTTGCTTAAGGATTGTCCTGAGTACGCAGAGCTATACAGACTTATTTCTATTGACATAAACCATAACCTGAAATGATAAATTACGACCTTAACTCTATCCGTGCCCTGATTTTTGATGTGGACGGTGTGCTGAGCAAACCAATAATGCCCCTGTCACCTACCGGTGATCCCGTACGTACGGTAAACGTAAAGGACGGTTATGCCATGCAACTGGCCGTAAAGATGGGCCTGCACCTGTGTATCATTACCGGTGCACGTGTGGAGGAGGTGCGCAAGCGCTATGAGGGGCTTGGCATAAAGGATGTGTACATCTGCTCAAGCGTCAAGATAAATGACTTTAACCACTTTGTGGAGAAATATGGTCTCAAGCATGAGGAGATTCTCTATATGGGCGATGACATACCTGACTGGCAGGTCATGAGCCTGTGCGGACTGCCCTGCTGCCCCGCTGATGCATGCCAGGAGATACAATCTGTATGCAAGTACGTTTCACCCTACAAGGGTGGTGAGGGCTGTGCCCGTGACGTGCTGGAGCAGGTGCTCAAGGTACAGGGCAAGTGGATGAAGGATGAACATGCATTCGGCTGGTAAGATGGAACTGCCCTACAAGATAATACTGGCATCAAACTCTCCCCGCCGCCGTGAACTGCTGGGCGGCCTGGGGCTGGATTTCACGGTCAAGGTGATAAGCGGGATTGATGAATCCTGGCCCCAGAACCTGAAAGGAGAGGAGATACCGCTCTATATATCGCGTGAGAAAGCAGATCCTTACAGGACATCAATCAAACCCGATGAGCTGGTAATCACTGCCGATACCATAGTCTATGTGGACGGTGAGGTGCTGGGTAAACCTAAGGATAAGGCCGATGCCGTACGTATGCTGCGCCTTATATCGGGCCGATGGCATGAGGTGATAACGGGTGTCACGCTTATGACAACCACACGTGAACGCAGTTTTGCCGTCACTACCAGGGTTAAGTTTGCCAACCTTACGGACAGTGAGATAAACAGCTACGTTGAGAGCGGACTGCCTATGGACAAGGCCGGTGCCTACGGCATCCAGGAGTGGATAGGATATGTGGGCGTTGAGGCCATTGAGGGCAGCTATTTCAATGTAGTGGGATTGCCGGTGCAGCGGCTTTACCGCGAGCTTATGGAGTTTATAAAGTAACAATAATCCAAACTAACCAATATGATTAAAAAAGTAATTCTTTCAGCAGCCTTAATGGGAACAGTACTCTGTGCCAATGCGCAGAACCCCATTATCAGTACAATGTACACACCGGATCCCGCACCGTTCGTATACGGTGACAAGGTCTATCTGTTTGTGGACCATGACGAGGACGGACGTAACCGTGACTTCAACATGAAGGACTGGGCCCTGTTCAGTACCGACGATATGGTAAACTGGACCTATCTGGGCACCCAGGTCAATACGGCCGTATTCAAGTGGGCCCGTCAGGGACAGCGTGCCTGGGCCAGCCAGGGCGTGGAGCGTAACGGCAAGTGGTACTGGTACGTATGCTGCAACAAGGCAACCGGCGGTGACGCTCTGGCTGTTGCCGTAGCAGATGACCCTCAGGGACCGTGGACCGACGGCATAGGCGGACCTCTGGCCGAGGGATTCGGATTCATAGATCCTACCGTATTTGTTGATGATGACGGTCGTGCTTATCTGTTCTGGGGTAACAAAGGACTCTGGTACGGAGAGTTGAATGATGATATGGTATCATTCAAGAACGGCTGGCAGGAGGTTCCAGGCTACCATGATCCCGAGTGTTTTGGTGAGCTGCAGAGCAAGATGAACTGGGCCAAGGGCCAGAATGAGATGATGACCCAGTATGAGGAGGGCCCATGGCTCATGAAGCGTAACGGCACCTACTATCTGTCATATCCGGCAGGTGGCGTGCCCGAGCATATGGCATACTCCACCGCTCCCACCATAAACGGCCCCTGGACCTACCGCGGCAAGATTATGGCTGAGGCCGAGAATAGCTTTACCATACACGGCGGTAACATCACATTCAAGGGCCGTGACTTTATGTTCTACCATAACGGCGGACTGCCCGGTGGCGGCGGTTACAACCGCTCTGCCTGCGTTGAGGAGTTCAAATGGAATGAGGATGGCTCATTCCCGTTCATTCCCTTTACAAAAGAGGGCGTGGTTGAGCCTGTCAAGAACCTGGATCCCTACAAGCGTGTTGAGGCCGAGACCCAGGCTGAGTCACGTGGTCTTAAGGTGGACCGTCGTGCCGGCAAGGACCATTTTGTGACCGATATCAGTAACGGTGACTGGATCCGCGTACGCTCAGTTGACTTTAAGGATAAGGGTCAGAAAGCCGTAGTGGTTGTAGTGGGAGAGCAGAAAGGAAACGGCGTGATTGAGTTCTACACAGACAATATGGAGGGTGATCCGTTCTGCAAGGTTCCGGTAAACAGGGATAATGCAGGATTCCCCACTGCAGCGTTCACATATCTTATCGATACCAACGTTACAGGTATTCATGACGTATACATCAAGTTCAGCTGTGAGATGGACAATCCTTTCACATTTGACTGGTGGCAGTTCAACTCATATGCAAACATGCCTATCGTCCAGACCCGTTTCACTGCCGATCCCGCTCCTCTGGTTGTAGGTGACAAGGTTTACCTCTATACTACACATGATGAGGACGGAGCCCGCGGATTCCAGATGTTTGACTGGCTGCTTTATACATCGGAGGATATGGTGAACTGGCAGGATTACGGTCCTGTGGCATCACTTGATGACTTTAAGTACTATGACGGCAAGAACGGCGCATGGGCAGAGCAGGTGGTATATGAGAACGGTCAGTATTATATGTATTGCCCCATACACGGACACGGTATAGGAGTGCTTGTGTCAAGTACCCCTTACGGTCCTTTCACCGACCCGCTGGGCGAGCCTCTGGTATGGCAGAAAGAGAACTGGGATGACATAGATCCCACCGTTTGGGTAGATGATGACGGTCAGGCCTATATGTACTGGGGTAACCCCAACCTCTACTCAGTTAAGTTGGGTAAGGATATGGTTTCTCTGGCAGGTCCCATTGTCAAGCACCCCAAGATCCAGGATTATCAGGAGGGCCCGTGGTTCTGGAAACATAACGGCCGATATTATATGGCATTTGCATCAACCTGCTGCCCTGAGGGTATAGGCTATGCAATGAGTGACGGTCCTGAGGGCCCGTGGGAGTATAAGGGTCATATCATGGACCACACTGTACGTACCCGTGGCAACCATCCGGGAATAATAGAATTCAAGGGCAGAAGCTATGTGTTCGGTCTGAACTATGACATTATGCATCTTAAGACCTTTGCCCATGCCGAGCAGCGTTCCGTATCAGTGGCCGAGCTGCATTACAATGCCGACGGTACCATTCAGGAGGTTCCCTATTTCCTGGATAATGAGCTTAAGCAGGTTAAGCCCTTTGACCCGTACCGTCGTGATAACAAACTGTCTAGTCACAGGGTTGAGGCCGAGACAATGGCCTGGGGCTACGGACTCAAGACATCATATGTGGATGAAGAGTATGAGTATGATGACAATGTGGGTTATCTGCCCCGAAACATGTACGTGCATGATATCGATGACGGAGAGTATCTGATGATTCGCGGCGTGAATTTTGGCCGTAAGGGAGCCAAGAAGATCATAGCCTCAATAGGATCGGACGGTTTGGGTTGCATGGAGATTCACCTGGACAGCCCTGACGGACCTGCAGTTGGCGTGATATCAGTTACACCTACCGGTGGTAAGAAGGAATTCAGTACATTCACCAAGAGGTTCAAGAAACGTCTGCGCGGCGTCCATGACCTGTACTTTGTGTTTAACGGAGTAGGTAAGGACCTGTTTACCTTTGACTGGTGGAAGATGAAATAATGCCGATGCTAACCTCATACAGGAGGTAGATTGGCAGGGTGACGATTGTCAGTGTAAAGACATCGGTCGTAGGAGTTATTACCGCCGCTATGATCATAATTATAACTATGGCATGGCGGCGGTATTTTTTCATTATATCCGCGTTTATTACTCCCAACTTGTTGAGGAACCAGGCCAGAACGGGCAGCTCAAAGAGTACACCCATGAGCAGTGTCAGGGTTATGAGCAGGTCGGTATAGGATTCCAGGGTGATGACGTTGGGAATAAGGTCGCTTACCTGGTATGTGCCCAGGAACCGGAATGCCAGCGGGAATATGATGATATAGTCAATGACAATTCCTGTCATGAAGAGGATGTATGACCAGACTATGACTTTTGTGGAGCCTTCACGCTCATTCTGGTGCAGGGCGGGTTTTACAAACCCGAACAGCAGGTACAGCGTATAGGGCAGTATGACTACCAGACTTACGTAGAACGCCATTTTCATGTGAATCATGAACTGGGCCGTAAGGGTGGTGCTGAACATATCAACGTGAAAGTCCTGCAGCGCGGTGGCGTCAAACCCGGCCATCCCGGCAAGTGAGGCAATCCATCGGTAGAGGATAAAATCAGGACTGCTTGGAGCAAGTATAAGCTTGAAAAGGGGCTCCTTTAGGCTGAACGCGACAATGAACCCCGCCATAGCAACGGCCAGGATACGGAAAATGACACCTCTGAGAGCCTCCAGATGGTCCCAGAAAGTCATTGGCTTGTCATCGGGAGAAGCCATGACGGGCAGCAGGGGTTACTTGGACTGCGGTTCTGACTCTTTAGTGGACTCCTTGGCGGGCTCATCGGGAGTGTTGATCTCTTTCTCAACATCCTTCATTCCCTCCTTGAAGCTCTTTACGCCCTTACCCATGCTTTTCATGAGATCCGGAATGCGCTTGGCTCCAAACAGAAGCAGTATGACAAATACTATGAGAATGACCTCGGTGGTACCTATTCCTCCAAGTAAAAGCGGACAAATTTTCATTGCGTTTGGTTTAATGTAACATGCATGTAGTACGCGAAAGTAATCATAATTGCTCAATAAGCTAGAGTGAGTTGCTCTTTTTTTGTTCCGGCGGGGCTTTTTGGGCGGGTGCCGATTGCAGAAACCGCGGAAAATTTAGTAATATTGCACCTTAATAAAATAATATCAAGAGACATGGATAGAGGCGATTTCTTTATTACCGGAATACAGCAGATCGGAGTGGGTACCACATCGGTTTATGACTCATGGAAATGGTTCATTGAGATGTTCGGTGTTGACATCAGGGTGCTTGAGGATGATACCGTTGCGGAACGTATGCTTCCGTATACCGGCGGTCAGGCCCAGAAGCGTCATGCTGCCATTGCAGTAAGCCTGCAGGGCGGCGGCGGATTTGAGATCTGGCAGTACTCCGAGCGCAAACCCAAACCGGTGGATTTCCAGGTACAGGTAGGTGACCTGGGCATATTCTGCGCCAAGGTAAAATGCCGTAATACCGAGAGTGCACACAAGTATGTATCGGAGCGTTGGGACAAGGTTAGTCCTATCGTGACCGCTCCCGATGGCAGCAAGACATTCTACATCACAGACCCTGAAGGCAACTGGTTCCAGGCTGTCCAGGATGATTACCTGCTTCTGGATGAGGGTAAGGAGTTTGGCGGAATGATAGGCTGCATGATAGGTGTGACCGATATAGACAAGGCCCGTAAGGTCTACTCTGATATACTGGGCTATGACAAGGTGATATATGATGAGAACGGTAACTTTGATGACCTGACCCCGCTGGTAGGTGGCGACGGAAGTTTCCGTAGGGTGCTGCTCAAGTGGTCCAAACCCAACAGCGGAGCATTCTCACCCATATTCCCCAGCGGATGCATTGAGCTGGTAAAGTGCAATGACCGTGAACCCCGCAAGATCTTTGAGGGCCGCTACTGGGGTGACCCCGGATTCATCCAGATATGCTTTGACGTGACCGGTATGGATAATCTGGCCAAGTGGTGCGCCAAGAACGGTCATCCGTTCACAGTTGACAGCTGCCCCGACGGCAAGGTGTTCAACATGGGTGACGCATCGGGCCGTTTCACCTATATAGAGGACCCGGACGGCACTCTGATTGAGTTCGTTGAGACCTACCGTATATCGGTAGCCAAGAAATTGGGCTGGTACATAAGCCTGCTTAAACGCGACCGCCGCAAGCCGCTCTCCAAGCTGCTGTTTCGCGCCATGAAGATGAACCGCAAGAAATTTGACAAGTAAAAAAACAATGACGAGTTTGTAACAATTCGTCAATACTGTTATAGAGTGATTCCGTTTGTTCATCTTTACATTTATCTTTGAAAAGATAACTCGGATTATCAACTGCTTATGGGAAATTTGATTGATCTGATAAGGTCCGATGTCCGTTATGAGGACTCGCTCAAGGCCTGCATGAACTGCGGTATCTGTACCGCCATATGCCCGGCTGCAGAGTTTTATGACTATGACCCCCGCCGCATCTGCGATACGGTACAGCGTGGTGATGAGGAGCAGGTGGAGAAACTGTTGCGTGAGGATACCATATGGTACTGCGGACAGTGCATGTCATGCAAGCCCCGTTGCCCGCGCGGCAATGTGCCCGGTGCGGTCATAAATATTCTGCGTAAGGTGTCACAGGAGATGGGCTACTACAAGGAGAGCCGTATGGGACGCCAGCAGGTTACCCTGATGAACGTCATCGGCAACAATATCCTGGAGATAGGTTATTGCGTACATCCTGATAAGGTACCTCCCCAGATGCATCCGGAACAGGGACCTACATGGGAGTGGTATATAAAGAATATCAAGGAGGTGGCTCCAAAATTCGGCGCCAACTATCATGGCAAGGGAGCAGGTGCCCTGCGTGAGATCTGCCCTGAGACCATGGAGGACCTGCGCAACATATTCAAGGTTACAGGCGGAATGGATTTCCATGATGCCATCTTAAAGGACAAGCAGGATGATTGATTTCGGATTTGCCATAAAACAGACCAGGCAGGAGAATATGGACAAGACCTCGCTTGAGAAATTCCATAAGCTCCAGCAGATGGTACCGTCATTCAAGCGCTGTTTCCAATGCGGAAACTGCAGCGCCACATGCTCGGCACGCCAGTTCACTGACTTCAGCATACGCCGTGTACATACATCGTTCCGCCGTGGTGAGTATGACGGTCTGGCCGATGAATTGCGCAAATGTATGCTCTGCGGCAAATGCACGCTGGTTTGCCCGCGTGGTGTGAACCTGCGCTCTCTCATAATGAATATGCGTGAGATACTTGATGAACCCCAGAAAACAGGAAAGAGATGAAGATACACGCATTCCCATATAATGACTTTGTCATCCCGTTCCTGATTGGAACCATTCTGCTCTTTACCATCATCATATACAAGTATGTAAAGTGGATAAAGCGTTTCAGCGATGAGCAGAGAGAGGTTATAAGGCACAACTGGTTCTCATGGAAGATATTTCCGGCCATTTGGGAGATGCTGCGTGAGGGCCTCATCCACGTACGTATCATTAAGAAGAATGTGCTGCTGGGCATAATGCACCAGGCATTTGCATTGGGCTGGTTCCTGCTTATCGTGGTGGGTGCCATAGAGAGCCGTGACGCGTTCTTTACCATGCAGCATGAGCAGTCTATCGAATATCTTCATGAACTTGAGCAGCAGAACGGCTGGTACATACATACCACCGGTGAGGATAAGAACCCGGAGTTCCTGAACCAGCGCCGTTACCGTGTGGAGACAGAGGAGGGCATTGCCCGAATAGATTATAACCGTCCGTTCTACGTAGGCATATTCTACCGCTATTTTGTACATAAGGCACCGGCTACTTTCCGTCAGCACAAGGCATATGCGGACCTGATGGATGCGTTGCTGCTGTATGTGTTCCTGGGTCTTACCATGGCCATGATAAAGATCTTCTGGTCCAAGATCCTGGGAATGCGCCGCACTACCAAGCATACGCTGGTTGACCGTTTCGCCAAGTTCTCGCTGTGGATGATTTTCCCGCTGCGTCTGCTTGCCGAGTCTGTCACTGCATGTCTGTACGGCAACGGAGGATTCTTTACGCAGGCGGTGGGCAACCTATTTGACCCCATGATCGTTCGCGGTCTGGAGACATCGCTCTGGATGTTCTATTCACTCATGCTGGGCGTGTTCTTCGTGACCATGCCGTTCACCCGTTACATGCATATCTTTACGGAGTTGCTGCTTATCTACTTCCGTAAGATAGGTGTGACAGAGGGTCAGCACAAGACAGGATACACATACTTTGAGCTGAACGCCTGCTCACGTTGCGGCGTCTGCATATCGGGCTGCCCCATGGACAAGGTGCTTGAGAATCATGAGATACAGTCAGTCTATCTGATACGCAGTTTGCGCAATCAGGAGCATGGCAGCCGTCTTAAGATGATAGCCGATGACTGCCTTATGTGTGACCGATGCACGGTTGACTGCCCGGTTGGCATTGACCTGAGTGCGTTGCGCCGCATGAGCCGTGATAAGGGTGCGCTTGATACCACAGGCAACTACAAGTATCTGGCTAAGAAACAGGCTCCGTTCAATGCCATCGGCCGTGTGGCCTATTTTGGCGGTTGCATGTCACACCTTACTCCCGGTATCACGGAGTCTATGGAGAAGATATTCAATGCCGCAGGCCAGAAATTCTGGTATATGGACAAGCAGAGCACCATCTGCTGCGGACGTCCGCTCCAGCAGCAGGGATTCCTTAACCAGGCGGCCGAACTGCGACAGAAAAATACCGATATGATTGTCAAGTCAGGTTCAACCATGCTCGTGACATCATGTCCTATCTGCTACCAGTCATTCAAGAAAGAGTATAACCTGGATATTCCTATCATGCACCATACCGAGTATATCGATATGATAATAAAGCAGGGTAGGATAAAGGTACGTCATGATGACCGCAAGGTTTCATATCATGATCCCTGTGAGCTAGGTCGCGGTTGCGGTATCTATGATGAGCCGCGCAGTGTGCTGAGCACAGTTACCAATCTGCAGAAGACCAAGTTCCAGCGTGAAAAGAGTGTCTGCTGCGGATTCAACCTGGGTAATACCAAACTCAGCATTGAGGAGCAGACCGCAATCCGTAATGCTTCACTTGAGAACCTGACCAGCAAACCGGTTGACTCTATCGTGACCGCATGCCCCATGTGTAAGAAAGCGTTCCAGCACGCAACCAATGAGTATCCTGTACGTGATATAGCCGAGGTGGTGGCTGAGAACCTTATAAATTGAACCGTATTATGGCAAACCGTTATTGGAACGAATATCAGAAGACAATAGCTGACGACCATTACTATTATGAGCGCAGCTGCATACGCCAGACCTTTTTCCCGGGTTCTGAGACTGCATTCCTCAAGATGATGCAGGATGAGCTGGGCAAGGATGTGTTTGATGATTTCCGTCTGCATACCTGCACAGGAATTGGTTATCATACCGATGTTGTTCCGCTTGAGACCACTATGACCGTGGTGGCACGCATATTCTCACTTATGACCGAGCGTGGTTACGAGAATCTGGTTCCGTCATGCATCACCTCATTCGGCGTTTTCACTGAGATGTGCCATATGTGGCAGGAGCATCCGGAGCTGCTGGAGCAGACCCGTGAGAACCTGTACAAGGCCTGCAAGCGTGAGTTTGACATGCCCAAGAACATAGCTCATCCGTCGGACCTTATATTCAAGTACCGTTTTGAACTGGCCGAGAAGATGAAATACCGTCTGGTGAACCGTTTTACCGGCAAACCGCTTAATGTAGTGGAGCATATAGGTTGCCACTATGCCAAACTGTTCCCCGACAAGGGCGTGGGCAAGGCTGAGTTCCCGTACGTTCTGGCCGGTATGATTGAGGCCTGGGGCGGTCATGTGGTGGATTATCCTGAGCGCCGTCACTGCTGCGGATTTGGATTCCGTCAGTATCTGGTTCAGGAGAACCGCGGATACTCCGTATCCAACACCAAGAAGAAACTGGAGTCCATGGAGCCGTATGAGCCTGATTTCATAGTATCCAACTGTCCCGGATGTTCCATGTTCCTGGACCGCTGGCAGTATACCATTGCTGAGATGGAGCATAAGACATATGACCGCGAGGGCTACGGCATTCCGGTTCTTACATATGAGGAGATGGCCGGTCTGCTGCTGGGTTATGATCCTTGGACGCTTGGTCTGCAGATACATCAGGTACAGTGCGAGCGCCTGCTTGACAAGATAGGCATCCCGTATGACCCCAAACAGAAATACAATTCCGCATCGGGCAAGATTCTGCGTGCCCCGGAGAAGCCTGAGAACCTTTTAGTGTAATTGATTATGAAGAAAGTTGCAATCATAGGAGCCGGCCCCGCCGGTATAGAGGCCGCATCAATATTGGCCAAGAGCGGTATTGAGGTTACCCTTTTTGAGAAATCAGAGACTCCGCTCAAGAACCTCCAGGACAAGGCTTTCCTGTTCCCTAACTTCCAGGCTGCGCAGGAGATTGTTGATGATTTGAGCGGTAAACTGCTCACGGACGGTGTTACATCGGCCTTTGGTGTTGATATCGTTGATGTCAAGTGGCAGGGGGCGGAATGGAAACTGGTTGACGCCAAGGAACAGACATATGTGGCCGATGCAGTGCTGCTGGCCACCGGTTATCAGGTGTTTGACGCACACCGCAAGGAGGAGCTTGGCTACGGTATATATAAAGGTGTAATCACATCGCTCGATATGGAGCAGATGATTAAGCACGGCAAGATCCTGAACGCCAACGGCGATGAGCCCAAACGTATCACATTCCTGCAGTGCGTGGGCTCACGTGACGAGAAGAGCGGCAACCACTACTGCTCCAAGATCTGCTGCGTGACAGCTGTTAAGCAGGCCATCGAGGTCCGCAAGCAACTACCCAAGTGTGAGGCATCGGTCTTTTATATGGACCTGCGCATGTGGGGCCAGGGATTTGAGGAGATGTACCGCACCGCCCAGGAGAAATACGGCGTAAGTTTTGTACGTGGCCGTATATCGGAAGCTGCCGCTACATTTGACGGCCGTGTCCAGCTTAAGAGTGAGGACACACTGATGGGTCTTCCGCTCAAGATGACCACAGACCTGCTGGTTCTTATGGTAGGTATGGAGGCATCATGCGGCACCAAGGCGCTTGGCAAATCCTGTGACATAAGCGGTGACTACGGCTTCATCCGCACCGTCAACCCCCATCTCTACGACAACGAGACCGGAAAGCCCGGCCTGTTTGCCGCCGGCACCTGCAAGCGCCCCATGAGCGTGAGCGACTCCATAAACGATGCCCGCTCCGCTGCCCTTGCAATCAAAGACTATCTTGATACACTTCCTCAGTGAGCGAGGGGGCCAAAGGGGACGGTTCTGTTTGGCTCCTTTTATCTGACATAAACAGAAGCAGTGAAGGTTAACACCCTCACTGCTTTTTAATTATCTGAAAAAGGAGCCAAACAGAACCGTCCCCTTTGGCCCCCTTTCTCGCTTCAGCTTACTTCTCAATCCAGCCGATAACCTCACCCTTGTTGACGAGTGATCCGTGCTCCTTCTCAACTGATACCAGATGGCAGTCGTAGGGAGCGGTGGCGTTGTCGATGAATGTGTTGCCGCTGGCCTGGATGCCGACCATCCAGTCACCCTTCTTGTACTGCTTGCCGAAGGGAGGATTGGTTGACTGATCCATGTAATCCAGATCCCAGATTACGCGACCGCTGACAGCAGCCTCGATGGGCTCTGCATCGGGATGCAGGATGGCACGCTTATCGGCAGCGGTGAAGTGCTTGACAGGTGCACCTGCGGTGCCGGCCTGAGCCTTCTCCATACGCTCCATAAGGTCCTTGTTGAACTGATCCTTGGCCTGGCCGCTCTTGTACTCGCGGTACTGCTTCTCATGCATGGCGAACTCAAAGAGCTCCTCATCATCCTGGCCGCGGTCCCAACCGTTCTCCTCCATCTCCTTGATGAAACGGGGCAGGTCATTGGGATAGAGAACCTGAGGATCATCGGTATAGAACTCCTTACCCTGCTCCTTGGCCAGCTGAATGATCTCGGGAGCCAGCTCGCCGGGCAGCTTACCTGACTTGCCAAGTACCATACCCCACATGGCGGGATCCATACGGGTGAAAGGCTTCTCATCCATTGACTTTGAGTAGAGGTTCATAAGGGCGGCGTTCTTAACGTACTGGCTGAACGGGGTAACCAGACAGGGAGTACCCAGCATAGGCCATATGCGCTGTACCTCATCAAAGAGCTCTACAAGCAGCTCGTCCTCAGACAGCTCTTTCTCACCCTTCTTGCGGAGGTTGGCGTTGATGGCAGCGTGCATACCCTTGAGGTCAGCCATAAGTGAACCCATCATACCGCCGGGCAGGCCGCAACCTACCAGCAGTGAACTCATGATTGAGTTCTTGGGGTCGATCCAGTAGCCCAGGAAGTCATCCATGAAGCTCTGTGTGAGTGAACGAGCCTCCATGTAAGCCTTCATGTTGATATCCTTAACCAGGAATCCGGCATCCTTAAGCATGGCCTGGATGGTGATTACGTCCGGATGAACCTTACCCCATGACAGAGGCTCCATAGCTACGTCCAGTACATCGGCACCGGCTCTTGCAACCTCAAGCATTGAAGCTACTGCAAATCCGGGACCGTTGTGGCCGTGGTACTGTATGATGATATCGGGATGTTTCTCCTTGATGGCGCGAACGATGGTGCCCAGCATAGCGGGACGACCGATACCGGCCATATCCTTGAGGCAGATCTCCTGTGCGCCGCCCTCGATGAGCTGCTCGGCCAGGTTGATGTAGTACTCGGCATTGTGTACCTTGGAGTAGGTGATACACATGGTTGCCTGAGCGGTCATGCCGGCCTCCTTAGCCCACTTGATTGAGGGGATGATGTTACGCGGATCATTAAGACCGCAGAATATACGTGTGATGTCGACACCCTGAGCGTGCTTTACCTTATACATGAGCTGACGTACATCGGCAGGAACGGGGTTCATGCGGAGTGCGTTCAGACCACGGTCAAGCATGTGGGTCTTGATGCCTACTTCATTGAAAGGCTTGGTGAATGTACGTACGGCCTGGTTGGGGTTCTCACCGTACAGAAGGTTTACCTGCTCCATGGCACCGCCGTTAGTCTCAACGCGGTCAAAGCAGCCCATATCGATAATTACCGGCGCAATCTTGGCCAGCTGGTCTTTACGGGGAACATACTTGCCTGATGACTGCCACATGTCACGGTACACAAGACTGAATTGAATCTCTTTTTTCATGCTGTTTATGTGTTTTTAATTATTTACATCGGATCTATTGTGCGGGCTATCCTGGCGCACAGGCCTGGGAAGAAACGCTTGATGTAGACCATAAGCAGTTCCTTGCGTCCAACCAGGACCTCACGTTTTTTCTTGTAGACGGCCTTGACGATCTTGCGCGCAGCCTGCTCTGGGGTACAGCCTCCGGCCTGTCCGGCATCCATCTTGGCATGCTGCTTACCATCCTTTTCCAGTGCATAGAATGATATGCGGGTCTGTACACGTCCGGGGCATACAATGGTAACGCGGATGTTATCCTTATAATACTCGGCCTGAACTGTCTCAAAGAATCCGTACAGGGCATGCTTGGATGAGCTGTATGCGCAGCGCAGCGGGAATCCGAACCGTCCGTTGATGCTGGTGGTTACCATGAGCTGGCCTCCACCGCGCTCAATCATCTTGGGCAGGATCACCTTGGTCATGATAACGGGTGCAAACCAGTTAATGTCCATGACCTTATTTATAACACGCATCTCAGTCTCACAGGTGGTGCCGCGCTGGCTTATGCCGGCGTTGTTGTAGAATACATCTATGTATCCGTAAACCTGCCATGCCTGCTCGGCCAGTCCTGCAACCTCATCCTTCTTGGAGAGGTCAAAGGGCAGGGGACGCGCATCGGGAGCACCCAACTCCTTGCAGCGTGCGGCAACCTTCTCCAAGAGGTCAGCCTCAAGTGCAGTGAGTATGAGCTTGGCACCCTCACGTGCAAACTCATATGCGGTTGCCTCACCAATACCTGATGAAGAGCCTGTTATCCAAACTACCTTGTCGGCGAATTTATTCATTTGCAGCTGTCTATTGCTTGTTTGAACCAGCGGGCGCGTTCGCAACCCTCGCCGGTGTTGAGAAGGATAAGGTCTCCGTTCTTGAGCTTATTCTCCTCAAGTGCCTTGAAGAATCCGGCTATACATACTACCGATGCAGGTCCCATGTATATGCCCTGTGCGTCCTTGACCATACGGCCATAACGCTCCAGTCCCTCCTCCTTGACACGCAGGAAACATCCACCGCTGTTCTTTACGATAGGACCAACCAGCGGATACATTCCGGGAGTGCCGGCAGTAAGTATAGATATGCTGGTTCTTGGTATCACAGTGGGGAAGTGCTTGTTCCAACCCTGCGGGAAATTGTTCTCATTTGCCCACTCCCAAGCCTGGACCATGGGATCGCAGGTGTCCTGCTGAACCAGCAGCATGCGGGGCATCTTGTACTGCGGGTATGCATCGGCAATCTCACGCATTCCTTTCTCAAATGCGATAGGGCTTGTGCCGCCTGCAACTGCCTGCATGTAGACATCGGGGATGCGGCCCAGCTGGCGCATGCACTCAAAGACAAGTGTCTTCTTGGCCTCTACGCGAATGGGGTCGATATTACCGGCCGATATCATAACCTTCTGGTTCTTGTGGAAATCAGCAGCCTCAGCCTTAGCCTGACCGTAACCTCCCTCTGATACTACCAGATTCTGGCCTACAGAACGGATGGCGTCCTGAGACTCCTGATACATATCACACGGAGCGAATATGTCAAACTTGACTCCGGCCTTGGCCAGATATGTTGCGTATGCGGTTGCTGCATTGCCGGTCGATGCCAGGCAATACTCCTTTACGCCGTGTTTCTTGAACAGCGTTGCTGCCAGTGATGCGGCAATATCCTTGAATGTGCCGCTGCCTCCGTTCAGGTCATTACGGGCAACCACAACCTTGCAGTCTATGCCGTAATTGTCCTTTGCGTATCGGCTCAGGAACTCCCACTCCTCAATGGGTACTGCACCTTCACCGCAGGTTACCTGCTCATCGGCCTCATCAAGGGGCAGGAAGGGCAGGTAGTGGTAGAGGTTGTCCACCTTCTGGCCGGGTTTGCAGAGCTCATCCAGCTGGCGGTAGTCAGAGTCATAGACCACCTCTGCGTGGTTGCTTCCGCACTCACACAGCTGGTCCTGGCTGAACCAAGCGGCAAAATCTCCTATTACCTTGCCGCACTTCTTGCAGACAAGCTGGTATTTCATCCTCTCTTTATCTGAGCACGCTTGAATACGTTCATATCCTGAATGGGGCCCTCATAGTAACCGGCCTTGAGCTTCTTCTGTACATCCTTGAATACCTCGATGGTACGCTTAACATGATCCAGAGTATGTGAAGCAGTAGGAATGATACGCAGCATGAGCTGGCCCTTGGGGATAACGGGATATGTAACGATTGAGCAGAAGATTCCGTAGTTCTCACGCAGGTCAACAACAACGTTGGTACCCTCATTGATACCACCCTCAAAGAATACGGGTGTTACAGGTGACTCGGTTACGCCGATGTTGAAGCCCTCTGACTTGAGGCCGCCCTGCAGAGCGTTTACAACCTCCCACAGATGCTCGCGGTACTCGGGGTGAGCCTTGATCAGGTCCAGACGCTTCTGGTTACCGATAACCAGAGGCAGAGGCAGTGACTTGGCGTAGATCTGTGAACGCATGTTGCACTTGAGGTGGTCGATGATCTCAGGCTCTGAGCTTACTACACCACCGATTGATGCCATACTCTTGGCGAATGCATCGAATATTACATCGATCTCATCGATTACGCCGTAGTGCTCGGCGGTACCGCGACCGTGTGCACCCATGGTACCGAAACCGTGTGCATCGTCGATAAGTATGCGGAACGGATATTTCTTCTTGAGTTCTACGATGTCAGCGAGATGACCCAGGTCACCGGCCATACCGAACACACCCTCGGTGATTACCAGAACGCCGCCGCCCTGCTCATCGGCCAGCTTGCAGGCATGACCCAGCTGCTTGTCCAGACTCTCCATGTTGTTGTGCTGGAAAGCGAAACGCTTGGCAAGGCTCAGACGCATACCGTCCAGGATGCAGGCGTGGCTCTCAGAATCGTAAACGATAACGTCCTTACGGCTGGTCAGAACGTCGATGATTGAGATCATGCCCTGATAACCGAAGTTGAGGCAGAGACCTGCCTTCTTGCCTACGAACTCTGAGAAGTCATTCTCAAACTTGATGTGATAATCAGTATTACCTGACATCATGCGGGCACCCATAGGAGCACCAAGACCAAACTTAGCGGCTGCCTCGGCATCGGCCTTTCTTACCTCGGGGTGGTTTGCCAGACCCAGGTAGTTGTTAAGGCTCCAGTTCAGTACGGGCTTGCCGTTGAACTCCATCTCGGGACCGATCTCACCTACCAGGCGGGGGAACATGAAGTAACCGTCGCCGATTCCCTGATACTGTCCGAGCGGGCCCGGAGTCTCCTTGATTCTCTCAAAAATGTCTTTAATCATACTGAAAATCTTTATTTATGTTTATTATATACAATTTAATACCTGCTATCAGAAACTGATACGCTTAAACTCCGCGAAATTAGTAAAAACTCTGCACTCACTATTATAAAATAAGTTATAATTCTGCTATTTTACAGTTCACTGCATTGCTTCCACGGGCGTTACCCCCTTACCTTAGGGAGTCACAACGCACGTAGGGCCATTTTCCTCCCTAAGGTGCGCAGAAAAATCGCTTTTACCTGCGTTACTTCCTCACCTTAGGGAGTCACAACGCACATAGGACCATTTTCATCCCTAAGATGAGTTGCCTCCACGGGACTAATGTGGTTCTTTGCTCAAATCGTACAGATGCAATCTCTAATTTTGCATGATTGCAGATGGATAATTCATGAAATTGGGGACAGTCCCCTTTTCCACATTTTTGTAGATTGGAACGTTGCTTACGCGGGACTAACGTTAGGGGGAGACGATGTTACGAGGCTACTCGGGACCCCTCCGGACCCTAAACGTCGAACGCCTCCTTTTTAGTCCCCTGCGGGGCCTAACAGTCGTTAAACGAAACGCCGTTCTTAACGGGATCCTCCGTGGGCCCCTCCCTTACGCCTCTCCACTGACGCTCCCCCTAACGTTAGTCCCGCTCCAGCAAACAGGAACATTAGCTCGTTTGGCTAAGTGAGTTGCAGATTGAACCTGCTGTTCCCAGTTAGAAACACATTTCTGCAGAAAACTATTACTTCAGAGAACCTATCAGCAGTGGCACAGGGGGACTGTCCACAATGGGTTATTGCACGGGACGGATGGTGAGGCCGACGTCGCGTATGTAGATGTTGATGTAGAAGCGGTTCATGGCTTGGTTGAAGTAGAGGTTGGGTGCGGCGCCTGCGCAATCCGGATCGATGCAGTTTGCCCAATAGAATCCTCCGCCGCAGCCGTGGCTGTCGCTGGATTCGGGCATGAATATTGAATTGCCGTTCTTTTTGCTCTGAACCTTGTAACCTGTCATGCCGTACATTGAGGTGTATGTCCATGAGCAGTTGGTGGTGTCCATGAGTTCAAGGAATTCATCTTTTGAGGGAATGCGCCAGTCTCCTCCCCATTTTACGTGAGCTACATCATCCTCTGGCTCAAGAACGGTCAGAGTATCCGTGTATTCCTCATAACCGTAGATCTTGTCATTACAGTATTTGGTCAGTTTCATCGTTCCTTCATGATAGAATCTGTAATAGCTTGAATTGTATGATTCTTTAGGCTCAATTTCACCCCATGAGTATAAATTGCCTCTCTCCCAAGGTCTGTAAGCATCTACGTTCATATCGGCCCACTTGACACTTAACCCCAGGTCAACAGCCTCCGGACCTTTCCATTCATCGGTCCTGAACTCTTTCACTTCACCGTAATAAATGAACATCTGATTGATGTAATAGGCCTTGTAATAGTATTTCTGTCCGGGCATGATATCTGATACAGAAACCGTGAACTCATCGTCCGAGTAACTATTGCTTGCTTTGAATCTGACCGTTTTGCCTTGCCCGAAACTTTGGTCCGATGAGTATTCAATGCCGCATTGGTAATCAAGCGCTACCTGTTCCAGACCGCTTATCCGTCCTGACAGATTGACAGTATAATATTGGCCGTTTACGGCCGATAATGTTTCTGCCTGAGCTCCTTTCCCGTTGCTTTGTTCAACCTGATCCTGTTCCTTGTCACAAGAGATTAAACCAAAACCCAAAATAATCAGAGCGAATGTTGGAACTATCCTTTTCATAATCATAGTTTTAATGCAAATGTATGAAAAATCTCTGATGTGAGCGGCAGGTTCAAAAATTGCAAATGGAGGCAGCCCCTAATTGCATATCAGAGTGCGGCTGCGATTCTGGGGATTTTCTTCAGGCGCTCAAAGAATGATTTGTTGCGCTTGGCTGAGAGAATGTTGTATTTTGTCTGGAGTGAAAGGAGTGGCTCAGCATCTATTCCAAGAGCCTGCTCTATAAGCAGTGCCATTTCGGCGTTCAGTGGTCGTTTGGCATTCAGAACCTCATTCAACTGGCTTACAGGTACGCCAATCTCTGAAGCCAGTCGTCGCTGACTGATTCCACGATACTCCAACTCATCCTTAATAACCTCACCGGGATGAGTAAGATAATACGGTTCCATATCGTTTGCAACCATCTTGTTGCCTCTATTTTCTGTCTGTGTCATAACGCTCTTATTTATAATGGTTTGACAATTCTGTTATATTTACCACTTCGGCAATAGTCTTATCACCTTCAAGAATCTCCCTGAACTCTATGCGATACTGATTATTTACCCTGACAGATGAAAGACCCTCTTTGTCACCATGTAGATGCTCGTAGTTGAGTCCACCATATTTGGCCAAGCCATTCACATTTTTCTGCTCCATCATCAAATCCACAATACGTGTGTATTTTTTGACTATTTGTGGCTGAAAGCGGTGTTTTTTATCACTGGCCTGTCCATCCTCATAGAGTTCTTTAAGGTAATTCTCCTGGAATTTGACTATCATATGTTTTTCAGTTTATGGAGCAAATATAAAAACAATTATTCGTGTTCACAAATTTGTGAACATTATTTTGATAAACGAGCTGATGATCCCAGTTGCAGAAAGAAATGTGGAAAAGGGGACTGTCCCCAATTTCACATTATTGCAGGGAACCAATCAGCAGGAAGAAGAGGCCCAGCAGGACAAGGATGAGGTCGATGACTTTGCTCTTGAGGTTTTTCTCGCGGAAGAGGAGGGCTCCGCAGAGGAAGCTGACTATTACGCTTGAGCGGCGGATCATGGAGACGATTGAGACCATGGAGGCGCTTTGGGAAAGGGATACAAAGTAGGCGTAGTCAGCTAGCGTTAGGAAGACGGCGATGAAGATGATGGGCCATTTCCATTGGAAGGGGGTGGTGCGCTTACGGGTGGGCCACCAGAGGGTGAAGAGGATGACAGTCATGAGGGCAAGCTGGTAGAAGTTGCTCCATGCCTGTACGAACATGTTGTTGAAGCGGCCCAGCAGGTACTTGTCAAACAGGGCGCTGACGGCTCCCAGCAGGGTAGCCATAATGACGCAGAACACCCATTTGTTGCGGTAGAAGGTGATACCCTCTTTCTTGCCGCTTACACTGAGCATGTAGAAAGAGATCACGGCAATGATGACACCAATCCACTGGTATAGGTTAAGGCGCTCACCAAACAGCAGCAGACCGCCCAGCAGAACGATGATGGGACGGGTGGCATTGATGGGGCCGAACAGCGTGATGGGCAGGTGTTTCATGCCAAAGTAACCGAATATCCAGGAGCCAAGCACGATGAATGCCTTGAGCATGAGCAGGCGGTGCAGCTCCCAGCCCTCGGTAGGTACATAAAAAATGCTGCCGTCCAGCACGCCTGTCTTCCATGACAGGAGCGTGAACGGCAACATTAACAATGAGCAGAACAGTGTGTTGAACCAGAGAACGGGAATTACCGCGTTATCCTTGAGGGACTGCTTCTTGGATACGTCATACAAGCCCAGGAACAGGGCCGAAACGAGAGCAAATCCCAACCACATGACTGCTATCCTTTAGTTTTAGAACTTGTAGCTTAAACCAACACCAAGAATCTCCTTGAACTGAACCTTGGCACCGTGAACGTTTCCGTCCTCATCAAAGGTCTTGATGTCATCGTCATACTTCAGTGTTGACTGGAAGGTGACGGTGAGCAGGCTGGTTACGTTAAGGCCAACCAGGACATCCCAGTTAACATCAATCTTGCCGAATGATTCGTTGTAAGCGGTAAAGAGGTCAAGTGTTGACTTTACCGTAAGTTTGTCATTAAGCAGGCTGTAGTTAACTGTACCCTTGAAACTTGAACCAAGCTCAAAACGAGTCTTCTTACCGGCATCAAGTCCGTAACGGGTTGAGTATACGGTATCGCTTACCATTGTCATCTTTCCGGCAACAGGCGAGTAGTATACGCTGATGTTGTCATTGGGCTTGTAGTCAAGACCTACTGAGAGGTTCAGGTATCCCGGAACCAGGAACTTGGATATAAGCTCACGTTCCTCGCCCGAGTAGTCATAGCCGTAACCCATCTGTGTCTTGAAATCAAGCAGGGCACCGTAATAAAGCTTGTCTGAAATCTGACGTCCGTACTTGGATGACAGATTCAGGTTATCGATGTTCTTGCGCCACTTGGTGGCATCAGTGTAGTTCAAACCGTAATTGGCACTCAAATCATTGTCCCAGGCATTCTTGCCCTCCTTGTAGTTGAGAGAACCGTTGAAATAAACATTGGTTGCAATTGAGTTCTCACCACCTTCACTCCAGTTGGTAAAAGATGTCTGCGAGAAATTGATACCTGCCAGGCCGCTGTGTGACCAGGCGGATTCCTCCTGAGCTGAAAGGCTCAGCGGCAGCAGTGCTGCCAGAAAGAATAATGTTTTCTTCATAACCGATTTGTTTAGGATTATTGTGCCGTAAAGGTAACTAAAAATCGGATTGAGTGTTATTTCTTGCTTTTGATGGCGTGACCTGCCAGGTAGCAGATGATTGCAACGACCATACCGTTGATTGAAGCGATACCCCAAGGAAGGAGGTTTGCAACAACGGCACCCAGAACAACACCTATAACCGATGCCCAGTTGACAGTCTCAATCTTGACGTCATCGGCCAGATACTCATTCTTGTTCATGAAATAGCTGATGATAAGGATTGCACCGATAGGAGGCAGAGTGCAGTTCAGTACGTTGAGCCATCCGCAGAAGTTCCAGTAAAGCCATACAGCAGATACTGTGCCGATGATACCGGCAATCAGTACCATGGTCTTCTTGGAGAGTCCGAATATGTTGCAAAGACCCAGACCTGATGAGTAGAGGGCGTTGTCATTGGTGGTCCAGATGTTGAGACCCAGCACAAGAACAGCCATGTAGAAGAGGTTCAGGTTGAGCATAACCTCAAAGATATCGTTTCCGCCTACGTAGATGCTGGATGAAGCGCCAAAGAAGAACATGAGTGAGTTACCCAGGAAGAAAGCTACAACGGTAACGATGCAACCAATCTTTCCGTTCCTTGAGAAACGTGCGAAGTTAGGTGTTGCGGTACCTCCCGATACAAAGCTACCGATAACCAGACCTGCGCCGGCTACGACAGTGAGTGAACCGTCATTGATGCTGTTGAACTGCTCGATCAGGGTTGAGTCACCGCGCTTGATGGCCATGATCATGGCAACGGTACCCAGGATACCAACCAGAGGAACTGCAATCCAGCTGATGATGGTAAGACTCTTGATTCCGTAGTATGCGCTGGCGGTCATGAGCAGACCGGCTACGGCTACCAGGATATAACCCTGATAGGGCATGTGATCAGGAGTAACGTCAAGATGGAGCAACTCCTTGGCTACGGGGATGGCGAACATGGCCAGACCTACACCGAACCAGCCCATCTGAGTGAAGCTGATCATGGCGCTGGGCAGCCAGCTACCCTTACGGCCAAAACTGCGGTGTGACAGCATGTCGAGAGTGAGGCCGGTCTTGGCGCCGATGAATCCGAGTGCACCTGTGTATGCACCCAGGATGATACCACCCAGGATAAGTGCGCCTATAAACTGTCCGAAGTTAAGGCCTGCAGCCAGGTTCTGGCCGGCCCACATGCTTGCTGAGAAGAAGGTGAATCCCAGCATTACCATGAACATGCTGATGTCGCTCTTGCGGCCGCTCATGGGAACTCTGCTTGATGTGAAATCCACATCCGGTTTCTTGTATGCCATAAATTTTAAGTTTAGGAATGTTATCGATTAATGTGCGTATTCTTTCAATGCCTTGCGGAACTCCTTGAGACGGCGGTCTGCAATCTCGCGGATTGAGAGGTCGGCCGATTTGGCGGCAAAATCCTTCTCCATTGCAAACAGTCCGGTCATCTCATCCTGGTCCAGCTGCTGGTAATGGTTAAGCTCAAGCCATTTCTTCTGGCTGATGGGGGTGCGATATCCAAGTTTCTCATCCAGGAAATCCTTGAATTCAAAGTTGTCGGCCACCTTGCGGATATTCTCCCAGTACTCAGTCACCTCATGGTAATGGTCAGGGATCTCATATCGGCGGGCACCTCCGTCATAGATGATGCACTTCTCAAACAGGGCGTCGTCATCGGACAGAACATAGCTGCGGAACTGGGGTGATATCACGCCGCCCTTCCAGAAGAAATCAATCTGGGGCCAGCTGATTCCGGTCACACCCTTGTCCTTATATGCTGAGAATATACCCTCATAGAATATGCAGGTAAAGCCCTCAAACTCAGGCCAGTGGAAACGGAACTCTGGGGTGAGCTCCTCAAACAGCTCAATGGCACGGGTACCTCCGATGGTAAAGAATACCACGCGGCGTATGCTTCCGCCCAGGCGCTTGAACTCGGCTATGATATAGCGGATGCAGCGTGCCAGGGTCTCGCCCGATGCAATGATGTCACCTATCATGAGGGTGATGTCCTTGGGGGCGCTGAGTTTGGTGTATCGGATGTCAAGACCGGTGATCTGGTTGTTGCGGATAACGCGCTCGCAGGATATGAAATCCATGTTGTTGACGCGGATTCCGTTGCGGAAACAGCACTCCTCAAGCGGGTAGTTCAGACCGCCGCGCAGGATGGTCATAATATCGGCACTGCTGCCTATGGCCTCCTGCTGTTTGAGCCAGCCAAGCATATCGCTGGTGGCACCGCACATGGCCAGATAGGAATCATATCCTATAACCTCGGGTGAGGCCAGGAGATGACGAGTACCCTCATTGCTGATAATGAAATATTTACCGGTAAAATTGCCGCCGTCCAGGCGGTAGATGTCTGTCCCGTTGAATTTACCTTGGGACGTAAGAAATGTACTTTCCAGATAAGGCTGCATCATGCTTTTGCTTTATTCTGGAATCCAAAGGTACTTATATCACGCGGGTTGGCGGTTGCCTATAGGGTAAAAGTTTTCAACAGTTTTCCGTAACAAGCGTACCGCGCCTGCGCCACTTGATATAACCGTAAACTGATGCGCCCAGATAGAAACTGTACAGCAGGATGGTGGTAAGATGCAGTCCTCTACGGCAGTAGATATAGATGGAAATTGCGTTTACCAGGAACCATATGCCCCAGACCTCAATGATTTTCTGAGCAAGCACCCATGTGCCCACTATGTTGAGCATGGTGGTCAGGGCGTCAAGTGCGGGGACTGGAGAATCAGTGAGGAACCTGAGAATACAGAAAATGGCTCCCCATATCAGGGCCGATGCTCCCAAAACAGCCATGAATTCCCTGCCATGGAAATGGCGGTAGGTAATATCATGCGATGCGCGTTTACGGTCACTATGGAGCCATTTTATAAAACCGTAAACGCACATGCAGATATTAAAGCAACTGAATCCCATATCGGCATATATCTTGCTGTGAAAGTATACGCTGGCATAGATCATGGAGCACATGGCGCTGACTACCCACATAAGGGGCTTCTGACGGAACTCAAGCCACAGGTATATGAAACTGAGGATGAGCCCAACTGTCTGGATTGTGTCCCAGAAATCCATGCCGGTAAACTGACCGGCTATATATGACCAGATATCGGATATCATTGCTGTTTAGAATTTAATTGTTACGTGTCCCAGTGCTGAGAAGGGGGCGGCAGGTATGAAACCGATCTGATAGTAGCGGTTGTCAGGTGTAAAGCCGTCCTTCTCATCAACTGCTGAGTATACCCAACCGCTTGTTGCAACGCGAGCGTTGAGTACGTTGTTCAGGTCAGCACCGATAACAATGCTGTTGAACACCTTTTTCATGGGTACTGTGTATGAGAACGAGAGATCTGAAAGAGAGTAGGCGGGCAGTGAGCGGTCGTTGTTCTGGGAGTTGTCCAGATACTGACGGCTTACATAACCGGTGTGCCATGTGGCCTTGAAGTTTCCGAACTTGAGGTTCACGAATCCGTTCAGGATTACAGAGGGTGAGAAAGCCAGTGTGGTCTTGCCCTTGTGGGGAATTGTGCGCAGCTTGTCACCGTTACCGTCAATGTGGTAGTCCTGCTTGTACTGCTCCAGTTTGGGGTCATCGGCAGCGTATTTGTCACGCCAGTCTTCAATAACCTCATCAAAGTCATTCAGGCAGTTCTCGCTGATGGCGGCATTGGCCTCAAACTCCAACCATGACAGGGGTGACACGGCACCGGTCAGCTCAATGCCGGTACGGTAAGAACTCTTTATATTGGTGGTCAGATTCTCACCTATGTCGCTCACTGCACCGGTCTGTACGAACTGGTCCTTGTAATCCATATAATAGAGGTTGAATCCGGCGTTCCAGATATCACCCTGGAAACTGTAACCGGCCTCATAGTCTATCATGCGCTCGGGTTTGGGAGCGGGATAGTTACCGTTGTCAGTAAAGTTGTTGCGCTCAGGCTCACGTCCTGCAGTGGCAACCAGGGCATGCAGCTTATGACCGCCATTGATCCATGTGAGTCCCAACTTGGCGTTTACAAAGTTGTATGTCTTGTCGATGTCAAGGTTGTGCTTTACGCTTGCGCCCTGGGCATCGGTCTTGTACTTGTCATTGAAACCGTCAGTGTAATAGCCTACATGACGCAGCTGTGCATCGACAAATGCGTGCAGATTATCAGTGATGCTGTAACCGGCCTTGATGTATGCGCTCAGGTCATTCTTGGTGGCATCTGAGTCATAATAGGTGTACTTGCCGTCGGTGAGGATTGCATCGGCCAGCACGTCATTCTTTACATATGTGATGTGACCAAAGTGGTTGCCCTTGAACTGCTGGAATGAGAGTCCGCTGCGCAGGTCCACACTTCCCTGTGTGTAGCTGGTGTTCCAGATGGCGCCGTATGTGTGCTGCTCCAGACCTTTCTTACGTATAAAGTCTGTCTTCTTTACTGTGGTATTTCCGTCGGCCGATTTCCAAACGGGATCGCCGTCATCATTCAGGCTATTTGCCAGACCGTACTTGCTGGCCTTGTTGTTGGGGCGGAACTCCTCATAGTATCCGTAACCATAGGTGTAGTGGGCTGTGAGTGAGGTCGAGAGGTTCTCGTTCACGCTCCATGCCAGTGAAAGGATGTTGTGGTCCTGCCAGAAATTATCGGTTGTGCGGTCCCAGTATGAACCGTCCTTGAGCTGATAGCGGTGGGTTACGTAGTTGCCGTCGGCATCCTGTACAAAGCACCAGTTGACATCATCATAGTCAAGATACTCATACAGGCTGTTGTACTGACCCAGTCCTGCATCGTACATATCCTTGTACTCCTTGATGCCGGTTTCGCCCAGATACATGTTGTCCATAAGGCTGGAGTCATCATTTCCGGCTGTGGCGCCGTTCCAGGCCTGACCGGTGTTCTCAAAGTTGCCTATGTTGCGGTAACGTATCATAAGGTTGTCATTGGGAGCCCAGAGCAGACCTGCGTAGTAGCTGCCGGCCTGACCTTTGGTTCCGTGCATGAAACCGTCAGTGCGGGTCATGTGGAATGCACCGTCCACGATAACGCTGTTCAGTATGGTTCCGGTTGAGAATGAACCGCCCACACGCTGTGTGTTGAATGATCCTACCGATGCGGTAATCTCTGCGCTTTTTTCAGGGTTGGGCAGTTTGCTTGAAAGGGCTATTGAACCGCCGAACGCGCCGTCACCTACGGTTGATGTGCCCAGACCGCGCTGGATCTGAACGCTTCCCAGCAGTGATGCGTAGCTGTTCATGTTGGCCCAGAATACACACTGGTCCTCGGGTGAGTTGAGTGCAACTCCGTCAAGTGTTACGTTGATTCGTGAATCGGCAGCGCCGCGAATGCGCATATATGTGGTTCCAATTCCGGTTCCGTTCTCACTCCATGCGGTCACACCGGGTGTGCGAGACAGCAGGAATGGCAGTTCACGGCCGTTCTTGGAGTAGCTGTCCAGCTCCTGACGGCTTATCTCTGTTGTGGCAAACGGTTCGTTTTCATGGGCACGGACACCGTTAATTATAACTTCATTGAGTTGCTTCAGGCGCAGTGAATCTGCGTCGGATTCAAGATTTTCATTACCCGCCTTGACTGTAAGGCTTGTGATTAGGGTTAAGGACAAAAAAAATACCTTCTTCATATAGATTTAATTAGTTAATCCAAATGAAAAAGGGTACACCAATATTTTGAATTCCAATCCCTCCGCCGGCACTGTCCGGATCAGGTTCATAGGGTATAATCTCAGCCCGTTAACAGGGCACCCCCTTTCATTCGTGCCGCAAAGGTAGTTTATAAATTGAGAACTTGGAATTGAGAACTGAGAATTAACACAAATTTGGGCATATCGGATAAACTTTAGGCCTATTGGCATATTTTTCTGGCCTTAAACGTTGACAAATGTGAAATTTTTCCTTATGTTTGCTATTGTTCAATACCAAATGCCAATAGTTATGGAATTATCAAACAAGTATGTCATTACTATCAATCGTGAGATAGGCTCAGGCGGAAAGACTGTTGCCAAGCTGCTGGCTCAGAAGCTTGGCGTGCCTTTTTATGATAAGGCTCATTTAAAGACAGTTGAGGACGAGGGCCTGAATGAAGAGAAAATTGAGAGTCTCAAATCCAAGAAACGTACCTGGTGGCCGGACTTGAAAAAGATTGTTGAACTGGGCGGCGGTTTTGCTGTCTCCATTTATGACAACCTTCCCAATTATGCAGTTCCGGAGGACAATGATACCGATAAGAAGTTCAAGACGGAACAGGAGATACTTACAGGTATAGCCGATGCCGAGTCCTGCGTGGTGGTTGGACGTTGCAGCTTTGTGACATTCAAGGACCATCCCAATCACCTTAATATATGGATCCAGTCTCCCATGGAGTCCCGTATTGACAGAGTCATGAAAAAGAAGGGAATCGCTACTAAGGAAGAGGCTGAGAAACTGATCAATGAGGTTGACAAGTTGTGTGACGACTATTCAAAGCGCCATACGGGTGTAAGCCGATATGATCCCCGCAACTATGACCTTGTCATCTCAATGAAGGGTCGTACTGAGGAGGAGGCTGCAGACCTGATCCTGAAGTATATCGGGTAAGGGATTCCCGCCAAAGTGTCCCACAGCGAACCCCGCCACAGAGCTTGTGACGGGGTTCACTGTGTTACACACCCTCAAGATGAGCTGGTGTCCCACACTTATCCTAACGAGAATACGCTCTGACGCGGGTGATTGTGGGACACTTTGGCGGGAAACTGTCCCTAATGGGTTATTCTATCGGTTTTGAGGGTTGCATCTCCCAGCCTGTGATGGTTGAGAAGTAGGGGATCAGGGCGTAGGCCAGTTTGATGTGGGCTTTCCAGTTTGGATGCCAGTCGGCGCCAAGTTCCTGGTCGTTGTCCAGATGGACGGCCTGGAACATTCCGTCATAGTAGACGTTGCGGTAACCGCACTCCTCGACGCACTCACGCACAAAGTCAAACAGCAGTTTGTCAACCTTGGTAGATACGCACAGGATGGGGTGGTCCTCACCGTAATAATCCTTTATCTCCTTTATAAGACGCTTGTAGTTGTTCTTGAACGGGTCACGCATGGGCTGGCGCTCAGTCGAGAAATCGTTCTGACCCAGATAGATCATGGTGATATCGGGCTTGAGGTCTCCCGGCTCCCATTTGGGCTGGCGGGCGTTGTCAAACGTGCAGGTGTAACGGTCGGGCATATACCAGCGGGCGTTCTTGTCACGGTCATCATAATTGCGGCTGATTCCCATCCCTGAATGTGACACCGTTATGAAATCGGCATCAAAATATCGTGCCAGCAGTGCGCAGTAGGTTTTTGTGGTGTTCTGGGTCTCAGGGGTGTAGCGGTTACGCGATATGCTGTTCTCAATGCCGTATCCGCAGGTGTATGAATCGCCCACAAACTCAATGAGACGCTCCTTGACGGCGGGTGCCTGCAGCACTCCTTTATCGGTCATGAACTCGTGGAAAGTGGTTCGGCCCTGATCGGCCTCGGTGCGTTTCTGGATTATCACCGTGTGGCTGGAGGCTTTCTTTCCCTTCCTGAAATCGGCGCCGCTTACAATGGTCAGCAGGGTATCGGCAGAGTTTATACAAAGCATCTTGTCTGCATCGGCACTCATATCGCGGTCTATCCATACATTGAAGTAGTCCTTCTTGGTGTCCGATGCACGAACAGCCAGATAATCACCCTGGAAGGTAATCTTTGCGTATGTGGAGCTCCAGTCAAAGCTCACGTCACCGTCCTGTACCAGAGTGCGGCCCACATATGTGATGCGGCTGTCCGATGCCGGAGTCTTATCGGCCGCTATAACCGGAACTGTAATGATGGAAGCAATAATGGCAGTAATCAGTAATCCTTTCATGACCTTTTATATTTGTTTTTGCGAAGATAAATCCAATGGGGCTCAAATGTCTTTCCCTAAAAAAAGTTGACTCGCAAAACCGAGTTAACTATGAAGAGTAATCGAACAGTTTTGAAAGATCAGTATTACAA